>NZ_AYWC01000016.1:0-87544 GCF_000502615.1 Mesorhizobium sp. LNJC405B00 | reverse complement strand
GCCACAGCCGGAGCGCCCTGCTCCGCAGGCGCCGCTCGGCGGCCTGCGTGGCACGCTCGATATCGAACGCCCTGCCGAAGCACCGCGCCAGCGCGACGCCAACGCCCGCACGCCGCAAGGCGGCTGGGTGCGCGATCTCCTGACCGGAGCATCGCGCGAGGAGGAAGTCGCCAGGCCGGCAGCGCCCGCGGAAGCACCGCGCGCAACTCCCGCCCAGCGCTCGCCGCTGCATGTCATGGAGTCGCTCAACTCGCTCTCGGTCGATATTGCCCGGGCGATCGACCACGACGCCTCGATCGAGCTGTGGAACCGCTACCGGCGCGGCGAGCGTGACGTGTTCACGCGCCGCCTCTACACGCTCAAGGGCCAGCAGACCTTCGACGAAATCCGCCGCAAATATCAGGCAGAGGCGGAGTTCCGCACCGCTGTCGACCGCTACTGCGACGATTTCGAGAAGCTGCTCAAGGACGTCTCGCGCAACGACCGCGACAACATCATGGCGCAGACCTACCTGACGTCGGACACCGGCAAGGTCTACACCATGCTGGCCCATGCGAGCGGCCGTTTGCACTGATTGAGGCGACACCACAGACAAGGCGGGAAGTTCCCGCCTTTTCTTTGTGCAAAATCGTCGGTCTGCGCTGCCCCTCATCCGCCGGCCGGCACCTTCTCCCGTATAGCGACGGGGAGAAGGGAGATGGCATCAGCCTCGCCGCCCATACTGGAACGGTGACAATTGGCGAAATCATTGGCGGCGGCGTTCTTTCTCCCGTCACTATACGGGGAGAAATGCCCGGCAGCGCAATGAGGGTTAGCGCGAACCTGCGATATTTGGTCGAGTGATGGCTAACGCGACGAACGATCGTTCGAAGCCTCGACCGGCTCAGATCACCGAATCCGTCCAGCCCACAATATCCTTCGCCGCCTCGCCGAAGGCGCTGTCGAGCGCGTTGACATAGGCCGGATTGCCGCTGCCCGAAACGGGAGCGGATGCGGTGAAGCTCTTCGAGGCGCGCACCTCGCCGTTGCGGTCATTCAGGATGCGCACGAAGAGATTGACCTCGGCATGCTCGCCACCATTGACGCGGACTTCGAAGGAGCGGATCTCGACGATCACCTGGTAGTCGATCGCCAGCCCCTCGCCCGGCTTGCCGACGCCGGCAAAGCTGCCGGAGCGCTGGAAGGTTTCGGCGAGCCTCGCCTGCACGATCAGCGGCAGCCGGTCGGCCCATTGCGCGCCCTTGAGATACTGGATCGAGCGATCTGACGGCTTGATGACGATGTTCTGGCTGTCCAGCGCCTTGAGCGCGGAGGGCTGGGCGATCAGGATCTGGCGGCGGCTGTGGCCACGGGCGTCGATCGACGGGGCGGACAGCTCGAACGTATCGAGCGGCGCCGGCTTGCCTCCCAATGCCGCGCAACCAGCCAGCGTCAAGCCAAGCAAAACGACTGCCGATCTATACCCACCCAACCCGAACGTCACGCGTGATCCCCACTGTCCCCGGATCGTATGATGAATCCGCATCCGCGGTCCATGTAATTGCTGCGGGCGGGCACGGAAGTCAACGCCGTGCCCTGCCATCGAACTGCCGGACCTCGCCGTCGCCGCCCGACAGGATGCGCTGCGGGTTGCGGCTGAGATCGGTCACCGCCTCTTCGATGCGGCTGATCGAACGCCGGCTGTCCTGGACCAGCGCCTCGACATTCGACAGGCCCTGGCCCGAGAAGCGCGCAATATTGTCGGTGATCGTGCCAAGCCGGGCGTTCAGCGTGTCGGCGACCTGCTTGAACGACTTCAGCGTGTCCCTGGCATCGGCCATGACGCCGTCGGCCTGGCCCGAACCGAGCAGAGTATCGACCCTTTTCAGGATGCCGTCGACGCGCACCGAGGCATCGTTGAGGCGCGACGCAAGCTGTTTGGCGTCCTTGATCGTCTCGTCGATGTCGTCGGCCCGGTCGGCGAACTTGTCGGTCACCTGGGCGATGTCGGCGGCGGCCTTGTTGGCATTTTCGCTGGCCTTCTGAATGTTGGCGAGCGCCACGCGCACTTGTGCCGGATCGATGCCGTCGAGCACATTGTCGACCTTTGCCAGCGTGCCTTGCGTGCGCTTGGCGAAATCGTTGACCGAGCCGACCGCGGTATCGACGTTCTTGATCACGCCGTCGAGCTGTCCGCTGGTCTCCTTCAGATTGGCGGTGACGGCGTCCACATTGGCGACGATGCTCTTGATCTTGTCCTTGTCGACGGCATTGAGCAGGCCTTCGGCAGCCTTCAGTGTGCCGTCGAGCTTGCCGGAAACACCCTTCAACTCGTCCGACAGCGCGCTGACGGCGGTCAGGAACTTGTCGATGCCATCGGCATTCCTGGCCAGCGCATCGGAAAATGTCTGGGCGTTCTTGACGGTCTGGGTCAGCGGCCCGCGCACATCCCTGGTGAAACCTTCGAGTTCGGAAAGCACCTTGTCGGCACGGGTGAAGATATTCTGCGCCGTCTGCAGCAGGTTGGTGACCGCCGATGGATTGGCGACGATCTCGGCGGTCCTGCCTTCCTTTGCCGCCTCTTCCAGCAGATTTGGTTCCTTTGGATCGGCGCCCTTCAATTCGATGTTGACCTGGCCGGCAAGGCTGGCGATGCCGATATCGGCCTGCGTCGATTTGGTGAGCGGCGTTGTCTGGTCGATCTCGGTCGTAGCAATGGCGGCATTGGGGTCATTGCGGTCGAAATAGACGCGCTTGACCACCCCGACCTTGACGCCGTTGAACAGCACCAGACTGCCGGGGCCGAGGCCGGAGGCCGAACCCTGAATGCGCACGCGCAGCTCCGCCGTCTCGCCGCGATCACCGATCTGGGCGGTCCAATAGACGAACCCGAACGCCGCCAGGATTGCAGCCAGGGTGAAAATGCCGACAATTACGTAGTTGGCTCTGGTTTCCATTGCCCCACTTATGTCTATGCGCGCGCGGCAAGATCAAGTTGCCGAGCGCGTTTTCCGCGGAAATAGGATTTGACCCACGGTTCTTCGCTTTTCAGCATGTCGTCGATCGTGCCTTCGACCAGGATTTTCTTGTTGCCGAGCACCGCCACGCGGTCGCAAGCGGTAAACAGCGTGTCGAGATCGTGCGTCACCATATAGACCGTCAGATCCATTGTATCGCGCAGCTTGACCACCAGTTCGTCGAATTCGGACGCGCTGATCGGGTCGAGGCCGGAAGTCGGCTCGTCGAGGAAGACGATGTCGGGGTCGAGCGCCAGCGCCCGCGCCAGGGCGGCGCGCTTGATCATGCCGCCCGAAAGCTCCGAGGGAAATTTTTGCGCGGCGTCCGGCGGCAGGCCGACCAGTTCGATCTTGAGCAAGGCCAGTTCGTCCATCAGTTTCTTCGGCAGATCGAGATATTCGCGCATCGGCACCTGCACGTTTTCCTGCACGGTCAACGCCGAAAACAGGGCGCCGTGCTGGAAAAGCACGCCAAGGCGCATGTCGATGCGCAACCGTTCGATGTCGCTGGCCTTTTCGAGGTCGAGGCCAAACAGCTTGATCGTGCCGGACTGCTTGTGCAGCAGGCCGAGAATCGTGCGCAGCAGCACCGATTTGCCGGCGCCCGAGGCGCCGACGAAACCGAGGATTTCGCCGCGCTTGATGTCGAGCGCCAGTTTGTCGAGGATCAGCTTGTCGTCCAGGGCAACGGTGATGTCGCGCACCGACAGCACGATATCGCTTTCGCCCGTTCCCTGCATAGCCTTGGTCGCCTTTGAGTTTCTGCGCATCATGTCAGAACTCGATCGATGCGTAGAAGATGGCAAAAAGGCCATCGAGGATGATGACAACGAAGATCGATTTCACAACCGAGGCGGTGACGTGCAGACCCAGCGATTCGGCGCTGCCGCCGACCTTCATGCCTTCTACGGAAGCAATGGTGCCGATGATCATGGCCATGAACGGCGCCTTGATCAGCCCGGCGAAGATGGTGCTGATATCGATCGCGCCGCGCAGCCGGTCGATGAAGGCCGTCGGCGCAATACCGGAATAAAGCCAGGCGGCTAGGATGCCGCCGCCAAGAGCGGCAAAATTGGCGACGATGGTGAGACAGGGCAGCGCGATCACCAGCGCCACCAGGCGCGGAAACACCAGCACGCCGATCGGGTTGAGGCCGATGACCTTCAGCGCGTCGACCTCCTCGCGCATCTTCATCGAGCCGATCTCGGCGGTGATGGCGCTGCCGGAGCGGCCGGCGATCATGATGGCGGTCATCAGCACGCCGAGTTCGCGCAGGATCAGCACGCCGACCAGATCGACAACGAAAATGTTGGCGCCGAAATAATTGAGCTGGTAGGCGCCCTGCTGGGCGACGATGGCGCCGACGATCGCCGACATCAGCACCACCACGGGGATGGCGCCGACCCCCATGCGATCGATCTGGTTGAAGATCGCCGCCGGATTGATGGCATGGCCGCGCCCGAGCTTCATCTGGGCGCCGCCGATGGTGGCGCCGAGGATGTTCATCGAGGCGAGGAAATCGTCGCGCATCTCATAGATGCGGCGGCCGACCGCCTCCAGCCCGCGGAGGATGATGTTGGGGCGCCGGACGCCGCGCGATTCGGGCTCGCGCCGGACAGCTTCGCCAACGGCGCCGAGCAGGATCGAGGCGACATCGGTTTGCCCCTGCATCTTGATCTCGACACCCTTCTTTTCGAAGACACTGACCAGGCGATCGATCAGCCAGGCGCCGGCGGTGTCCATCTTCTCGATGTGGGAAAGATCCAAAGCGAGCGTCTGGTAGCCTTTGCGCTGCTCGATCTTGCGCATCTCGGCGTCGATCAGCGCCACTGTCGTCGTCGTCCAGATGCCGGAGAAAGCGCAGCCGAGGACGCCGCCCTCCTCGCCGACCGCAACGCGGGGCTGGTGGTCGGCCTCCTTGGCGGCGTTGCCGCTTGCGTCGCGTTTGCCGATGGTCAACATGGGCGTCCTGTTTAGCCTGACGGGTCGTACCTGTCGATTTGCCGACGACGCGTTGTCGCATAGCCGGAGCAGAAAATTATGGCGCGTGTCATTTCGGTTGAGGCCGAGCGTTTTCCCATTGCCGGCACCTTCACCATCTCGCGCGGGTCGAAGACCGAAGCCGAAGTCATTACCTGCACGATCAGCGATGGGGACAATCGCGGATGGGGCGAATGCGTCCCCTACAAGCGCTATGGCGAGACCATGGAGGGGGTGCGCGACGCCACCGAGGCCATGCGCCGGCAGATAGAAGGCGGCATCAGCCGCAAGGACCTGCTCGATGCGATGCCGGCGGGTGCTGCCCGCAACGCCATCGATTGCGCCTTGTGGGACCTGGAGGCGAAGATCAGCGGCGTTGCGGTCGCAGACGCCATCCACGCTGTGCCCTTGTCGGCGCTGGTGACGGCCTACACGCTGTCGCTGGGCGAGCCGGAGGCGATGGCGGCGCAAGCCCGCGCCAATGCCGGACGGCCGCTGCTCAAGGTCAAGATCGGCGGCGACAACGACTTGGCCCGCATCCGCGCCGTGACCGAAGCGGCGCCCGACAGCCGCATCATCCTCGACGCCAATGAAGGCTGGACCGATGCCAACATCATCGAGAATCTCGCTTTCGCCGCCGAACATGGGATAGCCCTGATCGAACAGCCGCTTCCCGCTGGCCATGATGCCATCCTGCGCCACATCGCGCATCCGGTGCCGATCTGCGCAGACGAAAGCCTCCACGAGGCGAAGGACCTCGAAGCGCTTGTCGGCCTCTATGACGCCGTCAACATCAAGCTCGACAAATCCGGCGGCCTGACCGCCGCCCTTACCCTTCGCGACCGCGCCCGGGAGCTGGGATTCGGCGTGATGGTCGGCTGCATGGTCGGCACGTCGCTGGCGATGGCGCCGGCAGTGCTTTTGGCGCAAGGCGCCGACTTCGTCGACCTCGACGGTCCGCTGCTGCTTGCCCGCGACCGCCAGCCCGGCCTCGTGTACCAGGGGTCGCTGGTGTCACCGCCTGACAGGATGCTGTGGGGCTGAACGCGCGGCGAGCCCGATCAGCGCCAGGCCGATGATGGCGATCGGGATCATCGCCAGGAAGCCGTCGACGCCGTAGCGCTCATAAAGCGGGCCGGACGCCAGCGTCACCGCCGCCATGAAGAAGCCGTTGAAGAAATAGGCAATGCCTTGCGCCGCACCCGTGCGTTCTTCCGAAACCGTTTCGCCGATCATCTTCTGCAGGCCGATCAACACCATCGCCACCGACACCGAATGCAGGGTCTGGACGCCGAAGAAACCGGCAACGCCAAGCCCGAGTGGCCAGATCAACGGAAAGGCGATCCAGCGCACGATGGAGCCGACGCCGGCGATCAGCATCACCTTGACGACTGAGACGGAGGCAAAAATACGGTTGAAAAACACGAACATGCAGACCTCGGCCACCACGCCCCAGGCCCACAGCAGGCCAACGACGGAATCGCTGATGCCGACCGATTTCCAGTAGATTGAGACAAAGCCGTAGAGGAAGGCATGGCTGGCGGTGATGATGCCGACGCCGAGGGTGAAATACAGGAAATACGGATTGAGAAGGCTCGGCGCCTGATGCTGGATGTCGGCGGCAGATAGCGGCGAAGCCCGGCGCGGGCGGCCAAGCCGCGGCGCCAGCAATCCGGCGACGAGCGCGGCAGACAATGCCGCAAAGATGATTACCGGCACGGCCTGCGGGCTCGTCCAGGCGAGGATAAAGCCGCCTGCGACATTGGCGCAGAGATAGGATATCGAGCCCCATTTGCGCATCGCGGTGTAGTTCGAGCCAAAGCGGCGCACACCCGACAGCGCGAGCGAATCGGCGATCGGCGAATGCGGCGTCCACACCACCGTCAGCGCCAGCGATACGGCAAGCACCATGGCGTAGGTCGGGTTGAGGAAATAGCCGGCGGAAAGCACCATCGTCGCGGCCACCAGCGCGATATAGACATCCGCCCTGTCCTTCGCCCGGTCGGCCAGCGCGGTCAGCAGGGGTGTTGTCACCACGCGCAGGAACATCGGCGCCGCCAGGATGATGGCGATCTGCTCGGCGTGGAAACCCTGGGCATGCAGCCACAGCGGGAAATAAGGCACATGCGTTCCCAGCGACACGAATAATGTCGCGAAGATCAGACTCATGCGCAGTTCGAAATGGCGCGGCTTGACGAGTTGTTCGGGCGAGAGCGGCGGCAGCGACATGAATCGATCCAATTACGCTGCACAAAGGGCTGCAACGCAGATCGATCCCTTAACATGCGCGAAAGCGGTCCGAAACTGCCTGGACCAGTCGATTAACAGGAGGGTTATGCCGCTTCGACGACCCTGTCTTCGATCAGCAAGGGGATGAACGGCTCGTCCGGTGCTTCGGGCAGCACCAGCGCCCAGTGGATGATCTCCATCTTGCCGTCGAAATGTTCGACCACCGCCGTGCAGCTCTCCACCCAGTCGCCGGTGTTGATGTACTGCACATTCTCATAAGTCTCGATCGCGGCGTGATGGATATGGCCGCAGATGACGCCGTCGACATGCGAGCGGCGGGCCTCCTCGGCCAGCACCGTCTGGAACGAGCCGATGAAGTTCACCGCCTTCTTGACCTTGACCTTGGCCCAGGACGAGAACGACCAGTAAGGGAGACCCAGCAAATGGCGGAGCCTCGTCACCACGCGGTTGACCACCATCGCGGCGTCATAGGCGTAGTCGCCGAGATAGGCCAGCCAGCGTGCATTGTGGACGACGGTGTCGAACTGGTCGCCATGGATGACCAGCAGGCGCTTGCCATCGGCGGTTTCGTGGATGGCGCGGTCGGCAACGACGATGCCGCCGAAATGCACGCCTTGGAACTGGCGCGCGAATTCGTCGTGATTGCCGGCGATATAGGTGATCGAGGTGCCCTTGCGCGCCTTGCGCAGCAGTTTCTGGACGACGTCATTGTGGCTCTGCGGCCAATGCCAGCTGCGCCGCAGCCGCCAGCCGTCGACGATATCACCGACGAGATAGATGATATCGGCGTCGTGATACCGCAGGAAATCGATCAGGAACTCGGCCTTGGCCGCCTTCGATCCGAGATGCAGGTCGGATATGAACATGCTGCGGAAAGTGCGGGTTTCTGTACCGGACATCAGATCGTCACCGTTGCTTTCGCGCAGGCTATGCCCCGATTCATGCAACAACCGTATGACGGTTGCGATTGGGCCAGCCAAAGGGCTAGCGTGCCGCGCCATTCACAGGAGAAAATCGTCATGGATCTGGGCATCAAGGGCAAGAAGGCCATCGTCTGCGCATCGAGCAAAGGGCTGGGCCGCGGCTGCGCCATGGCGCTGGCCGAGGCCGGCTGCGATCTCGTCGTCAACGGCCGCAATGCCGAGCTGCTGGCAAAAACCGCAGCCGAACTGCGCGAACGCTACGGCGTGAAGGTGACCGAGATCGTCGGCGACGTCTCGAAACCCGACGTGCAGCACGCGCTCCTTGCCGCCTGCCCCGACCCGGATATCCTGGTCAACAACAATGGCGGCCCGCCCTTGCGCGATTTCCGCGAACTCGACCGCGCAAAGATCCTCGAAGGCGTGACGCAGAACATGGTGACGCCGATCGAACTGGTGCAGGCCGTGATCGACGGCATGGCCAAGCGCGGCTTCGGCCGCATCGTCAACATCACCTCGCTGTCGGTCTACGTCCCGATCCCCGGCCTCGATCTGTCGTCCGGCGCGCGCGCCGGGCTGACTTCGTTCCTGGCCGGCGTGGCGCGCACGGTGATCGACCGCAACGTCACCATCAACAGCCTGCTGCCGGGCAAGCTCGACACCGACCGGCTGCGCGGCCCGCATGAGGCCGGCACGATGGAAGACCCGGCAGCGGCCGCAGCGCGCAAGACCCGCATCAGCGCCGACGTTCCGGCCAAGCGGCTCGGCACGCCGGAAGAGTTCGGCCAGATCTGCGCCTTTCTGTGCTCGGTCCATGCCGGCTATCTCACCGGTCAGAACATCCCGGTCGATGGCGGCCTCTATGTCAGCGCGTTCTAAAAGGCTCGATGGATAATCGGCAGGATTTCAGCGCAATTATTTGAAATAGGTCGATATTTCCGGCCCCGGTTGTTTTAGCCGCCCTTGCGTTATTTGGCGTCGCGAAAAACCATTTTTGCGTGCTAAAAGGCTGCAAAGCAGGTTTGAGGGAGCGGCCGCATGGAAGGCGAGAACAAGAAAACGGCACGTTCGGACCTCGACGAAGCCGCCCTCTACTTCCATAAGCATCCAAGGCCGGGAAAGCTCGAGATCCAGGCGACCAAGCCGCTCGGCAACCAGCGCGACCTGGCGTTGGCCTATTCGCCGGGTGTTGCCGCGCCCTGCCTCGAAATCCGCGACAATCCGGCAACCGCGGCCGATTATACAGCGCGCGCCAATCTGGTCGGCGTCGTCTCCAACGGCTCGGCCGTGCTCGGGCTCGGCAATATCGGCCCGCTCGCCTCCAAGCCGGTGATGGAAGGCAAGGCGGTGCTGTTCAAGAAATTCGCCGGCATCGACGTCTTCGACATCGAGATCGACGCGCCGGGCATAGAGCGCATGGTCGAGACGATCTCGGCGCTGGAACCGACATTCGGCGGCATCAATCTCGAGGACATCAAGGCGCCCGAATGCTTCGAGGTCGAGGCGCAGTTGAAGGCCCGCATGGGCATTCCCGTCTTCCATGACGACCAGCATGGCACCGCCATCATCGTCGCCGCCGCGGTGCTCAACGGGCTGGAATTCGCCGGCAAGACCATTTCCGACATCAAGATCGTCACCTCAGGCGCCGGTGCGGCAGCGCTCGCCTGCCTCAACCTGTTGGTCTCGCTTGGCGCCAAGGTAGAGAATATCTGGGTCACCGACCGCTTCGGCGTCGCCTACAAGGGCCGCACCGACGAGATGGATCGCTGGAAAGACCCATATGTGAAGGACACCGAGGCGCGCACGCTGGCCGATGTGATCCTTGGCGCCGACGTTTTTCTCGGCCTGTCGGCCGCCGGCGTGCTGAAGCCGGAATTGCTTGATCATATGGCGCCTAAGCCGTTGATCCTGGCGCTGGCCAACCCCAATCCCGAGATCATGCCGGAGGTCGCGCGCGCCGCTCGTCCCGACGCGATGATCTGCACCGGCCGTTCCGATTTCCCCAATCAGGTCAACAACGTGCTTTGTTTTCCTTACATCTTCCGCGGTGCGCTGGATTGCGGCGCCAGCGCCATCAACGAGGAGATGAAGATGGCCGCGGTCCGGGCGATCGCCGCGCTTGCCCGCGAAGAACCATCCGACGTCGCGGCCCGCGCCTATTCCGGCGAGACGCCGATCTTCGGACCCGACTTCCTTATCCCCTCGCCCTTCGATCCCCGCCTGATCCTGCGCATCGCGCCGGCGGTGGCCAAGGCTGCCTGCGACACCGGCGTCGCGACCCGGCCGATCACCGACTTCGCCGCCTATATCGACCAGCTCAACCGCTTCGTCTTCCGCTCCGGCCTGGTGATGAAGCCGGTGTTTTCGTCGGCCAAGGCGTCGACCGCCAAGCGCGTCATCTATGCCGACGGCGAGGACGAGCGCGTGCTGCGCGCAGCCCAGGTGGTGCTGGAGGAAGGCATTGCCGAGCCGATCCTGATCGGCCGCCCGCATGTCATCGAGGTCAGGCTGAAGCGCTACGGCCTGCGTATCAAGCCGGGCGTCGATTTCGGCCTGATCAACCCGGAAGACGATCCGCGCTACCGCCATTATGTCGACCTGTTGATCGAGCTTGCCGGCCGGCGCGGCGTGACGACGGAGGCCGCGCGCACGATGGTGCGCACCGACAATACGGTGATTGCCGCGCTGGCGCTGAAGCGCGGCGATGCCGACGCCATGATCTGCGGCCTCGAGGGCCGTTTCGAGCGGCATCTGCGCAATGTGACGCTGGTCATCGGACCACGCGCAGGCGTCAAGGACCGCGACCTGTCGACGCTGTCGATGCTGATCTCGCAACGCGGCATCATCTTCCTCACCGACACCCATGTCTCGGTCGACCCGACGGCCGAGGAGATCGCCGAAATGACCATTCTGGCGGCGGAGGAAATCCAGCGGTTCGGCATCGAGCCGAAGGCAGCGCTGCTGTCGCATTCGGATTTCGGCTCGCGCGATTCCCCCAGCGCGCTGAAGATGCGGCAGGCGGCGGCGATCCTGGCGCGCGTTGCGCCCGACCTGCAATGCGACGGCGAGATGCATGCCGATTCAGCCCTGTCGGAGCATCTGCGCCAGCGCGTCTATCCGCATTCGCGGCTGAAGGGCGAAGCCAATCTCCTGGTGTTCCCCAACCTCGACTCCGCCAACATCACGCTGACCGCGCTGCGCACGATGATGGACGCGCTGCATGTCGGGCCGATCCTGCTTGGCACCGACAAGCCGGCGCATATTTTGACGCCGTCGGTGACCTCGCGCGGCGTCGTCAACATGACGGCGCTTGCGGTGGTCGAGGCGGCGCACAAGGCACAGGCGGTGGTTCATTTCAACTGACGCCGTCAGGCAGGCACGAAACGGTAATGCCCGGTCTGCTTGAAGGCGAACAGCGTGTCCTCCTCGCGGGCGCCCGACCCGATATTGTGGATGACCAGCGGCCTTCCCGGCACGTCCGCCGAGCGTTCGGATGAGACGATGACGATGTGCGGCAGGTTGCCGGGCAGCATCTGGGTGACAAGATCGCCCGGCTGAAAGTCGGCAGGATCCTCGCTTACGGCCAAGGAAGCACCCTTGCGCCCGAAAAAGGCGGCAAGGTTGCCGACCCGTCGGTGATCGATGTTGCGGTCGGTCGCTTTCAGACCCCAGGTCTTGGGATAGGCGGCGAAATTGGCGGCCATATCCTCATGCACCAGTTTCTGCAGGTCGAGATTGAAGGCGCGGCGATAGGCGCGCACGATGACATCCGTGCACACGCCCCTATCCGGCGCGACGTCGCCGCCGGGATAGCCGAGGCGGACATAGGCCGGGTCGTAGAAGGTGGTGACGCCGATCTGCTCACGCCCGGCTTCGACCAATTTGCTGCGCCAGTCCGGAGCGGCTGGATTTTCCTGCGCCCGGACGGCGGGCGCCGCCAGGCACAACAGACCGAACTGCAGCGCGGTTCGACGGGTAATCGCGATCATGCCAGCTCCCCGGGGCATTGCTGGATCGTGGGATAATTCCGGGGCGATTGCGCCTTTTTCATGCAGCGGTGAGATCGCACAGTTGCCGCCCTATCCAAACGCCTCCTGCAACGCGTCTATGGGCTAAGACCATCTTTGGTTGTAGATTGAGGGAACGGTTAACGGCGAATCCGGTAGACAGGCAGGCAAGCGGGGTTCGGGCAATGACGGGCGGACGATGGAGGCTGAAGCACCTGGCTGCGCTGCTCGGAGCGCTTGTGCTTTCGGCCGTCGCCACCACTGAACCGCAGGCCGCCTCCCGCGTTTGCCGTCAACTGGAAGCCGAGCTTGCTTCTTCATCGAATGGCGGCGGCAATTCCAGCATGGTGCGGAAGTATGACAAGGCCATCTCCCGCCAGTTCGAACAGCTATCAAAGGTGCGCGGTCGTGCGAGCGATGCGAATTGCGGGTTTTCGCTGTTTTCGCGCAATGTCAGCCAATGTGCTGCGCTGAACAGCAGCATCGATCGCATGAACGCCAATCTCGATGCGTTGCAAGCCAAGCGCGCGCAGCTTGCCGGCGGCGGCTCGCGGCGCGACCGCGGCCGCATCCTGGCCGCGCTCGACGCCAATGGCTGCCGTGACGAGCCCGCGCCGCGCCGGGAGCCGCTGCAGGAAGCCAGCCGCGAACCCGACGACGGCAATCTGTTCGACCAGCTTTTCGGCGGCAACCGGCAGATCGACACGCTCGATCAGCCCGATGATCCCGGCGAGGAGCACAATGTGCGCCGCGTCCTCAACCAGCCCGGCGTGCCGGATTTCCCGACGGTTGGCGGCGAGTTCCATACGAGCTGCGTGCGCACCTGCGACGGCTATTTCTTCCCGATATCGAACTCGGCTTCGCTCGGCGATTTCGAGCGCGACCAGAAGAATTGCGAATCGAGCTGCCCCGGCACCGAAATGCAGGTGTTCTATTCGCGCGGCATGGAAGACGATTCGGCCAACATGACGTCGTCGGTGACCGGCAGGCCCTACAGCGAGTTGCCGACCGCCTATCTCTACAAACAGCCCAACATGTCGCGGCCGCTGGCTTGTGGCTGCAATGCGCAGGCCGGAAATTTCGAGATCATCGGCGGCAACCCGCCACCGCCCGAGCAATCGCAGCCTGATACCGAGACAACGCCATTCATTCCGGTGCCGGCGGCCAAACCCGATCCGGGCGCGGATCCGGAGACGCTGGCGAACGTACAAGGCGGGCTCGACCGCGCCGCCATCAAGCGCCTTGCCGTCAAGCCGGTGGTGTCGCCGGTGTCGCTGATCCCGCCGGACCAGCGCAAGGTCAGGGTCGTCGGGCCAGCGTTCCTTCCCGACCCAGCAGCGGCAATAGATCTGCAAGCTCCGGCCCGGAAGCAAGTCCGGTAAGGGCCAACCTGAGCGGCATGAACAGCGCCTTGCCCTTGCGGCCGCTGGCTTCCCTGATCCTGGCCGTCCAGTCTTTCCAGACCGTGCCGGTCCACGGCTCTTCCGGCAGCAGGTCGAAGGCCTGCTGCAGGAAGTCGCGATCCTCGTCGGAAAATTCCGGCGCCGGCTGCGGGCCGTCGGCAAGGATACGCCACCAGCCGACCGCGTCGCTCAGCCGGTCGAGATTGCCGCGCACCGCCAGCCAGAACGGCTCGGCCTTGTCGCCGGAGATGCCGAGCACGATCAGCCGGTCCCGCGCCTCGGGAAAAGGCATGTGGTGCATGAGCGCACGATTGAGCACGAACAGCTCGTCCGGGTCGAATTTGGCCGCCGATTTCGACGTGGCGGCGGGATCGAAGCGCGCGGCCAGTGCCGGCATGTCATGCACCGCCGCGACATTTTCCGAGGTGCCGACAAGGACGGCCAGCGAGGCAACCGCCATTGGCTCGATGCCCTCCTCGCGCAAGCTCTCGATCGACAGCGCACCGCTGCGCTTCGACAGGCCCTCGCCCGAGGCCGTGGTCAAGAGATTGTGGTGGCCGAAGACAGGCGGCTCGGCGCCTAGCGCCTTGAACAACGCGATCTGCACGCCGGTGTTGGTGACGTGGTCGTCGCCGCGGATGACATGGCTGACGCCCATCTCGATGTCGTCGACGACCGAAGGCAGCGTGTAGAGATAAGTGCCGTCCTCGCGCCGCAGCACCGGATCGGACAGTGAGGCCAGATCGACGGTTTCCTCGCCGCGCACCAGATCGTTCCAGTGGATTTCGGTGCGTTCGGGCTGCAGCGGATCGCTGGTGAAATTCGGCAGCAGAAAGCGCCAGTGCGGCCGGCGGCCATCGGAGCGGTATTCGGCGATCTGCTGCTGCGAAAGCGCCAGCGCCTCGCGGCCATAGACCGGCGGCAGGCCGCGCGTGCGGCGCACCTTGCGGCGCAGGTCGAGTTCTTCGGGGGTTTCGTAGCAGGGATAGACAACGCCGGCCCTTTGCAGCCGCTCCACTGCCGCGTCGTAAATTTCGAAGCGCCGCGACTGGTATTCGGTGGCATCGGGGAAAATCCCCAGCCAGTGCAGGTCGTAGAGGATGGCGTCGGAAAATTCCTGCCTCGAGCGGGCAATGTCTGTGTCGTCGAAGCGCTGGATGAAACGGCCCTTGTTGTTCATGGCAAACAGCCAGTTGAACAAGGCGGTGCGGGCATTGCCGATATGAATGCGGCCGGTTGGTGAGGGGGCAAAACGGACGGTAACTGTCATGGGCGGGGCGTAACGGATGCTCTTGGAATTGACAAGACGCGCCCCCGCGCGACGCCAAAGACATAATGCACGCCAGCTAAAATGAAAAGGCTGTGAGCCAGAATCCGGCCGGGCCTGTCTCGGGTGAACCGCTCACCAGCGGTCCACGCCGGCAGAATCGGGCTTTCCTCAGCCGCTTTTTGTCCCCGTTATCCACATATGTGACACACAAGATGTTGGGGTCACAAAAGCTACGCAAACGAATCCTTGACGACGCAAACCGAGTCGCCTTTTATGTGCCATGTGCTCTTGTTGAGGGCGCGACCGGAGAGTTTCGAGCCCGGTCATTTTTCCCGGATTTTGTGCGTTTCGGCCATGATTTCCGCCTGTTTACGAGGCTGGCGGAAGCGTTGGATCGTGGGGGCTTCGGGAGCGAAAAGGGAGATTTGTCGGACTGGAATAAATTGTCTGTTAACACTATATTTAGTGTTTGCAGGCAGGTTCGACGCTAGATAGTGTGAATTTCCCTCGGTCGAGGGAATCGAGGAAAAATTCAGTTTTGAGGGACCCGCAGGGTTCGGCGCAGAGTTGGAACAGCGGCTTCGTAAGAAGCTCGACCGGCAAGGCGACGAAGACTGCCACAAGGAGAGCCGGTGTTTTCGAACGCCGGCAGACGGCGGACATGCGCGTTTCGCATTGGGGGCAGAAATCCCCGGGGAAAAGCGCTATATATAGACAAAAGGGACCGGACCAATGCGCATCGAGCGTCGTTTCACCAAGCCAGGCCAATCAGCTTACGCGGAGATCGAATTCCGCAAGGCGCTTTCGGAGATCAAGAATCCGGACGGCTCGGTGGTGTTCCGCTTGGACAATATCGATGTGCCGGCGCAGTTCTCGCAGGTTGCCGCCGACATCCTGGCGCAGAAGTATTTCCGCAAGGCCGGCGTGCCCGCGCGCCTGAAGAAGGTCGAGGAGAACGACGTCCCCTCCTTCCTGTGGCGCTCCGTCGCCGACGAGGCCGAGCTTGCCAAGCTGCCGGAAGCCGAGCGCTACGGTTCCGAAATCGACGCCCGCCAGGTCTTCGACCGGCTGGCCGGCACCTGGACCTATTGGGGCTACAAGGGCGGCTACTTCAAGTCGGAAGAAGACGCCAGCGCCTTCCGCGACGAACTCGCCTATATGCTCGCCACCCAGCGCGTTGCGCCGAACTCGCCGCAATGGTTCAATACCGGCCTGCACTGGGCCTACGGCATCGATGGCCCGAGCCAGGGCCACTATTATGTCGACCCGTTCACCGGCAAGCTGACCAAGTCGAAGTCCTCCTACGAGCATCCGCAGCCGCATGCCTGCTTCATCCAGGGCGTGCAGGACGATCTCGTCAACGAAGGCGGCATCATGGACCTGTGGGTGCGTGAAGCGCGTCTGTTCAAATATGGCTCGGGCACCGGCTCCAATTTCTCGATGCTGCGCGGCGAAGGCGAAAAGCTGTCGGGCGGCGGCCGTTCGTCCGGCCTGATGAGCTTCCTCAAGATCGGCGACCGCGCGGCGGGCGCCATCAAGTCGGGCGGCACCACGCGTCGTGCGGCCAAGATGGTCATTGTCGACGCCGACCATCCCGATATCGAGGAATTCATCGACTGGAAGGTCAATGAAGAGCAGAAGGTGGCGTCGCTGGTCACCGGCTCCAAGATCGTGAAAAAACATCTCGAAGCGATCATGAAGGCCTGCATCAATTGCGAAGGCCATGATGACGATTGCTTCGACCCGTCGATGAACACCGCGCTGAAGCGCGAGATCAAGGCGGCCAAGAAGTCGGCCGTGCCGGAGAACTACATCTACCGCGTCATCCAGTTCGCCAAGCAGGGCTACACCGCGATGTCGTTCAAGACCTACGACACCGACTGGGATTCCGACGCCTACCTCACCGTTTCCGGCCAGAACTCCAACAATTCGGTGTCGCTGAAGGACAACTTCCTGCGCGCCGTCGAGGACGACGCCGACTGGCATCTGACCGCCCGCAAGGACGGCAAGGTGCTGAAGACGCTGAAGGCACGCGACCTCTGGGAAAAGATCGGCTACGCCGCCTGGGCTTCGGCCGATCCGGGCCTGCATTTCAACACGACGATGAACGACTGGCACACCTGCGCTTCGGCCGGTGCGATCCGGGCCTCCAATCCGTGCTCGGAATACATGTTCCTCGACGACACGGCCTGCAACCTGGCCTCGATCAACCTGCTCCCCTACCGCAACGCCGACGGCACGATCGACATCGCCGCCTACGAGCACACGGTGCGGCTGTGGACCGTCGTCCTCGAAATCTCGGTGATGATGGCGCAGTTCCCGTCGAAGGAGATCGCCAAGCAGTCCTACGAATACCGCACGCTCGGCCTCGGCTATGCCAACATTGGCGGCCTGCTGATGACGTCGGGCATCCCCTATGATTCCGACGAGGGCCGCGCCATCTGCGCAGCGCTCACCGCCATCATGACCGGCATTGCCTATGCCACCTCGGCCGAGATGGCCGGCGAGCTCGGCGCCTTCGCCGACTACGACCGTAACGCGCAGAACATGCTGCGCGTCATGCGCAACCATCGCCGTGCCGCCTATGGCGAAAAGCAGGGCTACGAGAAACTCGCCGTCAATCCGGTGCCGCTGGTCGCGTCCGACCTGAAGCAGCAGGAATTGGCCACGCACGCCAAGGCTGCCTGGGACCGCGCCATCGAACTCGGCGAAGAGCATGGCTACCGCAATGCGCAGGCGACCGTGATTGCGCCGACCGGCACGATCGGCCTGGTCATGGATTGCGATACCACCGGCATCGAGCCCGACTTCGCGCTGGTGAAGTTCAAGAAGCTTGCCGGCGGCGGCTATTTCAAGATCATCAACCGCGCCGTGCCGGAAGCGCTGCGCACACTGGGTTACTCAGAAAGCCAGATCGCCGAGATCGAGGCCTATGCGGTCGGTCACGGCAACATGAACCAGGCGCCGGCGGTCAACCCCGGCTCGCTCAAGGCGAAGGGCTTCACCGACGACAAGATCGCGGCGCTCAATGCAGCACTGAAGTCGGCCTTCGACATCAAGTTCGTCTTCAACCAGTGGACGCTCGGCGCCGACTGGGTGAAGGAGACGTTCGGCTTCACCGACGAGCAGCTCAACGACTTCTCGTTCGAGATGCTGCCGGCGCTCGGCTTCTCCAGGAAGGACATCGAAGCCGCCAACATCCATGTCTGCGGTGCGATGACGCTGGAAGGCGCGCCCTTCCTCAAGGCCGAGCATCTCGCGGTGTTCGACTGCGCCAGCCCGTGCGGCAAGATCGGCAAGCGCTCGCTGTCCATCAACAGCCACATCCAGATGATGGCGGCGGCACAGCCTTTCATCTCCGGCGCCATCTCCAAGACCATCAACATGCCCAACGATGCGACGGTGGAAGACGCCAAGGGCGCCTACATGCTGTCGTGGAAGCTGGCGCTGAAGGCCAACGCGCTCTATCGCGACGGCTCGAAGCTGTCGCAGCCGCTCAATTCGTCGCTGCTCGCCGACAGCGAGGACGACGAGGACGACGCGGTCGAGCAGTTGATCGCGGCGCCCGCTTCACAGCGTGCCGTGCAGGTCACCGAGAAGATCGTCGAGCGCGTCATCGAACGCCTCTACCGCGATCGTGAAAAACTGCCGAATCGCCGCAAGGGCTACACCCAGAAGGCAGTCGTCGGCGGCCACAAGGTCTACCTGCGCACGGGCGAATTCGACGACGGCCGCATCGGCGAGATCTTCATCGACATGCACAAGGAAGGCGCCGCTTTCCGAGCGATGATGAACAACTTCGCCATCGCCATCTCGCTTGGCTTGCAATATGGCGTGCCGCTCGAGGAATTTGTCGAGGCCTTCACCTTCACCAAATTCGAGCCGGCCGGCATGGTGCAGGGCAACGACGCGATCAAGAATGCGACGTCGATCCTCGACTACGTGTTCCGCGAACTCGCCGTGTCCTATCTCGGCCGCCACGACCTCGCCCATGTCGACCAGTCGGATTTCGACAAGACGGCGCTCGGACGCGGCATCAACGAAGGCAAGGCGACGCCGTTCTCGAAGGGCCTTACCCGCGGCGCCTCGCCGGTCAAGTTGGTGTCTGGCCTAGGTGGCGAACCCAAGGGTTTTGCCGGATCACCTGCCGCGGCCCCTGCCCGGGTCACCCCAACTGCGTTCTCAGGCTCCAATGTGCTGGCGCTTAAACCAGCAAGCGACGAAGCCATCGCCTACAAGCGCGACTATGAGGAGCGAGCCAAGGAATTGGTCGAAGATATTGTTTCCGAGGAGGCAGCCGATCCCACCGGGTTGTTCACCGACGAAGCAGCGAAAGAAGCGGCCGAGGCAAAGGCGCTTGCCTCTACGCGGCGTCAGCAATCCTTGATGCAAGGCTACACCGGCAACGAATGCTCGGAATGCCACAACTTCACCATGGTGCGGAACGGCACCTGCGAGAAGTGCGATACTTGTGGATCGACGAGCGGGTGCAGCTGAGAACTCATGCCGCCTCGGCTTACAGTCCGCGAAGTCATTCGCCTGCTGGAGACCGACGGTTGGTATCTGGTTGCAACCAAGGGCAGCCATCGCCAATATAAGCACAAAACCAAAGCCGGCCGCGTCACCGTGGCCGGCAAACCGTCTGAAGAGGTTGCGCCAGGAACACTGAACAGCATCCTCAAGCAGTCCGGTTTGAAGGAGTGACTATATGCGTTACGCGGTGGTGATTGAAAAAGCAGGCAACAATTTCTCTGCCTATGTGCCGGACCTACCCGGCTGCATCGCAACTGGTGCTACCGTGCCAGAAGTAGAAATCGAAATTCGCGACGCTATACGCTTTCACATCGAGGGCTTGCGTGCCGATGGGCTGGAGGTGCCCAAAGGAATCAGTCTCGCGGAATACGTAGAGGCATAAGCGGTAGCCCTTCAGGACAACATCCTATCCCGGCACCCGCAGCGTTTGATCGTCGAACAGCGGCTCGTCCTGCCCCGCCCGAACGAACAGCACCCTCCGCCCCTCACCCGCCGGCGCCTCGAAATACTGAATACCATCCGGCATTTCGCCCCAGTCGCCGCAGGGCGGTTCGGGAACTTCGTCATTGGCAAGCGCTTTCAGCTCTTTGGAATAGGCGGCGTCGGGGCTGAATGTGTAGCGTTTGACGCCGGTGGGCACGGTGCCCTCGGTGTAGGGCGTCAGCACGCAGCGGGCGCTGACTGATTTGTCGGTCTTTTCCAGCAACAGTCGCAGCACTGCGGCCTCTGCGGTTTCGCCGGATTGAATGTCGAACACCTCGACCAGCGGATCGGGCGTGCCGCCATCGCTGTATTTGATGGCGAGCGCATTGCCGGCGAACTCGAAATGGATCTGGCGGAAGCCGAAATCGCAGCGCTGCGCCCAAGCGGCCAGCCCAACCGTCTTGTCGGCCAGTTTTTCCCAGACGCATTTGTCGATCGGCGGGCGCGACGGCGACGGCTCGTCCGCATATGCAGCGGCTGATATCGCCGCGGCGGCAAACAGCAGGCAAATCCAGACAATCGGTCTCATGGCGCTATTCATCGCTGCATCCTGTCAATGTGAAGGCGTCCCACGCCGAGCCGTCCGGATTGGCATTGGCGAAATCGGCAAATTCGGTGAAGCCCGCGCCGAAATCGGGCAGCAACAGCCCTTTCGGCGCCGGTGTCGCTTCGCGCGAATTCAGCTGCTCGGCGCCGCCTCCGGTCAAGGCATAGACCTGGCTCATCCATATCCGGCACATCCCGCTGCCGTCCTCCAGCCCCGCTTCGCGGTCGTCGTCGGTGCAGGCATGGCGGATGGTGCCGAGCGGAAACGAATTTTTGCCATTGGTCCAGGCGATGTCGGCCGGCAAGCGCGTGTCGGTGTTGGGCACGGTCACCGAAAACGCTTCGGCCGTCAGTGCCGCCGGTTCATTGTCGAGCGGCCGGAATTGCATCACCGCGCCCGAACGCGGCTCGCGGTAGGTGGCATGGCTGAGCAGACATTCCTTTGCGCTCGCTGCCTGCACAGCGTCGAGCAGAGCCAGGCAAACGACGGCCAGCCTGCGGACGATCATTGGATGTCTCGTCATGAAAGTGGCGCCTCAGATAAAACCGACCAGCCACGCCGCGCCGCCCAGAAACGCGGCCGAACAGACCCACAGCAGCCAGAGCCCACGCACCCGGCATTCCAGCACTGCCGAGGCCGGGTTGGCCGGGTCATAATGCACGTCGACCTTGCTGCCCTCGGCATAGCTGCGCCCTTGGCCGCTGACGAGGCCGGGCATTGAAGCGGTGACCGTGGCGCCGAAGGTTACGCGATCGGAGGTGTAGCGCTGGCCGGCGACGCCGTAGCTGTAAACGATGCGGGATTTGAAGACGGTGCTCCAGCGTCGATGGCCGCTGTAGTTTCGTAGCGCCTGCAGACCGGAGGAATCGATGCGGCCGGGCGCGACCCGCCATTTTGCCGCCTGCTCGGCAAGCGACTTCTGGACGAAGGCCATGCGCAGGATCATCAGGCCCATGAACAGCAGCAGCGCTCCGGCGCCGAGGTTCTGCGGCTTGGGCAGGTGCGGCCGGATCGCCTCCAGCACGCCACCGAGCGAAAACACCAGCACCACCGTGCCGATCACCAGCCCGGCCGAGAGCTTGACCATGAACTTGAAGGCGCCGTCCGGCAGGGTGCGTTCGATCACGGCCTTGCCCGGATCGGCCGGATTGTAGAAGACGGTCACTTCAGCGCCGGTGGGAAACTGCGCCAGGGTTTCGGTGACTTCGAAATTCCCCAGATTCTCCTTCACGCTGTAGCGCGAGCTTTGAAATTTCTTTTTACCGACCTTGTATTCGAAGGTGATCGCCGGAAAATTGCGCATCTCGGTGGTGTCGCTGCTGTCCGAGCCGACGCCCGACCTTCTGACTTCACGCGCCTCGACGCGCGACGAGATGATCTTGCCCGGCGCCGGCAGCCAGTGGCTCATCGCCTGCACCTCGCGCCATTTGACGAAGGTGATGAACGACAGACCGCCCGCGATCGCGCAGGCAAATCCGACAATCAGAAATTTGAGCTCTACGTCCACCGCGTCCCCCAGGAGTGCCGGAAGCTGCAAATAGATAGCACGGCGAAGGCAATGTCTTGATTATTCGCAAAGGACGAACCGCCCTTCCTCGGGTATCGAAGCCCCGCCAACTTTGTTAAGAGTCGCCCAAACTGTTAGGAGCCATGAGACCAGGATGACAGCACTGCGCGTTCTCTCGGATGCCTTCATTCCGGAACTCCCGAACCACTACAAAGGCAAGGTCCGCGAGAATTACGATCTGCCGGATGGCCGCCGCATCATCATCGCCACCGACCGGCTGAGCGCCTTCGATGTGATCCTGACCGCTGTCCCGCTCAAGGGCGAACTGCTGACCCAGACGGCGCGCTACTGGTTCGAGGAAACGGCGGACATCTGCCCCAACCATGTGCTCGATTATCCCGACCCCAATGTCGTCGTCGGCACCAGGCTCGACATTCTGCCGGTGGAAATCGTTGTTCGCGACTACCTCGCCGGCACCACCAGCACTTCGGTGCTGACGAAATACAAGAACGGCGAACGCGATATGTACGGCATCCGCCTGCCGGACGGACTGCGCGACAATGAGAAGCTGCCGCAGGCCATCATCACGCCGACCAGCAAGGCGCTCGATGGCGGCCATGACGAGCCCTTGACGCGTGACGAGATCCTGACGCGCGGCCTGTTGTCGGAAGAGCAATGGGACACCGTCTCGCGCTATGCGCTGGCGCTGTTTGCGCGCGGCAAAGCGTTGGCCGCCAAGCGCGGCCTGATCCTGGTCGACACCAAATACGAGTTCGGCACGGACAAGGATGGCGCCATCATCCTTGCCGATGAAATCCATACGCCCGACTCAAGCCGCTACTGGCTTGCGGCAAGCTATGAAGAGCGTTTCAAGGCAGGCGAGCGGCCGCAAAGTTTCGACAAGGACTTTATTCGCGCATGGGTAACCGCGCGCTGCGATCCCTACAAGGACCGTATTCCGAAAATCCCCGCCGAACTCATCGAGCAGACGTCGCGTGTCTATACGCAGGCCTTTGAGACCATCACAGGCAAGACCTTCACCGCCGATATCTCGGGAAAGACGGTGCTGGACCGCATTCGCGAGAACCTGCGACCTTATTTCTGACGGCGGCTGGCGGCCGCCGGTCAACTTGCCGAGGTCGCGGACACGGACGGTTCTGGCGGAGCGCGCCACGTGCCGAGATATGATCCGCACAGGATGAGCGCGAAGGCCGCGACAATGCCGATATCGAGCGGCTCCGAAAGCACGAGCACGCCGGCTGCCACGGAGACGGCGGGCGCCACATAGGTTATGACGACCGCCCGTTCGGGGCCGATCTCCCGCACCAGCAAGAAGTAGGTGGCGAAGGCAATCGCCGTGCAAAACACGCCAAGACCGAGGATTGCGCCAACCACCGTTGTCGACGGCATGGCCGCCGGCCAGGCCAACGCCGCCGGCACAGCGTAGATCAGCGCGGCCCCTGCCAGACAGACTGCCGTCAGCGAGGTTGCCGGCACATCGTTCAGCCAGCGCGACGCGATGATCGAACCCGAGGCATAGCAGGCCGCGGCCATGAGAATCTCGACGACCGCGAGAAATCCGCCACCCAAGGTCGGCAGCGCCAGCACGAAAACACCGGCAAAACCGAGGAAAAGGCCGGTCCAGCGGCGTATCCCCAGCCGCTCATCCGAGCCCATCAGCTTGGAGAGCGCGACGGTTACGGCCGGCGTCATGGCAATCAGCAGTCCGGCGGTGGAACTGTCGATGCTGACTTCGCCATGGGTGATCAGCCCCCATGGCAGGATCATCTCGACCAGACAGAATGCGGCGACCGCCCGCCAATGTGTCTTCAGCCATCCGAAACTGCGCTGGACAAGGACGAAGGGCAGCAGCGCCAGGGCGCCGACGGCTGTTCGGGCAAAGACCAGGAAGGGCACCGACACCTCGGCAACCGCCAGCTTGATCAACAAATAGGGAATGCCCCACAGGAGGCTGAGCAGCACGAACAAAAACAGTCCGCGGCGCGTCATGACGGCCTCACAGCCAGAAAGGTGGTCCACTCTTCGCGATCGCGGCCGACGTTGAATTCGTCTCCGACAAGAACCAGCCCGGCGTTTTCGAGGCGGGCCGCGAAGTCGTCCCTGCGCCAGTAGACCGTATGATATTCGCCGCTCTTCTCGCCGTCGCCAATGCGCATCGAGACGAGGAAGGCGCCGCCCGGCCGCAGCGACCCGGCAATCTTGGCAAGCACCTGGTCGGCCTGCTCGCGCGGCACGTGGATCAGGACGCACAATGCGAGCACCGCGTCGTAGGGGCCGCCGAGATCGTCGGTGATGAGATCGAGAAACTCACCATGCTTGCCGCGTGCGGCCTGCAACTCGAGAAACCGCTTCGTTGCGTCTGTGCGCCGAACCTGGACACCGAGCCCTTCGACGAAGTCCGCATCGTATCCGGGTCCCGAACCGACTTCAAGAATCCGGCCACCTTTGCCGGCGATCTTCACCAGGCGCTTCAGCCATTTCTGTTCTCTTTGGTTCGGAACGTGCCGCACCAGAGCGTCGTAGCGTTCGGCATAGTCCTCATAGGCGTTGATCGTTTGTCGGCTCTTCGCCAGATCCTCGGATAACACAGTCATCTTTCCCTCCCCTGGTCAAAGAGCTTGCTTAGCCAATGGTGCCGGGAGGCACGCGTCCGTCAAGCATGCCGATATCCCTGAGGAAATGATCCGACAGCGAGCGGCGGTCGAGCAGGCCGTGCTTGCGAGGTCTGAACGGCGCGGTGAAGAGGTCGAGCATCGGCCGGCGAAGCGTGTTGTAGAGAGCGATGGTGGTGGTCATTGCCGTATCCTCCAGGGTTTGATCCGATGAATGCAGCATGCCGTTTTCCGGGCTTGGTTTCCAATCGAACGTCGCGTAGTATGCATCAGCAGGATTGATGCGTCATGAGCTGGGAACTGCCACCATTAGGAGCCATCAGGGTCTTTGAAGCCGCGGCCCGGCTGGGCAGTTTCACCAAGGCAGCCGAAGAACTCGGCATGACCCAATCAGCTGCCAGCTATCAGATAAAGGTGCTGGAAGAACGTGCCGGAACGCCGCTTTTCGTAAGAAAAACAAGGCAGATCGCGCTGACCGAGGCCGGACAGCAGCTGGCGCCGCACGCAACAGGCGCGTTCTCGACCCTGGCCGACGCATGGGTCGCCACCAAGGGTGGAGCGACCGGCGTGCTGTCGGTGACGACGATGGAAACCTTCGCATCGAACTGGCTGGCCGTATGGCTTGGAACATTCCAGCTGATGCATCCCGACCTTGCCGTGAAGGTGAATACATCGCACGGGCTGGTCGATTTCACGCGCGGCGACATGGATGTCGGCATTCGCACCGGCAGTGGAAATTGGCCGGGACTGACGGCTCACTATCTGTTCAAGGCGGACTATACGCCGATGCTCAGCCCGAGACTCGCCGAAAGCGTCGGCGGCATCCACCGCCCCGAGGATCTCTACCAACTGCCGCTATGCTGTGCCGACGATCCCTGGTGGGAAATCTGGTTCAAGGCTGCCGGCGTGCCGTTCGAGCCCGATCGCGTCATCGCTGGCCCGAAACTGGGTACGCAGGCCTATGATGCGATGGCGGCGCTAACCGACAAGGGCGCCGCGATCCTGACCAAAAACCTTTACAGCGCCCTGTTGGAAAAGGGCCAGTTGATACAGCCATTCGGCGTGCTTGGATCGGACGGCGACGGCTATTGGCTGGTGCATCTGGAGAGCCGCCGCAACGCGCCCAAAATCAAGGTGTTTCGCGACTGGGTGCTGGCGCAGACGGCAGAGATACGCGAACGCGAAAAGCGCGACAGCCCTCTAGGCCCGCGATAAAACTCGCCCGCGCCTCAACCCTCAGTCCTTGAAGGTCAACCCGTACTTTGCAACCTGCTCCTTCGGCATATCCGCAAGCGCCTGGCGCGTGGTGTAGCCGCCGTAGATCACCTTGCCGTTCTTGATCATCCAGTCCTCGACGTCGGCCTCGGTTACCGTCATCCTGTCGCCCATCTTGTACTTGTTGCCATTGACCGGCACGTCAGCAAGCAGGCCGATATAGGAGCCTTCGCTGTAGCCCACCAGCTGCAGCCAAATATGCTCGGTGGCGCCGTTCTGGGTCAGCGGGAATTTTACCGTGTAGGTGCCCGGCGTGCCGGCGTCCATCAGTTCGTGGAAGCGCTTGAGGGTCGAGCGGCCGCTGTCCTTGGCGGCCTGCATCGCCTTGTCCTCGGTGGAATAGGACACGACGTTCTGCTTCGACTCCGCCAGCGAAGCGCCACTTCCGCCCGGCATGTGGCCGAGCGAACTGAAAAACCCGTAGCCGACGGCGGCGGCAAGTGCGACAGCCACAACTGGATTGCGCATGGATCCCTCCGAAAACCCGATCACGGGCACGTTACCGGAAGGCTGTTGCGATACCGCTAAAGGACACAGTGAGCGGATCGTTAGCGAGACGCTGAAAATTCAACCCAAGGCGCAGCGGCAGGCAGCGCAGGCGCACCGGCACCGGGCCTGACGTTCAATCGGCGTCGGCGACGGTCGTCTGCCCGCCTGCCCATGCCCGCCAGGCGCGCTCGTCGCCATGGAAGACGTTGAGGTCGATGCGGCCGGTCACGCCGTGCGACAGGCCGGAGCCGGAGTACTGCCAGAATAGCCATTTGCGGCCGGGATAGACTTTTGAGGGATGCCGCGCCACGGCGCGCAGCCAGAACGGATAATCGAGAAACGCACCCTTGAGATTGTCGCGATAGAAATCCGGTGCGGTGTAGATGATGGGCCGCTGGCCGTAATGGCGCTCCAGCTTGTCCATGAACACCTTCATCTTTTCCAGCACGGTGGCCCGCGACGGCCGCCGCTTGCAGGAAGATTCGCCGTTCCACTCGACATCGATTACCGGTGGCAGCGCGCCTTCGACCCTCGGCACATTGCGGATGAACCAGTCGGCCTGCTCGCCCGCAGTGCGGCACCAGTAGAAGAAATGATAGGCGCCGCGCTTCAGCCCGGCGGCGTCGGCATTGCGCCAGTTCTTCATGAACATCGGGTCGAGATGGTCGCCGCCATCGGTCGCCTTGATATAGGCGAAGTTGGCGCCCTGGGTACGCAGCTTGCCCCAGTTGACATTGCCCTGCCAGCGCGAGACGTCGACGCCGTGGACGGCAAGGTAGCGTGGCGAAGCCTTGCCGAAATTGATCGGCTTGGCGTCGCGGAAACCGTAGCGGGTGACCGGCGAGGCCAGCATGGCCGGCGCCGCGCGCGTCAACCGCTTCGGCGCAGACATCAGAGCGGCGGGCTCGAGCTGTGGTCTGGTGCTCCCCTGCGGCGTGCCCGCGACGATGGCCTCTTCTTCCTCGACCATGGAAAAGGGCGGCGCATTGTCGGCCACAGCGTTGTCGGCCACCATGTCGGACCGCATCGGCGCGAGGTCGGCGGTCTCCGCCGGAGCCGCTGCGACCGGCGCGCTCGGACGCACGACCGAACTGGTCGTCTCGTTCGACGGTTGCAAGCCATCGACGCCCGCTGTGGACGAACAGCCGGCAAGCCACAGCGATGCCAACATGAAACTGACGACGGCTGAAATCCGCATCTGGACCTGTACGCAAAACACAACAGACCGAAGGCAAACAGACGCCGCCGGACAAACCGGCCTCGATTACTAACGAGAAATTACCAACAAAGTTTGAATCAAGTTGTTAGGAATTGGCCCTCTTGTCTTCTCCCACAAGGGGAGAAGGGGAAGCCCTTACCTTCCCAGCCATTGCTGCATGCAGCTTTTCGCCACCACATGCGCCGGTGGCACGGCGTCGGCCGCCGGGCGGCGGGCACGTTCGAGCAGCAGGCGAACCTGTTCGGGGCGCACGCGGTCACGCTCCATGACGAGGAGGACCATCGGATCGCTCAAAAGCTCGTCCAGGGTGCTGATTCTGTCGCTCATCGGTCGTCTCCTCGATACCGGCCCGCAGACGATAGATAGGCAGCCAATCATGGCCCGCCAATGACGCTTTGCCGGCTATGTCGTGGTTTCGGGATTAATTTCCGGTAAGGCCGGCGTCAGTTCGGAGGCGGCGCGCCTTCATGGTGCGGCAGGCCGTCATCGAGCTGCAGCCAGGGCTGCTTCGAGGCGGTCCACATATGCATCTCCGGCTTGAACAGCGAGGGATCGTCGAGCGAGCCGGTGGTGATGCCGACGATGCCGGCGGAGTCGCGTCGGGAAAACAGCGTGGTGCCGCAAGCGGCGCAAAAGCCGCGCTTGAGGTCCGGAGAGGTGTTGACCGTCGCCACCTCTCCCTCGACGGTGACATCGTCGATGCGAAACAAAAGGCGGGCGTTGAAGGCCGCGCCGATCACCTTCTGGCAGTGCCGGCAATGGCAGACGCGCTGATTGAGCGGCGCCGCCTCGGTGCCGTAGCGCACTGCCCCGCAATGGCATCCGCCCTGGTATTTCGTCATCATTCGAACCCATCACACTGAAGGTCTCTTGATGATATCGACAGGTACCTTTCGGTCAATTGAAAAGCCCTGATGGCGCCATCGATTGCGCCGATAGGACTAATGGCTGCGCCAGGGCTTCGTGGTTTCGCAGGCACAAAAAAGCCGGCCGCCTCCTCGAGACGGCCGGCATGTATCTCAGGCAAGCTATTTCGTTTCGCTGAGGACTTCGTCCCAGGTCTTCACCTTGGTTTCGCCATTGAGGAAGGGCAGTGCCGCGGCCGTCAGCTCCGGTGCGAAGAAGACGTCGTAGTGGGTGCGATTGGGAATGATGGCCAGTCGGTTCTGCGACAGGTTCTCACGCATCCAGCCGGCATCCTTCAGCCCGCCGCCGATCATCTGGTAGAACCTGATCTCGTGCTCGGGCTTGTACATGTCGCTGTCGCCATAGGCCAGCATAACTGGCATCTTCAGCTTCGCCACATCGGCGGAATAGTCGTAATCCTTGCGCATGAAATTGCCCAGCGCGTCGAGCAGTTTGGAGAAATCGTCGGGACGTGGGGCGACGGCGACGTAGGATTTGTACATCGGCGTGTCCTTCATGAAATCGGCGGCGGCCGCGCTCACCTGCGCCTGCTGGCCGCGCATCTCGTCATAGAAGCCATTGGCGGCGAAGCCGGTCGAGACCAGGACCAGACGTCTCACCGTCTCGGGATGCTGAACGGCCATACGGAAGGCGACGCCGCCGCCCAGCGAATAGCCAAGCACGTCGACCTTGTCATAGCCGAGCGCCTTGACGATACCAGCCATGTCGTCGCCCATCCCCTCCAGGCTGAAGGGTCGCTCGCCGAGCGCGGTGCGGCCATGGCCCTGCAGGTCGACGGCAATGATGGTGCGGTTTTCCGCCAGCTTCGGCAGCAGCGGCGCGAACATGTCCGACGTGCCAAGGCCGCCATGCAGCAGAAGCAGCGGTTCTCCCTTGCCATAGACGGCATAGTAGTAATTCAGGCCGTCGATCGGCAGCAAGCCGGACTTTTCCGGCNAGCGGTTCTCCCTTGCCATAGACGGCATAGTAGTAATTCAGGCCGTCGATCGGCAGCAAGCCGGACTTTTCCGGCTTTGGCATGGCTGTTGCTTCGGTGGTCATGGCGGGCTTGGTCTCCTCTGCATTGGCTGGGCCGGGCGCTGCAAACAAGGCAGCGACCGAGGCAAGAATGGCGAAATAGATTCGTCTGGACATGTCGGTCTCCTCAGGTTCCCCCCAAGGACGAGCGAGCACGCCGCGTGCCGACATGCCCTGCGAAAAAATCCGCGGAAGAATGATCGGTTTGGCTGTTGTCGATCGGTCGCGCGCCTCAGTGGCGCTTGGCTTGCACCAGATAGGCGTCGATCTCGGTCTCGCCGAGCCATTTGGCGGCTTCCAGCCGGTGCAGGCCCTCGACCAGGATGTGGCGCTTGCCGTCATGGCGAACCTGGATCGGCGTCTTCATGCCGTTTTCCAGTATGTCTTCGGCCAGATGCCGGACCGTTTCGGGATGCAGCGTCTTCTTGCGCGCCGTCGGCACGTAGATTTCGTCGACCTTGACCTTCTGCACTCTCAGCATACCGGCTCCCGAGGCGGAAAATGCCGCCTCGCCTGAGATAGTCGGTTTGCCGGGTGCGGCCAAGAGCGGCCAAGCAATTGTGTCGTATGCAATTGCTGGCCCGATCGTTTCCATTTGACGCTTGGCCGGCAGATGGCCGAAATGGCGGCCTGTCACTTTTCCGGTGTTCATGACCCAACTGCCGACCGAATTTCCCGATTTCGGACTGACGCCCGAGCAGCGCCGCGAGGCAGTGCGCGGCCATTACTATGAATGGCCGGGAATGGACGGCGAGCGCGGCGAGATCTGGTGTTATTCCAACCGCTTTTCCTACCGCGCCGGCGAGACCGTGACGCTGCATGTCAGTTCGAGAGTGCCGCGCTTCAGCATTGTCATTGTCCGCGACGGCGGCAGCGAGACAAAAGTCTTCGAGCAAACGGGGCTTTCGGCGCGCTGGCAGGATACGCCCGACCAGTGCTCGGTCGAAGGCTGCGGCTGGGAGGCGTCGTTTCAATTCAGCATCGGCAAGGATTGGCCGTCCGGCGCCTACCGGCTGACGCTGACGGCGGACGGCGGCGACGGCAAGCCGATCCACTGCCACCACCTCATCATCGTCGCGCCCCTGCCCGGCAAAAAGCCCGGTCGCGTGCTGCAGGTGGCGGCGACGGGCACCTGGCTGTCCTACAACACCTGGGGCGGCTCCAACGCCTATCAGGGCATCACCGGCCCGGGCCGCGACCAATATGCGCGCATGGTGTCGACGCAGCGGCCCTGGTGCCGCGGCTTCGTGGTGCTGCCCAAGGATGCGCCGCGCGTGCCGCTGGAGGTTGCGGTGCCGCCGAAAACAGTGCCGCGCTATCCGCACATGGAATGGGCGTACGCCACCGGACATTCGAAGAAATACACCTCCTCCGGCTGGGCGAGCTATGACAGCCACTTCTTCCGCTTTGCCGAGCGGGCCGGCTATGGCGTCGATCTCGCCAGCCAGCACGATTTGCACTTCTCGCCCGAGATTCTCGACGGCTACGACTGTGTGGTCTTCGTCGGCCATGACGAGTACTGGACCTGGGAAATGCGAGACGCCGTCGACAGCTACGTCGAGCGCGGCGGTCATGCGGCGCGCTTTGCCGGCAATTTCATGTGGCAGACCAGGCTCGAGGACGAAGGCCGGCGGCAGGTCTGCTACAAATACCGGGCGCGCGCCGAAGACCCGGCCTATGGCGGCGACGTCACCCGCGCCACCAACTCCTGGGAAGCGCCTGAGATCGGTCGTCCCGGCGCAATGACGTTCGGCCTCAACGCGACGCGCGGCGTCTATGCCGGCTGGGGCGGATGCGCACCGCGCGGCATGCGCGGCTTTCCGGTCTATCGGCCCGAGCACTGGGCCTTTGCCGGCACCGGCATGTACTATGGCGACCTGCTTGGCGCCGACAGTCATGTCTATGGCTATGAGGTCGACGGGCTCGATTTCGAGATCCGCGGCGGCCTGCCCTATCCGACACCGGACAGCGGTGCGCCTGACGGGCTGCAGGTGCTGGCCGTCGGCATGGCGAGCCAGGTCGAGGAAAGCGCCGACATCCCGATCGAGGACCAGTTTCTCACCGACGAGGATGGCCGCTTTACGGCCGAAACGCTATTTGGCGAGGCGACCGACGCCAATCTGGAAAAAGTCAAACGCGGCAACGGCATGATCGTCAATTTCCCGCGCGGCAAGGGCGAGGTTTTCCACGCCGGAAGCTGCGAATGGGTGGCCGGCCTGCTCAGGCAGGATCCGATGGTCGAGCGCGTGACCAGGAATGTAATCGATCGCTACCTCGGAAAGTCCTGACATGCAGAAGCCCTCATCAACTGGTTCAGAAACGCGCGCGCCATCGCACCTGTTCTACCTCTCCAGCCTGCGCCGGCCGCTGATCGACCGCGCCGAAGGCATCTATATGTGGACGCAGGACGGCCGCCGCTTCATCGACGGATCGAGCGGGCCGATGGTCGCCAATATCGGTCACTCCAACCGCAACGTGCTCGATGCCATGAAGCGGCAGATGGACCGCGCCACCTTCGCCTACCGGCTGCATTTCGAGAACGAACCGGCGGAAGAACTGGCGCGGGAGCTCGCCGGCAAACTGCCGGAGGGCATGGACCGAATCTTCTTCGTCTCCGGCGGTTCGGAGGCGACGGAATCCTGCATCAAGCTGGCGCGGCAATGGGCGGTCGCGACCGGCCAGCCGAAGCGCTGGAAGGTTATCACGCGTTTTCCCTCCTATCATGGCGGCACGCTGGGTTCGCTTTCGATAACCGGCGACGATGCGCTGGCCGAAACGTTCACACCGATGATGCGGGTGATGCCGACCGTGCCGGCGCCGACGGCATGGCGCGACCGCGACAATCTTTCGATGGAGCAGCGCGGCGTCCGCTATGCCGACATGCTGGAGGAGAAGATCCAGGCCGAGGGCCCGGACAGCGTGCTCGCCTTCATCATGGAGCCGATCGGCGGTGCGGCGACTTCGGCCCTCGTCGCACCGGACAGCTATTATCCGCGTATACGCGAGATCTGCGACCGCTACGGCATCTTGCTCATCCATGATGAAGTGATGAGCGGCGCCGGCCGCACCGGAAAATTCCTTGGCGGCGACCATTGGAACTGCAAGCCCGACATCGTCGCGCTGTCGAAGGGGCTTGGCTCCGGCTATGCGCCGCTCGGCGCGCTGGCCGCCCCGATGCGGCTGGTCGAGCCGCTGCTGGCGTCGGGCGGCTTCCAGCATGGCCACACCTATGCCGGCAATCCGCTCGCCTGCGCGGCCGGGCTCGCCGTGCTCGGCGAGATGGACCGCCTCGACCTGATCGCCAACGCCGCCGCGATGGGCGACGTGCTGATGGACGGGCTGAAAGGGCTGGCGAAGCGTTTTCCGTTCATCGCCGATGTCCGAGGCAAAGGCCTGCTCACCGGCGCCGAGATGGTTGCCGATCCCGAAACTCTACGGCCGATCGAACAGGGCAAGAAAGCCACGCAGCGCCTGCTCGACCTCGCCTACGAGCGCGGGCTGATCATCTACGGCCGCAGGGTCAAGGGCGGTGTCGACGGCGACAATTTCATGGTGGCGCCGCCGATGATCGTCACGGCTGAAGAGGTCGGCGAGATCATTTCCATCATCGGCGATTCGCTGGAAGTTCTGGCCGCCGAACTCGACCTGCCGGTCGAAGGCTGAGGGCTAAAGAATGGCGCCGAGGAAAGTCATCATCACCTGCGCGGTCACTGGCTCGGTGCACACCCCGTCCATGTCGCCCTATCTGCCGGTGACGCCGGACCAGATCGCGACCGACGCCATCGCGGCGGCCGAGGCTGGCGCCTCAATCCTGCATCTCCACGCCCGCGATCCCAAAGACGGCCGGCCGACCGCCGATCCTGAGGTGTTCATGCAGTTCCTGCCGCGCATCAAGCAAGCGACCGATGCGGTGATCAACATCACCACCGGCGGTTCGTCGCTGATGACGCTCGACCAGCGGCTGGCGGCACCACTGCGGGCCGAGCCGGAAATGTGCTCGCTCAACATGGGCTCGATGAATTTCGCGCTGTTCCCGATGCTCGACAAGCCAAGGGAGTGGCAGCACGAGTGGGAACCAAAGCTGCTCGAAGCCACGCGCGACACCATCTTCAAGAACACCTTTGCCGATATGGAAGGCGTGCTCGAAAGGCTCGGCAAGGGCTGCGGCACGCGCTTTGAGTTCGAATGCTACGATGTCGGCCATCTCTATTCGCTGGCGCATTTTCGCGACCGCGGGCTGGTGTCGGGGCCGCTGTTCATCCAGTTCGTGCTCGGCATTCTCGGCGGCATCGGCGCCGATCCCGACAATCTCATCCATATGAAGCGCATCGCCGACAAGCTGTTCGGCGACAGCTACCAGTTCTCGGTGCTCGCCGCCGGCCGCCATCAGATNATCAGATGCCCCTGATCTCGATCGCGGCGGCGATGGGCGGCAATGTCCGCGTCGGGCTGGAGGACAGTCTCTACGATGGACGGCAATTGGCGAAATCCAATGCCGATCAGGTGCGCAGGATACGCGCCATTCTCGACGGGTTGTCGCTGGAAGTCGCAACGCCGACCGAGGCGCGCGAGATGCTGGCGCTGAAGGGTGGCGATAGGGTGGCGTTTTGAGATGATTGATCTGCGATGATGGCGTTCTGGCACACCCCCCTCTGGCCTGCCGGCCATCTCCCCCTCAAGGGGGGAGATCGGATGTCACTGCGGCCTTCGCCAATCTCAATCGTTGCAAAATGGATGGCAGCGCCAAAGCTGCCAATCTCCCCCCTTGAGGGTGAGATGTCCGGCAGGACAGCGGGGGGTGCCTGGGCGCCTTGCCTATCGTGAGTACAGTCACCCTCCGCCCCGGCACCATCGACGACGTCGACACCATCCATGCCGCGCTGCTCAAGCTCGGCACCCATATCGGCGCGCATCAGGAGATCACGTCCACTGCCGACGATCTCCGCCGCTACGGCTTTGGCGACAAACCCGCCTTCTCCACCCTGATCGCCCAGATCGGCGGCGATTTTGCGGGGCTCTGCCTGCATTTCCCGATCTTCTCGACATGGATGGGGCGGCCCGGCGTCTATATCCAGGACCTCTATGTCGAGGACCGGTTTCGCGGCCGCAAGATCGGCGAAAGACTGCTGCGCCGGGTCGCGCGCGACTGCCGCCGGGATGGCGGCGCCTATCTCAGGCTGTCCGTCGATACCGATAATGACGGCGCCAAGGCTTTTTATGAGCGGCTGGGTATCGCCTGGTCGAGCTACGAGCAGACGCAGAAGATCGTCGGTGATGCCTTTTTCGCCTTTGCCGATGCAGCGCAGAATGGGGACGCGGAATGAAAGCCTTCTTTGCCGAGGAGCAGAAACGCCACGACCCGAAGGCCTTTCTGTCCAGCGGTGCGCCGCAGCCCAATCCCGAACGGCCGGAGCGGGTAGAGCGATTGTTAGCCGGCGCAAAATCCGCCGGATTGATGATCGAGCGGCCCAGGGAACATGGCCTAGGCCCGGTGGCGGCCGTGCATACGCCGGAGTATCTCGCCTTCCTCGAACACATTTTTGCGCGCTGGCAGCGCATCGAGGGCGCATCCGCGGAAGTCATGCCCAACATCCATCCACTGGCCCGCACAGGGTCCTATCCGGCCTCGGCGGTCGGCCAGGCCGGCTACCACATGGCCGACACCGCTTGCCCGATCTCCGCCGAAACCTGGCAAAGCGCGCTGTGGAGCGCCTGGAGTGCAGTCGAGGCAGCCGAAGCGGTGATATCGGGCGCGCCTGCCGCTTATGCGCTCTGCCGGCCGCCCGGCCACCACGCCTTTGCCGATGTCGCCGGTGGCTTCTGCTTCATCAACAATTCGGCGGTCGCAGCCCAGGTGTTGCGCAAGCAGGCGGGGCGGGTGGTGATCCTCGATGTCGACCTGCATCACGGCAACGGCACGCAAGGCATCTTCTATGCCCGGGCCGATGTGCTGACAGTGTCGCTGCATGCCGATCCGGTGCGCTTCTATCCGTTCTTCTGGGGCCATGCCGATGAGCGCGGCGAAGGTCCGGGCCTCGGCTATAATTTCAACCTGCCATTGCCGCGCAAATCAGCCGACGCGGCGTTTCTGGAGGCTCTCGAAGTGGCGTTCCAGCGTATCCACGCCTTTTCGCCGGACGCGCTGGTCGTGGCGCTCGGTCTCGATGCGTTCGAGGGCGATCCGTTCGGCGGGCTTTCGGTGACCACGCCCGGTTTCTCGCGGATCGGCGAGGCAATTGCCAAGCTTGGCCTGCCGACGATTATCGTCCAGGAAGGCGGCTATCTCTGCGACGCGCTCGGCGACAATCTCACGGCGTTCCTCACCGGTTTCGGCGGCAAACAGCGATAGCTGACTTGCGCTGCTGCCTCAGCATGGCGATCACCCGGTGCACGCTTTCCAACGTCTCGTCGATCTCTGCCGCCGTGTTGTAGTGCGCAATACCGATGCGCACGACTCCCTGCTCGGCCGGAATGCCGAGATGGTGGACGATCTCCCAGGCGTAGTTGTGACCCGACCATAGAAAAATGTTCTCGGCATTCATCTGCCGCACGATCGTCTCTGGCACGATGCCGTCGACGGTGAAGGACACGGTCGGCACGCGCTCAATGACACGCTTCTGATCTGTGATGCCGCGGATGGTCAGGCCCTCAATGGCGGACAGCCCATCGATCAGCCCCAGCGCCAGCGGGTTTTCGTAGGCGATCGACACTTCGTATGCCTTTGCGATCTTTTGCCTTCGCGAACCGCCCTCGCCGGCCGCAGCACCGAGTTCGGCGAAGTAATCGACCGCTGCGGTAAGTCCGGCCATCAGTTCGATCTGCGGCGTACCGAGTTCGAAGCGCTCCGGCAGGCCATTGGACGAGCAACGGCATTTGTAGGGTTTCAGCGCATCGATGATGTCGCGGCGGCCCCAAAGAATGCCCATGTGCGGGCCGAAGAACTTGTAGGCAGAGCAAACCAGGAAGTCGCAGCCGAGGTCCTGCACGTCGACCAGCCCATGCGGCGCGAACTGCACGGCATCGACATAGACCAGCGCGCCGGCCTGTTTGGCGATCGCCGTCAGCGCCTTGACCCGGTTGATCGAGCCGGTGAGGTTCGAGGCGTAGTTCAGCGCAACAAGCCGCGTCTTGTCGGTGAGCAGAGCGCTGAGCGCCGCCTCCTCGACCTGCCAGCTCTTCTCGTCGAAGGGCAGGAAGCGCAGGACGAGGCCAAGGTCTTCGGCCAGTTGCAGCCAGGGCGAGACATTGCCCTCATGGTCCATGCGGGTGACGATGATCTCGTCGCCCGGCTTGAAACCGCGGCCGAGCGTGCGCGACATGTGATAGGTCAGCGTCGTCATGTTGGCGCCGATGATGATTTCTTCAGCGCTTGCCGCACCCAGGAAATCGGCCATCGCCGCATGCGCGTCGTCGACCACTTTTTGCGCCGCCACGGTCGTTTCGAAATAGCCGCCGAGATTGGCGTTGGTGGTCAAGAGACAGCGCGCCACCGCATCGGCAACGGCTTGCGGCACCTGCGTGCCGGCCGGATTGTCGAGATAGATGCGCCGGCGGCCTTTGTCGGTCAGGTCCAGCGCCGGAAATTTCCCCCTGACGGTCTCGATCGGAAAATCCATTGCTGTCCCCTTACCCTTGTGTTTGCTCGGCAATTTCGTTCGAACGGCTTGCCTATGGGCACGGATTGCCGACGCGCTGATGGATTGCGTCGACGGCCTTCTGCATCTCGTCGGTCCAGGTCACGTCGACTGAGGACAGCGCCATCTCGAGCTGGGCAATCGTCGTCGCGCCGATGATGCTGGAGGTAACAAAGGGTCGGCTGGCGACATAGGCGTTGGCGAACAGCGCCGGTTCGAGGCCGAAGGAGCGCGCCAGTTCGTTGTATTCGAGCTGCGCCTCCGCCGCATTCGGCGTCTCATAGCGCTGGCCGCGGTTGAACAGCTGCGAGCGCGAACCTTGCGGCCGCGCGCCATGATCGTATTTGCCGGTGAGATAGCCCTGCGCCAGCGGCGAATAGGCGAGAAAGCCGACATCCTCGCGTTCGCAGGCCTCGGCGAGGTTCACCTCGAACGTGCGGTTGACCAGATTGTAGGCGTTCTGCAGCGAAACGACGCGCGGGCCGACGCCCTTGTCGGCCTCGGCAATGAAGCGCATGACGCCCCAGGAGCTTTCGTTCGACAGGCCGAGATGGCGGATCTTTCCTGCCTTCACCAGTTCATCGAAGACAGCCAGCGTCTCGGCGATCGGCGTCTCGCCGGGCGGCGCGCCAACGGCATCGGCACGGCGCGGCACAGCACCCACGCGGGTCGGGTTGGCGCCCCAGGGGATGTCGCGCTCCGGCCAATGGATCTGATAGAGATCGAGATAGTCGGTGCCGAGCTTGGCCAGCGATTTGTCGATGGCGTCAAAGATGTCGGCGCGCACCAGCTTCGACGGGCGGCCGCCACGAAACCAGCTGTTGGCGGTGCGGCCGACCACTTTCGAGGCCAGGATGACCTTGTCGCGGTTGCCCTTGGCCTTCATCCAGCTGCCGATGAACTTCTCCGTCCGCCCCTGCGTTTCCTCTTTGGGCGGGATCGGGTAGAGCTCGGCGGTGTCGATGAAATTCACGCCGCGCTCAAAAGCCAGATCCATCTGCGCGTGGCCATCGGCTTCGGTGTTCTGCTCGCCCCAGGTCATCGACCCCAGGCAGATCTGGGTAACAAGAAGATCGGTCCGACCGAGACGGCGTTTGTGCATGGAATTTCTCCGGCGGGAATGCTGGGCGCGACAGCGCGGGAAGGAAGTCGCATCTATAGGGAAAGCGGCGCCGCTCTCCAACCCTCAGCGGACCGACTTTTGCGTGAAGGAGGAAAAGTTAGCGCCTTGCGCCGGCCAGCGCGCGCCGCTTGGCCTCGTCGATCAGCATGTTGGCCACCTGCATGCGGATCATGGCGCGCTGGCGCAGATGCGGCGCGACGCGGTCGGGGTGGTTGGCGAAGGCGAAGCTGCGGCGCATGCGGCCGAGATCGGCGTTCTTGACTGGATGATCGAGGCCGAGCTCGACGGCGATCGCGTCAGGGTCGATCGGCGGCAGCTTTTCCTCGGGCTTTGCCTCCTCGCCGGCGAGCGCCAGCTTGGCATGATCGAGAAGGGCGGCAAATTCTGCGGCCAGATCGGCTCCCGCCTCGCGGTATTCGGCGGCGAATGTTTCGCCCGAGACCTTGATGCGGCCGGAATGAAGCTCGTCGGCCACGGAGAGATAGTCGAACGGGATCGACGGCCGCGCGCCGGTCTCCTCGCCCGCCTCGTCCTTGTCGGAGGCAACGAACAGATCGTCGAGCAAGGAAGCGAAATCCCGCTTGGCGCCGATGTCAGCCTCCCCCTCGTTTAAGCGTGCGAACAGAGCCGGTCGCAGCATAGAACCGGCTCGTTAAAAATGAATGCCGCTGATCTTAACCAGTTTAGGCGTTTGCGAGGCTTGCGCGGGCCCGGTTGGCGATGTGCAAGACCCAACAAAAAGCCGGACTGCATTTGCATGCAGTCCGGAAATTCGCCAGGAGTGGCGAGGAAAAGCCGGCCATGTGCCAGCGTCTATGCATACGGTGGGGATGCGCCACAAGTTTCAGCGCACGCGGCAATTGTGCCGAAAAAAATTCGCTTGGCATGGCTGCCATGCAAATGCTGCACTGCACAATCTTCACAATTCTCCTATATTCGGCGCCGTGGAGGATCAACAAGGGGCCGAATCATGGGGTTCTTCACTGAAACGTTTGCCCGTCCGCGTCCGCAGGAGCATCAGCGTTATCGTTCCGCCCTGGCACTGCTGCACTCGATGAGCAATGCCGACCGCGCCGACATCGGCGTCAAGCCGGCCGATTTCCCACGCATCGCGCGCGAAATGTCACTGCGTTGAGTAAGCCTTGGCGCTGAACCAGCGTCATACGAAGTTTCCCGGTAGCGGCCGGGAAACCTCGCAACGCGCAATTCGTCAACGATTACCGAGATAGGCGCCCTTGGTCAGCGGCACGCCATTGTGGCGCAGGATGTCGTAGGCGGTGGTCACGTGGAAATAGAAGTTGGGCATGGCGACATGCAGCAGATACTGCATGCCGGGCATCGAGGCTTCGCGCTGGCCAAACTTCAGTTCGACCACCCTTTCATCCGAACCATCGAATTCGGCGGCCGAGAATGACGCCAGCAGATCGAGCGTCTTGGTCAGGCGCGCCTGAAGCTCGGCGAAGGTCGCTTCATTGTCTTCGTATTTCGGCACCTCGCGACGGGCCAGCCGTGATGGCGCGCCCTTGGCGTGGTCGGTGGCGACCTGCACCTGCCTGGCCAGCGCGTACATGTCGGGCGCCAACCTCGCGGTCAAAAACACCTGCGGGTCGATCTTGCGCTCGGTTGCATTCTGTTCGGCCGCCGACAGCACGCCGGACAGCGCCTTCAGCCTGGCCGAAAACACCGGCACAGAGGCTTCATACATCGATAGTGTCACGTTCAAATCTCCATTGCGGCTGAAGCGCCGACGGCGGGACGTAGCGCCTTCCCGGAGGATTTTTCAAGCGTCACCACGTCGCCGCAATCGCTATGATAGACTCCTCCGTGGTGGAGATTCTCCGATGAGACGCGTCTTTCTGGCAGCGGCCGCCTTTTGCTCCCTTGCCGCATCCGGCCAGGCTGTGTTCGCCGACGATGAACCGGCAGCCGATGACCAGGCCCCTTACGTCGATGACAGGTCAGACGCCGCAGCCGTCATCCGCTCGCTCTACAGCGCCATCAACCGGCACGAATTCGCCCGCGCCTGGGCTTACTACGGCGATACCAAGCCGGCAAAGGATTTTGATACCTTCGTCAAGGGCTATGACGGCACCTACAAGGTCGACGTCGAAACCGGCGCCATTTCCGATGAAGGTGCGGCCGGCAGCATCTATTACAGCGTTCCTGTCGCCATCCGCGCCACCGACAAGGACGGCAATGAAGCGGTCTTCGCCGGCTGCTACACGCTGCGCCAGGTCAGCGCTCAGATCCAGGCCCCGCCGTTCCGACCGATCTTTATCGACAAGGGCGCGCTGAAGCCGTCCAAGGCCGATTTCGAGGAGGCGCTGCCGCCAAGCTGTGGTGACGGGCCGCCGCCGCCGAAGAAGGACACCGCACTCGAGCACGTGAAGAAACTGTTCGCCGCCGATTATGGCGATCAGTGTGACAAGCAATTTCTCGGCGAGGAGCCGAACATCTTTTCGATCAAATACAAGGCAAAGGACGCGGCTGCCAGCGATCCCGACAAGGAAACGCGGCTTTTCGAGTTCTACTGCCAAGCGGTAGCCTATAACGCAAGTTCGGTCTACTACATGACCGACGAAGTATCGGGCGTGCGGCAGTTGCAGTTCACCGAGCCCGAAATGGATATCCGTTACGAGAACAATGACAGCGACGGCAAACTGCTGGGCATGGATATCATCGGCTTCCGCACCACCGGCTGGGCGGCCAATTCCGAATATGACGAAGACGCCAAGACGCTGACCACGTTCAACAAATGGCGCGGCATCGGCGACGCCTCGGACAAAGGGATATACCTGTTCCGTAACGGCGATTTTTCCCTCGTCCAATATGATGTGGACGCGTCTTACGATGGCGAGGAGAACCCGCAGACGGTGGTCGACTACAACACCGCGCCGTAGGGATCTTATCAGGAACCGCCGCGCTCAAGCAGTCCTTCACATTCGCCTTCTCGTTTCAGGCCGGGAACGCATCGGCCGGAAGAAGGCGCGAATGTCCTCGACCAGAAGACTCGGTTCCTCCAGCGCAGCGAAATGGCCGCCTCGCGGCATCGATGTCCATCGCTGAACGTCAAAGACCCGCGCCACCCAGGATCGAGGCGGCATCGGCAACTCGCGAGGGAAAAGCGCTACCCCAAATGGCGGCGAAACGCGTTCCAGCGTCTCGAACGCAAGAGGGAACAGTCGATTCTCCTTGTAGAGCCGCAAGGACGAGGTGAGCGCGTTGCTGAACCAATAGAGCGAAACATCCGTAAGGAGCGTGTCCATGCCGAAGGTGCGCTCCACGTCACCGTCGCAATCGCTCCAGCTACGGAACTTCTCGATCATCCAGGCTGCGAGACCGATCGGCGAGTCTGTCAGCGCATAAGCAAGCGTCTGAGGCTTCGTGCCCTGCAGATGGGCATAGGCGCCCTCCGTTGCCGTCCAGGCCGCGGCCTTGTCCAGGAAGGCCTGCTCCTCAACGGTGACAGGTGGCAGACCTGCACCCAAAGGTGGCCGATAGCTCCCGGGAATGTAATTGACGTGGACGCCAAGCACGCTTTCGGAATGGAGCCGTGCCATCCAGGCGGAAACGCCCGCGCCGATGTCGCCTCCTTGGGAAGCGAAGCGGTCGTAGCCGAGCCCGCGCATCAACTGTACCCATAACTCCGCGATGCGGCCGGAATGGAAGCCTGGTTCCGTCGGCGCCTGGGAAAAGCCGTATCCGGGCAAGGAGGGAACTACCACGTGGAAAGCGTCGGCCGGGTCACCACCATGGGCAGCTGGGTCTGCCAACAATGGAATGACGTGTTCCATTTCGATGAACGAGCCGGGCCAGCCATGCGTCATGATCAGCGGCAGCGGCGCCGGTCCGTTGCCTGGCTGGTGGACAAAGTGGACATCTAGGTTGTTCAGCCTCGTCAGATATTGCGGCAGCCGGTTCAGCCGCGCCTCTTGCACTCTCCAGTCGAAGCGGTCTCGCCAGTAATCCGCAAGGCGCTTGATGAATGGCAGGTCGGCCCCATCGTTCCAGCCCGCTTCGCTTAGCGGAATTGGCCATCGTGTTGCGCTAAGCCGGCGCTGCAGATCTTCAAGTTGTTCGTTCGGAATTTGGATCTTGAAGGGGTGAGCGTCCATCGCTGTGCTTCCGATCTGTTGGATGATATCAGCCTACCCCAATAAGGATATCGGCCGAACCATGATCGCCAAAACCAACGGGCACCCCTGGGCGATATGCCTCAGGGCGCCTTCGACAGCATCCAGTTCAGCGTTTGGCGCCAGTCGACCATGCGGATCGGCGTGCCATGGGTGCCGGTCTCGAACCGGACGAACCGGGTCGGATAGGCTTTCGAGTTCGCAGTGATGGAGCGGAAGAAGGCCTCCTGCTTCTCCACGGGAAAGACCGGATCCTTGCTGCCTTGGCCGAAGAACACCGGCACATGGCGCCTGTAGGCCGGGCTCGACAGGAAACTGTCATCCCATAGCGAGCCGAGCAGCAGCAGCCCGTTGATGCGCCGTCCCGTATCGTTGCGGCCGGCCAGCTTCCAGCACAGCGCACCACCCATCGAGCCGCAGGCGACGAAAATCTTGGCGTCCGGCGAGGCCTCGGCATAGTGGACGATCAGCGCCGCGACCTGGGCCGCGCCCTTGTCGCCGAAATCGGTGAAATCGGGTGAGAGATAGAGGCCGCCATTGCCGGCCATCAGGTTCTTGATGCGGTTGAAATTGCCGCCGAAGGTGAAGTCGTCGACGCCCTGCTTGCGGCTGCCGCCCTGCCCGTGCAGGTAAAGCACGATGATGCCGGCGCCCTCGGTCTTGCCGACGGCGACATGCCTGACATCGCCGGCATCGGTTTTCAGCATCAAATCCCGCTGCACCTTGCGCACGCCGGTGTCGGTATACTTAGCCTGCACGCGCTTTTCCGGCACCTCGTCGCGGTCGTTGATGTCGCGCGTCTCGCGATAGTCGATGACGGTGTAGGCGCCTTTGTCCGTGGACGAGAGCGTCGCCGGATAGGCGAAGAGGTCATCCTTGTAGGGTTTTAGTTCGAGCGCGTCGGCGTGGGCGGCAGAGAACAGGAAAAAGAGCGAAATCAGAAGGCTATGGAGCGCGGCCGCCCCCCTCTGGCCTGCCGGCCATCTCCCCCTCAAGGGGGGAGATTGGATATCACGCCGCCTTCCGCCAATCTTCAAAGCTGCAGGATAGACGCCGCCATCGAGGCTGCTGATCTCCCCCCTTGAGGGGGAGATGGCCGGCAGGCCAGAGGGGGGTAGAAGCGCTGAGGCAAGTAAAGAGAGAGCCATGCTAAAGGCATGCGTTTTTCGGCTTCGCTTTGTCAATCCTGCAGCACGCCGCCGGCGTCTTCGAGCGCCTCGCGGGTGTCGACGTCGACCGACGCGCCGTCGCCGATCTCGACGTCGATGACATCCAGTCCCTCGGCCTCGACCAGATGGCGGGCGCCGGTGTCGCCCTCGAGGTGGGCGATGCCTCCAAACAGCGCGCGTGGCAGCAGCACCGGATTGCCGCGGCGGCCGTCATGGGCGGCACGCACCACTGAGCGGCCGCCGTCCCTACGGAAGGCCTCGATCAACCGGTCGAGATCGGCCGATGAGATACCCGGCATGTCGCCGAGGACGATCATGGCGCCGGCCGCCTCGGCTCCAACGCGGGCAATGCCGGCTTTTAGAGACGAGGACAGGCCGTCGGCAAAATCCGGATTGTCGGCGAAGATCACGTCGAGGCCGGTCAAGGCTTGGTGCACCCGCTCACGCTGGTGGCCGGTGACGACAACGGTGCTGGTTGCCTTCGAGGCCAGTGCGCGCTCGACTGTCCGGCGCACCAGCGGTTTGCCGTCGAACAGCGCCAGCAGCTTGTTTGGTCCGCCCATGCGACTGGAACGCCCAGCGGCCAGAAGCACAAGGTCGACCTTCAACCCGGCAGGCACCGGCTCGCGCGGCTGCGGCCTGGTCGGGATTTCTATCAAGAGGCCGCCAACTCCCATGCCGGCAATGTCCTTGGCTGTGACGTCGAGGCCGGCGATCAGCCTGTCGAGCACCCAATCGAAACCGTTCTCCTTGGGGCTGCGGGCGCAACCGGGCGCGCCGATGACGCGCTTGCCGTCGAGCGTGCCCAGCACCAGCAGATTGCCGGGATCGACGGGCATGCCCGCGCGGATCACCGTGCCACCTGCTGCCTCGATCGCCGCCGGAACGACATCGTTGAAGTCGCTCATCGCCGAGGCGCCGAAGATCACCACCATGTCGTTGTCGCGCGCCAGCGCGGCCGCGGCCTCGGCTACAGGCGCGATCTCGTGCGGCGTGCGGCGCTCCGTCGTCAGCCGACCGCCGGAGCGTGCCAGCCGGGCCTCGGTGACGCGCAGCGTCTTGTCGAGCACGCTGGCCTTGATGCCGGGCAGCATCGTCTGAATCACGCCGATGCGCACCGGCCGATAAGCGTTGACGGCGAAGATCTCGCCGCCGGCGCATATCTTTGTCACCGCATCGACAAGGGCCGAGGCAACGGCGAACGGGATGATCTTGACCGTCGCGACCATCTGTCCCTTCTCGACAGGTGCGTGCTGCGCCAGCGTGGCAATGGTGATGGTCGGGTCGACCGTGTTGATAGCGTCGATCATGGCGGCATCGACGGTGAAGAGACCGGCGGCCTTGGCATGGAGGTTGACGCGGCCGGTCGCGGCAGGTTTTGCCTCGATGTTGCGGTGGGCCATGCTGGCAGCAATCTTTTCGGCCGCCGCATCCTCGCTGAGGTCATCGGCGGCAAGCACCGCCACGACGATCTCGGTAATGCCGGCCGCCGTCAGCACCGCCACGTCCTGCGTGCTCAGCCTGTGCGCCTTGCGGAAACGCCGCTCGCCCGCCGTCGTGGCATGCGCCAGCACCGCGCCTTGCGCCTGGTCGATTGGAACCGGACCGAATCTCACGCCGCAGCGCCTTTCGATTCCAGCCCGCGCGAGCGAAAGGCGTGGATCGTCTGCGCCATGATGGCGACGGCGATCTCGGCCGGGCTCGCCGCGCCAATGTCGATACCGATCGGTGCGTGGATGCGGGCGATCTGGTCGGCGCTGGCGCCGAGCGCCAGCAGGCGCTCGACGCGCCTGGCGTGTGTTTTGCGGCTGCCGAGTGCGCCGACATAGAAACAGTTGGCGTCGAGCGCGGCCTTCAGTGCGAAATCGTCGATCTTCGGATCATGGGTGACGGCGGCGAGCGCCGTATAGCTGTCGAGCGGCTGGCGTTTCAGCACATCCTCCGGCCATTCGGCATGCAGGGCTACATCGGGAAAACGGTCCGGGGTGGCGAAGGCGGTGCGCGGATCGACGATCTCCAGGGGATAGCCGGCGATCCTGGCCATCGGCGCCAGCGCCTGACTGATATGGACGGCGCCGACTACCACCAGGCGCGGCTGCGGCAAATGCGCGTTGAGGAAGAAGGTGCGCCCTTCAGCCTCGACCGAACCCGAATTGCCGGTGCGGAAAGCCTTGGCGATCGCTTGCCCGAGATCGCCGGCAACCTGGTCGCCTTCTCGCACGATGCGGTCGCGGCCGTCGCCGAGATCGGTCACCAGGATCGCCGCACGGCGGGCACGGCGTTCGGCATTGAGGGCTTTGAGAGCGTAGGGATCCATGCCTAACCGAGCCGCTCCACATAGACTTTGATGCGGCCGCCGCAGGACAGGCCGACCTGCCAGGCGGTTTCGTCGGCAACGCCGAACTCCAGCATCTTCGCTTTCCCCGAGTCGATGACGTCCATCGCCTCGCTCACCACGGTACCCTCAACGCAGCCGCCCGAGACCGAGCCGTGAAAATTGCCTTCGGCGTCAATGACCAGATGACTGCCGGCCGGCCTCGGCGCCGAACCCCAGGTCTCGACCACAGTGGCGATGGCGACATCCTTGCCGTCCTTCATCCAGCCTTCCGCGATGATCAAGGGGTCGCGGGCCTCATCGAGATAGATGCTGTTGTCCATGATCGCTTGCCTCAAAGTCTGTTTTTCTCTGGGAGCCTGTTTTTCGGAATCCAATATGGCTATGCGGCGCGCCTGACACCAGCGTCCAGCCAGCGACGCGGATCGACCGAAGCGGCCGATTTCTTGTCCAGCGAGGCGCAGAGGTCGGCCAGCGCATCGAGATTGTGTACCGAGCGGAACTCGTCGACATGAGGCAGCATCGCTCTGACGCCGCGGGCGCGGGCCTCGAAACCGTCGAAGCGCAATAGGGGATTCAGCCAGATCAGCCGCCGGCAGGATTTGTGCAGGCGATCCATCTCCTCCGACAGGCCGGCGACATCGTCGCGCTCCAGCCCGTCGGTGATCAGCAGCACCACCGCGCCCTGCCCGAGCACGCGGCGTGACCAGTGCTTGTTGAACTCCGCCAGCGTATCGCCGATGCGGGTGCCGCCCGACCAGTCCTTCACCGCCGCCGAGCAGTCGGCAAGGGCGGCATCGGGGTCGCGATGGCGCATCTGCCGCGTGAGATTGGTCAGTCGCGTGCCGAAGACGAAGGTGTGCACGCGCCGCCGTTTTTCGGTCAGCGCATGCAGAAAGTGCAGGAAGATGCGCGTGTACTGGCTCATCGAACCGGAGATATCGGCGAGAACCACCAGCGGCGGATGCACTTCGCGGGCTGAGCGGAATTTCGGCAGGATCAGTTCGCCGCCGGTGCGCGCGGCCGAGCGCATCATGGCGCGTGGATCGATACGGCGGCCATGCAGGTCTGCCTNTCAGTTCGCCGCCGGTGCGCGCGGCCGAGCGCATCATGGCGCGTGGATCGATACGGCGGCCATGCAGGTCTGCCTTGAAGCGTCGGGTACGGACCATGTCGAACGGCAGCCGCAGCCGGGCAATCGCCTTCTTGGCGTCTGCCATCTCGTCGGCATTCATCTGGGCAAAGTCCTTGCCGCGCAGCACTTCATTCCCGGAGAAGGTTAGCCGGGCGTCGACCTCGATCTCCGGGATTTCCCTGACCGGCCGATTCTTCTCGTGGCCTTCGAACATGGCCTGGCTGACGCGGTTTTCTGCCGCGCGCGGCTTTTGCTTCTCCTTGGTGTCGGGCGCCACAGGCGAGAACATCGCCAGAAGTTTCTCGATCAGCTCGCGCGATTTCCAGAACAGCCGGAAGGCTTCGTCGAAAACAGGGTGATCCTCGTGCCGCGACACCAGCACGGCATGCAGCGTCCAGTAGAAATCGTCGCGCGAACCGATGCCGGCTGCCAGCACCGCCTCGATCCCATCCTTGACCGAAGCCGGCCCGACCCGCATGCCGGATTTGCGCAAGGTGCGGGCGAAATAGACGATGTTGTCGGCGATGCGCCCGTCTTCCGTCGCCTCTCTGGGGTCGGTCTCTTTGGGGTAAGCACCCGGCGCCTTCACTGCCCTACTCCGCCGCCGCCAGTTCGGCCTTGACCTCATCGAGGATGCGCCGGCCCTCGCCCGCGCCGATGCGGGCAATGTCGTCCTGGTATTTCAACAAAACGCCGATCGTGTCGGAGACGGTTTCGGGATCGAGCGCCACCTTGTCGAGTTCGGTCAGCGCGCCGGCCCAGTCGATGGTTTCGGCGACACCCGGCGCCTTGAACAGCTCGACCCGGCGCAGCTTCTGGATGAACGACACCACTTCCGCGGAAAGTCGGCTGTTGGCCTGCGGCACCTTGCGGCGCACGATCTCCAGCTCGCGCTCGGCATTGGGATAGTCGACCCAGTGATAGAGGCAGCGCCGCTTCAGCGCGTCGTGGATTTCGCGGGTGCGGTTGGTGGTGATGATGACGATCGGCGGCTCCTCCGCCTTGATGGTGCCGAGCTCAGGCACCGTCACCTGGAAGTCGGACAGGATTTCGAGCAGGAATGCTTCGAAAGCCTCGTCGGTGCGGTCGAGCTCATCGATCAGGAACACCGGGGCCGCACCCGCCTTGCCGGTCAGCGCATCGAGCACCGGGCGGCGGATCAGGTATTTTTCGGAAAAGACATTGCGCTCCATGTCGGAGCGGTCGACCGAGCCTGCCGCCTCCTCCATGCGGATCTCTATCATCTGCGCGGCGTAATTCCACTCATAGACAGCGGACGAGACGTCGAGCCCTTCATAGCATTGCAGGCGGATCAGCCGGCGGCCGAGTGCCTGCGCCAGCACCTTGGCGATCTCGGTCTTGCCGACGCCGGCCTCCCCTTCAAGGAACAGCGGCCGCTGCATGCGCAGGGACAGGAACAGCACCGTTGCCAGCGAGCGGTCCGCGACGTAGTCCGCGCCGGTCAGGAGATCGAGCGTTTCGTCGATCGTCCGCGGCTCGGGGCGCGGTTTCAGCTCGGTCATTCTTTCTCCGTTGCCGCCTCTGCTCCGCTCTGCAGCACGTGGTAGTCGCGGGCGTGGTAGATCAGCGGCCGCAAATTATCGCCCATGCGCAGGCCTGTCACCTTGCCAAAAAGCACACGATGGGTGGCGAGATCCTTGGTGTCGATCAATTCGCAGTCGAAAACCGCAAGAGCGCCCTTCAGGGTAGGCGCGCCCGTCGATATGACATCCCACTCGCCAAGCGCGAAACGCTCATCGGCCGACAGCCCGGTCAGGCCTGAAAACGCCACCGATAGGGGCTGCTGGTGCGAAGCCAGCGTGTTCAGCGCAAACCGGCCGTTTTGCATGAACAGCTCGTTCTTGGCATTCTCGCGGTTGAGACAGACGAGAACCGTCGGCGGCGTGTCCGACACCGAACAGGCGGCAATCACCGTCGTGCCGCGTTTGCCGGCGGCCCCTTCGGTGGTCACCACATGGACATGGCCGGCAAAATGCGCCATCGCGTCGCGATAGGCCTGGGGCCCTATGTCGTTCAACTTCAACACCGATGATTTTCCATAAGCGGGAATCCAAGCGTTATATATGGCGGCACACAATAGGCCACAAGCGAAGTGCTTGACGCCAATCCGCAAATTCCCGTGTTGCGCCTGGGGCGGGCAGCCTTTAGGTCTTGCGGAAGAGACGCTGGAAGCATGCGACCGGCACGGAGGAATTCGTCGTCAGAATGCGACCCCTAACAGCTGTAATAGCGGCACTGCTCTGGCTGCTGCCGGCAAGCGCCGGCGCGCAGACTTTGCTTGTCGGCGTCGCCGCACCCCTGTCCGGTCCGTCGGCGATCCTGGGCAAGCAGATTGAGGCGGGTGCTGCCCTGGCAGCAGAAGCCAACGGCGCCGAGATCAGGACGGTCGACGATGCCTGCACAGCCGATGGCGGCGCCGCCGCCGCGAGGGAGTTCGCGGCGGCGAAGGTCAAGGTCGTCGTCGGCTTCCTCTGCACCGAGGCGATCCAGGCGGCGCTGCCGATCCTCAAGGACGCTGACATACCGGTCATCACCGTTGGCGTGCGCACCGAAAGCCTGACCGATCGCCGCGCCAAAACCGGCTGGCCGGTCTATCGGCTGGGGCCGCGCGGCGATGACGAGCGCAATGCGGTGGCCGCCATCCTGACCCGGCTGTGGCAGAGCGAATTGTTCGCCATCGTCGATGACGGCACCATCTATGGCCGCGAAATCGCCGAGACGCTGCGCGCCGCGGCCGAACAGGCGGCGCTGAAGCCGGTCTTCACAGACACGTTCCGGCCCCAGCTCGACAACCAGATCGGGCTGATCGGCCGGCTGAAGAAGGCGGGCGCCACGCATGTCTTTGCCGGTGGCGACGGCGACGACATCGCCATTATGGGCCGCGACGCCGGCCAGCTCGAGGCCGGCATTGTCTTTGCCGGCGGCGAGAATTTGCGCACGCCACCCGGCGATGTGCCTTACGCCGTCGGCACGCTGATGATCGCGCCGCCGGAATGGGCCGATGTCGCCGATCCCAAGGTGCTGGCGGCGTTTACGGCCAAAAACATCGCGCCTGATGGCTATTCCTTGCCTGCCTATGCGGCGGTGGAGATCGCCAAGACGGCCTCGGCGGTGTCCGAGGGCTCCGGCAAGGGGCTGGCCGAGGCGCTAACCGGGCACGATTTCACCACCGCGATCGGCCCGCTGCGGTTCGACGACAAAGGCGATCTGAGCCAAAACGTCTATCGCGCCTTCCGCTTCGACGGGACGCGTTTCGTGCCGGCGGAGACGAACTGATGTTTCGCACCGGGCCGCGCAATCTGATCACCGATGTCGCCGGCCTGCGCGTCGGCAACGCGTCGGACGCCAAGCTGAAATCGGGCGTCACCACCGTATTGTGCGACGAACCGGCGGTCGGTGGCGTGCAGATCCTCGGCGGCGCGCCGGGCACGCGCGAGACCGATTTGCTCGAACCGCACAATTCCATCGAGGCGGTTCACGCCGTCGTGCTTTCGGGCGGCTCGGCCTTCGGCCTCGACGCCGCATCGGGCGTGCAGGCGGCGTTGCGTGAAAAAGGCGTTGGCATCGATGTCGGCGGCTTTCGCGTGCCGATCGTGCCGGCGGCGATCCTGTTTGACCTGCGCAATGGCGGCGACAAGGATTGGGGCCGTTATCCTCCCTACCGCGACCTCGGCTACGAAGCAGCTCAGGCGGCAACAGTCGACATTCCGCTCGGCACAATCGGCGCCGGCACCGGGGCGCTGAGTTCCGGGCTGAAGGGCGGCCTTGGCTCTGCCTCGACTGTGCTCGACAGCGGCGTCACCATCGGCGCACTCGCCGCCGCCAACCCGACCGGCTCGGTAACGATCGCGCGGACCCGCTATTTCTGGGCAGCACCCTTCGAGATCGGCGATGAATTCGGAGGCCTCGGCTATCCCTCGCCGATGCCGGACGACGCCAGGCGGATCCTATTGAAACACCGCGACAAGCGTGTCGGTGGACAAGCCGAGGCCGGTGGCAACACCACCATCGCCGTCATCGCCACCGATGCTGTGCTGACCAAGGCGGCAGCCAAGCGGCTGGCCATTTCAGCGCATGACGGCTTCGTGCGCGCCATCTGGCCGGTGCACACGCCGGCCGACGGCGATCTGGTGTTCGCGCTGGCGACGGGGAAGAGCGGCATAGAACTCAGCGCCGACGATGCCGTCGATTTCTTTGCCGCCGCCGGCGCCACCATGGCGCGCGCCATCAGCCGCGGCATCCATGCCGCGACGCCGGCCGATGGCGATCTGTTTCCGGTGTGGTCGTCGCGCTGACTTTCAGTCAGGTCGGGTCGGACTCCTCTTCCTCGAAGCTGACCGCGACATCCGAATTCGCCGACAGCCAGACTTTCTGGCCCTCGACCTCGGCAAGCAGGCTCAAGGGAATGTAGTGGTGATGCCCCTGATGGGCGCCCTCGCCGCTGTCGGCCTTGGTCAACTTGATCCGCTCGCCATCGACCCTGTCGACGGTGCCGATGTGAACGCCGTCGGCGCCGACCACTTCCATATGCTCGCGAATCTTGCTGGCCTCAGTCATGGGGTGTTCTCCTTTTGAAAACGATCGACGATAACAAACAGAGGCGAAATTGGATGCATCGCCTTTTGAATAGCACGATGTTTTGACTGTCTCGTGATAGGGAACGATCGAACCACGGCAGGCGGAGCGGAACCCCGATGCGAAATCTCGTCCTGATTGGCGTTTGCCTGCTGGTCCATCTGGCATCCGCCATGGCCGCCCGAGCGGGCGATGTCGCCGAGCTTGAAATCCTCGGCTTCAGCAAGGATGGCAGCGTCTTCGCCTTCGAGGAATATGGTGTGGCAGACGGTTCGGGCTTTCCCTATGCCAATCGCTACTACATCAACACCGCCGACGACACGTTCCTGAAGGGCACGCCAATCCGGGTCCGGCTTGAGGATGAGACCGCCTCGCTCGAGGCGGCCCGTCAGCAGACCAGGCAGAAGGGGGAAGCCGTCGTTGTGCAGGCCGAACTCACCGCAAACCGCGGCATCACCGCCGGCTTCAACCCGGTGACCGAATTGTCGGCCGACCCGATCCGCATGGTGGTGAACCCACGGCCGATCTTTTCGCCGGTCGACCCGCCGCTGGAATTCCGGCTGGACGAGATCGGCATGAATGACACCGAAAGCTGCCAGAGCCAGGGCGAGGTCAACGGTTTTCGCCTGCTGCGGATCGAGGCCAGGGATGGCGGCCAGACCCATCTGCTGCATGAGGATAAATCGATCCCGAAAAGCCGTGGCTGCCCGAACGGCTACAGGATCGGCGCGGTGCAGACATTTTCGATGGACGGCATCAGCGCCTATGCGGTGCTGATCGCGGTGCGCCAATACGGCTTCGAAGGGCCGGATTTTCGCTGGATCGCCGTGACCGGACGCCTGTGACATCGCTCGATCAATCCAGTTGGCGCAAGCGCGCCGGAAATCGCGTCAGCCGCGCCGTACCATCGACGGGCACGGCGCTTGTCGGCGCCTTGCTGTGGGCGATGGCCATGGGCGCCAGCGCGCTGACCGGTCTTTGGCTCGACAATTGGGAGACCCCGGAAAAGATCCGCTTCGTCGCCCTGCTGTTTGCGACCGGCGCGGCATTGGCCTTTCCCGTCGGGTTGTTCGCGGCGCGGCTGGTCTCGCTCGACCGGCATTGGGAGGTGGCGTTCGCCGCCGCCTTCGTCTGCCTGCTTGCCACGACGCTCGCCTTCACCGGCGGGTTGTTTGCGCTGCAATACCGCTCCTATTATGCCGAATGGCACGCGGAGGCCTTCACCGCCCGGTGGGCGTTCGAACTGGTCTTCACCTCGCTGACGGCGCTCTACCAGTTCGTGGTGCTGGGTATCAGGCTCTATTTTCCGCTCGGATTCATCGCGCTTGCCGCCGCCAGCGTGTGGTTTGCACGCCAGCAGCGTTGAGCATTCGGTCCGCCTCTGATAGGAGGCGCACTTAACCACCGACATATCAGGACTGACGGATGATCCCTCGCTATTCCCGGCCGGAAATGGTCGCCATCTGGTCGCCGGAAACCCGCTTCCGCATCTGGTTCGAGATCGAGGCCCATGCCTGCGATGCGCTGGCCGAGCTCGGCGTCATCCCCAGAGAAGCCGCCAAGACCATCTGGGAAAAAGGCGGCGCCGCCCAATTCGACGTCGGCAAGATCGACGAGATCGAGGCCGTCACCAAGCACGACGTCATCGCCTTCCTCACCCATCTCGCCGAATTCGTCGGGCCGGATGCGCGTTTCATCCACCAGGGCATGACCTCATCGGATGTTCTCGACACCTGCCTTGCGGTGCAGCTCAGCCGCGCCAGCGATATTTTGCTGGCCGACCTCGACGGCCTGCTCGCCGCGCTGAAGCGCCGGGCCTTCGAGCACAAGGACACCGTCACCATCGGCCGCAGCCACGGCATTCATGCCGAGCCGACCACGTTCGGCGTCAAGCTGGCGCAGGCCTATGCCGAGTTCTCACGCTGCCGCGAGCGGCTGGTGCACGCACGGGAGGATATTGCCACCTGCGCCATATCGGGCGCGATCGGCACCTTCGCCAACATCGATCCCTATGTCGAAGAACATGTGGCGAAAAAGCTTGGGCTGAAGCCGGAGCCGGTGTCGACGCAGGTCATCCCTCGCGACCGCCATGCCATGTTCTTTGCCACGCTCGGCGTCATCGCCTCGTCGGTCGAGCGGCTGGCGACCGAGATCCGCCATCTGCAGCGCACCGAGGTGCTGGAAGCGGAAGAGTATTTTTCGCCGGGCCAGAAGGGCTCGTCGGCAATGCCGCACAAGCGCAACCCGGTGCTGACCGAAAACCTCACCGGCCTTGCCCGCATGGTGCGCTCCATGGCCTTGCCGGCGATGGAGAATGTCGCGCTCTGGCACGAGCGCGACATTTCGCATTCCTCGGTCGAGCGCATGATCGGCCCGGACGCCACGATAACACTCGATTTCGCGCTGTCGCGGTTGACCGGCGTCATCGACAAATTGCTGGTCTATCCCGACAACATGCTGAAGAACATGAACAAGTTCCGTGGCCTTGTGCATTCGCAGCGCGTGCTTTTGGCGCTGACGCAAGCCGGCGTCAGCCGCGAGGACGCCTACCGCCTGGTGCAGCGCAACGCCATGAAGGTATGGGAACATGGCGCTGATTTCCTTGACGAATTGTTGGCCGACAAGGAAGTCACCGCAGCGCTGCCCGAAGCCGAGATCCGCGAGAAATTCGACCTGGGCTATCACACCAAGCATGTCGATACGATCTTCAAGCGGGTTTTCGGATAGGATCTTCCATGCGGCTGGCTGTCCTTTCCGACATCCATGGGAATCTGCGCGCGCTTGAGGCGGTTCATGCGCAGATCAAAGACGCTTCTCCCGACATAATCGTCAATCTGGGCGATTGTCTTTCCGGGCCGCTATGGCCGGAAGAAACCGCGCAATATCTGATGGCGCAGAATTGGCCGACCGTGCGCGGCAATCACGACCGTGTGCTGGTCGAGCTGCCTGCTTCCGGGTTGGAAGACGTCGATGCTTTCACTCACCAACGCCTGTCCCAGGCGTCATTGACCTGGCTCTCGGCATTGCCGGTCGCCCTGTCGCCTGCCCCGGACATCCTGCTTTGCCACGGCAGCCCGAGTGACGACAACGTGTTCCTGCTCGAGGAAGATGGAGGCAGCCACTTCCACCCGTCCAATGAAAAGCAGATCAGGCACAAGCTCGGCAGCGCCGGCGCCGGGCTGACCTTGTGCGGCCATACACATACGCCACGCGTTGTGCGCTTGTCGGACAACCGGACAATCCTCAATCCGGGCAGCGTCGGCGTCCAGGCATTCCCCGGCCTGACCGTGACCGGCAGTCCGCATGCCCGCTACGCCATCGCGACGCGCAAGGACGGACAATGGTCGTTCAGCCATCACGTGGTCAATTATGACTGGACCGAAGCATCCGGCCGCGCCACGGCGACCGGATTCGACAACTGGGCGCATGGGCTGCTGACGGGCTACGCCCCCAATTCCTTGTAAGAACCGAGCGGGCGCTCAGCCGGCGGCGCCCGGCACGGTGCGGATCACCGTGCCCCACGGATCTTCCCGCGTGGTTTCAGCGGTTGTCTTGTCCGAGCGCATCTCGACCCAGGCCAGCCCTGAGCGGGACGGATCGCGGCGCCCGGCGCCGGCGCTGTGCCACGAATTGCCACCGATATGATGGTGGTAGCCTCCCGACGACAGGAACACCGCCTGCCCTCCATACTTAGCGACCGTGTCGAAGCCAAATTCGTCGTGCCACCAGGCCTCGGCATCTTCCGGCCGGCCGACGCGCAGATGGACATGGCCGATAATGCTGTTTTGCGGCGCGCCCTGCCAGCCGGCGTCACCGGCCGGCACGCTGCCAACCACGGCGGCCAGATTCAGCCGCTCGGTCGCCATGGCGATCTTGTCGCCGTTCCACTTCCACTCCTGCGGCAGACGGTCCCTATAGATTTCAATGCCGTTGCCTTCGGGGTCGGTCAGGTACAAAGCCTCGCTGACCAGATGGTCGGAGGCGCCCTCGATGCGGATCTTGTTGGCGGCGGCATGGTTTATCCAACGGCCGAGATCGGCGCGGCTGGGCAGAAGGAAAGCGGTGTGGAAAAGGCCGGCGCTGCGCGGATCGTCGGGCTTGGCCGCTGCGTCAGGCTCGATGACCAGCAGCGGGCGCTCGGCAGCGCCCAGCGTGATGGCGCCATCGGCGCGGCTCAATTCCTGCAGGCCGACAACAGCCCGGTAGTAATCGGCAAGTCCTTCGGCGTCGCGCGCCTTCAGGCCCACGCGTGACACGCTGACGGGGGTCGTCGCGGCAAAAGGCAGTTCGCTCATAAAACTCTCCGTTCAGCGCATTATCCCAGGCCGCGCCACCAGTCTATTCTGTCGTCCATCTCTTCCTGCCTCAAATCGTCGATCCTGATCGTTCACACAAGATGGAAAGAATCGAACAGGTTGTTCACAATTGTGATGCACCGCATGCGTCAGCGCGGGTTGCACGAGACACGGCCGCTCGCTATCTCAGCGCCATGAAAGTCAAAGACGCAGATATTCTGATCGTGCCGGGCTACACCAATTCCGGCCCTGAACACTGGCAGACACGCTGGCAGTCGAAACTGTCGACAGCGCGTCGGGTCGAGCAGGCGGAGTGGTCGAAGCCGGTGCGCGAGGACTGGACGACGAGCGTGGCGAACGCCGTCAACCAGGCCGAGCGGCCGGTGGTGATCGTTGCCCATTCGCTCGGTGTGGCGGCCGCGGTGCAGGCCATTCCGCAGTTCAGGAAGCCGGTCGCCGGTGCGTTCTTTGTCGCGCCGCCCGACGTCGCCAACCCGGAGATAAGGCCGCGTCACCTGATGACCTTTGGCCCCTATGCACGCGAACCGCTGCCCTTCCCGTCCATCGTCATCGCCAGCCGCAACGATCCGTTCTGCGCCTTCGAGGTTGCCGAGGACATTGCCGCTGCCTGGGGTTCGCTGTTCATCGATGCCGGCGAAACCGGTCACCTCAATGAGGATGCCGGCTTCGGCCCGTGGCCGGAGGGGTCGATGACCTTCGCGAAGTTCCTGACCGACCTCAAGGCCTGACCGGGCAAGGCACCACGCCTCAGCCCTTGATCGAATCGTTCATGCTTTTGATGAGTGTCTTTGCGCCGAGCGAAATCAGCGTATGGTCCGAGCCCATCGCCAGCAGCCGGTAGCCCATCGCCACGACGCGGCCGGCAATCGCCGGCTCAACGACGTAGATCGCCGCATGCTTGCCCGCCTTGCGCGTCCGCTCGGCGATGGAGGCGACGGTTTCCATCATGCTTTCCAGCGTCGAATTGACGGTGGCGCCATTCGACCAGGCGATGGAGAAATCCGATGGGCCGAGGAAGATGCCGTCAATGCCCGGCGTGTCGAGGATGCCGTCCAGCGCATCGAGTGCGGCGCGCGTTTCGACCATGGCAAAGGCCATGGTGCGTTGATTGGTGTCGCGCAGCCATTCGGCGTGGTCGCCTTTGCCATGGCGCGGAAAAGCATAGGTCGGGCCCCAGGAGCGCTCGCCCATCGGCGGATATTTCATCGCCGCGGCAAAGAGTTTTGCATCGGCCACCGAATTCACCATCGGTGCAATCACCGCCTCGGCACCGAAATCGAGGGCGCGGCTGGCCATGTCGAAGCGGCCGACCGGAATGCGCACCAGCGCCGGCTTGTTGGCGGCCAGCACCGGCACCAGGCCGCGCAAGACCGAGGCTTCGTGGTGTCCGCCATGCTGCATATCGAGGGTGACGGCGTCAAAACCCTGCTTGGCGATGATTTCGACCGTCAAACCGTCCGGAACGCCGGACCAGGCGGTGAACAGCGTTTCATCCGCCGCCAGGCGTGACTTCAGGGACATGGGTGCTTTCCTCGTTGGGTAGAGCCTTGTAACAGGCCTACGCACAGTTTCAGCCGGAAAAGGCTGAAAGGCAAAGAAAAACCGCCCGGCTGAGCCGGGCGGTCGATTGGTCCAGTCATTCCAGGTTTGTCGCAGGTTCTGTCACAAATCGCAGAACGCTTTTGCGGAACCTGTTTCGGTCCGATCAGGTGTTCTTGATCTGCTCGATCGCCTGCGCCATCAGTTCGTCCATGGTGCGGCGGATCTGGTGATCCGACTGGTCGACGCCGGCGGCGTCGAAATCCTTGCGGATCTTGCGGAATACGTCGTGATCGCCGGCTTCCTCGATGTCGGAAACCACAACTTCCTTGGCATAGGCGTCGGCGTCAGTGCCGGACTTGCCCAGCTTTTCGGCTGCCCACAGGCCAAGCGCCTTGTTGCGGCGTGCCGAAGCCTTGAAGCGAAGTTCTTCGTCGAAGGCGAATTTGCGCTCAAAACCCTCTTCGCGGTCTTTCATGCTGCTCATGGCTTCCCTCCGATGAAATCGATTCGCGTTGGCGATGGATATGTGTGTTGCCGCAGCACAAACCAAAAGGGCGCGGGCCGGTCAATATGCTACATCACTTGCTGCGCTGCGGCATTTCATTCCTGAAAGCAGTCGATGGAAAGGATTTGCCGATTGAGCAAACGCTGTGATTGGGATAGACCCGGCATTGAACCCCACCCGTCGCCGCACCAATTTAGGCAGACGGACAGGAACTGGTCGCTTGCCGCCTGCCCGCAAATCCAGAGAAAAATCAGATGAAAAATCGCCGCCGCATTTATGAAGGCAAGGCCAAGATCCTCTATGAGGGACCGGAACCGGGCACACTTATCCAGTTCTTCAAGGATGATGCGACCGCATTCAACAAGAAGAAACATGAGGTCATCGACGGCAAGGGTGTGCTCAACAACCGCATTTCCGAGTACATCTTCAACCATCTGAACCGCATGGGCATTCCGACCCACTTCATCCGCCGGCTCAACATGCGCGAGCAGTTGATCAAGGAAGTCGAGATCATTCCGCTCAAAGTGGTGGTGCGCAATGTCGCCGCCGGCTCGCTGTCCAAGCGCCTCGGCATCGAGGAAGGCACCGTTCTGCCGCGCTCGATCATCGAATTCTATTATAAGGCCGATGCGCTCGACGATCCGATGGTGTCGGAAGAGCACATCACCGCTTTCGGCTGGGCAAGCCCGCAGGAGATCGACGACGTCATGGCGCTGGCCATCCGCGTCAACGACTTCCTCTCCGGCCTGTTCATGGGTGTCGGCATCCAACTCGTGGATTTCAAGATCGAATGCGGCCGCCTGTTCGAGGGCGACATGATGCGCATCGTCGTTGCCGACGAGATATCGCCGGATTCGTGCCGGCTGTGGGACGTGGCAACGCAGGACAAGCTCGACAAGGACCGTTTCCGCCGCGATATGGGCGGCCTCGTCGAAGCCTATCAGGAAGTTGCCCGCCGCCTTGGCATCATGAACGAGAACGAGCCGCCGCGCCCGACCGGCCCGGTGCTCGTCGCCTCGACCGATGGCCTCAAAGGCAAGCCGCACTAAGTCTTCATTTCTTGACGCAATTCCGGACGAAAAACCGCTTCAGACTTTTCCTGGAATTGCTAAGTCTTCGAACAGGAACCTGTCCAGCATGATCAAGGCCCGCATCACCGTCACCCTCAAGAACGGCGTGCTCGACCCGCAGGGAAAAGCCATAGAGCACGCTCTGTCCGGACTGGGGTTCGGCGGCGTCGGCCAGGTGCGGCAGGGCAAGGTCTTCGACCTCGAGCTCTCGGAGACCGACAAGGCCAAGGCTGAAGCCGATCTGAAAGCCATGTGCGACAAGCTGCTGGCGAATACGGTGATCGAGAATTACGCGGTGGAGATCGCTTGATATGAAATCAGCTGTCGTTCTTCTCCCCGGCCTCAACCGCGACCGCGACATGATTGCGGCGCTGACCAAGATCTCCGGGCAGGCGCCGGCGACCGTCTGGCAGACCGACACCGAAATCCCTGATGTGGACCTGATCGCCATTCCCGGCGGCTTCTCGTTCGGCGACTATCTGCGTTGCGGCGCCATTGCGGCGCGCATGCCGGTCATGCGGGCGGTGGCGGAAAAGGCGGCCAAGGGCGTCATGGTCATCGGCGTCTGCAACGGGTTCCAGATTCTGGTCGAGGCTGGCCTTTTGCCCGGCGCGCTGATGCGCAATGCCTCGCTGAAATTCGTCTGCCGGGAGGTGAAGCTCGAAATCGCGAACGCCAACACCATGTTCACCCGCCGCTACCAGCCGGGTCAGATCATCCGCACGCCGGTGGCTCATCACGACGGCAACTATTTCGCCGACGCCGACACGCTTGCCCGTCTCGAAGGCGAAGGACAGGTGGTGTTTCGCTATGCCGAAGGCAGCAATCCCAATGGCTCGATGAACGACATTGCCGGTATCGTCAGCGAGAAGGGCAATGTGCTCGGCCTGATGCCGCATCCCGAAAACCTGATCGAGGCAGCGCATGGCGGAAGCGACGGCCGCGCTCTGTTCGAAGGCGCGCTCGGCATCGCCGCCTGATATCTCAAAATTACTTTCAAAAACGCGGGGGCGGTTGACCATGAGACTGACGATTGTTCGCCTAGGTCCCCTGGCTGCTGCCGGCTTGGCGTTGGCGTCCTGCCAGTCCAGCCCGAAGAGCGCGCCGGTCCCCACGGGCAAGAGCGCTTCGCTGCTGGCCATGGAGCAGGTGGCGATATCGGCCCACAAATGCTGGATCGCCAGCAAGGATCCCGCCTTCAAATCCTATCAGATGGCCAATGAGCTGAATTCGTTCAGCGGCACGCCCCGCTTCCTGCTGGTGCCGGCCAAGCATTATGGCGGCAAGCCGCTGCTGGTCGTCCAGGCGCAAGGCAATTCCAGCCGCGTCGACGTGTTCGGTCCGCTGATGGATGATCCGCTCGGCGCGCGCATCGGATCCGACATTGCGCGCTGGCAAACGGGCAACCCCTCCTGCAACGCGGCCGCCTGACGCCATGGGCCGCTTCCTGCAGTTTGCGGGATTGATCATCGGTCTGGCCGGGCTTGTCCTGCAAGCGTGCATCACCATCCCGGCATCGATGGAAGCCGGCCGCAGTTTTCTCGGCTCCATCGTCTTTCTGTTCAGCTTCTTCACCATCCTGACCAACATCGGTGCGGTGCTGGTCCATGTCTCGCTGCTGTCGCCTTCGGGCTACGCCTGGCTGCCGGCCTTTGCCGGGCCGCGGATGCGGGCGGGCGTGGCGGCTTCCATCGCCCTGGTCTTCATCGTCTACGCGACAGTTCTGGCGCAGCTCTGGCAGCCGCAGGGGCTGTTCCTGCTCTGTGACGTGCTGCTGCACTATGTGACGCCGGTGCTGTTCGTGCTGTGGTGGCTTGTTGCAGGCGCTGACGGCAGGACACGCTGGAGCGACATTTCGTGGTGGATGGCCTATCCGATCGCCTATCTCGCCTATGCGCTGGCGCGCGCACCGATCGCAGGCGAAGTGCCCTACCCGTTCCTCGACGTTGCGAAAAACGGCGCGGCCAACGTCGCCCTTGCGGCGCTGGCCGTCACCGGTGTTTTCCTGGTGCTGTGCATCCTCGCCGTGCTTGCCGATAAGGGCGTCTCACGCATAAGAACATCCGGCGCGCGCCGCTGACCGGGCTCCGGGTCAGTCCCAGAATCGCCTGATGCCTTCGCGGTGAGCGTCGTCACGCGACACACCGATGTCCCTGAGCTGCTCGTCGGTCATTTCGAGCAAAGCCAGGCGGCCGCGACGGCGCTCGATCAGCACGTCGATCCATCGCGCCAGCGATCTGACCACATGCACGATCCGGCCGACAAAGCCTCGCCGGCTGGACGGGCGCGGCCCGACCAATTCAATGCCCGCGCAGCGGATTGTCTCGATTGTATCCATTGTCTTACTGCCAACCTTGCAAATTGTACCCATCTTGGTACGGTTCTGATATGCATTGACACCCGATCTGGTGCAATATACAGAATTGTCACCATGACAAATTGGCTCCCTGACCTCACCATCGGTTCCGGCCCGCTTTACCAGCGCCTTGCCGACAGCATCGAGTCGGACATCGACAAGGGCGTCATCGATGCCGGGGCAAAATTGCCGCCGCAGCGCGATCTCGCCTATGATATCGGCACGACGGTCGGCACGATCGGCCGAGCCTATCAGCTGCTGCGCGAGCGCGGCCTGGTGAGCGGCGAAGTCGGACGCGGGACCTATGTGCTGGCGCAGCAATCGGAAGCGTCACCCGAATTCGCCGAGCCTGCCGTGCAAGGCACGCGCTATGTCGATGCGCCGCCCGGCAAGCTGCGTTTCGACAGCACTGCCGCGCCCGACATCGGCCAGGGCGCCATTGTCGCCGACATGCTCTCGCGCACGGTGCAGGATCACCCGCACGAGATTTCGAGCTACACCAGGGATTTTCCGGAGCGCTGGTTCGAGGCCGGCGCCCGCTGGCTGTCGCGCGATTCGTTCCGTCCGGCTGCTGAAACCATCGTTCCCACGCTGGGCACCCATGCCGCGGTGATGGCGGCGATCGCGGCGCTGACCACGCCGGGCGACTATGTCGTCTTCGAGCACCTCACCTATTCGCAGATCGCCCGCAGCGCCGGGCTGATAGGGCGGCGCATAGCACTGGTGGCATCGGACGAAGAAGGCCTCGATCCCGAGGATTTCGAACGCGTCTGCGCGCAAAAGCACCCGAAGATGATCTTCCTGATGCCGACGGTGCAGAACCCGACGCTGGCGATCCTGTCGGTTTCGCGCCGCGAGGCGATCGCCCGCGTCGCGCGCGCGTACAATGTCATCGTCATCGAGGACGATCTCTATGGCGGCCTGACCGAAGATCCGACGCCGCTCATTGCCGAATATGCGCCCGAGCGCACCATTGTCGCCGGCGGTCTGTCGAAATCGGTCGCGGCAGGTGTTCGCGGCGGCTGGCTCTCCTGCCCGCCCGCCTATCGCCATCGCATCCGCGTCGCCCACAAGATGATGACCGGCGGGATGCCGTTCCTGCTGGCGGAGGTGAATGCGCGGCTGGTGCTGTCTGGGCAGGCTGGCGATATCCGCAAACGCAGCATTGCCGAAATTGCCGCCCGCATCGCCATCGTGCGCGAGACACTGGCGGGTTTCGCCTTCAAGTCACACGGCAGCGTGCCCTTCGTCTGGCTGACGCTGCCCGATCCCTGGCTGTCCGGCACGTTCAGGAGCGCATGCCTCGAAAATGGCGTGCTCCTCGACGACGAGGACGAGTTCAAGGCGGGGCGTTCCGAGCAGGTTTTTCACGGCGTGCGTTTCGGCGTCTCGCAGCCAAGGCGGCGCGAGGACATCACCGGCGGCGTCGCGGTGATCCGGCGGCTGCTGGAGGAAGGCCGCGCCGGCTACGACAGTTCGTCCTGACTGGGTCCTCCTGTATCCCGATCTTCGGGTTCAGCCCTCTGCCTTGAAGTTTTTGGCTTCCTTTGCGCCCTTGTCCTTGCCGTGCTTCGCGGCCAGGTCCTTGGCCTGCTTGGGCGAAACGTCGGTGGTCTCGGCAATATGCATGGCCTCTTTGTCGGAGAGGCGATTGTCTTTCTTGCCTTGCTTGGTGGCCATGTCGAAATCTCCTGATTGGTTTGAGGCCTAACGGCCGGGATGCCATAGCGTTCCCCAACGGCGCCCCGCTACCATCGTCGCCTTGTGTTTTCCGGCGTTTTTCGTCATCCGATGGGGTGTATCACGCCAAAGCTTGCGATATGAGGGGACTCAAATTCCCCTCTCCCATGGACACCAATCGCCGCCCATGACCATTTCCAATTCCGTGCCGATCACCCCGGAACTCATAGCCGCGCATGGGCTGAAGCCCGACGAATACCAGCGCATCCTCGATCTGGTCGGGCGCGAACCGAGCTTTACCGAACTCGGCATCTTCTCGGCGATGTGGAATGAGCACTGCTCCTACAAATCCTCGAAGAAATGGCTGCGCACGCTGCCGACCACCGGGCCGCAGGTCATCCAGGGTCCGGGCGAGAATGCCGGCGTGGTCGATATCGGCGATGGCGACTGCGTCGTCTTCAAGATGGAGAGCCACAACCATCCCTCCTACATCGAGCCCTACCAGGGTGCGGCGACCGGCGTCGGCGGCATATTGCGCGATGTCTTCACCATGGGCGCGCGGCCGATTGCGGCGATGAATGCGCTGCGCTTCGGCGCACCCGACCATCCCAAGACCAGGCACCTTGTCAGCGGCGTGGTTTCCGGCGTCGGCGGCTACGGCAATGCGTTCGGCGTGCCGACGGTCGGCGGCGAGGTCAATTTCGACGCCCGCTACAATGGCAACATCCTGGTCAACGCCTTTGCCGCGGGCCTTGCCAAGACCGATGCGATCTTCCTGTCGGAAGCCAAGGGCGTCGGCCTGCCGGTCGTCTATCTCGGCGCCAAGACCGGCCGCGACGGTGTCGGCGGCGCCACGATGGCCTCGGCCGAGTTCGACGACAAGATCGACGAGAAGCGCCCGACCGTGCAGGTCGGCGATCCCTTCACCGAAAAATGCCTGCTCGAAGCCTGCCTTGAGCTGATGGCGTCCGGCGCCGTCATCGCCATCCAGGACATGGGTGCGGCCGGCCTCACCTGTTCGGCGGTCGAGATGGGTGCCAAGGGCGACCTCGGCATCGAGCTTCACCTCGACCAGGTGCCGGTGCGCGAAGAGCGCATGAGCGCCTATGAGATGATGCTGTCGGAGAGCCAGGAGCGCATGCTGATGGTGCTGCGCCCCGAGAAGGAAAAGGAAGCCGAGGCGATCTTCCACAAATGGGGGCTCGACTTCGCCATTGTCGGCAAGACCACCGACGATCTGCGCTTCCGCGTCATTCACCAGGGTGACGAGGTCGCCAACCTGCCGATCAAGGACCTTGGCGACAAGGCGCCGGAATATGACCGCCCCTGGGTCGAGCCGAAGAAACCTGCGGCGCTTGCCGCCGGCGATGCGCCGAAGGCCGATGTCGCCGACGCGCTGCTGAAACTGCTCGGCGGGCCGGACCTGTCGTCGCGGCGATGGGTATGGGAGCAATACGACACGCTGATCCAGGGCAATTCGCTGCAGCTTCCCGGCGGCGACGCCGGCGTGGTGCGCGTCGAAGGCCATCCGACCAAGGCGCTCGCCTTCTCCTCCGACGTGACGCCGCGCTATTGCGAGGCGGACCCGTACGAAGGCGGCAAGCAGGCGGTGGCCGAATGCTGGCGCAACCTGACCGCCACCGGCGCGCTGCCGCTGGCGGCCACCGACAACCTCAATTTCGGCAATCCGGAACGGCCCGAGATCATGGGCCAACTGGTCGGCGCGGTGAAAGGCATTGGCGATGCCTGCCGGGCGCTCGGGTTCCCGATCGTGTCGGGCAATGTCTCGCTCTACAATGAAACCAATGGCCAAGGCATCCTGCCGACGCCGACCATCGGCGGCGTCGGGCTGATCGCCGACTGGTCGAAGATGACCCGTATCGGCTTCGCCACCGAGGGCCAGATGATCCTGCTGGTCGGCGCACCCGCAAGCTGGGGCAGCCATCTTGGCCAGTCCGCCTATTTCAGAGACATTCACGGTCGGACCGACGGGCCGCCGCCACACGTCGACCTCGCGCACGAAAAGCGCGTCGGCGACCATGTGCGCGCGCTGATCGCGTCGGGCGTCGTGACCGCGGCGCATGACCTTTCCGATGGCGGCTTGGCGATAGCCCTGGCCGAAATGGCGATGGCGTCCGGCATCGGCGCCACCATTCCGGGGCTCGCCGGCACCGACCCGATCCCGGTCTGGTTCGGCGAAGACCAGGGCCGCTACCTGCTGACGCTGTCCGTCGATCCGCAGAGCAAGGAATGGGACGCCATCCGCGAGGAACAGAGCAAGCTCGGCATCTTTGCGCCATGGATCGGCTCGACCGGTGGAAACGAACTGAAGCTCGGCGATGCCAGGGCGATCCCGGTCAGCGAATTGACCGCCGCCCACGAAGGCTGGTTCCCGAACTTCATGGACAAGTCCATTTGACCAGCCTGGCAGCCCGGACGCTGATCGCAGTCGTCTTCTGGCCGTCGCTGTTCTTCTTCTGGTTCCTCGGGCCGTTCGTCTTTTTCCTGCTGTCGACGACCTCGAGCGAGGTCTGTCCGCTGCTGGAAAGGCGTGACCAGTTCATTGAGGCGGCCAATGGCACACTGCAGATGCTGGCCTTGCAAAGTCTGATCTATGCGATCCCCATCGTCTGCCTGGTGCTGTGGAGCCGCCTTTTGCCGAACCCGGCGCGCGCAAGGCATGTCGCCACCTGCATCAAGCTCTTTGCCATTGCGGTCATTACCGGCGCGCTGTGGGAATACGGGTCATCGCTGATCTGCGACGGCTATGGCCAACCATTCTTTTCGCCCTTGTGGCAGATGACCAGCTATCTCCCGATTATCAACCTGGCGCTCAACATCCCGCTCTATGTCCTGGTGTTCAGCCTTGGCCGGGGGTTCTCGACCCGCGACGACATTACCGAAGATGGTGTGGTTCACCCGCGGCAGGATGGCCCTTAGACACTGCGTCGCCGACAGAACGGCTTCAACCCGGACCAGAAAGGCTTTAAGCTGCCGTCCGAGTCACTCGTGCCTAGCCGCCCAGAACAGGATTTTGCCATGGCAATGGATGCCCACGACATCGAAAAACTGATCAAGGACGGCATTCCGGACGCCAAGGTGACGATCCGCGACCTCGCCGGTGACGGCGATCACTATGCAGCCGAAGTGGTGGCCGAAAGCTTCCGCGGAAAGAGCCGCGTCCAGCAGCACCAAATGGTCTATGATGCGCTGAAGGGCAATATGGGCGGCGTGCTGCACGCGCTGGCCCTGCAGACCAGCGTGCCGGACTGAAGCCAGACTGGCCTACTGTTTCTGCGGCGGCTGCTTCGCCGACACTGACGTGATCGGCTTCGCCGACACTGAGATGATCGGGCCCGCCGGGTATTTTCCGCCGACGATCATTCTTTTCCCATCCGACAGCGCGGAGACCGCGCCGTCGAGGAACAGCGCGTTGCGGCATTGTAGCGCGTCGCGAAACAGCCGCGCAAAGCTGCCGAAACTGACCTCAGACCGCGAGATCACCAGCAAAACGGTGTTTTCATCGCGCACGCCGACGCCGTTGCGGATGTAGCGCGAGGTTCCGTTCGGCTCGAAGCGTGGGTGAATCTTGCCATCGATCACCAGCATCGGGCCGGACTGCGTGGCGAAGGCAACATCGCGTTTGGTGACCGCATAGGCGTTGCTTTCCATGACAGCCGCCTTGCCGTCCTTGCCCACCAGAAAAACGCCGTTCGGTTTCAGGAAGAAATTGCCTTCGCCGTGGGCAAGATTGAGCCGTGACTTTTCGCTGCCGTCCTCGACCAGGAGCCCGACCGGCGACAAATCCTCGTGATACATGCCGCCATTCATGGCGAGCAGCACCGGCCTCCCCTCGCCCGCAACCGCCTTTTCGAAGGCTTCGAGCGAACCAAAAGGCTTGCCATCGGCGCCGGCGTGGAAAACACCGATGCTGTCGGCGCGAAGATCGATCTCGCAAACGACATAGGTCACCGCCTCGAAGGCGACATTCCGGCAAGTCGCGGGCAGGTCACCGCCAATGACCAGCGGCGGCGGCTCCGGGCGTCTCGGCCACCAGACAACGGCAATCGCCGCCAGCAGGATGGCGATCGGAAGGGCGGCGCCATATCGTCTTTTCATCATGTTCCGAAGGCTGCAATCGGGTCGGATGCTTGGCCCAAGACAGGCGATCCTTTGCGCCATTTCCGCGACGGCGGCGCAAACATCTTGTTTCGGCCCATCTATGGGTTTATTTGATGGCTATGCTTCGAGCCTGACTCCCACAGGCGTGAAAGGATATCTCATGAGCGGCATCAACGACTACATCGACAGCGAAGTGAAGGGCAACGACGTCGTCCTTTTCATGAAGGGCACGCCCGGTTTTCCGCAGTGCGGCTTTTCCGGCCAGGTCGTCCAGATCCTCGATTACATCGGCGCCGACTACAAGGGCGTCGACGTGCTGACCTCGGCCGAACTGCGCCAGGGCATCAAGGAATATTCGAACTGGCCGACGATCCCGCAGCTTTACGTCAAGGGCGAATTCGTCGGCGGCTGCGACATCATCCGCGAAATGTTCCAGGCGGGCGAGCTGCAGACGTTGCTCGTCGACAAGGGCGTCAGCGTCAAAGCGACAGCCTGATTCTGAGTTGAGACGGGGCAGCCCCGCCCCGGCAAAATGTTACCTCCCCCTATCGGAGTGAGGACGAACTTATGCGCCGGCATGCCGGCGCATATTCGTTTTGAAGATCGGACCCGCCGTGGACCAGCCAGCAAAAGCGCCGCAACAGGCACGCAAATTGCCTATTCCGCGCTGGGAATTCATCGCGCTGTGCGCGGCACTGATGGCGTTGAACTCGCTGGCCATCGACATCATGCTGCCGGCACTGCAGCAAATCGGCGCCACGCTTGGCGTTGAGAATGAAAACCACCGCCAGTATGTGATCACCGCCTATATATTGGGCTTCGGTGGCGGACAGCTTTTCTTCGGACCGATCTCGGACCGGTTCGGGCGCCGCGCGCCGCTCGTTGCCGGGCTGGCGATTTATGTCGTGGCGGCGGCAGCAGCCGCCATCGCCCCGTCATTCGCCGTCCTACTGCTGTGCCGGCTGGTGCAAGGCATCGGTGCGGCGGCGACCCGCGTCATCGCCGTCTCGATCGTGCGCGACACGTTCGACGGTCGGCGCATGGCCGAGGTGATGTCTCTGATCTTCATGGTGTTCATGGCCATCCCGGTGATCGCGCCTGGGATCGGCCAGTTCATCATGCTGTTCGCAACATGGCACTGGATCTTCGTCACCATGGCCGTCGGAGCGCTGATCGTGTCGGCGTGGTCGCTGCTGCGGCTGCCGGAGACGCTGCATCCGGAGTACCGCCGGCCGCTGACAGTCTCATCCGTCGTCGGTGGTTTCCGCATCGTGCTCACCAACCGCATGGCGCTTTGCTACGCCTTTGCCAGCACCTTCATTTTCGCCGCCATGTTCGGCTTCATCGCCTCCGCACAGCAGATCTATGTCGACATTTTTCATGTCGGCGAATTGTTTCCTGTCATCTTCGCGGGTGTCGCCGGCGTTCTCGCTTTTTCGAACTACCTCAACTCGCGCCTGGTCGGCCGCATCGGCATGCGCCGCCTGTCGCAGAGCGCACTGCTGTTGTTCCTGGTGATCAGCCTTGCCTGGCTCACCGTTTCGCTTCAAATGAAGATGCCACTCTGGCTGTTCATCACCTTCTTCGCCAGCGCGATGCTCCCGTTCGGCGCGCTCGGCGCCAATTTCAACGCGCTCGCGATGGAGCCGCTCGGCCAACTGGCGGGCACCGCGTCGTCCATCCTGGGCTTCATGCAGACTTTTCTCGGCGGCATCCTCGGCACGCTGATCGGCCAGGCCTTCAACGGCACGGTGACGCCGCTTGCCGCCGGCTTCTGCAGCGTCTCGGTCGCGGCCCTGCTGATGATCCTGATCGCCGAGCGCGGCAAGATGTTCCAGCCGCACAACCCACCCATTTCAGGGCACGTCACCGACCTGCATTGAGCAACTGTTCTGCGCTACGAGTTTTATTTGTCTCAGACCGCAGCCACCTTCAAGCGACGCGTTTCAGGATGCGCCGCCAATCACTGCCGTGAAACGAGGGAACAGCGGGCGCCCTGCGATGGCGCCACCCATGCTGTCCGAAAGAGGCATCGGCAGAGCCTTGTCGAGAGCTTCGAGCACGGATGACACAAAGACCCGGTTGAGCGAGGCATCATCTCCCATATGGGAGAAAGTGGCGCGCGGTTTGCCCATCAGCGTGCCGTTTTTGCGAATTGAGAAACTCAGCGTCAGGGTCATGCCAGCACTTCCAGGCGGCGGCTGCCAACAGGCAAAGATCGCGGAAAACATCTCGTCTATGGTATCGACGGGATCGCGACTGCCGCACGCGCGTTCCTGCGATCTTGCCTCAGTGGCGCCAGCGGCGGCCAAGGCAAGTGCAAGCGCCGTTGCAACAATTGCGGACCGATGTTTCATTTCGCAGCTTCCGACTTCGCGAGAGATTGGACACTATAACAGAGCCAATATACTTGACGAAAGCCTCTACCAGCAGTTGGACCGATTATTGCGCCCAGAGTTCCCTGCGCAACTCCTGCCAGCTTTCCTTGTCCGGGGCGACAAGAATGCCGCCGTCGATATGCGAGGGCAGATAGGCGCTGCCGTCGATCCGCGCGGTGTAGCCGCCGGCCTCGGCGTGGATCAGCACACCGACCAGATGGTCCCACGGCATCAGTTTGTTGTAGACGACGAAATGGGCATGGCCGCTGGCCAGAAGACGGTATTCATGTGCCGCGCAGCGATAGCCGAACTGCGACAGGGTCTTGGTCTGGTTGCGCGCCAGGAGCGAGCGTTGCGGTTCCGCCAGATATTGCCAGGAGACGGAGCCGGTCATCTGCGAGATCGGCACGGCATCGGCGACGTGCACCGTCTCCAGCGCGCCATGCGCATGGCGGATATGGCTGCCGGCGCCCTTGGCGCCGATCAGCCAGTCCCGGCCTACGGGGTCATGGATGATACCGGCGACGGTTTCGCCCTTGACGACGACGCTCAGCATGACGCCGAAGAGCGGCACGCCGGAGGCGAAGTTGAAGGTGCCGTCGACCGGGTCGACGACGAAGGCGAGGTCGGCATCGCCGAGCCCCTGAAGCAGCGCCGGATTGTCGGAACAGGCTTCCTCGCCGACGATCATCGCCGTGGGATAGCGCTCGCGCAGCCTGGCCGTGATCAGCCGCTCGGCGTTGATGTCGGCCTCGGTCACCAGGTCGGCAGCCGAGGTCTTCTGTCTGATGTCGCCCTCGCCCAGCCGGCGGAAGCGCGGCATGATTTCGGCCCTGGCTGCATCGGCGAGAAGCTCGGCCAGCCAGTCGATCGCTTGGTCGTCAAATATCATCGGAAATGTCTTGTCCTGTGCTGAGGCTGCCATTGAGGGCGGCAAAGTCGAACAGCTTTCTGTCGAGCAGATGCGAGGGCCTGGTGTTGGACAGCGCGCGCAGCATCGTATCCTTGCGGCCCGGTATGCGCTTTTCCATATCGTCCAGCATCGCCTTCATGGCGTTGCGCTGCAGGCCTTCCTGGCTGCCGCAGAGATCGCAGGGAATGATCGGGAATTTCATCGCGGCGGCGAATTTCTCCAGATCGACCTCGGCGCAGTAGCTCAGCGGCCGCAGCACCATGACGTCACCGTCGTCATTGAGCAGCTTTGGCGGCATGGCGGCAAGGCGGCCGCCATGGATTAGATTCATGAAGAAGGTTTCGAGAATGTCCTCGCGGTGGTGGCCGAGCACCAGCGCCGAACAGCCCTCCTCGCGCGCGATGCGATAGAGATGGCCGCGCCGCAGCCGCGAGCACAGCGAACAATAGGTGCTGCCCTGAGGCAGCTTGTCGGTGACCACCGAATAGGTGTCCTGATACTCGATGCGATGGGCGATGCCATGCGCATTGAGGTAATCGGGCAAAATGTGCTTCGGAAAGTTCGGCTGGCCCTGGTCGAGATTGCAGGCGAGCAGCTCGACCGGCAAAAGGCCGCGCCATTTGAGATCGAGCAGCACGGCGAGCAGGCCGTAGGAATCTTTGCCGCCGGACAAGGCCACCAGCCAGCGGTCGCCGGGCCTCGCCATGGCGAAATCCTCGACCGCCTGACGGGTTAACCGCAACAGCCGCTTACGCAGTTTGTTGAACTCGACCGATGACGGCACGTCGGCAAACAGCGGATGGAAGCCGCCTTCAGCAATCGGTTCAACTTTTTCGATGTCTGCCAGCATATTCATGGATTGTCGCTTTCCATAGCCGAGAGTGCCGGATTAGCGGACATGGCCGACAAAGAAAAGGCCGCCTCGACGGGCGGCCCTTTCCGGTATCGCAGAAAAGCGATCGATCAGCGCGAATAGAATTCGACGACCAGGTTCGGCTCCATCTGCACGGCGAACGGAACGTCGGCCAGGCCGGGGATGCGCGAGAAGGTCGCGACCATCTTGTTGTGATCGACTTCGATATAGTCCGGCACGTCGCGCTCGGCGAGGCCGACCGCTTCCAGCACGATGACCAGCTGCTTCGACTTTTCGCGCACTTCGACGACGTCGCCCGGCTTGCAACGGTACGAGCCGATGTTGACGCGCTTGCCGTTGACGTTGACGTGGCCGTGGTTGACGAACTGGCGAGCCGCGAAAATGGTCGGCACGAACTTGGAGCGGTAGACGACCGCGTCGAGACGCGACTCGAGCAGGCCGATCAGGTTCTCGGAGGTGTCGCCCTTGCGGCGATCAGCCTCTTCATAGACTTTGCGGAACTGCTTTTCGGAGACATCACCATAGTGACCCTTCAGCTTCTGCTTGGCGCGCAGCTGCAGGCCGAAATCGGAAAGCTTGCCCTTGCGGCGCTGGCCGTGCTGGCCGGGGCCGTATTCACGCTTGTTGACCGGGGACTTCGGGCGGCCCCAGATGTTTTCGCCGAGACGGCGGTCGATCTTGTACTTCGCGGATTCGCGCTTGCTCATCGCATTCCCTTTCAAAACAAACCACCCGGAACCTCATGGTCCGGGTGAAGGAAACGCGCCCTCCTCTGGCCTCCGTTTTCGAGGCCTGACAGGGTTTTCCCACGCAACGCGGCGGAAAACCCACGGGACACGTCAGTCTAGACAAAACCCAGGAAACGATAAACCTGCTTTCCCGGGCTTGCCATGCAAAAGAAACAACCGGGCATTGCGGCCCGGTGTTGGTGCGCTCGATAAACGGAGATTTGAGCAGAGTCAAGCGCGTCGCTGGCGCTGGGCCCGGCAACCATATCACGTCTTTGGCGTTGAGTGCCGTGCCGGATGCGGCGGGAGGTTGTTGCGCCGACGGCATTTAGGAAGGGACTGGAGCCAAAGGAGCCCGAAGTCGCATGAAGAAGTTTCCTCTCGTTGGTCGGTGCAGCCGTCCTGGCCGGGACGATGTCGATCGCCGTGCCCGAGCCAGCGATGGCCAAGCATTGGCAGGGCCACAAGCATCGTCAGACCTGCCATGTCGTGGTGAAGAAGAAGGTCATCTGGCGGCATGGCCACAAGAAGGTCATCCGCTACAAGGTGAAGCGCTGCTGGTGACGTCAGGAGTTTCGGGCTTGGCCTGAATCGAAGAAGCCCGTGGTTTCGGCCACGGGCTTTGTTTATCAACTCGGTTCAAGGTTTCAGTCTGCCGATTTCTTCTCCGGCAGGCCTTTGCGCTTGGTCTCTGCGAATTCCTCGAGCTGTTTTTCGCTCATCGAATTGTACATCGACTTCGACGCGCCTTGAAGCTCGCTCTTCCTGGTCTCGCCGCGCTTGGCCGACAGGGCTGCGCCAGCGGCCTTTTGCTGTGCTTTTGAGGTTGCAGGCATATCGGCTCCTCCTTTGCTGCCAAGGGAAGAAACGTTGCGCTCCGGCTACGGTTCCAGCGCTGGCACTTCCGTTCCGCGCTCATGCCAGCCCATGGTCGGCCGGCACTGCCGGCAAACCACCTTCCCGTGCCCGCAACGCCGGTGTAGGACGGCGCCATGAAATCGTTGAACGATCCCTCGCAGGCACTCGCTACCGGCCTCGCGAAAATCCGCACCGAGTTCCATGTGCCGGAGGGATTTCCCCCTGATGTAATGGCCATGGCACAGACGGCGGCCAGGCGCGTGCCCGACCAGCATGCCGACCGCACGGCGATGCCCTTCGTGACGCTCGACCCCGCGGCTTCCACCGATCTTGACCAAGCGTTTTCGATCGAAGCGAGCGGTAGCGACCTTCTGTTGCACTATGCCATTGCCGACGTAGCCTGGTTCGTCGCAGACGGCGACGCGGTGGATCGCGAAGCCTGGGCGCGGGGCGAAACCCTGTATTTGCCGGACGGGAAGGCCGGGCTCTATCCCCGGGTCATTGCCGAGGGCGCCGCGAGCTTGCTGCCCGGCGGTCCGCGTCCGGCTGTCATCTTCACGGTCCGGATCGCCGACGACGGAGCGGTAAGGCTGGATGGCGCGGAGCGGGCAATCATTCAAAGCCGCGCCAAGCTCGCCTATGACAGCGTGCAGGCCGCCGACGTCCCAGTCGGCTTCGCCGAAATCGCGCGGCGCATGGCGGCGGCCGAAGATCGTCGCGGCGCTTCGCGCGTCGACCCGCCCGAGCAGGAGGTGGAACAGCTTGCCGATGGCACATTCCAGCTTGCGTTCAGACCGCTGCTGCAATCCGAGCAAGACAACGCAGCACTTTCGCTGGCCGCCAACATGGCGATTGCCGACGCCATGCTGGCACACCGGACCGGGTTGTTCCGGGTGATGGCGCCGCCCGATGCTTCCAAAGTACAAAGACTGCGCAGCGCGGCACGGGCCTTAGGCCTGTCCTGGCCTCCTTCGACCAGCCTGTCCGACTATCAGCGAACCCTCGATCCGACCAACATGCAACAGGCAGCGCTGATGCTGGAAATCCGCCGCGCCGGCTCCGGTGCGTCCTACCAACCCTATGAAGAAGGCGTTGTCCCCTGGCACGAGGCGATGGCCGCGACCTATGCCCACGCCACCGCACCCCTGAGGCGGCTGGCCGATCGCTATGTCGTGCGCTGCGTGCTGGCCATCGTCAACGGCCAGCCGGTGCCGCAAGCCGTTACCGAGGCGTTTTCCGGACTGCCAAAGGTGATGGGCCGCGCAGGCGCCCGCGCCTCGCAGATCAACCACGCGGCCATCGACCTTGCCGAGGCGGTGATGCTGAGGGGGCGCGTGGGTGAAACATTCAAGGCCGTCGTCACCGACGTCGGTGATCAGCGTGCGCGCGTTCAGCTCTCGGACATGCCTGTCGTTGCGAATGTGAAGGCCTCAGGGTTCAGGCAGGGCGATGGCCTGACGCTAAGGCTTGTTTCGGCCGATCCGGATCGGCGCGTCATTGTCTTCGAACCTGTCTAAAGCGCGTCGGCGACGCGCTTTGGCTTTTTTGTTTTTTGCATGTCGTTGTCCCAAAACCGCTGCGCACTTTTGGGCGACATGCATTAGCGCGCGCTCAATCCAAAACCCTGCATCAGCCGGCTGATGGCGAAATCCGCCTTTCCCGAGGTAAAGACGGCGATGTCGGGCTCGCTTTGCGGCAATGGCCCGTCGACAGCCGGAAGCAGCGACAGAGCACGCCGCGCAATCGCCTCGGCCGGGTCGATCCAGTCGACCGGCCAGGGCGCGGTCTTGCGCATGCGATTGGCCAGGAACGGATAGTGCGTGCAGGCGAGCACGACGATGTCCGTGCGCAAATCGTCATGCTGGACGAAACACGGTGCGATCTCGGCACGCACGGCCTCCTCGTCGACAAAGCCCTCGCGCATGTAGGCCTCGGCCAGTCCGGCCAGATTGTTGCTGCCGACCAGCCGGACATGGCATTTCTGCGCCCATTTGCCGATCAGGTCGCGCGTGTACTGGCGCTTCACCGTGCCCGGCGTCGCCAGCACCGAGACCAGCCCGGACCGGGTGCGCTCGGCAGCCGGCTTGATTGCCGGCACCGTGCCGACAAAGGGATGGCCAGGGAATTTTTCCCGCAACGCATCGATCACCAGCGTCGAAGCGGTATTGCAGGCGACGACCGAAATTTCCGGATCAAAACGGTCGAGCAGCTTGGCGAAGAGCTCGACTATATGGGCCTGCAGCGCCGGCTCTTCCCAGGCGCCGTAGGGAAAGGCCTTGTCATCGGCGACGTAGACGAAGCGCCGGTCGGGCATCAGCACGCGCGCTTCGCGCAGCACGGTCAATCCGCCAACGCCGGAATCGAACATCAGTATCGGACGGTGGCTCATTGATATCGGACCATGAAAGAGGCTGGATCAGAAGGCTTGGCGGTCATTGGCCAATGCCGTTCTATCTGCAACCATCATGGCCTTGAAGTGGCGAATGTTAGCAACTTCCACGCAAAGCCGGCGAAGACGACCTTGCCTCGGCTGCTCTAGAGCCCGCGCTTGCCGAAGCCGGCGGGCCGCGGACGGCCCAGAGGCTGGGCGGACGGCACCGAGCGCGTGGCCGGTGTGGCGTTGCGCATAGAAGACTGTGCCGCGCTGCTGGCCATCCGGCTGGATGCCGCAGGCATGGGCGTATCGCCATCGAAATCGAAAACCGATGTCAGTTCGTCGATATTGATGCCCGCCACCGGCTTAGCCACCAGAATCGTGCACCAAAGGCCAAAGATCGACAGCGCAAGCAGGTTCAAACCGCTGGACGTGCTTTCCGGATTGTTGAAATCGATGACCAGCAGCGTGCCTGCCTGCAGAAAGGCGTAGATGGCGCAGAACACGATGTAGGACCACAGGATCCAGGCTTTGCCGTTGGCGTCGCGGCTGCGTCGCCAGGCGATGTTGGCACGCATGACCACAGCCAGGAGGGAAACGATCAGAACCGCGCCTGCCATCCCTTGCCGCGATGGACCGGGCGCCGAGTTGACCAGCCCCTCAAAGCCGATCGTGCCAACGATGCACAGCACGGCAAGAACGGCCTCGAGCAGGGCTACGCCGAGGGAATAGAAGAAGAAGCGCATACGGCCGATTTTGGACGTGAACATCTGCCACCCCACCGTTTTGACAACAATGGATGATAAGCAAATAAAATTCGGTTACTTCAGCCGTTCGAAGCTTAGCGATTTCTAATCTTCTTTATCTGCCTGGGGTTTTCGCGCAGCGGCCGGCAAACGCCTTGGATCGTCTCCCGGCGAGCCGTCACCGCGCGGCATGGCCGGCGAAAACCGGTCGAGCGACGAGATGATGCCGCGCAGCACTTTCAGTTCCGGCTCGGCGAAACCGGCGCGCGTCAAGACGGCGCGCAGATTGTCGACCATCTTGGGTTTCTTGGGCGCCGGGCGGAAATAACCGCGCGCTTCGAGCGCGCCTTCGAGATAGGCAAACAGGCCGTGCAACTCTTCCTTGCTCGCCGGCTTCATTTCAGGACTGGAGAAATTAGTCGCCGTCTCGTCCTCCAGGCCGGATTTCATCCATTCATAGGACATCAACAGCACGGCCTGGGCGATGTTGAGCGACGAAAAGCCGGGATCGACCGGAAAGGTGACGATCTCGTCGGCCAGCCCGACCTCGTCATTGTAGAGCCCAAAACGCTCGCGGCCGAACAAGATGCCGGTGCGCAGGCCGGCCATCTGACGCGCCCTCAGCGCCCTGCCCGCCTCGACCGGACCACGCACGGGTTTGAAGCCGTCGCGCTCCCGCGCCGTGGTGGCGAAGACGAAGTTGAGGTCGGCGACGGCGGACGCCAGATCGCCGAACACTGTTACGGAATCGATGACATGGTCGGCGCGGCTGGCGGCGGCGCGCGCCTTCTCGCTCGGCCAGCCGTCACGCGGGTTGACCAGTCTCAGTTCGGCAAGGCCGAAATTGGCCATGGCGCGCGCAACCATGCCGATATTCTCGCCGAGCTGCGGCTCGACCAGGATGATCGCCGGCCCGGCGGCGGATGCGTTTTCAGGATGATCGACGGCGGACATGATCTCAATGAACTGCTGTTTGCGGCATTTCAGCGTTCCCTGCCACATCCGCTCGGCAAAATGAAGCTTTTGCAAAACACCGGTCGCGGCACAGACGACCCATTCTGCACGGATCGGCGTTTGCGCGGCCAAATAGGCTTTGATATACGCTCCGCATCCCCGGCCGAAGCCATGCGGGCAAGGCCGTTTAGTTCCCCAAAAGCGAGGCATTCTTTTCATGGCGAAGATCAAGGTGGCGAACCCGGTCGTCGAGCTCGACGGCGACGAGATGACCCGCATCATCTGGCAGTTCATCAAGGACAAGCTGATCCACCCTTATCTCGACCTGAAGCTCGAATATTACGACCTCGGCGTCGAGCACCGCGACGCCACCAACGACCAGGTGACCATCGATTCGGCCAATGCCATCAAGAAATGGGGCGTTGGCGTGAAATGCGCGACGATCACGCCCGACGAGCAGCGCGTCGAGGAATTCAAGCTGAAGAAGATGTGGAAGTCGCCGAACGGCACCATCCGTAACATTCTCGGCGGCACCATTTTCCGCGAACCGATCATCATGAAGAACGTGCCGCGTCTGGTGCCGGGATGGACCAAGCCCATCATCGTCGGCCGTCATGCTTTCGGCGACCAGTATCGCGCCACCGACTTCCGCTTCCCCGGCAAGGGCAAGCTGACCATCAAGTTCGTCGGCGAGGACGGCAAGGTGATCGAGCATGACGTGTACGACGCACCCGGCGCCGGCGTTGCCGTGGCGATGTACAATCTCGACGACTCCATCCGGGAATTCGCCCGCGCCTCGCTGAATTACGGCCTGCTGCGCAACTATCCGGTTTATCTCTCGACCAAGAACACCATCCTCAAAGCCTATGATGGCCGCTTCAAGGACATTTTCCAGGAGGTCTACGAGGCTGAATTCGAGGCCGAGTTCAAGGCGAAGAAGCTGTGGTACGAGCACCGGCTGATCGACGACATGGTGGCCTCCGCCCTGAAATGGTCTGGCGGCTACGTCTGGGCCTGCAAGAATTATGACGGCGACGTCCAGTCCGACACGGTGGCGCAAGGTTTTGGCTCGCTTGGCCTGATGACCTCCGTGCTGATGACGCCGGACGGCAAGACGGTGGAAGCGGAGGCCGCGCACGGCACCGTGACGCGCCACTATCGCCAGCACCAGAAGGGCGAGGAAACCTCGACCAATTCGATCGCCTCGATCTTCGCCTGGACGCGCGGCCTCGCCCACCGCGCCAAGCTCGACGACAATGCCGAGTTGAAGCGATTTGCCGACACGCTGGAGAAGGTCTGCATCCAGACGGTTGAGAGCGGCTTCATGACCAAGGACCTGTCGCTCTTGATCGGTCCCGACCAACCATGGCTGTCGACCACCGGCTTCCTCGACAAGATCGACGAGAATTTGCAGAAGGCGATGGCGTAAGCCGGCAGCCATGGCCAAGCCGGTCGTCTACGGGGCGGACTACAGCGTCTATGTGCGCATCGTCCGCCTCGTGTTGGCGGAAAAAGGCATCGACTACGACCTTGTGCCGGTCGATGTCTTTGCCGCCGAGGGCACTCCCGCCTGGTACTTCGAGCATCACCCTTTCGGCCGCATTCCGGCCTTCGAGCACGGCGGGTTTCGCCTGTTCGAAACCAGCGCAATCGCCCGCTATGTCGACGAGGCGTTCGACGGCCCGGCACTGCAGCCAAAAGACGCCCGCACCCGCGCAACGATGAACCAGATCATCGGCATGCTCGACGCCTATGCCTACAGATCGATGGTCTGGGACGTCGCCGTCGAGCGGCTTGAGAAGGAAGCGCCAGACGAGGCACTGGTCGCTAACGGGCTGCGCCAGGCGGAAACGGTGCTGCGGGTGCTCACCGCACTCAAGCCTCCCGGGCCGTGGCTGCTCGGGGACCAGCTGACGCTGGCCGACCTGCATGCAGCATCCATCATCGCCTATTTCGTCAAGGTCGCCGACGGGCAAAAGCTGCTTGCGGCGTTCGCCGACATCCAGGCCTGGTGGGAGGGCATCGCAAAACGTCCGAGCCTGGCGGCGGGCTGATATGGGTTCGGGCCATGGCTGACCCATCTCGCCAGGACGCGCTCACCATCGCCAGAATTGTCAGGGTCAACCACGCCGGTGAGTTTGGTGCGATCAGGATCTATTCGGCGCAGATTCTTGTCGCCAGGCGCTTATGGCCGGATTGCGTGCCATCCTTGTCGGAGATGCTCGGGCACGAGCGCACGCATTGCGCCGCCTTCCGTGCCGCCATGCCGGCGCGGAAGGCGCGACCGTGCCGGGTGATGCAATTCTGGAGCTGGGGTGGCTGGCTGCTGGGTTTTGTCACCGCCCTGCTCGGTCCGCAAGGCATCTGGGCCTGCACGGCGGCGGTTGAAGCGGCGGTGCATCGCCATCTGGACGATCAGCTGTTTTTCCTCGCCAATCGCGACCACGACTTGCACGGCATCATCCTGGCGATCCGCGAGGAAGAGCTCGCCCATCTCCATCACGCCGAAGAGCAGCTGAAATCGCCCGGCCCGGCGCTGAACTTTTTACGGTCGCTGATTTCGATCGCCACGGACGTGCTGATCTGGCTGTCCACCTGGGGCGATTCCAGCAGAATGACGCGCGCCCTGAAGGCGGCGAAAAGAACTAGACTAGCTAGACGGACCGTCTAAGAGCTGATTGCCGGCTTGCCACTATCAGCCACAGAATGGCAAGCACGGCGGCGAAGGCCGGAAAGCCGCACACGAACCAGATACGACATAGGGTGGCTTTCAGGCTGCCTCCAGCGCCGCCCTCACCGCGGCGATCGCATCATTGGCCTTCGAGGCGTCCGGGCCGCCGGCTTGCGCCATGTCGGGCCGTCCGCCACCGCCCTGCCCGCCCAATGCGGCCGAGGCAACGCGCACAAGATCGACAGCGCTGAAGCGGCCGACGAGATCGTCCGTCACTGCGACCACGACACTTGCCTTGTTGTCTTCGCCCGCACCGACGAAGACGACGACGCCTGAGCCGAGCGAAGTCTTGCCGGCATCGGCCAGCGGCTTCAAATCCTTCGGCGACACGCCGGAAACCGCTTTGCCGAGGAAGCCGATACCGGNTACCGGCGACGGTTTCGGTGGTGGCCGGAGCATCGGCCGCGGCACCACCGCCCAGCGCGAGTTTCTTGCGCGCTTCGCTCAGCTCCTTCTCGAGCTTCTTGCGCTCCTCGAGCAGCGTCTCGACACGCGCCGGCACGTCGGCCGGCGAGATCTTCAGCACGGCCGCAGTTGCCTTCAGGCGCCTGTCCTGCTCATCGAGATGTTTGCGCGCGGCTTCGCCGGTCAGCGCCTCGATGCGGCGCACTCCGGCGGCGACCGCGCTGTCGGAGACGACACGGACCAGGCCGATATCGCCGGTCGCCCGGACATGGGTGCCGCCACAAAGTTCGACGGAATAGGGTCTATTGGCCTTGGCGCCATGCACGCCGGTGCCCATCGAGACGACACGCACCTCGTCACCATATTTCTCGCCGAACAGCGCCATGGCGCCCTCGGCAATGGCGTCATCGACCGACATCAGGCGCGTCGTCACCGGGCTGTTCTGGACGACGATTTCGTTGGCCATGCGCTCGACCTCTTCGAGATCTTCGGCCGAGATCGGCTTGTTGTGCGAGATGTCGAAGCGCAGGCGCTCGGGCGCGACCAGCGAACCTTTCTGCGCGACATGGGTGCCCAGCACCTCGCGCAGCGCCTCATGGATCAGATGCGTTGCCGAATGGTTGGCACGCAGCCGGGTGCGGCGCGCATGGTCAACCTTCAGCTCGACGGCTGCACCTGGCTTGACCGTGCCGTTCGTCACCTTGCCCAGATGCACGAACAGGCCGTCGGCCTTTTTCTGCGTGTCGGAAACCTCGATCGAGAAACCTTCGCCGGAGATGATGCCGGTGTCGCCCATCTGGCCGCCCGACTCGCCATAGAACGGCGTCTGGTTGACGACCACCGCCACCGCGTCGCCCTTGCCGGCGCTATCGACTGTCTTGCCGTCCTTGACCAGGGCCTGGATGAGATCGGAAGAGCGTCGTGTAGGGAANGGTGGCGCCGGCCTTCTCGCGTACAGAAAACCAGATGGTCTCGGTGGCCGCGTCGCCGGAGCCAGCCCAATGCTTGCGCGCTTCGGCCTTCTGCTGCTCCATCGCATGGGTGAAGCCGGCAAGGTCGACCGAGATGTTGCGCTGGCGCAGTGCGTCCTGCGTCAGATCGAGCGGGAAGCCGTACGTGTCATAGAGCTTGAACGCCGTCTCGCCATCCAGCATATCGCCGGCGTGCAGCGTATCCGTCGCCTCCGAGAGCAGGCCGAGGCCGCGCACCAGCGTCTTGCGGAACCTGGTCTCCTCGAGCTTCAGCGTCTCGGTAATCAGCTGTTCTCCGCGCAGCAGTTCGGGATAGGCCTGGCCCATCTCACGCACTAGCGCCGGCACCAGCTTCCACATCAACGGCTCCTTGGCGCCGAGCAACTGCGCATGGCGCATGGCGCGGCGCATGATGCGGCGCAGCACATAGCCGCGGCCTTCGTTCGACGGCAGCACGCCGTCGGCAACCAGGAAGGAGGACGAGCGCAGATGATCGGCAATGACGCGGAAGGAGGCGACCGTCTCCTTGTCCGGGGCCTGCCCGAGCGCTGACGAGGCCGCATCGATCAGATGACGGAACAGGTCGGTCTCGAAGACGCTCTCCACCCCTTGCAGGATGGAGGCCATGCGCTCGAGGCCCATGCCGGTGTCGATCGACGGCCGCGGCAGGTCGATGCGCTCATCCTTGGTGACCTGCTCATACTGCATGAACACCAGGTTCCAGAATTCAAGGAAGCGGTCGCCGTCCTCCTCCGGGCTGCCGGGAGGGCCGCCCCAGATGTGCTCGCCACGGTCGATGAAGATTTCCGAGCACGGCCCGCACGGTCCGGTGTCGCCCATAGCCCAGAAATTGTCGGAGGTCGGGATGCGGATGATGCGGTCATCGGAGAAACCGGCGATCTTCTTCCAGAAGCCGGCCGCCTCGTCATCGGTGTGATAGACGGTGACCAGCAGCTTGTCCTTGTTCAGCCCGAACTCCTTGGTGATCAGGTTCCAGGCCAGTTCGATGGCGCGCTCCTTGAAATAGTCGCCGAAGGAGAAATTGCCGAGCATTTCGAAGAAGGTCAGATGGCGCGCGGTGTAGCCGACATTGTCGAGGTCGTTGTGCTTGCCGCCGGCGCGCACGCTTTTCTGCGCGGTGGTGGCGCGCGAATAGGACCGCTTCTCCAGGCCGGTGAAGACGTTCTTGAACTGCACCATGCCGGCATTGGTGAACATCAGCGTCGGGTCGTTGCGCGGCACCAGCGGGCTCGAGGCCACGACCTCGTGGCCCTCCTTGCGGAAATAGTCGAGGAATGTCGACCGGATCTCGTTCACGCCACTCATGACTGCTGCCTTTTCGCGAAAACCGCCGGCACGGCCGGCGGACACTGGTCTCTGCTTTTTAGAAAATCGACTTGGCCTTTTAGCGGGCACGCCCCACCCTGTCCAGAAACACGGAATTGGGCCAATCCGGCAACTGCCAAGCCGGCTTCACGCTGCCCAAAAACGAAAACCGCCGGCGCGAAGGCCGGCGGTTTGAAACGCAATACTAAAGAACTCGGTTACTTAAGCATCGGATAATAGACCGGATTTATGGCCGAACTCTGGCCGTACCCTACATGGCGCCGGATTCTTCCTCGAAGCCGTCGTCGCTTTCACCGCGCTCGGGGCCGCCATTTTCGAGAAACTTCTCGGCGATCAGCCCGGCATTCTGCCTGAGTGCCAGTTCGATCTCACGCGCCGTGTCGGGATTGTCGCGCAGGAACAGTTTGGCGTTTTCGCGACCTTGGCCGAGACGCTGCGAATTGTAGGAGAACCAGGCGCCCGACTTCTCGACCACGCCGGCCTTGACGCCGAGGTCGACCAGTTCGCCGGTCTTGGAGACGCCCTCGCCATACATGATGTCGAACTCGACCACCTTGAAGGGCGGCGCCAGCTTGTTCTTGACCACCTTGACCCGGGTCTGGTTGCCGACGACCTCGTCGCGGTCCTTGACCGAGCCGATGCGGCGGATGTCGAGGCGCACCGAAGCGTAGAATTTCAGCGCGTTGCCGCCGGTCGTGGTTTCGGGCGAACCGAACATGACGCCGATCTTCATGCGGATCTGGTTGATGAAGATGACCATGGTGTTGGAGCGCGAGATCGAGGCGGTCAGCTTGCGCAGCGCCTGGCTCATCAGACGCGCCTGGAGACCGGGCAGAGAATCGCCCATCTCGCCTTCGATTTCGGCGCGCGGCGTCAGCGCCGCCACCGAATCGACGACCAGCACGTCGATGGCGCCTGAACGCACCAGCGTGTCGCATATTTCCAGCGCCTGCTCGCCGGTGTCCGGCTGCGAGATCAAGAGGTTTTCCAGATCGACGCCGAGCTTGCGGGCATAGACCGGATCGAGTGCGTGCTCGGCATCGACGAAGGCGCAGATACCGCCTTTCTTCTGGGCTTCGGCAACTGTGTGCAGCGCCAATGTCGTCTTGCCCGAGCTTTCCGGCCCGTAGATCTCGACGATGCGGCCGCGCGGCAGGCCGCCGACGCCAAGCGCGATGTCGAGGCCCAGCGATCCGGTCGGCACGGTTTCGATCTCGACGACCTGCTCGTTGGCGCCAAGCCGCATGATCGAGCCCTTGCCGAAGGCGCGCTCGATTTGCGACAGCGCCGCGTCCAGAGCCTTTGATTTGTCCACCGCTTTGTCCTCTACAAGCCGCAAAGAATTCTGAGCCATGATACATCACCCCTTGGTCGTCAATGAAGGCCGGACAATCCGTAATCCCTGCCCATTTTGTACTACTTTTGTTCTCGTTTGGCAAGAGGGGTCAAATATCTGAAAAGCAATCTTTATCCGGATTTGTTCTTTTTTTGTCTCATGGTTTCGTTTCCGGATGTATCCACCATTGGGCCAGACGCGCCGGCTGTTTCGATCGGCCGAATCGCCGGCTTGCCTGCGAAGCTCCGCCGCACAGCGTAGCGCTTGTGCGGCTCGAATAACAAAGGTCATATCGCCGGCATGGTGAAATCAGCAAAGATACTGGCGGTGGGCGGCGCCCATATCGATCGCCGCGGCCAGGTGTCGGGCACGTACGTGCCCGCGGCGTCCAACCCCGGCACGATGCGCGAGGATGTCGGCGGCGGCGTATTCAACGCGCTGCGCAGCCTGGTGCGGCGCGGCGTCTCGGCCTCGCTTTTGTCGGTGCGCGGCGGCGATGCCTCGGCCGAGACGGTTGCGCGCGCCATCGCCGACTCCGGCATTGCCGACCTGTCGGCGGTTTTCCTCGACCGCACGACGCCGAGCTACACGGCGCTGATCGATCGCGACGGTGAGCTGATCACCGGCTTTGCCGACATGGCGCTCTACGATTTGGCGTTCCCCAAGCAGATCCGCCGCTCCAAGGTGCGCGAGGTGGTCGCCGAGGCCGATGCGGTGCTCTGCGACGCCAATCTGCCATCAACGGCGCTGGAGCGGCTGGTGGGGCTCGCCGCCGGCAAGCCGGTGTTCGCCATTGCCATTTCGCCGGCCAAGGTGGTGCGGATGATACCGGTGCTGAAGGAGCTCGCGCAGGTCTTCATGAACCGGCGCGAGGCCATGGTGCTGGCCGGCGTCGATGCCAATGCCACCGAGCGCGAGACCATCGACGGACTGCGCTGCAGCGGCCTCACCAGTGGCGTGGTGACGGCGGGCGATGGCCCGGTGCTGGGATTCGACGAAGCCGGCGCCTTCTCTATCCTGCCGCCGGCGCCGAGAAAAGTCGCCGACGTCACCGGCGCCGGCGACGCGCTGGCCGGCGCCACCATCGCTGCCCTGCTGCGCGGCCTGCCCCTGCGCCAGGCATTGCGCGAGGGCGTTGCCGCCGCCACGCTGGCCATTGAAAGCGCCGACGCGGTTCCGGCCTTCACGATTGCGACCTTCACTGAGGCACTGGCTCTTGTGCCCGACGCGCAGGAAATGGCATGAGGGCGGCCAATTGCCATTGCCGGAGCGCGACGTCCAAGCGGACGCGCGGATCTCCGGATCGGAGACCATCATGACACCGCAAAGCGCCCGCCCCTTGATCGACATCCACGCGCCCGTGGCTGAGGCGCTCGCCGCTGGCCGCCCGGTCGTGGCGCTGGAGAGCACCATCATCACCCATGGCATGCCTTACCCCGACAATGGCGCCATGGCCGCCAATGTCGAAAAGATAATCCTGGACAATGGCGCGGTGCCGGCGACGATCGCCGTGGTCGCCGGCCGCATCAAGATCGGACTGTCCGACGGCGAGCGCGAGTCGCTGGCCATGACCGGCGATGCCATGAAGCTGTCGCGCGCCGATCTCGGCTTTGCGGTGGCGCAAGGCCGCACCGGCGGCACCACGGTCGCCGCCACCATGATCGCCGCTGACATGGTCGGGATAAAGGTGTTCGCCACCGGCGGCATTGGCGGCGTCCACAAGGGCGCGGAAAAGAGCTTCGACATCTCGGCCGATCTCGACGAGTTGGCGCGTACGCCGGTCATCGTCGTCTCGGCCGGCGCCAAGGCGATCCTCGACATCGAAAAGACGCTGGAAGTGCTGGAGACGCGCGGCGTGCCGGTGATTGGCCATGGCTGCGAGACGATGCCGGCCTTCTGGTCGCGGCATTCGCCGTTCCGCGCGCCGCTGACCCTGCACAGACCGGAAGAGATCGCGCATTTCTACAAGACCAGGGCGGCACTTGGCCTGGTCGGCGGCATGCTGATCGCCAACCCGGTGCCGCAGGACGATGAAATCCCGGCCGACGAGATGGCCGGCTATATCGAGGCCGCGCAGAAGGCGGCGGAAGCGCAGAATGTGACCGGAAAGGCGGTGACGCCGTTCCTGTTGGGCAAAATCCTCGAACTGACCGGCGGCCGGAGCTTGAAGACCAACATCGCGCTGGTCGAGAACAATGCGCGGTTGGCGGCGAGGATTGCGACGGCGCTGTAGGATCGCCTACGTCGGCGGGACAGCACCCCCCTCTGGCCTGCCGGCCATCTCCCCCGCAAGGAGGGAGATTAACAGCTTAGCCGCAGGCTCCCATTTTCAACGTTGGTGATTGGCGAAGGCCAATGTGACAACTGACCTCCCCCCTTGCGGGGGAGATGTCCGGCAGGACAGAGGGGGGTGGGAAGAAACGCGGCGGTCCCGGTTCACTTCCCCGCCCTTCGTCCCGCCTCATACGCCCGGCGCGCCCACACCCTCATCTCGTCAGGATCATCAAACGCGTCGTCGGGAATGCTCCAGTACGGCATCGCGACCAGCTTGCCGTGGCGGGTGCCGGTATAGGTCCATTGCTTGCAGCCGGCGGCTTCGAAGTCGGGCGCGCTTTGCTCGTCAGCCTTGAGCAGCAATTCGCCGCGCAGCACGATAGCGACGATGACGCCGTCGAAATAGATACCCTTGCCGCCGAACAGTTTTCGGATACTGACCGGGCCGAGGCCTTCGAACAGCTCTTCGATGCGTTCATTGTCCATGCCGCAATCATGTCACCGGGCTTGCCATGGCTGCAACCAAAAACCATGCTGGCAAGTTGAGAGCCATCCGTCGGAGTTCTGTCATGCCGCTGCTGCTCAAGGGATCCTGCCGCTGCGATGCCGTCCATTTCGAGGTGGAGAGCAACACGCCGGTGCCGTTCATGCTGTGCTACTGCTCGATCTGCCGCAAGCAGCAGGGCGGCGGCGGCTTCGCCATCAATCTCGGCGCCGATTACAAGACGCTGAAAATCAAGGGCAAGCGCAATCTCGGCGTCTACCAGGCCGAGATCGCGGACGACGAGCATCCAAAGTGTGAGATTTCGACGGGCGAGCGCAATTTCTGCAAGAAGTGCGGTTCGGCGCTCTGGCTCTACGATCCGACATGGCCGGACCTGGTCCACCCCTTCGCCTCGGCAATCGACAGCGAGTTGCCGAAACCGCCGGAGAAGGTGCATCTGATGTTGAAATACAAGGCGAGTTGGGTCGAGCCGGTGATCGGCAAAAAGGACAAGGTCTTCGACGTCTATCCCGAGGAATCGATCGCCGACTGGCACAAGCGGACGAAGATGTGGGTGAAGTAAGCAGGGAGGCGCGGAGCGCGACTTCCGATGGTCAGCGCTGCCCCTCATCCGGCCCTTCGGGCCGTTCGTCATTCGAAAAGCCAAGCAATTGGCTTTTCGCCCGCTGCGCGGACCATTCCACACCTCCCCGTGAACGGCATAGGCGCTAAGATAGGTATTGCCCTGCGGAATCGGGTGTGATTCTACACTGCGATGACANCGCATCCTCGATGCGACAGCGGTTGCCAAGGCCGGTGCGTATGAGAAGAAGAACAATGGTCTTTGGCGCATGCACTGCGCCTTCGAGCTTGAGCGCGAGCAGTTCGACTTCCTCGAGATCACCGACCAGAGCGAGGCCGAGTTGATCGACCGCGTGCCGGTGGTGCCGGGCGAGATCCGCATCGGTGACCGCGCCTATCTGCAGGCCGAGCGGATCG
>NZ_AYWC01000015.1:0-88049 GCF_000502615.1 Mesorhizobium sp. LNJC405B00 | reverse complement strand
CCGTCATCAACAAGCGATTCGTGTGTCATCGCAGTGTAGAATCACACCCGATTCCGCAGGGCAATACCTATCTTAGCGCCTATGCCTTTGTCGCCGAAGGCGACAGAGGGGGTCGGGCCGACTGGACGCGACGCCCTTTGTGCGGAAGGAGGTTGGCACTCTACGCGAGGCGACCCCCTCTGGCCTGCCGGCCATCTCCCCCTCGAGGGGGGAAACTACGCTACTGCGCCGCCGGCTCTTCCGCATCACCCTCATCGGTGAAAGGCGAGGCGCTCGGCACGCAATTGACCGCCCAGCCGGCCGGCGTCGGCTGCTTCTGATATTCGGTAATCGCGTTTGTGCACTGTTCGCGGGTGTCGAAGGTGCTGGGCAGCACCACCATGCCGCCTTGCGGGCCGGCGATCACCAGGTACCAGACCAATGCTACGCTGGGAGCAGCCATGGGAATTCCTCGCTTTGCTGAGTGTCGGAGTCGGGTCGACCCTAGCAACTCCCGGCTGATGGCGAAAGCAGGGCGAGGGGGGAGGGACCTGCCGGATCATCACAGACCCGTGAACGAACCGCTCCCAGACGTCTCTCAGTTCGTCGCAAAGCAGTAGAACAGGCCGTCGCCGCCGGTGCCTTTCAGCGCCTCCTGGCTGCAGCCGCCGCGCGAGGCATGCGAGGAGTTCCAGGATTTCGCCGCGGCCGACTCATCAAGGCCGGTGCGGTCGTGATGGCCCATCATCGCCGCGCCCTCCGCGCCGCTCAAGGTCCAGTCGCCGCAGGTCTGGTCGGCGAGCTTGGTGCCGTCAGGCTTCGAGCCGGTCAATATGTCGTGCCGGTTCGGCTTGTCGCCGCGGCCATTGACCACTTGGCCCTTCTCGGTCAGCGCCGTCTGCTTGTTGATGGCGTTGGCGTCGCTGTGCAGCGAGGCGACGTCATCGGCAATCTTCTCGCCCTTGGCGTTGAGCCAGGGACCCTTGCCGATACGGTCGCGCGCATCGACATTGGCGCTCGAGAGATAGGCGTGCCATTCCTTGCCGGTAACCCCAGCCGCTTCCGCCAGCGAGGCGCAATGCGCGTCGGCACCCTTGAGACCGCCGAGATCGGCGCCTTTGCCGGAACCGACGCTGGTGACGAAGAAACTCATCTTTGCGTCTTGCGCCAGCGCCACGCCGGCTGTGGCGGCAATCGCGGCGGCGGCAACGAGAAGAAGTCTACGCATGTCGGTCCTCCGGTTTCGAATGTCTTACATTCGAAGAAACGTAACTGGGGGCCTGTTTAATCCCGCTACAACCCGGTTTATTCCGGCTGCCGGTAGGCGACGAAGCGGTTGTTCTTGACCTGGAAGATCAGCCCCGTCTCTTTCAGCTCGGGGCTCGCCAGCGGCACGATGCGTTTTGCAACCTCTGAGGGGTGCGGCAGCGTTTCCGGATCCTCGCCGGGCGCGGCCTGTGCACGCATGGCGGTGCGGGTGGCACCGGGGTCGACCGCATTGATGCGGAGCGGCAGGCTCTGCGTCTCATGCGCCCAGGAACGCGTCATGGCTTCCACAGCCGCCTTCGACGCCGCATAGGGCGCCCAGAAGGCGCGCGCCGAATGCGCGGCCCCGGACGACATGAGAATGGCGCGGCCGGCGTCGGACAGCCTGAGCAGCGGGTCGACCGAGCGGATCAGCCGCCAGGTCGAGGTGACATTGATGGTCATAACCTTCTCGAAGGTTTTGGCCTCGACATGGCCGATCGGCGAGATGACGCCGAGCACACCGGCATTGGCCACCAGAATGTCGAGCTTGCCCCAGCGCTCGTGAATGGCGCCGCCCAGCCGGTCGATGCCGGCCATGTCTGAGAGGTCGAGAGGCACCAACGTCGCTTCGCCCTTGCCGGTTTTCGCGCGCTCGGCCTTGATCTGGTCGTCGAGTTCTTCCAGCCCGCCGACGGTCCGGGCTACCGCAATGACATGCGCGCCAGCGGCGGCAAGTTCCTTGGCGATGAAGTAGCCGATGCCGCGCGAGGCGCCGGTAACGACCGCGACGCGGCCGGAGAGGTCGAGGGTCATGCGAGCGCTTTCAAGGATAGCAGTTGGGCTTTACGCCCCGTTGTTCGCCAGCAGCGACAGCGTGCGCACATTGTCGTGGCCTTCGAAGTCGAGCAGGCGGGTCGGGTACTGGCCGGTGAAACAGGCGTCGCAGAATTGCGGCTGCTCATTGTCGCGGCTGGCTTCGCCGACGGCGCGGTAGAGCCCGTCAATGGTGAGGAAGCCGAGCGAATCGACACGGATGAACTCGGCCATTTCCTCGATCGACATGCGCGATGCCAAAAGCTTCGACTTCTCCGGCGTGTCGACGCCGTAGAAGCACGACGCGCTGGTCGGCGGCGAGGCGATGCGCATATGCACTTCCTTGGCGCCGGCGTCGCGCACCATCTGCACGATTTTCTGGCTGGTGGTGCCGCGCACGATCGAATCGTCGACCAACACCACGCGCTTGCCCTCGATCATCCGGCGGTTGGCGTTGTGCTTGAGCTTGACGCCCATATGGCGGATCGAATCGCCGGGCTGGATGAAGGTTCGGCCGACATAGTGGTTGCGGATGATACCGAGTTCGAAGGGGATGCCTGCCGCCTGGGAGAAGCCGATTGCCGCCGGCGTGCCGGAATCCGGCACCGGCACGACGATATCGGCCTCGACCGGGCTTTCCTGCGCCAATTCGGCGCCGATACGCTTGCGCACTTCGTAGACATTGCGGCCTTCGACCGAGGAGTCCGGGCGGGCAAAATAGACATATTCGAAGATGCAGAAGCGGGTCTTCTGCGGCTCGAAGGGGAACAGGCTCTCGATGCCCTTCGAGGTCACCACGACCATTTCGCCGGGCTTCAGGTCGCGCACGAAGCGGGCGCCGATAATGTCGAGCGCGCAGGTTTCGGAGGCCAGGATCCAGGCGCCGTCGAGGTCGCCGAGCACCAGCGGGCGGATGCCGAGCGGATCGCGGCAGCCGATCATCTTCTTGGAGGTCATCGCAACCAGCGAGAAAGCGCCTTCAACCTGACGCACGGCGTCGATGAAGCGCGAATTCAAATCGCGTTCCTTGCTGGTGGCAACGAGATGCAGCAGCGTCTCGGTGTCGGAGGTCGACGAGAAGATCGCGCCCTGTTTCTGCAGCGCGCGCTGCACGGTCATGGCGTTGGTGAGATTGCCGTTATGGGCGACGGCAAAGCCGCCATCGGCGAGTTCGGCGAAGAAGGGCTGGATGTTGCGCATGCCGGCGCCGCCCGTCGTGGCATAGCGCGTGTGGCCGATGGCACGGTTGCCTTGCAGGCTGTCGATGACGTGCTGCTTGGTGAAGGTGTCGCCGATCAGGCCGACATGGCGTTCGACATGGAACTGCGTGCCGTCATAGGAGACGATGCCGGCCGCTTCCTGGCCGCGATGCTGCAGCGCATGCAGGCCTAGTGTGACGATGGCCGCAGCGTCCTGCCGGCCGAAAATGCCGAACACCCCGCATTCATCGTGGAAATGATCGTTTGCTTCGGCGGAAAGGACGTCGTCCGCGTCTGCCTTCGAAACTGCCATGGGGCTCAAGCTCCGCTAAAATGGCCATATAGTGCGATAGCACCGCGAAAGCAACGTAGTCAGGCCGGAACTGCCGGGATGGCTCCTGTCCGGCACCATCCGTCCGTATCAGTTTGCCGGCGCGGCCGGAGCCGGAGCAGCGGGCGCGGGTGCGTTATCGGCTGGAGCGTCGGTCTCGTCGTCGGGCGCGGGAGTATCGTCACCGGTTGCCGGAGTATCGTCACCGGTTGCCGGAGCATCCGCCGCCGGTGCATCTGCCGCCGGAGGCGTCTCGGCTGCCGGCTGATTCGGATTGAGCTTCTTCAGGATGGCGTTTTCCGGATCTTCGGGCAGCAGGCTTTCCAGCTTGGCGCCGATGGTCTCGAGCAGCGGCTTCGACTTGGCGTTGGCGATCCAGGCAGGCGCCTTGGCGCCGGCCAGCCAGTTGAAGAACAGCAGCGCCACGGCGACGACGAGGACGCCGCGCGCGGCGCCATAGAGGAAGCCCAGCGTACGGTCGAGCGCGCCGATCCTGGAATCGATGATCCAGTCGGCTAGCTTCATGGTGATGACGGAAACGACGATAAGCGCGATGAGGAAGACGATGCCGGCGGATGCCGCCATGGCGATCTTGTCGCTTTCGACATAGGGCTGAACGTAAGGCAGCACCGGCTTGTAGAAGAAGAATGCCGCCGCGGCGGCAGCCGCCCAGGACACGACGGACAGGATTTCGCGTGACAGGCCGCGAACCATGGCGAGCATCGCCGAGACCAGGGTGAAGCCGACGAGAATTCCGTCCAGCAGCGTAATCGGCATGTCTTTCGCCCCACTCAGATTGTCTTTTCACGGCTCGGGCGAGCCGCGTCAATCTTCCACGTCGACACGGCTGCGCCGTGAGCCGGCTATGCGTGCGACGAGATCGGCAAGTTCGGTCGGCTGGAAAGCGCCGGCCCCGATCCCCCCGACAACCTCCTCGCTGCCCAAGGGCAGAACCGCACTTCCAAAACCCAGCTTTTCGGCCTCTTTAAGGCGCTGCTGCGCATGCGCAACCGGCCTCACTGCGCCCGACAGGCTGATTTCGCCGAAATAGACGCAATCGGCGGGAAGGGCAAGACCGGTGAGCGACGAAACCAGTGCAGCGGCAACCGCCAGATCGGCCGCCGGCTCGGAAATCCGGTAGCCGCCGGCGACGTTGAGGTAGACATCGTGGGTGCCGAAGCGCACGCCGCAATGGGCTTCGAGCACGGCAAGGATCATCGACAGCCGTGCGCCGTCCCAGCCGACGACGGCACGGCGCGGCGTGCCCAATGTGGACGGCGCCACCAGCGCCTGGATCTCGACCAGCACCGGACGTGTGCCTTCCATGCCGGCAAATACCGCGGCACCCGGCGATTTTGCGTGGCGTTCGCCGAGGAACAGCTCCGACGGATTGGCGACCTCGCGCAAGCCCTTGTCCGACATCTCGAAGACGCCGATCTCGTCGGTCGGCCCAAAACGGTTCTTCACCGTGCGCAGGATGCGGTAGTGATGGCCGCCTTCGCCTTCGAAATAGAGAACGGCGTCGACCATGTGCTCGACGACGCGCGGACCGGCGATCTGGCCTTCCTTGGTGACATGGCCGACCAGCACGATGGCAGCACCGGTGGATTTGGCGTAGCGGATCATCGCTTGCGCCGAGGCGCGCACCTGGGTGACGGTGCCGGGCGCCGAGTCGGCCATGTCGGTCCACAGCGTCTGGATGGAATCGAGGATGACGAGGTCCGGCCTTCTGCCGTCGGCTATTGTTGCCAGGATATCCTCGACATTGGTCTCGGCGGCAAGTTCGACCGGCGTGTCGGCGACGCCAAGCCGCTGCGCCCGCAGCCGGATCTGCGCGACAGCCTCTTCGCCCGAGACATAGACGATGCGGTGGCCTTTTGACGCCAATGCTGCTGCGGCCTGGGTAAGCAGCGTCGACTTGCCGATGCCGGGATCGCCGCCGACCAGCAGCGCCGAGCCGCGCACGAAGCCGCCGCCGGTGGCGCGGTCGAGTTCGCCAATGCCCGAGATGATGCGCGGCGCGTCCTCGATGTCACCGGACAGGCTGGTCAGCACCACGGCGCGGCCCTTGCGCGCATTGCGCGTGTTGGCCGGTCCCGAGCCTATGCCGCCCGAGGTGCCTTCCTCGACCAGCGTGTTCCACTCGCCGCAGGCATCGCATTTGCCGGCCCAGCGCTGATGCACCGACCCGCAATTCTGGCAGATGAACTGGACGCGCGATTTAGCCATGGAGTGATGCTGCCTGCAAATGACCGAAGGAGGGTGATCCTGCACACCCCCCTCTGTCCTGCCGGACATCTCCCCCGCAAGGGGGGAGATTGGCTATCGTCGCTGCTTTCGCCAATCGCCAACGTCGCAAGATGAGCGCCATCCGCAAAGCTGCTGATCTCCCCCCTTGCGGGGGAGATGGCCGGCAGGCCAGAGGGGGGTGTGACGGAGCGCTGCGGTAGGCCAAAAAGCTACTCAAACCTCTCCGCAATATGATGCTCTTCGGCGAGGTCGGAAAACCGTGTGAACTCGCCCTGGAAGGCGAGGCTGACCGAACCTGTCGGGCCGTGGCGCTGCTTGGCGACGATGACTTCGGCCTTGCCGCGCATCTCGTTCATCTCGTGTTCCCACTTGATGTACTCGTCGGTGCCGGGCTTCGGCTCGCGGTTCTTCAGATAATATTCCTCGCGATAGACGAACATCACCACGTCGGCGTCCTGCTCGATCGAACCGGATTCGCGAAGATCGGACAGCTGCGGGCGCTTGTCTTCGCGGCTTTCGACCTGACGCGACAGCTGCGACAGCGCGATGATTGGCACGGAGAGCTCCTTGGCCAGCGCCTTCAGGCCGGTGGTGATCTCGGTGATTTCCTGCACCCGGTTCTGCGACGATTTCGCGCTCGACCCCTGCATCAGCTGGATATAGTCGATGACGATGAGGTCGAGGCCGCGCTGACGCTTCAGCCGCCGCGCCCGCGCCGACAGCTGCGCGATCGAGATACCGCCGGTCTGGTCGATGAACAGCGGGATCTTCTGCATGGTCTGCGAGCAGGCGACCAGCTTTTCGAAATCCATCTCTGAAATCTCGCCGCGGCGGATTTTTGACGACGAAATTTCCGTCTGTTCGGAAATGATGCGGGTGGCGAGCTGCTCGGACGACATTTCCAGTGAGAAGAAGCCGACGACGCCGCCATTGGCTGCCTTGAACGAGCCGTCGGCCTGTTGCGCCGGCTCATACATCTCGGCGATGTTGAAGGCGATGTTGGTGGCCAGCGATGTCTTGCCCATGCCCGGACGGCCGGCAATGATGATCAGATCCGACGCCTGCAGGCCACCCATGCGGCGGTCGAGATCGCGCATGCCGGTGGCGAGGCCCGACAAATGGCCGTCTCGCATATAGGCGGCGTTGGCCATGTCGACGGCGGTCTTGACCGCGTCGGTGAAGCTCTCGAAGCCGCCATCGTAACGGCCGGTTTCGGCCAGTTCGAACAGCCGCCGCTCGGCATCCTCGATCTGTTCGGACGGCGCCATGTCGACCGGCGCGTCATAGGCGATGTTGACCATGTCCTCGCCGACGGTGATCAGTGCCCGGCGCGTGGCCAGATCGTAGATGGCGCGGCCATAGTCTGTGGCGTTGACGACGGTGACGGCTTCGACCGCCAGACGAACCACATATTGCGCCACCGTCATGTCGCCGACCTTCTCGTCGGCCGGCAGGAAGGTTTTCAGCGTGATCGGCGTCGCCACCTTGCCCATGCGGATGAGCTCGGCCGCGACCTCGAAGATTTTCCGGTGCAGCGGCTCGTAGAAATGGCCGGCCTTGAGGAAGTCGGAGACGCGGTAGAAGGCATCGTTGTTGACGAGGATGGCGCCGAGCAGCGCCTGTTCGGCCTCGATGTTGTTCGGCGCTTCACGATAAAGCGGTTGCTGCTCCGCCACGCCGAATTTTCGCGCTGCCTCTGCCATGATGTCCCCGATTTTGATCCCGGCTTCTCGATATCAGAACGAGATAAATCGGTGCTGACCTTTCTGCATCACCGCACGACCAATCAACCTCGATGCCCCGTTTGTTCACAGGGGCGGCAAACCGTCCACAGAAGAGTGTTTCCGCGCCCCGATTCCGGTTGACTCAGAAAGGCGCTGACCTTTATCCGAGTCGTTGGAACAGAGCAAGAACAATCTCGGTGATTATCCGCTTCTTCCGTCCAATGTATCGCCCCAGTCCAGTCGCCGCGCTGCCTTGAACAACTCGCCCTCGCGCTTGGTGAAAAGTGTCTCGCCGGCGCCGCCATCCGGCTGGCACAGTTTGAGCAGCACCTTGCCGGAGCCCGATTTCGGCGGCGCAATCACGCGGGGCGGATGTACAGGCGCGGGTTGCCGCGACGCCGCGACGTAGATGAATTTCTCGTCCTCCCACGGCACGTCCGCGTCCTTGGCCAGGCGATGAAGGCGCGAGCGAGCGACGCGGCGCGAAAAATGGCACCAGTCGGGCGGCTCAAGCGGGCAGGGCGCCTCATGCGGACAAGGCGCCAGCACATGCGCCCCGGCCTCCAGCAATTGCCTGCGCACTGCCAGGATGCGCTGCCAGCCTGCCGGTGTGCCGGGCTCGACGATCAGCAGTGTGTCGCCGGTCAACTGCCAGAGCCGGCCGACAAGCTTCGGCAACGATGCTGGCGCGATCTCGTCCAGCACATAGGCGCAGGTGACGAGGTCGGCAGGCTTGAGATCGGCAAGGTCGATGGTCACGTCGCCGGCGCGCCAGTCCATCCTGGTGGCGATGGTATCAAGGGCGAGCGACTGGCCAACCTTGCGCACCGCGGCGCTTGCTTCAACCAGAACCGCCTCTTCGAGGTGGGGCCACAGGTCTGTAGTGGCCCAAAGCACCGTGCCAGGACCGGCGCCGACATCGAGCAAGCTCGTTGGCTGGAAATCGGGCCGCGCATAGGCGAGTTCGTCGAGACCGGCCCGTACCGCCGCGTAGGTCGCCGGCAGCCGCGTCGCCAGATAGGCTTTTACCGCCATCTCTTCGGCCATGTGCAGGCGGCCGTCGCGCAATTCGGCGCGGTAGCGGTCAGACAGCGTCTTCGCCGCCTGGCGCAGCACCGCCAGCGGTATCGTTTCGAGCAGGCGCTCGACGCCTTGTCGCAGCGAGGCGGGGAGTTCCACGCTCAGGCTCCGCGTGGCGCGAGCACCGGGGCGCCGGCGATCTCGACAAGGGTGGTGGCGATGGTGGGCAGGCAGGTCATTAAAAAAGGTCTCGCGAGAACGAGACCTTTTTCAGTGTCAGAGCCGTCAATGGCAAGCGGCAATCGCAATCGAGGCGTTATTCGCGATCCGCCACCTTGCGACGGCGCGCTGGCTTGGCCGCAACGGACCTGACAGCAACGGACCTGGCAGGCACAGACCTGGCGACAGCAGGCTCGGCGCCCGCCGCCTCCTGACGATGCCCCATTTCGCGCATTTCGAGCGCCTTTTCACATTTGGCCATGTAGTCGCGCGTCATCGGCAGCGTGTCGTTCTTCTTGGCGATCTGGATCTGGAAGATCACCAGATCCTGCCAGCGGAAGGCGGCTTCCGAAGCCGCCAGATAGAACTCCCACATCCTACAGAAGCGCTCGTCGTAGATGGCTTTGGCCTTGTCGCGGTTGGCGGCAAAGCGCTGGCCCCAATGCTTCAGCGTATCGGCATAGTGCAGCCGCAGAATCTCGATGTCGGTGACTACAAGGCCCGACTTCTCGATCGCCGGCATCACCTCCGACAGCGAAGGAATGTAGCCGCCCGGAAAAATGTACTTGCGGATGAAGGCGCTGGTCGCCCACGGCACGCCGGAGCGGCCGATCGTGTGCAAGAGCATGACGCCGTCGGGCTTCAACAACGTCGCCGACTTGTCGAAGAAAGTGCGGAAGTGGTTGACGCCGACATGCTCGAACATGCCGACCGAGACGATGCGGTCGAAGCGTTCATTGAGTTCGCGGTAGTCCTTGAGGTCGAAATGCACGCGGTCCTGCAAGCCTTGCGCATGCGCCCGGTCGGTGGCGACGCCGTGCTGCTCGGTCGACAGCGTCACGCCTTGCACGTCGACATCGAAAGCCTTGGCGAGATAGAGGCCGAGCCCACCCCAGCCGGAGCCGATATCGAGCACGGTCTGGCCGGCCTTCAGCCTGAGCTTGGCGGCGATATGGCGTTTCTTGGCCATCTGCGCCTCGTCGAGCGTCATGTCCGGCTGTTCGAAATAGGCGCAGGAATACTGCATGTCCTCGTCGAGGAAGAGCCGGTAGAGGTCACCCGACAAGTCATAGTGGCGCTGCACGTTGCGGCGCGCCCGCGATGCGGTGTTGATCTGCTGCAGGCGGCGAAAGGCGTGGCGCAGACCCTCGATGGCCTTCGACCAGGTGGCGTCGATACCGCCGCTGCCCATGTTCTGGAAGGCGATGCGCATCATACCCAGTACGCCGCCCTCGATGATGTCGAGTTCGCCGTCCATATAGGCTTCCGGCACGGCCAGCATCGGATCGAAGGTAATGGCGCGCTCGGCATGCGCGGTCTTGATGTGCATATGCACCGGCTCGCCGCTGCCGTCGCCGAAAACCACTGTCGAGCCCTTCGGCCCGGTGACTTTCAGATTGCCCGTACGCACCAGGCGGTCGAGAACGCGCTTCAACAGAATATTCATCACCAAATGTCCCCTCACGGTCAGACTGGCGGACCAATTCTGCAACAATATATAGGGGTTCGAAAAGTTCCATTTGGCACAAAAATGCCCGGGCGAGAGGCCCGGGCATTGGTCCAGAAAGGCTGGATGACGAGGAAGTGATTGGAGCGCTGCTCCCCTCGCTTCCCGATCAGGCCCCGTGCGGGATCAGGCGTTGTCTTCTTCGCCGCCTTCGAACTCGGTGTTCGGGTCGAAGAAGTTCTCCGGCCGTGCGTTGTCGTTGATGTCGTCGCCATAGATGGCTTCGGCGGTGGTCAGCGTCTCGCCCTTGGCCTGGCGCTCGGCTTCGTCGGCCGTGCGGGCGATGTTGAGGCTGATGGTGACCTCGACTTCCGGATGCAGCGCAATCGCCACATTGGTGACGCCGATAGTCTTGATCGGCTGGTTGAGCTGGATCTGGTTGCGGTTGACCGAGAACCCTTCGGCGGTCAGCAGGTCGGCGATGTCGCGGGTCGACACCGAACCGTAGAGCTGGCCTGTCTCGCCGGCCGAACGCACGGCGATGAAGCTCTTGCCGTCGAGCTTTTCGGCAACCTGGCTGGCTTCCGACTTGCGCTCGAGGTTGCGCGCTTCGAGCTGCGCGCGCTGCCCTTCGAACTTCTTCTTGTTGGCTTCGTTGGCGCGCAGCGCCTTGCCCTGCGGCAAGAGAAAGTTGCGGGCAAAGCCGTCCTTGACCTTGACGGTATCGCCCATCTGGCCGAGGCGGGAAACGCGTTCGAGAAGAATCACTTGCATGGTCTTGTTCCTTCGTCTGGCACCGACCGCGGGATCGGCGCCGAATTGAATGGAACAGGTCAGGAAGCTCTGAGCGCCTTGGCGCCGGTGTCGCTGTCCTGCCTGTCGCGGCAGTTAGAGGCTTTTCACCTCAACTCGGGATTTCAATGCATGTCGCCAAAAGTGGTCCCGGTTTTGGGACAACGACATGCATCATCGCATTACCCCTGCGGCGCCCGTCGCCGTGGGAGAAGGAAGCAGGCGGCGAACCGCCTGCTTCGGAGATCTTAGCGAACCACGTAGGGCAGCAGGCCGAGGAAGCGGGCGCGCTTGATCGCCTTGGCGAGTTCGCGCTGCTTCTTCTGGCTGACGGCGGTGATGCGCGACGGCACGATCTTGCCGCGCTCGGAAATGTAGCGCTGCAGAAGACGCACGTCCTTGTAGTCGATCTTGGGCGCGTTGGCGCCGGAGAACGGGCAGGTCTTGCGGCGGCGATGGAACGGGCGCCGGGTCGGGATCTGATTGATGTCGACCATTATTCTGCACCTCCTTCAACGCCTTCGCGCGGACGGCGCGGACCACGATCACCACCGGCGTCGCCAAATGAGCGCGGCGGACGATCGCCACGGTCGCCGCGGTCACGGTCGCCAAACGAGCGCGGACCACGATCGCCACGGTCGCGGTCGCCGAAGCCGCCGCGTTCCGAGCGCTCTTCGCGCTTCTGCATCATGGCCGACGGGCCTTCCTCATGCGCCTCGACCTTGACGGTCAGGAAACGCAGCACGTCCTCGGACAGGCCCATCTGGCGCTCCATCTCGTTGAGCGCTGCCGGCGGGCAGTTGAGGTCCATAAGCGTGTAGTAAGCCTTCCGGTTCTTGTTGACCCGGTAGGTGAGGGACTTCAGTCCCCAGTTCTCGACCCGGCCGACGGACCCGCCATTTGCGGAGATAACGCCCTTGTACTGTTCGACAAGCGCATCGACCTGCTGCTGCGAGAGGTCCTGCCGGGCAAGGAACACATGTTCGTATAGAGCCATAGTGGTTCAGTGCCTTTCTTCGTTTCTCTCCCGGATCCTCGCGGCAAAGCCTCTGCAACTTCTCTGACCCGCTGGTCCCGAGGGGGCGGGGAAGAAAGGAGCATTTCGAGACGGTCGAGAGCGGAGACACGGGAGGCGGAAGCGCTTCTGGCTTCACACGAAGGTTTTGGGTAAAACCTCCGGCCCTCCGTTCAGCCCCCAGCAAGGACCGGCAGATTGCGGGCGTCTATATAGCAAATTGGCTGGAAGGCAAGGGTAACGCATGCTCCGGACAGCGTCCTGGCGTCGCAGGGTTGGAAAAATACCAGGCATCAACTCGTATGCGGGGTACCACCGTTGATCGTTTCGGGGAAGAAGTCCGGAGCCGCCTTACGCTTGCCGAACATCATGTCGTATTGCAGCAAGCGGTAATCGTTGATCGCCGGATCAACGTCCTTCTGCCGCGCCCAGTCCGGCGTGGCCTCACCTGACGGTGTCAAAAGCAGATTGCGGTCGACGACGCGATAGCGTTCGCGCAGCGCGCCCAGGAAGCCGGTGTAGTAGGGGTGCGTGATCCCGGCCGTGGTAAGGATATGGTAGGGCAGGAAGGCCGGGCTCACCGCGCCCATATCCTGCGCCGGACCGGTGCGGTTAGACCAGATGACCAGCGGCGTCTGATGATGCTCCAGTGCCGCCTCCGGCGTCGGTTCCTTGCGCGGCGCGACATTGTCTTTCAGGTAACCGGTTTCGACATAGACGGGGCCGAGCGGCGGCAGATGGTCGCCGAAGAAGGCGATGACCGTCGGCCGCTCGCGCTTCTTCGCCCATTCGATCAATCGTTCGAGGCCACGGTCGGCATCGGCGGAGCCTTCGGCGTAGCTGAGCAGCGATTCCCGCGCCCATGTGCTGATCGGCGCCGCGACCTTGTGGGTCGGATTGTAATAGCGGTACGGCTCGTAGGGACCGTGGTTCTGCAGGCTGACGGCGAAGAAGAACACCGGCCGCTCGCTGGCGTCGGCCTCTGCGATGATCTCGTCGGTCATCGAGGCATCGGAAGCCAGCGGCCCGCGCTTTTCCAGTGGCGGCAGCGTCTCTTCCGAGCGGAAATCGTTGAAGCCGAAATCGGCATAGACGGCGCCCCTGTTCCAGAACCAGTTGGTGCCCGGATGGATGGCGCGCGCCCGGTATCCCTCGCTTTTCAGGAAGGTCGCCAGCGACGGCGTCGGCGTGCGCACATATTGCTGATAGGGGATCGAGCCCGCCGGCAGGAAGGCATTGGAAAAGCCGGTCAGCGCCTCGAATTCGATGTTGGCGGTCATGCCGCCGAATTCCGGCGAGAACATATAGCCGGAACGCAGCGCCCGCACATTGGGGATCGGGTCAGGCGTGATTGTGACGCCGGGCAGCTTGGTCGGATCCCAGAAAGATTCGCTCATCACCACGATGATGTCGGGTTTCTCATCCGGTACCGAGGCCGCCACATCAGGCCTGTCGATCGCGTCGATCGCCTTGTCGGAATAGCCCGCCGGGGCCGAGACATGCGCCATCGGCACGTTGAGCGCGAAGGCCAGCGCAAACCCGTTGGAGGCGTAGTTCTCCTTCTGGTCCCACATGATCGGGATGATCTGCAGCCGGTCGCGGGTCCACGAGAAGGTGGCGTAGTCCATGATCGAGACGAAGAAGGCGAGCAGCGGCACTGCCAGCGTCAGCCGCGCCAGCCGCCCTTTGCGGCTGAGGATCGGAACCTTGCGGCGCCACAACCGCCAGCCATAGATCAGCAGCGACAGGCCGGCGACGATGCCGACCGCCATGGCGAGCGCCGTCCAGGGCCGTTCGCGCACCAAGAGCGGCATCAGTGCCATGATCTGGCGCGAATAAAGAAAATCGGTTGGGTAGAGTGGATCGCCGAGATAATGCGACTTCTGATGCCCGACAAAGGCCAGCGCCAGCGTCAGCGGCGCCACGATCATCAGGCTCTGGTGACTGCGGCCAAGCACGGCGTCCAGTCCCATCAGCACCAATGCAAAGACAATGATGGTGGTCCAGCCCGGCTTGAATGGCTGCAGGAAGAAGTCGACCGTGCCGAAGAAGTCGCCCCGCACGATCCATTCGATGGCGAACACCAGGATGGCGGAGGCAAGCAGCGTGACCAGACCGTAGCGGATGACCGGCCATCTGCGCCCCGGCAGGTAGCCGGTGGACGGATCGTCTTCCAAGAACTGTGGCGCGGGTACGGCCGTGCCCTTCCTGATCCTAGCCACGTCTCTTCCCCCGGCCCAAGCAACGCGTATTTCCACTCGCGCCACCGTTCTGTCATAGAACTGTCATGCAAAAGCTAGCGCCTGTGGCGAAAATAAGAAGAGCCAGCAAACGATTCGTGAGCGGTTTTCATCAGGTGTGATCGGCAAAAAGCCTTTGGGAACAGGGACTCGAGGTCAGCTCCGGTTCAAGCGAGAGCCGAAATGCCGCCTTCGGGCTTGACTTGGCGGTCCGCCTTGCGTCACAGGCAGGAAAAATCAGCCGCTGGAGAGCGCCCAAATGGCCGTCGCATTCACCTTTCCGGGACAGGGCAGCCAGGCTGTCGGCATGGGCAAGGACCTCGCCGACGCCTTCCCCGAGGCACGCAGGGTGTTCGAGGAAGTGGATGATGCGCTGGGCGAAAAGCTGTCGAAACTGATCTGGGAAGGCCCGGAAGAGGCGCTGACCCTGACTGCCAATGCCCAGCCGGCGCTGATGGCGGTCTCGCTGGCGGGAATCCGCTCGCTGGAAGCGCGCGGCTTTTCGCTGAAGGACAAGGTTGCTTACGTTGCCGGTCATTCGCTCGGCGAATATTCCGCCCTTGCCGCGGCCGGTTTCGTTTCGGTCGCCGATGCCGCCCGGCTGCTGCGCATCCGCGGCAACGCCATGCAGGCGGCGGTGCCGGCCGGCGAGGGCGCCATGGCGGCGATCATCGGACTGGAACAGCCCGACGTCGAAGCCGCTTGCACCGAGGCCGCAACGGGATCCGGCAAAGTCTGCCAGATCGCCAACGACAATGGCGGTGGCCAGCTGGTGATCTCCGGCGCCAGGGCGGCGGTGGAACTCGCCGCGAAACTGTGCACCGAAAAGGGCGCCAAGCGGGCGCTGATGCTGCAGGTCTCCGCCCCCTTCCATTCGGCGCTGATGGCGCCGGCGGCCGATGTCATGCGCGAGGCGCTGGCCGGCGTGACCAAGAATGCACCGGTCGTGCCCGTCGTCTCCAACGTCACTGTGGCCCCGAGCAGCGACCCCGACGAGATCGCGCGCCGCCTGGTCGAGCAGATCACCGGCCGCGTGCGCTGGCGCGAAACGGTGGAGTGGTTCGGCGCCAATGGCGTCGCCACGCTCTATGAGATCGGCGCCGGCAAGGTGCTGTCGGGCCTGGCGCGGCGGATCAACCGCGACATCGCCACATCAGCTGCCGGCACCCCGGCCGATGTCGAGGCGGCACTGGTCGCGCTTGCATAATCCACTGGCGATTCAACCCCTCCCGTGGGAAGGGTGTTCTCTTAAGATCAGGAGACGAAAATGTTCGAACTGACCGGCCGCAAGGCGCTCGTCACCGGCGCATCGGGCGGCATTGGCGAGGCGATTGCCCGGGTGCTGCATGCGCAAGGCGCCATTGTCGGCCTGCACGGCACCCGCATCGAGAAACTGGAGACCCTGGCCGGCGAACTCGGCGACCGGGTAAAGCTGTTCCCGGCCAATCTTGCCGACCGTGACGAGGTCAAGGCGCTTGGCCAGAAGGCCGAAGCCGAACTCGAAGGCGTCGACATACTGGTCAACAATGCCGGCATCACCAAGGACGGCCTGTTCGTGCGCATGGCGGACGCGGATTGGGACAGCGTGCTGGAGGTGAACCTCACCGCCGTGTTCCGGCTGACCCGCGAGCTGACCCATCCGATGATGCGCCGCCGCCATGGCCGCATCATCAACATCACCTCGGTGGTCGGCGTCACCGGCAATCCTGGCCAGACCAATTATTGCGCCTCCAAGGCCGGCATGATCGGCTTTTCGAAGTCGCTGGCGCAGGAGATCGCCACCCGCAACATCACCGTCAACTGCGTCGCCCCGGGCTTTATCGAATCGGCCATGACCGACAAGCTCAACGACAAGCAGAAAGACGCGATAATGGCCGCGATCCCGACGCGCCGCATGGGCACGAGTGTTGAAGTGGCGTCGGCCGTCGCCTATCTCGCCTCCAACGAGGCAGCCTACGTCACCGGCCAGACCATCCACGTCAACGGCGGCATGGCCATGATCTGACGGGATATTGCCGGGTGATAAGAAGACATGGCCGGCTTGTGAAAAGAGACCATTTCGCCTTGGACCTCGGCCATTTTTCGTGTAATGCGGCCCGCAACCCGGCGGTTCGGGCAAAAACCGGTCCGGCATCGTTGCGTTTCCGGCAGGACCATCTTTCAGCTTGATTAGCGGCATTCTGCCCGCTAACGAAGACAGACAAACAAAAGACGAGGATGCCCCAAATGAGTGACACCGCAGAGCGCGTCAAGAAGATCGTCATCGAACATCTTGGCGTCGATGCCGACAAGGTGACGGAGCAGGCGAGCTTCATCGATGATCTGGGCGCGGACAGCCTCGACACGGTCGAACTCGTCATGGCCTTCGAAGAAGAGTTCGGCGTCGAGATTCCGGACGATGCGGCCGAGACCATCCTGACCGTCGGCGATGCCGTGAAGTACATCGACAAGGCTTCGGCCTGACACTATCCGCAGTCATCACCGGGGAGGACCTGCGATGAGGCGTGTCGTCGTCACGGGCCTTGGCCTGGTTTCGCCGTTCGGCATGGGCTTCGAGCACAGCTGGAAGGAACTTCTGACCGGCCGCAGCGCCGCCAAGCGCGTCACCGAGTTCGAAGTGGAAGATCTTGCCTGCAAGATCGCCCACGTCATTCCGCGCGGTGACGGCACCAACGGCACGCTCAATCCCGAAGCCGTGCTCGAGCCCAAGGAACTGCGCAAGATCGGCGACTTCATCCTTTACGGGATTGCGGCCGCCGACGAAGCGCTGAAGGATTCCGGCTGGGAGCCCAGCACCGAAGCCGAGCGCTGCGCCACCGGCGTCATGATCGGCTCCGGCATTGGCGGCCTCGAGGGCATCGCCGAGAACGCTATCATCCTGAAAGAGCGCGGACCGCGCCGTATCAGTCCATTCTTCATTCCCGGCAACATTATCAACCTGGTATCTGGCCAGGTATCGATCCGGCATGGGCTGAAAGGCCCCAACCACGCCGTCGTCACCGCCTGCTCGACCGGCGCGCACGCCATTGGCGATGCCGCCCGGCTGATCATCTTCGGCGATGCCGACGTGATGCTGGCCGGCGGCGCGGAATCGCCGGTGACCAGACTATCGCTTGCCGGCTTCGCTGCTTGCCGGGCACTGTCCACCGACCGCAACGACACGCCTGAGAAGGCCTCGCGTCCCTATGACCGCGACCGTGACGGCTTCGTCATGGGCGAGGGCGCCGGGGTCGTCGTGCTGGAAGAACTCGAACACGCCAAGGCGCGCGGCGCCAAGATCTATGCCGAGGTCACCGGCTACGGCCTGACCGGCGATGCCTATCACATCACTGCACCGGCCGAAGACGGCGACGGCGCCTTCCGCTGCATGACGGCGGCGCTGAACCGGGCCAGGCTGACGCCCGCCGACGTCGACTACATCAACGCGCACGGCACCTCGACCATGGCCGACACGATCGAACTCGGCGCCGTCGAGCGGCTGGTCGGCAACGCCGCCTCGAAAATCTCGATGTCGTCGACCAAGTCGTCGATCGGCCATCTCCTGGGTGCCGCGGGTGCCGCCGAGGCGATCTTTTCGATCCTCGCTATCAGAGACAACATCGCGCCAGCTACCATCAATCTTGACAACCCGGAACGCGAAACCGCGATCGATCTTGTTCCGAACACGCCACGGCATCGCCAGGTGGACGTGGCGCTGTCCAACTCCTTCGGCTTCGGCGGCACCAACGCTTCGCTGGTCTTCCAGCGTTATACAGGCTGATTGCGGTATCGACCGGCGCGCCAGCGGTCTGTCGTCAATTTTGCCATATTCAAGCCTACTCTGCCGCTGGGGATTCGTCGCATCGGCCTGAAACCGAAGGCGCTTTTTTAAAAGCACGATGCGTAGGCTTGAAATGTTAGGGCACGCTGTGCGTCCAATCGGGCGCATGGTCGCTCTAAGAGATCAGATGGTAGGGCGCTAATGAACACCAATCCGGGCGGCAGCGGACAATTCGGACAAAACCAGCAGACCGGCCCGATCGTGCCGAAGACCGCGGCCGAGGCTTTGCGCCCGGAAGCCGGCACACCACCACCAAAGCGCTCGCGCGCCTCGCGCAGCCAAGTCGTCGTGTTCATGAACTTCGTCATCTCCGCGGTGATGTTGATGATCCTCGCCGCCGGCGTTTCGCTCTATTTCGGCAAGCAGGCATTCAACGAACCGGGCCCGTCGGTGGCCGGCGACACCTTCCTGGTCAAGCCGAGCACCGGCGTCCAGGATATTGCCGACCAGCTCGAACGGCGTGGGCTGATCAGCGATGCCCGCATCTTCCGCATCGCCGTGCGGGTCTATGGCAATGATTCAGCGCTGAAGGCAGGCGAATACGAGATAAAGCCGCGCGCCTCCATGCGCGACATCATGGAGCTTCTGAAGAGCGGCAAGTCGGTGATGTACTCGCTGACCATTCCCGAGGGCCTGACGGTCGAGCAGGCGCTGCAGCGCATCGCCGAGCAGGATGCGCTGACCGGCGACATGCCGGCCGCCAAGCCGGCTGAGGGCAGCCTCGCCACCGACACGCTGCGCTTTACCCGCGGCGCCACGCGCCAACAGATGGTCGACAAGCTGCTCGCCGACCAGAAGAAGCTGGTCGACGAGGTCTGGCAGCGGCGCGCGCCCGACCTGCCTCTGGCCAATGTCGACGACTTCGTCACCTTGGCCTCGATCGTCGAAAAGGAAACCGGCCGGGGCGACGAGCGCTCGCGCGTTGCCGCCGTCTTCCTCAACCGTCTGGCCAAGGGCATGCGGCTGCAATCCGATCCGACCATCATTTACGGCCTGTTCGGCGGCAAGGGCAAACCCGCCGACCGGCCGATTTATCAATCTGATATCCAGAAACAGACGCCTTACAACACCTATCTGATCAATGGCCTGCCGCCGACGCCGATCGCCAATCCCGGCCGCGCCGCGCTCGAAGCCGTCGCCAACCCGTCGAAGACCGATGATCTCTATTTCGTCGCCGACGGCACCGGCGGCCACGTCTTTGCCACCACGCTTGCCGAGCACAATGAGAACGTTGCCCGCTACCGGGCACTGCAGAAGAAGCAGGCTGAAGACGCCGCCAAGGGCGCCAAGACTCCGGGCCAGACCGATGCGCCGGCGAATGGCGACGACAACGGTGACGCAAGTGGCGATGCCGCCGGTGACAGCGGTGATGCCGGCGGCGATACGGGTGCCGCCCAGTAGCAGGTCGGCGCTTTCAGACGGATCGACCTTAAGCAACGCGGACAGAGGCGGACGCGCTGCTGCTTTGAACGAACAGCGCGGTTCGAAGCGTTTTCGGTCTTGCTCGGGTGCCTCTGCTTCTCGATTTCAGCCCTGCGAGATCGAAACGACAGCGGAAATCAACATCTTGCCGGTATTGCGATTCTGACATTCGCGCCGCCCGTGATATCGAACGCATGCGCAATTTGTAGAATCGCATCAGGGAGACACGAGCCGCATCATGAATTTGCAGAGCATGACCGGATTTGCACGCACTGTTGCCGAACATGACGGCGCCTCGATCGCCTGGGAGGTCAAGTCGGTCAACGGCAAGAGCGTCGAGGTCAGGTTGCGGTTGCCGCAAGGTTTCGAGCGGCTCGAACCGACTGTGCGGCAGACGCTGCAGAAGCGCTTTTCGCGTGGCAATTTCCAAGCGACGCTAACCGTCGGCTGCGCCGCCGGCCAGCAGGCGCAGCCGGTGGTCAACGAAGCCTTCCTCAGGGATCTGGCGGGCTTGGCCAAGCGGCTGCAGGACCAGTTCGGTGTTGGTCCGGCAACTGCCGACGGTCTGCTTTCCCTGCGCGGCGTGCTCGATATCCCTGAAACCAGCGAAACCGAGGAGGTGCGGGCAGCACTCGACGCGTCAATCCTGTCCGCGCTGGAAACGGCGCTTACAGGTCTCGAGCAGGCACGCCAGAACGAGGGCGAAGCGCTGCGTTCGCTGCTTTCCGGCCATATCGACGCCATCGAAGCGTTGACGCTTCAAGCCGAGGCCGACCCGTCGCGCGAACCGGCGGCGATCCGCGAGCGGATCGCCGAACAGGTGCGGCTGCTGATGGATGCGTCGGCCAATCTCGATGCCGGCCGGCTGCACATGGAAGCGGCGTTCCTGGCCACCAAGGCCGATATCCGTGAAGAGATCGATCGGCTGAAGACGCACGTGGCGTCGGGCAGAGCGCTGCTGGCAAATGGCGGCGCCATCGGCCGCAAGCTCGATTTTCTGGCGCAGGAATTCAACCGCGAATCGAATACGCTGTGTTCCAAGTCGAACGCCGCCACTGTCACCGCCATCGGGCTGGAACTGAAGGCGGTGGTCGACCAGTTTCGCGAACAGGTCCAGAATCTGGAGTAAACCCGAATGGGTGGCAAGGAGCCGATGGTTGCCAGGGATCTCGGATCCCGCATTCGCCGCCGCGGGCTGATGCTGGTCCTGTCGTCGCCGTCGGGCGCCGGCAAGTCGACGATCGCGCGCAACCTGCTGGAAAGCGACGGCAGCCTGGAATTATCGGTCTCGGTCACCACCAGGCCACGCCGCGGCTCGGAGATCGAGGGCGTCCACTATCACTTCCGCACCACGCGCGAGTTCGAGCGGCTGCGCGATTCCGACGCGTTGCTCGAATGGGCCGAGGTGCACGGCAATTGCTACGCGACGCCGCGCGAGCCGGCCGAACTGGCGCTGGCGCAGGGCCGTGACATGCTCTTCGACATCGACTGGCAAGGCGCCCAGCAGCTCAAGGAGAAGATGCGCGCCGACATCGTCTCGATCTTCATCCTGCCGCCGTCGATGAAGGAATTGAAGTCGCGCCTCAAGCGCCGCGCCGAGGACCAGGAGCACGTGATCGAGACCAGGCTGAAGAACGCCCGCAACGAGATCGAGCACTGGAAGGAATATGACTTTGTCATCGTCAACGACGATCTCGACCGCGCCTTCGCCGAAGTGCGTGGCATCGTGACGGCGGAAAGGCTGCGGCGCGACCGGCGGCCCGGGCTGTTCGATTTCGTCTCGGGGTTGCTGGACGAGAAGACTGAGTAGCTCGTCCACCGCTGGCAATCTAAATTAGCCGCATCAGCTGCCTGGCAGATCGTCCGGCCAACGCAGCGCTCCGTGAAGCACGCGCGGGATTCGAATCGTGCTGTTGGTCAGCTGATAGGCCGCGACATATGGCGTGCCGACGATGACGATCTCTCGTGTCCCTGCACGCCTGCCGATCCGGCCGCTTTGGGGAAGTCCGAAGACGGTTGATTGCGGCGACGATCCGCTCATCGGTGGCGATCGCGGCCGCAGGATTGTCGGCCTCGATATGCGCGAAGATGCCGTCGCGATCTGAAAGCGCGAATGGCGACCAGACGATCTTCAAGATTTAGGTTCACCCGAACGCCGCGCCGCGGCGCGTCTCTCGGCAAAATGCGCCTCGACTTGATCATCAGGAATGTCTGGTCGGGTGTCGTCGAGCGCTTCGCGAACCTTGGCGCGAAACCATAAATCATACGCCTCGTTGTTTGTGACGAGATCGATGGGCAGCGCACCCTCGTTGGCGGTTCGGGTGAGCAATATCCGCACCGCATCCGAGACCGTCAGCCCCATGCTTTCAAGCACCGCCGAAGCTCGATCCCGGATGTCGCCGTCGATACGCGTCTGGACCAGTGCATTTGCTGGCATGGCAATCTCCTTCGACGTCAATGCAATTCGTTTGAATGACGATTGCTAGGCCGCGCCAGCGCCGCCGGTCAAACCGCGTTTGTCAGCCGCACGAATTCCTCGACGCTGAGCGTCTCGGCACGCCGGGTCGGATCGATGCCGGCGCGCGTCAGCAGTGCCTCGCCACCCAGGCTCTTCACGCTCTGCCGCAGCATCTTCCGGCGCTGGCCGAAAGCGGCTTCGGTGACGCGACCGAGTTTTTTCACGTCGGTTGACAAAGGGCTGGCGCGCGGCACCAGATGCACCACCGAGGACGTTACCTTGGGTGGCGGCGTGAACGCTTGCGGCGGCACGTCGAAGGCGATCCTCGCCTCGGTCCGCCAGCCCGCCAGCACGCCGAGCCGGCCATAAGCATCGCTGCCGGCACCGGCGACAATGCGCTCGGCCACCTCGCGCTGGAACATCAGCGTCATCGATTGATAGAAGGGTGGCCAGTCCGCCACGGTCAGCCAACGGATCAACAGCTCGGTGCCGATATTATAGGGCAGGTTGGCGGCAATCCTCACGGGGCCGCCGCCTTGTGACGCGGCCTTGGCAAGAGTGGCAAAATCCGTCTTCAGCGCGTCGCCGCTGATCACCTCGAGTCGGCCCGAATAGTGGTTGGAGACCTCGGCCAAGGCCGCCAGGCAGCGTTCGTCGCGCTCGATGGCGACAACGCGACGGGCACCGGCAGAGAGCAGCGCCCTGGTCAGCCCGCCGGGGCCGGGGCCGACCTCGATCACCGTGCTGTCGCTGAGGTCGCCGGCGACCCGCGCGATCTTGCCGGTCAAATTGAGGTCGAGCAGGAAATTCTGGCCAAGCGCCTTCTTTGCCTGCAGTCCATGGCGCTCGATCACCTCGCGCAGCGGCGGCAGCCCGTCAATGCTCATGAATTTGGCTCATGATTTTGGGCTCATGATTTTGGGCTCATGCAGCTGCGGGGTTTGCGCCGGTATCGGCCAGCCGGCGGGCCAGCTTCAGCGCCGCGATCAGGCTCTCGGGACGTGCGATGCCCTTGCCGGCGATGTCGAAGGCTGTGCCGTGATCGGGCGAGGTGCGGATGAACGGCAGGCCAAGCGTGACGTTGACGGCCTCGTCGAAGGCCAGCGCCTTGGCCGGGATCAACGCCTGGTCATGATACATGCAGACCGCCACGTCGTAGCCGGCGCGGGCGCGCGCATGAAACATCGTATCGGCCGGCAGCGGCCCGAAGGCATCGATGCCTTGCGCCCGCAACATGTCGACCGCAGGACGAATGATGCGCTCGTCCTCTGTCCCCATGGCGCCGCTTTCGCCGGCATGCGGATTGAGGCCGGCAAGCGCGAGCCTCGGCCTGGCGATGCCGAAACGGCGTGAAAGATCGCCGGCGGTGATGCGCGCGATGGCAACGATCAGCTCCGTCGTCAGCGTCTTCGGCACCTCGGCCAGCGCGATGTGGATGGTGACAGGAACGGTGCGCAATTCGGGGCCGGCGATCAGCATCACCGGCGTCACCGTGCCGCCGGTGTGGAGCGAGGCCAGATGCGCCAGATACTCGGTGTGGCCAGGAAAGCCGAAGCCGGCATCGTAGAGCGGCTTCTTGGCGATCGGACAGGTGACGACCGCGGCCGCGTGACCGGCAAGGCAGTCGGCGACGGCGCGATCGATGGCCTCGATGATGCCGGCGGCATTGGCCGGGTCGGGCCGGCCGGGATCATCGGTGAAGTGGGCCGCCAGCGGCACCACGGGCAAGGCGTGTTGAAAGACACCAGCCGCTTGGGCCGGCACCGTCTCGGCGATTGCCACCGCCGCGCCGAGCCGGCGCGCCCGCGCGGCAATCAGCGCCGGATCGGCGAGAAGATAGAAGGGCGCGGCACCGGAACCGCTGGCGCTCTGCCACGCGGCAATGGCGATTTCCGGACCGACGCCGGATGGATCGCCGACGCTCAGCGCCAGCGGAAGCTCTGTCTCACGCACGGCTGGGCCGGTTCAGCGCGTAACGATCTTGGCTTTCGCCTTCAGCTCTTCGACATATTTGGCCGAGAGCTCGTCGGCGTTCTTGTCGCCGCTGCCTTCGCTCTGGAACACCATCTGGGCCGCCTTGTCGTCGGAAACCTCGCGCGACGAGCAGATGCCGATGAATTCAATGCCGCGATCGGTCTCGCGCACGGCCGTGGCGCCGCCCAGCTTGGTGGCCTTGATCTGCTCGGCCCAGTCCGGCGGCAGTTGCGGCGCCAGCAATCGGGGGAGGTCGCGAACGGTGACGTCGATCAGGCCCTTGGCGAATTCACGCGTGGTGTTGCAGCCATTGAAGCGGGCGCGCATGGCTTCGGCCTCGCGCTTGCGTTTGGCGAGTGTGGCACTGCGCTCGGCCTTCGGCACCACGAAGATCACCTGCTGCAGCATGTACTCGGTGGCGCTTGGCTTGGCGCCGCCTTTTTCGAGCATGCGCTTGACCAGATCCTGTTCGCTCACCTGCCCGCCGCCGCCGCTGTATCGTGCGCTCAGCGCCTGGTTCCACGCCATCTGGGAGCGGATGAATTCCTTGAAATGCTCCTTGGTCACGCCGGACTGCGCCATGACACCGTCGAGCTGCTTGAGCTGCATCTTGTTGCTCGAGGCAAAGCGCTGATAGGCAGCCTCTACCTGGGCGTCGGAGATGCGGATGCCGAGACGCCTGGCCTCCGCCATACGCAGCGTCTGGTCGATCATTTCCTGACCCGCGTCACCCTTCTTGCGCTGCAGTTTCAGGAAGGCAGCCCGGTGCGCGATGTCGCCGGTGGTGATCGGCATGTTGTTGACGACATACTTGATTTCACTGGCGAAGGCCGGCGGTACCATCGTGGTGACAGAGACCGAGGTCGCCGCGAACAGGAGCGCGAATCCTGCCGAAAACAGGTATTTCCTCATCGAAAGCATCCCAATTCTAGCCCGGTTTTGGCCGATTCCAGCCCGATATTGGCGAAATCCGTGCCCGCTTTATGCGGCAAAACGATGTCGTCAGCCGGCTCTACTGGATGGAGTCGATCGAGCTTTGGGACGAGCCGAAATCGCCGAGCGTGCGGAACGACAGGTTGAAGCCGACATTCTGCGACACTTCCTTGGTGTTGATGTCGCGTGATTCCGAGTACGTCATCAGGTAGGTGAAGCAGGAATCATTGTAGGCAAAGCCGACGCCGTCCTTGACCAGCACGCTTTGTTGCAGGTCGTAGGTGCCGGTGCCGAAGACGCGCCAGTTTTCGGCCAGGTGCGTCGAGGCGCCGAGCGTGACTTCGTGGCGATCGGTGGTGAAACCATAGAGCGGCTGCGCCTGGATGAAGGCGTATTTGGCGCTCAGCGAAACCGGCAGCCCGGAATAGGCGGCCTTCACCTCGGCACGGCGAACTTCGAAGGTCTGCTCGTCGAAGCGGCCGCTGAGCGAACCGGAGAAGCCGCTCGGGCTGCTGAAGCCGACAAGGCCGACATAGTCGGAGGTCGAAGTCTCCAGGCCCGAATTAGCAGCGCCATCGACATTGGCGCCGACATTGACCAGATCCGGCGAATTGAAGGAGTTGCGGCCGCCCAGCTGGTAGGATTGGCCGAAGATGGCATTGGTGCCCCAGCCATTGTCATAGGCGCCGGAATAGCGGAATCCGACATTGGCGCGGCTGCCGCCTTCGACGCGGTCGTAGCCGGAGAACTTGTCGCGCTCGAACAGCGTCGTGGCATCGAAGACGAAGCTCTGTGCATCCTCGTTGGGAACGGCGAGCCCGCCGACATACTGCTCGTTCGGGCGCATGAAGACCTGCGCCATCGGCTCGACGATATGGCTGGAGCCGGCCATCGAAAACAGCACCGGCCAGCGCATCTCAAGGCCGGCGGTCGCCATGTAACGGGCGAAGGAAGACCGCATGTCGTCGGCGGCACCGACATTCGTTGCCATCTGGTTTACCGCAGTCAGCGAAGCCGAAGAAGCGTTGAGATAGTCGACGTCGCCCTGCAGAGCCAGAAGGGGCGTCAACTGCAATCCGCCGTCCGTGGTGAAGGTACGCTTCCATTCGGCTTCGGCGGTGAGGCGACCGGATTCGCCCTCGATGCCGCGCACGCGCTGGACGCCGGAGCCCGGCACGTAGGGGGTAAAATAGGCCTGATCGAGATCGTCGCGGCGAATGACTCGTGCATTGACGTTGAACGACAGCTGGCCGCCGGCCACCGACATGTCGGGGATGTAGGCATAGTCGAGCGACGGCAACACCCAGGGCTGCTTGTCGCTGCGCGATGCGACGTTGCCGTCCGGTGTGTTTTCCTGAACCTGGAAGCGCATGGCGCGCACATCGAAATAATTGCGGTCGTTTAGGCCGGTCAGGTAGACCGACGATTGATGCACGGCGTCGTTGTAGCCTTCGATCGTGTAGGTACGCGAAAAATTCTTGTCGGTCTGAAGCAGGATATCCCAGCCGAAGTCCCAGCGCGGATTGATGGCGAACTGGCCTTTGGTGCCCATCATCCCGCGGAATTTGTTCGGATCGCCTGCTGGCCCCGAATTGACATTGTAGCCGCCGGGGAAAGCCGCGAAATCACGGAAAGCGCCAGGGTCCTGCTGGTTGATTCCGGCAAGCTTCAGCGTGTATTGGCCATTGTTGAAGCGCTGGCGCCACTCGGCCTCGCCGAGGAAACCCTGCTTGGTGTAGCCGCTGCCGGTAACGGTGAGGTCATAGGTCGGCGACAGGGCAAAATAGTAGGGGACTTTGACGCCGACGCCGAGACGGTTGTTGTAGCCGATGCTGGGGATCAGGAAGCCGCTTTTGCGCTTGACCGTAGGGTCGGCGATCTCGAACGCCGGCAGATAAGCCAGCGGGAAGCCGAAGAATTCGAAATTCGCGTTCTCGAAGCGAACCGTCTTCTTTTCGCCGTTCCAAATGATCTTCCTGGCTTTGATCCGCCAGGTCGGCGCCTTGTCCGGCTTGTCTTCGCAAGGCTCGCAGGCCGTATAGACGCCGTTGTGGAACGTTGTCAGCACGCCGCCCATGCGCTCGGCGCTTTCGGCGGCGAAATAGGCTTTTTCGGGCGTTTCGACGCGCAGCGCATTAACGAAACCGTCAGCGAAATCGTCGGTAATGTCGATATGCTGCGAGTTGATCTTGGTGCCGTCGCTGTTGACGATCTCGACATTGCCGCTGGCAACCAGCCGCTTGGTGTTTCGATCATAGACGACGCGCTGGGCGACGAGCTTGTTGCCGCCATAGTCGATCTGGACGCCGCCGATGGCGGTGACCGTCTGGTTGTCGTTGTTATAGACGAGCGTGTCGGCCGCCAGCAGCATCTGGGAGCCGGAGGGAACCTTCGTTGCCACGTCGGTAACGTCCTGCGCCAGCGCAGGGGCCGTCAGCACGCCGCAGGCGAGCAGGCATGCCAAGGCGCTCGCCGAATAGAGGCGCGCCAAACCGGCCTGCCTATGGCTGCGCAAAGCCGCCTCCCTCACTAGCCGTCTTCCTTGTATAGCAGGAATGTCACCCCAAAGAACATAGCCACGACAACCGGAACCCATGCAGCCACGGCTGTGGGCACGAATCCCGCAACGCCGAATGCCTTGACCAATACCGAAACGACATAAAGCAGAAAGCCGGCGAGGACGCCACCCAGAATCATCGTTGCCGACTGCCCCATCCTCGCAAATCGCATTGAAACTGTTGCCGCAATCAGCGTCATGGCCACAAGCAGGAACGGTAACGCCACCAGCGAATCGAACTGCATGGCGAAGGCATTTGCCTTGAGGCCGAAGGAGCGGGCAACCTCAATCTTGCCGGGAAGGTCGTAAAACGGGATGGTTTCGGGGCGCGCCAGCCGTTCCTGCACGAATTCCGGCTTGAGGTTGGTCGGCAACTGGTCGGTCGTTTCGGAACGGATGTTGCCGTCCTTGAACACCTTGACGTCCTGCAATTCCCAGTAGCCGTCGCGCAGAAAGGCCCGGGCCGCGTCCTTGCGCTCGACGATATTGCCCTGCGGATCGAGGACGAAGAACACGGTGTCGGCCATTTCCAGGCCCTGGTTCAGGATGGCGCGGGCGCCGATGATGGTATCGCCGGAGTTGGTTTTCTGGCGGATCCACGGCGTGGCATCGGCCGCCACCGCGTTCGAATTGCCGGATCGCAGCTGGTTTTCCATCTGCTCCGACCATGAGAAGCCATGCGCGGCGATCGGATTGAGCACGCTGACCGACAATATGCCGAATAACAGCGCACCGATGCAGCAGGGCAACAGAAACTGCCAGGCCGACACTCCGGCCGAGCGCGCAATCACCAGCTCGTATTTTCGGTTGAGCGAGACCAGCGTCGCCATCGCCGAGAACAGGCCGACGAACGGCACCGTCTGCAGCATGATCATCGGCATCCTCAGCGCCGAGATGGCGACCGCCGTGCCGTAGGTGAAGCCCGGCAGGCCGGTGATGCGGCCGGACAGCTCGGTGAAGTCGATCAGGAACACCAGCGCCAGAAGGCCGATGAAGAACCAGATCGTGATCGACACGTAGCGAAAGAAGAAGTAGCGGCCCAGGGTCCAGCCCATCGTCAGGCTCCCTGGCCGGATGTGTAGCGCCGATTGAGGCGCAGCTTGAGCGCCGTCCAGCCATCGCTGACGCGGCCGGCGAAATTCGTCATCCAGTCGGCCCAGCTGCCGGGCAGTTCCATGCTTCGCGAGGTGACGATGAACCAGATGGCGACCGCCGAGGCGATGACCGGCACGCCATAGACCATATAGGCGTATTGCGGGATCTTGTCCGCCTTGCCGGCGGCAAAGAAGCCCAGCCAGCGCACGAACAGCGCAATGGCGATGGCTGTGATCAGCGGGTGGATGCGCGCCTCGCGGTGTGAGCGCGCATCGCCTGCGACCGCCAGCGCGATCAGCGCGAACACCAGCGAATAGGACCATTCGGAAAAGCGCTGGTCGAGCTCGGCCTTGTAGGCGCCGGGCCTGCGCTGGAAGATCTTGTCGTTCGGATCCGGGTTGAGCAGGTATTGCGTCGTTCGGTCCTTGGGCAGGAGCATGATATCGTTCGCCGCCGACATGAAGGCGGAAAGGTCGAAGGCGTAGGACGTGAAGCGGATGACCGACAGATCGCCGGTCAGCGTCTTGCGATGAATGACGCCGTCATTCATCATCAGCACCTTCTCATCACCCTTTTCGACGACGCTGCCGCTCTTGGCATAATAGATCAGATTGGCGCCTTCCTCGCGCGAATCGGCCACGAAGATGCCGCCGAGCCGGTTGTCCGGCAGCCGCTCGCCTATCTGCAGGAACAGCCCGTCGTCGATCTTGCGGAACGTGCCTTCCTGGATGATCAGCGACAAGAGATCGGCGCGCGAGGATGCGATCAGCTGGCGGTTCTTCTGCCTGGCATAGGGTTCGACGCCATTGTCGACCGCGAAGGAAAAGACGCTGGCCGCCAGCGCGATCAGCAGGACCGGCCGCACAATCGTCCAGCGCGAGGCGCCGGCGGCGTTGATGACGGCCAATTCCGAATCGGAGTTCATGACGCTGAGCGTCTGGGCCACCGCCACCACCAGGGCGAATGGCACCACGATCGGGATGATGGTGGGGATGATGAGGCCCGCGACCTCGAAAAAAGTCAGCGCCGATTGGCCACTATCGGTGACCAGGTCGATGCGGGCAAGCACCTGCGTCGTCCAGACAATGGCCAGCGTCCAGATCAGCGCAGCGAGAAACACCGCCAGTGCGCGACGCATGATGTAGCGTTCAACGACCTTCATGTAAGGCTTTTCTCGATTTGCCGAACGGCATCATGCCCGCCGACAAGGTAGTCGTCCGGCTGCGGCTGTACAACTGGGTGCGTTTGGCCATTTCTTTCAGGCGGTTCGATCCGATTCTCCATCGCCCATCCCGCAGGCCGGAGTGTCGGCGGCAATGGATAAGAAAGGGAGAACATCGATGGTTAACAACAGGTTGCGGCAGGAAAGCGGGGCCGTGCCGCGACGAATCGTTATCGATTCCGCTGCGCATATGAGCCCTGATTCCGGCAAAGTCTTGCCAAATCAAGGAAAACGACCAAATGTCGCGCATCTTCCCTGAGAATGCATTTTTCCTGAAAATCTGAGCCGTTCCCGAAAGCAGGACCTGATGACTTTGAGACCATTGATCGCCTTCGCCAAATTTGCCGCACCCAAAAAGGGCAGCATCTTCGTGCTGGCGGCCGACGATGGTGGTCTTGGCGAACCGGCAAAGGCCTGCGACCCCTCAGGAACGCTGGCGCGGGCGTTTCCGGTGGCGGAGTTTTCCGGAAAATTCGCCGGTGTCGTCGAAGTGCTGGCGCCGCAGGGAACATCGCTCGACCGACTGGTGGCGGTCGGCGCCGGCAAGGTCGCCGGCCTCGATGACTTTGCCTGGCTGAAGCTTGGCGGCACCATCGCCGCGTCCCTGCGCAAGGCAGCGGAGGTGGCCGTCATCCTCGATGTGCCGGGCGCAAAGATTGGCGGCAGGCAAGCGGCGAACCTTGCCGCCGGCATCATTCTTCGCAGCTACTCCTTCGACAAATACAAGACCAGGAAAGACAAGGACGATGCCGAGCCGAAGAAACCGGTCAAGGTGACCATCCACACCGCCGATCCTGCCGCGGCGAAAAAGGCCTTCGCCGACGAGGTTGCGGTCATCGACGGCGTGCTTCTGGCGCGCGACCTTGTCAACGAACCGGCCAATACGCTCGGCCCGATCGAATTCGCCGCCCGCGCCAAGGAACTGGAAGCGCTCGGCGTCGAGGTCGAGATCCTCACCGAGAAGGAAATGAAGAAGCTCGGCATGGGCTCGCTCCTCGGTGTCGCGCAGGGTTCGCCGCGCGGCGCCCGGATGGCTGTCATGCAATGGAAGGGCGGCAAGGCCAAGGACGCACCGGTCGCCTTCGTTGGCAAGGGCGTCACCTTCGACACCGGCGGCAATTCTATGAAGCCGGCCTCCGGCATGGAAGACATGAAGGGCGACATGGGCGGTGCCGCGGCCGTCATCGGGCTCATCCAGGCGCTGGCCGCGCGAAAGGCCAAGGCCAATGTCGTCGGCATCGTCGGGCTGGTGGAAAATGCCGTCGACGGCCATGCCCAGCGCCCCGGCGACATCGTCACCTCGATGTCGGGTCAGACCATCGAGGTGCTCAACACCGACGCCGAAGGACGCCTCGTTCTGGCCGACGCGCTGTGGTATTGCAACGACCGCTTCCAGCCGAAATTCATGGTCAATCTGGCGACGCTGACCGGCGCCATCATGGTCGCGCTCGGCCAGCATTATGCCGGCCTGTTCTCCAACAATGACGAACTTTCGGACAGGTTGACGGCGGCCGGCCAGGCGACGCAGGAGCGGCTCTGGCGCATGCCGCTTGGGCCCGAATACGACAAGCTGATCGATTCCAAGAACGCCGACATGAAGAACATCGGCGGCCGCTATGGCGGCGCCATCATCGCCGCGCAGTTCCTGCAGCGCTTCGTCAAGGAAACGCCGTGGGCGCATCTCGACATCGCCGGCACCGCGATGGGCTCTCCGCCGAGCGAGATCAACCAGTCCTGGGGCTCGGGTTTCGGCGTCAGGCTGCTCGACCGGCTGGTGCGCGACAATTACGAGGGATAAGGCAGGGAATGGCCGATGTCCTGTTCTACCACCTGACCGAATCGACGCTGGAGGATGCGCTTCCCGGCCTGCTCGAGCGCAGCGTCGATCGCGGCTGGCGCGCCGTGGTGCAGACAGGGACCGAGGAGCGGCGCGATGCGCTCGACCTGCATCTGTGGACATTCAGGGACGATTCGTTCCTCGCGCACGCGACCGACCGTGAAGCCCATCCGGCCGAACAGCCAATCCTGCTCACCACGAGCGACGCCAACCCCAACCAGGCGCAGATACGCTTCCTCGTCGATGGCGCCGCACCCGCCGATCTCGCCGGCTACGAACGCGCCGTGTTCCTGTTCGACGGCCATGACGCGGCCCAGGTCGAAGGGGCGCGGACGCATTGGAAGGTGTTGAAAGAAGCGGGCCACGCTGTCACCTACTGGCAGCAGACGCCCGACCGTCGCTGGGAGCGCAAGGCGTAAGTCGCGTTATCGGTCGCTGATCGTAACCTTGTTTATCTTCGCGCCCTGCGGGAGATCTTTCACCTGCCGATGGATTTGGCCGGCGATATGCACCTTCACAACGAAAAACGTCGTTTCCATCTCTCGCAGACTCATTTCGCCGCCAAGCACCGGCGGCTTCTTGAAATCATAGCATTGGCCGGCTGCCGGAATCAGTCGGTTCTTTCGGGCGGCAACGACAAGGCCCGCCAGCAGCAACTCGTCGCGGCGCGCTTCATTCTGCAAGTCGGCCTGAAATTCCGCCCAATGACCCGCAATTCTGGTCAATTTCCCGTCGAGCATATCGAGATGACGAACGGACCCGTCGCCGGCACGGAAAAATATGTCGCCGAAAGCTGACACCGCAGCTGGTTCAAGGCCATCCAGTCCGATCCACTTCCAGCCGTCCAACGCTTCCGCGACTTCGTTCGCAGGTGGTTCGATAAAGAGGAACTGATAGTCATGGGGCCATTCGGCTCTGATCAAGCCCCCTGTATTGGCTCTGTTGGCCTCGGCTTTTCCTTCCTGTCTGGCGTCGGACGCGCCAAAAATTGAAGAAATAAAGCGGAAAAAAGATCTGGCCATAATCGCCCCCGTACGGGTCTTTATACTTGCGAGAGATTCTACCCGCAATCCACTGAAGGCTCCATAGTTCCCACGCATTCGTCTTGATGATGGCCATCACATTGGATCCGTTTTATGGATTGACTGGATGCAGGCTCATTGGGCGGGCTGAGAATGCGGATCAGGATCATCGGAACCGGGCGGGCCGTGCCGGCTCGATGCGTGACGTCGCGCGCCCTCGATGCGCGGCTGGGGTTTGGCGATGGACATTTCGAGGCCGCGACCGGCGTCATCGAACGCTATGTCTGCGACGCCGAATCGCAGGTCGACCTTGCTTGTGCCGCAGCCCGTCTGGCGCTTGCCGATGCCGAACTTGAGACAGGCAGTGTCGATCTGGTCATCGGCGGTTGCGGCGTGCCTTACCAGCCGTTGCCGTCGACGGCGCCGCTGGTCATGCAGCGCCTCGGCCTTGCCGATGGGTCGGCGGCCGCTTTCGACGTCAACAGCACCTGCCTCGGCTTCCTCACAGCCTTCGAGACCGCGTCGCGCCTGATCGAGGCCGGGCAATGCCGGACGGCGCTGGTGTTCTCGTCTGAAATCGCCTCGCGCGCGCTGCCGTGGCGGGACCAGCCGGAAATTGCTGCCCTCTTCGGCGATGGCGCGGCGGCCGCCGTGCTGCAACAGGCAGCCCCTGCCGAGGGTCGAGTCGCGGCCAACCTGATGCGCACCTACCCTTCCGCCTATGAGGCCTGCAGCATCGGCTCCGGCGGCACCCGGTTCGACTTTCATCGTGAGCCTGAGGAATTTGCCCGCCACAGCCTGTTCCACATGGAGGGTAAGGAACTGTTTCGCGTCACGTCACGCCATTTCAACGGCTTTGTAGCGGAGTTGCTCGATCGCGCCGGCTGGCGGCACGACGATGTTGACCTCGTCGTGCCGCATCAGGCGAGCCCTTTGGCGCTCGCCCACATGGCGCGCCAGACCGGCTTCGCCAGGGAAAAGCTCGTCGACATCGCGGCGCGCTACGGCAATCAGATCGCCGCTTCCATCCCCTTTGCGCTCGACGTCGCGCGCCGCGAACAACGCATTGTGCCCGGCGCCAAAGTGCTGTTCCTCGGCACCTCGGCCGGCGTGTCGTTCGGCGGCATGGCGCTGGAAGCATGACCGTGGGACGCGTCCTCGTCACCGGCGCCAGCGGCTTCCTCGGCGCGCATGTCATGGCGCGGCTGGCTGCACTGGGTACACCGGCGCTGGGTCTTGGCAGGGACGCCAAACGCTGCGCGGCGCTCGAAGCCGCTGGTCATCGGGTCGTTCGGCTCGATTTGTCTCAACCGTTCGATGCAGCTGCCGCGCGCGCTCTCTACGGAGTCGATGCGATCATCCACTGCGCGGCACTTTCCGCGCCCTTCGGCAGGTTGGCGGATTTCCAGACGGCAAATGTCACAGCTACCCGCAACCTCAGCGATTTCGCGCGCGGGCAAGGCGTGCGCCGCTTCGTCCATATCTCCAGCCCGACGGTCTGTTTCGCCTATCGCGACCAGCTCGGAGTTTCCGAGAATGCGGCCTTGCCCCCTCCGGTCAATCACTATGCCCGCACCAAGCGGCAGGCCGAGGAGATCGTGCTGGCGGCGCCTGAGATCAGCCCGGTGGTGCTGCGGCCGCGCGGCCTCTACGGTCCCGGCGATCGCACGCTGCTGCCGCGTCTGCTGCAGGTGGCACGGCAGCGCCCGCTGCCGCTGTTTCGCGACGGCAAGGCGCGCATCGATCTCACTTATATAGAGGATGTCGTCGATGCGGTGCTTGCCGCGCTGTCCGCCGGGAGCGCTGCCGAGGGACAGATATTCAACATCTCCGGCGGCGAAGTGGTGCCGGTCCGCCGCATTGCCGAGGCGGCCTGCGCCCGCGCCGGCGTGCAGCCGCGCTGGCGCAGAATGCCGCTCTGGCCCGCCATGCTGGCGGCCGGGATAGCGGAGGCGGTAGCGAATATATTGCCCGGCCGCCCGGAACCGCCGGTGACGCGCTACGGTCTTGGCCTGTTCGCCTATGCGCAGAGCCTCGATCTTTCCAAGGCAGGCCGCATCCTCGGCTGGGCGCCGAAAGTGTCGTTCGAGGAAGGGCTCGATCGCACATTCGGCAAGGCGATGGAAAGCAGGAGGGCAGCGTGAAGATCGTCTTCGCCAACAGCGCCTCTGTCAGCGCAGCCGAGCGCCTGATCCTGCGCGGCGGCAGCTGGGCGAAGGTCAGGCTACGTGTCCGCTACGGCCTGATCATGCATCCGCGAGCCGGCCCCGTCCTGATCGATACCGGCTACACGCCGCATGTGACACAAGGCAGTGGGCGCAGCACGGCGCTGCGTCTTTACAGTGCGATCCTCCGGCCCCAGCTCAACGAAGCCGAGCAGCCGCTCGCGGTACTGGCGCGCTTCGGCCTCTCGCCGCAGGACGTGCGCACCGTCATTGTCACGCATTTCCATGCCGACCACATGTCGGGCCTGTCGCTGTTTCCCAACGCTCGGCTTATCGCCAATGACACCGCCTGGGCGCGGGCGAAGGCCAAGACTTCCCGGCAGAATCTGCGCCATGGCGTCTTCAAGGAACTGTTCCCGTCTGACTTCGAGGCCCGACTCGACGGGCTGTCGTCGAAGCGGCAGGTCGAACCTCGCTGCGGCGTGCCAGGCGGCGCCGATCTGTTCGGCGACGGCAGCGTCGTCGCAGTCGATCTGCCCGGCCATGCCGATGGCCAGTTCGGCCTTTTGTTCCCCAATCTGGAGCGGCCGCTGCTCTACGCCGTCGATGCGCAATGGCTGATCAGAGCATTGGTGGAAAACCGAACTCCCGGTCTGCCTGCAACCCTGCTGGCCGAGGATGCCGCCGCGATCGAGCCGACCAGCGTAATGTTGCGTCGGTTTCTGGCGACCGGCGGCGAGGTTGTTCTTTGTCATGATCCGGCGGTGACGGCCTACGATGTGGCCGGAGAGAGCGCGTGAACGGGCCGGCCGAAGCGATCCGCTCGTTTGCGCTGACGCAATGGGTTTCGCGCAAAAGCCGCGAGAGTTTCGAGCGCTGGCAGGCGCAAGCCTTGCGCCGCTTTCTCGACCGCGACCTGCCGCGCGCGCCGTTCTACGGCAAGGCGCCGCGTCTTCTCGGCGACCTGCCGGTGACCGACAAGGCGACGGTGATGGGCAATTTCGAGCGCTTCAACATTCATGGCGTCTCGGCCGCCGAGGCCTGGAAGGCGCAGGCCGGCGATAGCCGCATTGGCGAGCTGACTGTCGGCTCCAGCACCGGCACGTCGGGCAATCGTGGCCTGTTCGTCATTTCCGAGGCGGAAAAATACCGCTGGCTGGGCACCATCCTGGCCAAAGCCGTGCCCGATCTGCTCTGGCGCCGGCAGCGCGTTGCGGTGATCCTGCCGCAAAACACCGGGCTCTACGATAGCGCGCGCAAATCGCGGCGTATCGACCTGCGCTTCTTCGATCTGACGCGCGGTCCGGAGAGCTGGCGCGGCGCTCTCGAAGATTTCGCGCCGACGGTGATCATCGCGCCGCCGAAGATGCTGCGGCACTTCGCGGCCGAGGGCTTTAGGCTCAAGCCGCAGCGTGTCTTCAGCGCCGCCGAAACGCTCGACCCGGTTGACCGGCCGGTCATCCAGGCATTCTTTGGTCGTCAGCTCGACCAGATCTACATGGCGACGGAAGGGCTGTTCGCCGTCACCTGCCGCCAGGGCGGGCTGCATCTGGCCGAGGATTCGGTGTTCTTCGAGTTCGAACCGGCCGGCGACGGCCTGGTCATGCCGCTGATCACCGCCTTTCGCCGCCGGACCCAGATCATGGCGCGCTACCGGATGAACGACTTGCTGCGGCTGTCCGAAAAGCCATGCCGCTGCGGCTCGCCGCTGCGCACGCTGAACGAGATCGTCGGCCGCATGGACGACGCTTTCCGGCTCGCCTCGCCGCACGGGCAGCTCCTCGTCACGCCCGACATACTACGCAATGCGGTGCTCAAGGCCGACCGGCGCATCGACGATTTCCGCCTGGTCCAGACCGCTGAAGATGCAATCGAACTCAGCCTGGCCCCCGGGCTTGCCGACGAAGCCGCCACCGCCGCCCATCAGTCCGTGCGCAATTTGCTGGCGGCGCGCCAGGCGACAGCTTCGGTCAGCCTTGTTCGCAGGGACCTGCCGTTGGAGACCGGCCGCAAACTGCGTCGGGTCGAATGCCACCTGGGAGCGGCATCATGAACCGGCTCGCTATGTTGCCACTCGATCAGACGAACCGGGTAGAAAACAACCCGCGTGAGGTCGAAGCCTTCGTTCAGCTTTTCAACGAGGTGCCGGTGCGCGACCTCGTGCGTAATCTGACAGTGGCTGTCGAAACCTTCGAGATCGCCGGCCGCTCCTTTCCGCTGACGCTGAACGACAGAAGCGAAGCGCCGAACTGCTACATCTGCTGCCCGTCCAGCGCCTATATCGACTATGCCATCGACGAGACCCGCAATTTCGTCTCCTCGCCCTTGCTGCAAAAAACGATGCGGATGCTGATCGGCCTGTGCGCGCCGCTGGTCAGGATGAGCGGCCTTGACCATCAGGTTCAGGTCAACAACTGGCTCTATTCGACCAATCCGGTGCCGCTGCTCGATCGCAACGCGGTCGCGGCGATGCGCGACGATCTCACCGCGCGTTTTCCCGATCGCGCTGTTCTCATCCGCTCCCTGAACGAGATCGCCGATCCCTCGACAATCGCAGCGCTGAAGGCGGAGGGTTTTCGAATGCTGGCGGCGCGGCAGATCTACATCTTCGCAGGCGACGGTTCGGCCATGACCAACGACATGAAGCGCGACCGCAAGCGGCTGCCCACGACGCCTTTCGAGCAGGTCGGCAATGGCGACTTCACCGAGGCCGACTATGCGCGCGCCGAAGCGCTCTACCGGATGCTCTATCTCGACAAATACACGCCGCTCAACCCGCACTACACGGCCCGCTATATCGGCGAGACGCACCGTCGCGGCATCCTGCAACTGGCAGGCCTGCGTCGTCCCGGCGGTGAACTGGTCGCCGTCGCCGCTTTGTCTCAGAACGGCAGGACACTGACGCAGCCCATCGTCGGCTACGACACCGGCCTCCCGGTGAGCGAAGGCCTTTACCGCATGATGATGGCGCTGGCGCAGGATCATGCGATGGCGCACAGCCTGTTCTTCAACATGAGCGCCGGTGCCGCCGCCTTCAAACGCTTGCGCGGCGCCGTGGCGACGGTGGAATACAACGCCGTCTATGCTGCCCATCTGCCGCGCCGCCAACGCATGGCGGTGCGGATCATGGAATTTGTGCTCGCGAGATTGGCATTCCCCTGCTCAGGAGATTTGAACTTTGAGCGACACCCGGCAGCAGAAAGACAAAGACTATTGGCAGGCGGTGATGCGGTCTGCCGACATCAAAGCCAAGCCGAAGCGCATCCTGTTCGACGGCGCGCCACTGGTGCTGTTCCGCTCGGCGAAAGGCATTGCCGCCCTCTTCGACCGCTGCGCTCACCGCCTGGTCGAACTCTCGACCGGCAAGGTCGTCGGTGGCGAGATCGAATGTCCCTATCATGGCTGGCGCTACAATGGGGAAGGGCGCTGCACCGCCATTCCCGGCCATGTCGGCGACGTCCCGCATTACCGTATCCGCCGCTACAGCGCGATCGAGCGCGACGGCGTCGTCTTCGTCTCGGCAGGCACGCCTGAGGGCGAGCCCTATCTCCATTGCATGCAAGGCAAGGATGTCGTCGTGAAGCGGGTGCGAAGCTCGGCGCGATCGACGGTGCTCGACGCCGCCGAGAACATTCTCGACGCCACTCACACCCACTTCACCCACAAGGGTGTGCTGCGCGGCCTGACCGCAAAGCGCCATCTCGTGCGCGTCGAGGTGACCGGCGGCAAGGGCTGGGTCGAAAGCTGCTACACCGGCGAGGACCGCCAACAGGGGCTGGTCAGCCGGCTGCTGGAAGGCGAGCGCGCCAGGACCATCGGCCGCTACCGACATCCCGGCATCGTCGAACTCGAATATTGGGGCAAGGGCGGCTTGGCGCTGGCGACCACTTTCCATTTGCGTCAGGCGGACGAACGGACCGTCGAAGGCGTCGGCTGGCTGATCGGCCCGCGACAGGGCCTGTTCGGCGAACTCAAGGCGCTTGCTTTCCGGCCGCTCTTTGCCTTTGCCCTGCAGCAGGATCGCCGTGTGCTGAAATCGGCCAGCGACAACGCCCGTATATCGCCGCAGGTTCAGCCGGCGATCGGCCCGCTGGATTTCCTGCGCCGCGACATAGCGGCGATCATCGACGGCAAGATGCCACCGGCGGCGGCAGAGCCGCGGGTGCACCAAATCGAGCTGTAATCTAAAGTTCACGGCACTTGATTCCAGTTCTGCTGTAAATTATAGTTCACGGATGATCGAAGTTCGATCCACTGACGAATTCCGAAAATGGCTCAGAGGGCTCACGGACATTCGCGCCGTAAAGAAGATCACCCAACGGATTGTCCGCGTTCAGGCTGGGCTGGCGGGAGACGCCAAGTTCTTCGATGGCATAGGAGAATTGCGCGTAGATTACGGTCCGGGATACCGCGTGTACTTCGTCCGGCGCGGCAACACGGTCATTATCCTGCTCTGCGGCGGTGACAAAGGCTCGCAGGACAGGGACATCGGAAAAGCCAGGAAAATGGCAAAGGAAGTTTGATATGACCCTCAGAACCACACCATTCGACGCCGCCGAATATCTTGATGATGCTGAGTCTCAAGCCGAACTGCTCGCTGATGCGTTCGAGACCGGGGACGCGACTTATATTGCGCACGCCCTCGGCATTGTCGCGCGCGCCCGCGGCATGACAAGCATAGCGAAGGACGCCGGCGTGACCCGAGAGGCACTCTACAAGGCGCTGAGCGAAAAGGGCGATCCGCGCCTCAGTACATTGCTGGGCGTAACCAAGGCGCTTGGCCTGCAATTGTCCGCAAAGCCAGTTAATCCCGTTTAGGCAACCTTAGCAGGACTTACGCACTCAGCTGAAAACGGGAAGTTCCGCTTCAACTCGACTAGTCCTGCTCCGGCCCATTCCACTCGATATCGCGCGTCGACGCAGCCTGAAGGCTGATGCGCTGGCGCAGTGCTGTGCCGGCGATCTCGGCCAGCGTGCGCCACTGCGCCCGCTTCGGCGCGGGGTCGCCCGGCCAGTCGAGCAGCTCATCGGCATCGTGCATCGCCTGGCGAAAGCTGCCGAGACCACCGGAGCGCAGTGCCGCCGGCATCCCGTAGATCCACATCGCAAGCCTCACCGTCTGCGGCGCCGTCACGTCGGGCTTCACCTCGGCGCCATCCTCCAGGACCGCGTCGGCGAAGCGCCGCGGATCGCGAAAGAAGTGCAGGCCGCTCACGGCGCGCGGATTGCACTCCAGTGGCAGCACCGTGCCGTTATTCTCGCGCATCAGGTCGAAGGAGATCTGGCCGGTCCAGCCGGCGCCGGCGACGAAGGTTTCGACGAAGCGCCGGGCAGCCGCATCCCCGACTGGCTCGAAACAGATGCCGGCGCCCATGCCGGCGCGATAGAGCGAACTGTAGAGCACCAGCGCTTTGAGTTCACCCTCGACCGCCACCGCATAGGCGCTGATCTCTTCACCGGCGATGTAGCGCTGCGCCACCCAAGGAGCGGCGGGCGAGGGGCGGACGGCGTCGAGTTCGTCCGGCGATGGCCGCAGCAGTACGTCACGGGCAAAACGTGACCACACAGGTTTGAACACCAATTCGCGCGATTGGCCACGAACGCCGTCGAGATCGGCCTCGCTTTGCAGCAGTATCGTTTCCGGCACGTCGAGCCCAAGGCTCTGCGCCAGCCGGATGAAGGCATGCTTGTCGTGAACGCGGGCGAGCATCGCCATCTCGGGTGCGAAGAGGCGGGCCGGCATGGCGCGGTGCTGCCAGAGACGACCGAGATAAAAGACTTCCTCGCAGGTCGGGATAACGAGTTCGATGCCTTCCGCGCGGACAAGCGCTTCCACCGCCTTGGCATAGGCGTCGGCGGCAAAGCGCGGCGGCGGCAGGCGATGGTAGGCGGCGCAGGCCGTGCTCGCTGCGGCGATCGGCCGGGCCGGGCTGTCGGCCAGGATCACCCGGCAACCGGCGCCATGCAGCAGCCGCGCCAGGTGCAGCGCCACCGGCGCGCGGGCACCGGTGATCAGCACGGTGCTATTGGGCATGAGCCACCGGCATCGGTTGGAAAAGACGAGTCAATGCTTCTGCGGAAGGCTTCATTCGCCATAAGTGCCACATGGCTTGCGTGCCGCCAACGGACTCCACAAAGGTGGCTCCGCTGCGTCAGCCATCGCTTTTTGGCCTTCAGGGCGTTATTGGCAATCTGTCGAACACCCGGATCTCCTCAATGCGCTTTCTGTTTGTCCTGATACTGCTTGCCGGCGCCGCCATTGGCTTCGTGTATCCCTGGGCCATGAGCAATTTCTCCGGCCACGAGATCGGCACATGGCGCGTCTACGACCAGGGACGGTTTAGGCCTGTGACGGTGACGCTGAAAGCTGGCGACGCGCCGGTCAGAGTGCTGGTCGACCTGACGGCAAAGGCCGAGCGCATTGTCTCGCAGCAGCGCACCGTGCTGACGCTGACTGCCGCCACAGCCGGGCGCACGGTGCTTGCCTCGACGCTGCAATTCAACCACGCCGACAATCCGCGCCAGGTCAGCCCGCAACTGCCCGACAAGATCTTTCGCGACGAGGCCGGCGTGATCGAAACCGTCAGTCCCGGCGCCTATCTCTTCACCGCCGGCCCGGGCGACGCCGACGATATCCCGATACGCGCAGTGGATCTGATACTGCGCTCCGGCGCCGGTGAGATCGATCAACGCGCACGGCCGGTTGGCTATGGGCTGATCGCCGTCGGCCTGATCGGCTTCCTGCTTACTCTGGCTTTCGGCGGTCGCCGGCCGGAGAACCCGAACTCGAAGCCGCCACCGCCGCGTTGGGGCAGAGGCTCCTCGACATGAGCGCGGCATGAACTACCGTCACGCCTATCACGCCGGCAATTTCGCCGACGTCGTCAAGCATGTCGTGCTCAGCCTTCTGCTCGACTATCTGAAGCAGAAGGACAAGGCGTTCCGTGTCGTCGACACTCATGCCGGCCTTGGCCGCTACGATCTTTCGTCGGCGGAAGCGCAAAAGACCGGCGAATGGCAAGGCGGCATCGGCCGCCTCATCGACGCCCCGATCGAAAAATCGGCGGCTGCGCTGCTTGCCCCCTATCTTGAAGCGGTGCGTTCGCTCAATCCCGATGGCGGGGTGAAGAAATATCCGGGCTCGCCATTGATCGCCAGGCACCTCATGCGAAAGCAGGACCGGTTGTCGGCGATCGAACTGCACGGCGCAGATGTCGCCAGGCTGAAGACGCTGTTTGCCGGCGATTTCCAGACAAGGGTGATCGAACTCGACGGCTGGCTGGCGCTTGGCGCGCATCTGCCGCCAAAGGAAAAGCGCGGCCTGGTGCTGATCGATCCGCCGTTCGAGGAAGCCGGCGAATTCGACCGCCTGGTCGACGGCATGCAGAAAGCGCACAGGCGCTGGCCGGGTGGCATCTACGCGCTGTGGTATCCGATCAAGGATCGCAAAGCGATCATCGCCTTCCGCAAGGCGCTCAAGCAATCCGGCGTCCCAAAGTTGCTCGACATCGAGTTCGAGATCCGGCCGGCATCGCGTGAACCAAGCCTCGACGGCAGCGGCATGGTGGTGGTCAACCCGCCCTTCACGCTGGAGCGCGAACTGCGCATCGTGCTGCCGGTCCTGCACAGATTGCTGGCGGTCGAAAAGCCGGCGCACTGGTCGCTGGAATGGCTGGCCGGGGAGTAGCGACGCTTCGCAGCGGGCGACGCCCGCGGCAAAGACACAAAGTCGCTAGAGGTTTTGACGGTGGCGCCATCCGCGAATGCTCAGCTGTGTTCAACGAACCGAAACCATGGAGATGCACATCTAATCGGCTCGGCGTTGACGCTAATCCCAAAATCAGATAGATAGACATCTAATTATTAGATTTCGAATCGAATGCCAAGATCGACAGAAGAGGAACTGGTCAACGCGATAGGCTTCGCGATGTCGCGCTGGCAGGATGCCGTCGAAACGTTCGATGGGACCGTCGCCGAAATCTATGTGCTGAGCGCTGCCGGGCGCCGCTGTCTCGGCGCGATCAGTCACGGCCCGCGGCCGGCAAACGTCGTAGCGAGGGAGACAAATCTCACGCCGGCGGCGGTCACGACGTTGATTGACCGGCTGGAAAAGCGCGGCTTCGTCAGCCGCCAGCCGGATCCCGATGACAGGCGCAAGGTCATGGCAGCGGCGGGCAAGAAGACCGAGGAACTCGTCCGGCGCTGCTACCATCCGATCTTCGAGGCAGGCGCCGCATTGCTGGAGAAATACACGGTGGCCGAGATGCAGTTTTTGCTCGGCTTCATCGAAGAGGTCGAAGCGATGCAGAAGGCGTAGACCGAGAGGCTGCGCGGCAAAGCAAAACCGGTGCGTTGAGAGAAGGCATCGGAGGATGGTCCGGCGCAACGCCGGTCCGGTTTCAACTGTGTACTGTCAAGGAGACCCTATGCCCCGTATGATCTTCGTCAACTTGCCCGTCGCCGACCTCGCTGCGTCGATGGCCTTCTACAAAGCTCTCGGTTTCGACAACAACCCGCACTTCACCGACGACACCGCAGCCTGCATGGTGCTGAGCGAAACGATCAACGTCATGCTGCTCACCCATGCCAAATGGCGTCAGTTCACCGATCGCCCCATCCCACCGGCCACCTCGAGCGAGGTCATGCTGGCCGTGTCCTGCGACAGCCGCGCGGCGGTCGATGCGATGAATGAGGCGGCGGCTAAAAATGGCGGCGCCGCCGACATCAACGCCCAACAGGATTATGGCTTCATGTACAATCGCAGCCTGGCAAGGCTGAACCGGGTTTCGGCGGCCCGCCGGCCATGGGCAGGCCGCTTTTCCTAATGGGCAAGGCGAGCTTTTTCGAAGGTCAGGACGTGGTTTCGCAGCTTCGCACCGGCAAAACCGGTTGCGGAGCGGGAAACCATCGTCAGGGCGACCGCTTGACCGCGCGCCGCCGAATCCGCAAAGTGGGCGCAGTCGACCTTTGAGAGGCTGCCATGACTCGCTTTGCCAAATCCGCTGTTGCTGCCCTGATTTCGCTTTGCACGCCGCTGGCCGCACCCTTTGGCCAGCCAGCGCAGGCCGCCGATCTTTCCGTCTATTCCGACGAGGACAGCGGCGTTTGCGGCGAGGCCTGGGTGCTAAGCAAAATCTCCAGCCGCTTCTCCTACCAGGTGCATCACGTGCCGCATCTGCCGGATGTTTCGATCACCGATTTCCAACGCATCCACCAGCATCGCTATCTCCCGGCCAGCGAAGAATGGCCGATCGGCCGCCGCTATTGCGGCGCCACCGTCAGCCTTTCCGACGGCCGCGCCCGCACCATCTGGTACTTGATCGAGGAAGGCCAGGGTTTTGCCTCGATCGGCGACAATGTCGAATTCTGCGTCTCGGGCTTCGACCGCTGGATGGTCTACAACGGCCGCTGCCGCGTCCTGCGCTAAGGTCGGATAAGAACCGCCGTTGCACCTGCCATCTCCTGCAAGGGGGAGATCTGATGTCGCTCCGGTTTCGCCAATCTCCGAACTGCTGCCGCTGCCTCACATCGCCTTCCCACCAGATACGTAAGCGCAGATCAGCTCGACCAACTGCTTCTGCAGTTCCGGCGCGTCGAGCATGTCTCGCCGCGCGGCATTGTGGATGACGCCCTCGACCGCTGAGGACAGCACCCGGGCCACGGTCTCATTGTCCTTTCTGCGCCTGCGATATTGCGCCACCGCCGCCGTGTAGTGATCGAGATAGCGCGATTGGAACGAGGCATGGGCGGCGCGTGAGCCGCGATCGCCCGGCGCCTCGTCGAGCAGCACCTGATGCAGCGTCGGATGGATGCTGTGCGCATCGATCATGCCGCGCACCAGCTCCTGCGCGAATCGCTTGAGCGGCTTGTCGCCTTCTGCTGATTCGGCGATCACCGACAGCACCTGATCGAAATGTCGCCGGCGAATTGCTTCGACCAGCGACAGCTTGTCGGGAAAATATTGATAGAGCGAGCCGATGCTGACGCCGGCCGCATCGGCCACCTTGTTGGTGGTGAAGCCGGCCCAGCCGAGCGCGCTCAGAACATGAGCACCGGCTTCGATGAGCGCCTCGACCGTCGCTCTCGAACGCGCCTGGCGCGGCTGCTTGCGCATGCGTGAGCGCGGCTTTGCAATGCGAGTAGACATGTCTGCTCCAGCAGCCAAGAATATAGATAACATACTCACATTTTTTGGAAAGGATACAGACCATGGACGCGCTGGATTTGCTCCGCAGCCTCTACGTTTATCAAACCTGGGCGAATGGTGAATTGCTGGAGAAGCTTGCGGGTCTCGACCAGCAGGAGCATGTCGATCAGCGTCACACAGCGACCCGTCTCATCAACCACAACCTCGTCGTATCGAAGATATTCGCCGCGCATCTTTCCGGCACGCGTCATGGCTATGCGTCCGACAACACCGAGGACACACCGGCACTCGATTAATTGAGCGCTGATGTCGCTGCGATGGATCGTTGGTATCTCGACTATATCGAAGCCGTCTCGCCAAAGCTCATGTCAGAGCCTGTGCCTTTCACCTTCACCGAAGGCGACAGGGCGATGATGTCACGCCAGGAAATGCTGACACATATCGTCACGCATGGCGGCTATCACCGCGGCGAGATCGGGCGGATCCTGATGCGGATCGGCATTGCGCCGCCGTGGGATACGTTTGCCGTCCACCTCCACCACGCCGAGCCTTGCGCCGGCTGCAGGTGCGCGAGCGGGTTGGCGCTTAGGGGCCTGCACCCCTTGGCTTCCAAGGGATCGCGGCTTCCCGGGAGGAGGATTTCCCGATCTTTCGTTTCCCATTTCCGTTTGGCATCTCTTGCGCCGAAGCTGGCGATCTCCCTTCTCGTCGGGGAGACGTCCGACACAACAGGCTGTCCCTTCAAGTGCTGTCTTTCCTGGATTCCGTCCACCCACTCGCAATATACGAGTAAAAAGCTCGCGTTCAATTTAGTGCTGTTCCTGCGACCGCTGGGATGAAGCAAGATCAGCCTCTGCGGTGCGATGATTGTTGCCATCCGATAGGTCGCCGATGACCGCGTGAGATCGACGGCGTTGCAAGAGAATGTGAGCTTGACGAGAAGATCGTGTGAGTCTCGATATCAGAGATTTCTCTCGCAACAGTTCGCTGCGAAGCGGGAAGATTCTTTGCCGATTTCTGTGCCGATCATTGCGATAATGCTCTCAGCGTAACCGAAACTTAATTTGCGAAATTCTATGTAATGCTTCGCTGGCTAGATACGCACGAGTCAGATATGCATTAGCTCGCCGGGTCACTCACGGCCATCGGCACAAACGCAAGGGGCATCGCATGGCAAAGACCACGACGAAGGCGCCGGCGGCGAAAGCGCCGGCAAAGAAAGCGGCACCGAAAGCTGCCGCGAAACCTGCAGCAGTAAAGAAGGCAGCACCGAAGGCAGCGGCAAAGCCGGCTGCCAAGGCAGCGGCAAAGCCGGCAGCTAAGGCAGTAGCAAAACCCGCCGCCAAGGCAGCAGCGAAACCCGCCGCCAAGAAGCCGGCCGCCAAGGCTGTGGCGAAGCCTGCTGCGAAGGCAGCAGCCAAGCCCGCCGCCAAGAAGCCGGCAGCCAAGGCAGCGGCAAAACCCGCCGCCAAGGCTCCGATGAAGGCCGCCGCCGCCAAGTCGACGGCCGCTGTGAAGAAGGCTGCACCGGCCAAAAAGCCAGCCGCCAAGAAGAAGTAACAGCGGTCCATCTCAAAGCTCCCGGGAACTTTGCCGACTGGCAGATTCCCGGGAGCTTTTTTGTTGTGATTTAGGTCTTGTTTTGATGCATGTCGTTCTCTCGAAATTGGCGCCACTTCTGTGAGACATGCATGGCGATTTCATTGTCGGCGGATTGGCCGCCTGGTTTTGCCCTTCTGGCAGTTGCTCCCTCAGGGAAGATCGGCCAACACTAAGGCGGTCGCATTCGATGGGGTTCAGGCGACACGCTCTAGACCTTTGTTTTACGCGCGTCGTTCTCAAGACCGGAATCGCATTTTTGAGCGACATGCACTGGCCGTCCGAAAACAGGGAACCGATCATGCCGAAGCTGCTCTACGCGTCCTCATCCCCCTACAGTTCCAAGGTGCGCATGGCAGCACTCCATGCCGGCATTGCCGTCGAGCTGGTGCCGGTCAAGACCGAGGACAAGCCTGCTGAACTGATGTCAGCCAATCCTCTCGGCAAGATTCCGGTGCTGGTGCTCGACGACGGCCGCTCGATCCACGACAGCCGCGCGATCACCCAGCATCTCAACCGCGCTTCGAAGAGCCTGTTGTTGCCGCGCAATGCCGACAAGCGCCTCGAGGCCGAAGTGCTGGAGGCGCTGGCCGACGGCATATGCGACTGCGCGCTGTCGATGGTCTATGAGCGGCGCACGCGTCCGGAGGAGATGGTCTATCAACCCTGGCTCGATCGCCAGTGGACCAAGATCACCGCCGCACTCGATTTCCTCAACGCCAATCCGCCGAAGCTGCCGAAGAAGATCACGCTTGGCCAACTGGCGTTGCGTGCCTGCCTCGGCTACCTCTCTCTGCGCTTCGCCGGCAAATGGGAAAAGGGCCGCGGCCGCCTGACCCGCTGGGCAGCGCGTTTCGATGAGAAGTTTCCGGGGCTGAAGGTGGCTGTGCCGGCCTGACGGGCGAAACAAAAAAAGCCGGGCGCGAGGCCCGGCTTTCTTGTGTCGTGGCTTGAACGACAGTTAGAACTTCATACCGACGCCGAAGGTGACGCGGTTGTCGCTCTCTTTGACCTTGGTGCCGACACTGTCGAAGCTCTTGGAACCGAAGTCGGTATAGCGGTACTCGACACGGCCGAACACATTGTCGGTGATCTTGATGTCGGTGCCGACGCCGGCCGTCCAGCCGAGCATGGTGTTGCTGTCGCTGTCGCCGGGGACCGAGACCTTCTGGTTCTTCAGGGCGCCGCCGCCGGTGCCGTAGAGCAGGATTTCCGGGGTCACGGCGTAACCCAGACGGGCGCGCAGCGAGCCTTCGAAGCCGCCCTTGGAATTGACGCCGCCGCTGTCACCCTTGACGCCATTGTAGCCGAGATCGGCTTCAGCACCGTACACGAAGTTTTCCTGCTGCCACTGGTAGCCGCCGAAAACGCCGCCGACAAAGCCCTTGGTCTTGATGTCGGGGCCGCCGTCCTGGACTTTGGCATGACCGCTGAAGCCGTAGCCGGCGCTGAGACCGGCATACGGGCCGGCCCAGGAAGCGACGGGGAGCTCGGCGATCGGGGCTGGCGCCGGGGGCTCTTCCGAGACGACATCGGCAGCAAAAGCGGTACCGCTGAGGGCGAAGAGCCCGAGCGCAACCGCGAGCGGCGCGAATTTGAGATTGGTTTGCATTGTTGTTTACTCCTTAAGCCACAAGACACGTAGGCTTGTTTGTCCTGAGCGCCATCAACCCGTCCGGGGGGTGAAACGGATCTGGCACTCAACGGTTCCGAATGTCGTGTCAAAATGCGGCGGCAGCGAACCTGAAAATGGGTCATTCCCCGGCACGAATGAGGCCGAAGCTTGACGTTGCATCTTCGCAACAGCGAAATGTCAGTACGCAGGCGATGCTGCACTGCACTCGGCTTGGTGCAACGGGTTCAGCGTCCTATATTGCGGTCCTGCCGACCCGAATCCGGGGCGGTGCCGGCGGCGAAAAAGCCGTTTCGCCACATTCCTGCCCCAGGTGGAAACGGCATTTAACCCCTGGACGCGTCACAATGTGCCGCTAGCCGAATTGAGGCGCAGATTGAGGATTGACAGATGATCGAAGCCGCCGGAACGGCGCTGGTGACGGGCGGGGCGAAGCGGATCGGCAAGGCGATCGTCGAGGATCTGGCCGCGCACGGTTTTGCCGTCGCCATCCACGCCAACCGCTCGACCGCCGAGGCCGACGCGCTGGCTGCGAGCATCAGGGACGGAGGCGGCCGCGCCGGCGTGGTAGCCGCCGATCTGACCGACATGGATGCGGTTGGCGATCTCGTCGGCCGCGCCGCGGCAGCGCTCGGCCCGGTCACGCTTCTTGTCAACAATGCGTCGCTGTTCGTCGACGATAGCGTCGAGGACTTCGACTGGGCGGCATGGGACCTTCACTTCGCCATCCATGTGAAGACGCCGGCGCTGTTGGCGCAAAACTTCGCCCGCGCCTTGCCGCAAGGGCAGGAGGGGCTGATCGTCAACATCATCGACCAGCGCGTCTGGCGGCCGACGCCGCGCTATTTCTCCTATGCGCTCTCGAAGTCGGCCCTGTGGACGCAGACCGAAATGCTGGCACAGGCGCTCGGTCCGCCCATCCGCGTCAACGCCATCGGTCCCGGTCCGGCGCTGAAGAATGCGCGCCAGGACGATGATGATTTCCAAAAGCAGGTCGATGGCCTGATTCTGAAGCGCGGCCCGCAATTGGCCGAATTCGGCGCCACCATCCGCTATCTCTGGGAGGCGCGCTCGGTGACCGGCCAGATGATCGCGCTCGACGGCGGCCAGCATCTTGCATGGCAGACGCCGGATGTGACAGGCATGGTGGAATGAGTCCCGCAGACCAGAAACACAAGACGCGCGCCGGCGCCGCCGACGATATGCCGCCTGACATCGAGCTTGAGGATGAAGCGGTCGAGGAGATCGTCGAGCCCGAGGCCACCGGGCCCGATGTCGCCTTCACAGCGATAGACTGGGCGCCGCATGCCGGCGACGCCGACGGCATGGTCGGCGCGGAGGTCATCCAGACATTGGTCAAGCGGCTGCCCAATGCGCCCGGCGTCTACCGCATGATGAACGCTGCCGGCGACGTGCTTTATGTCGGCAAGGCGCGCAGCCTGAAGAAGCGGGTGACCAACTACGCGCAAGGCCGGTTCCACACCGCCCGCATCGGCCGCATGGTGCGCGAGACATCGACGATGGAGTTCGTCGTCACCCGCACCGAAATCGAAGCGCTGCTGCTCGAGGCCAATCTCATCAAGCGCTTGCGGCCGCGTTTCAATGTGCTGATGCGGGACGACAAGTCGTTCCCTTACATCCTGTTGACCGGCGATCACGTCTCGCCCGGCATCTACAAGCATCGCGGTGCGCGCTCGCGCAAGGGCGACTATTTCGGACCTTTTGCGTCGGCCGGCGCGGTCGGGCGCACCATCAATTCGCTGCAGCGCGCCTTCCTGCTCAGGAGCTGCACCAACTCCTTTTACGAAAACCGCACCCGGCCGTGCCTGCTCTACCAGATCAAGCGCTGTGCCGGTCCATGTACCGGGGAGATCTCGCATAGCGACTATGCCGAGCTGGTCAGCGAGGCGAAGGATTTTCTGTCGGGCCGCAGCCAGAAGGTGAAGACCGAAATCTCTGCCGCCATGCAGCAGGCCTCGCAGGAGCTCGATTTCGAGCGCGCCGCCATTTATCGCGACCGGTTGGCTGCACTGTCCCATGTGCAGAGCCATCAGGGCATCAACCCGGCCACGGTCGACGAGGCCGATGTCTTTGCCATCCATCAGGAGGGCGGCCAGGTCTGTATCCAGGTGTTTTTCTTCCGCACCGGCCAGAACTGGGGCAACCGCGCCTATTTCCCCAAGGCCGATCCGGCACTGGAGGGGGCGGAAGTGCTGGGCTCGTTCCTGGCGCAGTTCTATGACGACAAGCCGACGCCACGGAACATCCTTCTGTCGCGAGGCGTCCAGGATCAGGAACTGTTGGCCGAAGCGCTGTCCACCCGCGCCGGCCGTAAAGTGTCGATCTCGGTGCCGCAGCGCGGCGAGAAGAAGGATTTGACCGACAACGCGCTGCAGAATGCCCGCGAGGCGCTCGGCCGCCGCCTGGCCGAAACCTCCACGCAAGGCCGGCTGCTCGCCGGCTTTGCCGAGACCTTCGGCCTGCCGAAGCCGCCGGTGCGCATCGAGGTCTACGACAATTCGCACATTATGGGCACCAACGCCGTTGGCGCCATGGTCGTCGCGGGGCCGGAAGGGTTTGTGAAGAACCAGTACCGCAAATTCAACATCCGCTCGACCGAGATCACGCCCGGTGACGATTTCGGCATGATGCGCGAGGTGATGGAACGGCGCTTTTCGCGGCTGCTGAAGGAACATGGCGATGTCGTTCCCGACGACGCGGCAGCCGGTGGAGCAGGCGACGACATCGAGGAAGACATCTCCGGCAGCTTCCCGGCCTGGCCGGACGTCATCCTGATCGATGGCGGCCAGGGCCAGATGAGCGCGGTGCGCAAGATCCTCGCCGACCTCGGCATCGAGGATCGCGTGGCGGCCATCGGCATCGCCAAGGGCCAGGACCGCGATGCCGGCCGCGAGCGTTTTTTCGTCAGAGGCAGGGACTCGTTTTCGCTCCCCGTGCGGGATCCCGTGCTCTATTTCGTCCAGCGGCTGCGCGACGAGGTCCATCGCTTCGCCATCGGTTCGCACCGCGCGCGGCGCAAGAAGGAATTGGTCAAGAGCCCGCTCGACGAGATCGCCGGCATCGGTCCCGGTCGCAAGCGCGCGCTGCTGCTGGCCTTCGGCACTGCCAAGGCGGTCAGCCGCGCGGCAGTCGAGGATCTGGTCAAGGTCGACGGTATTTCAGAGCAGGTCGCCAAGCTCGTCTACAATCATTTCCATGAGAGCTGAGCGCCGGTGACGCCGCTGTCCCGATGAAATGGCAGCAGCCGTTCTTTTCTCGCAGGCCACTCGAATCCCGGCAATCGCGCGCTATTTTCGTCTGGCCAATCGAATCTCGCCTGTTGACCCCCTACATCCGGTTCTGATTTGAGTACGCAGGCAGAAAGAGTCCCTCAGATATGGCCAAGCGCGCGTTCAACCTGCCCAACATGCTTACCTATGCCCGCATCGTCGCGGTGCCGCTGGTGGTGCTGTGCTTTTTTCTCGAGGGCCATCTGAAATCGAGCGACTTCGCCCGCTGGTCGGCGTTGATCATCTTCCTGCTGGCTTCGATCACCGACTATCTCGACGGCTATCTGGCGCGCGCCTGGCAGCAGACGTCGAACATCGGCAAGATGCTGGATCCGATCGCCGATAAATTGCTGGTCGCCACCTGCCTGCTGCTGCTCGCCGCCGATACCGACCGCCATGCCGGAATCGCAGGCTGGTCGCTGTGGGCGGCAATCATCATCCTGTGCCGCGAAATCCTGGTTTCGGGGCTGCGCGAATATTTGGCGGCATTGAAAGTCTCGGTGCCGGTGACGCAGCTCGCCAAATGGAAGACCGCCATCCAGATGGTCGCCATCGCCTTCCTGCTGGCTGGGCCTGCCGGCGACAAGATCTTCCCGCTGACCACGCAGACCGGACTGGTGCTGCTGTGGATCGCAGCCCTCGTCACGCTCTACACCGGCTACGACTATTTCCGCGCCGGCCTCAAGCACATCATGGACGAGTGAGATGATCACCCGGCTCATCTATTTCGCCTGGGTGCGCGAACGGATCGGCAAGCCGGAAGAGGATGTCGAACTGCCCGCCGGTATCGAGACGGTGGCCGACCTCCTGCGCTGGCTGAAATCGCGTGGCGACGAATATGAGCACGCGCTGCAATATCCTGATGTGATCCGCGTCGCCATCAACCAGGAACATGTCGAGCATCGCGAGAAGATAGCCGGCGCGCGCGAGATCGCGCTGTTTCCGCCGATGACCGGGGGCTGACACCATGTCCGGCGCGCCGACGGTGCGCATCCAGCGCGACGATTTCGACGTTGCCGCCGAGATCGCGAAACTGACCGGGGGTCGCGCCGACATCGGCGGCGTGGTGTCCTTCTCAGGACTTTGCCGCGACGAGCAGGGCCAGCTGTCGGCCCTGGAACTCGAGCACTATCCCGGCATGGCCGAGGCCGAAATCACCCGCATCGCCCGCGAGGCACTTCAGCGCTGGCCGCTGCAAGGGCTGACCGTCATCCATCGCCACGGCAAGATCGCACCGGGCGAAAACATCGTGCTGGTGGTGGCAGCGTCCTCGCACCGGCAGGCGGCGTTCGAAGCGGCCAATTTCCTGATGGATTTCCTGAAATCGCGTGCACCCTTCTGGAAGAAGGAGCACCGCGTGGACGGCACCGATGGCGGCTGGGTCGAGGCCAAGGACGCCGACGACCAGGCTGTGGCGCGCTGGAAGGCGCGGCCCGAATAAATCTCGGCGCAGCCATGTATTGACCGCATTCCCTTGGCCAAATCGCATCGGCAAAAAGGGAGCAAGGGCATGCTGGACAGGATCGCCGAATTCTTCGTCTTCGGTTTTGTGCCGCTGGTTATCGGCGTTCTGGCCGTTCCCGAGCCTTCCGTCGCCGCCGAGAAAACCCTGAAGGGCGAGGTGATGTATCGCGAGCGCATCGCGCTGCCGCCCAACGCCGTGCTGTCGGTTCAACTTGCCGATGTATCGCTGGCCGATGCGCCGGCCGCCATTGTCGGCGAGCGCAAGGTAGCGCCGGCCGGCCAGGTGCCCATCAAGTTCGAGATCAGCTTCGATTCAACGGTGATCCGGCCCAACATGACCTATGCGCTGCAGGCGCGCATCACCGCCGACGACAAGCTGCTGTTCGTCACGGACTCGCGCTATCAGGTCGATCCGCTCAGCGACGCGCCGCAGGCCATTGTGCTGAAAATGGTGGCGCCGAGCGACAAGCCGACCTCGGCCTCGCTGTTCGGCCAGAGCTGGCTGGTCGAGTATATCGACGGTATCGGCGTGATTTCGGAGCCGCAGGCGACGTTCCGGGTCAGCGAAGCCGGCAAGGCGGGCGGCAGCGGCCCGTGCAACGCCTATTTCGCCACCGCCAAGGTCGATGGCGAGACCATCGTCATCAGCGACATCGGCTCGACCTACAAGGCCTGCGCGCCGGAGATCATGGCCGAGGAAAAGGCGCTGTTCGAGGCGCTCGCCAAGGCGGCGTCAAACCGTGTCGATGGCGGCAAGCTGATCATCGCCGACAAGGACGGCCGTGACATTTTGCGATTTAACGCAGCGAGTTAAGATCAAGACTGCGGCGGCGGCGGGGGCGCCGGCGTCAGGCCGAACCGGCGCATCAGGTCCATCAGCCTGGTGCGGTCTGGCGGGCCGCCAGTGCTGAAGATGGCGAAGGCCTCGCGAAAATAGTCCGGGCCGATCGCCGCCGGCGTCACCACGCACAGCACCTTGGCGGTCGCGGCGGTGTCGTTGTCGAAGCGGTGAACCGCGCCGCGCGGAATGCACAGCGCCTGGCCCGGCCCGATATCGTGCCGGTGTCCGTCGACGGTCAGCATCAGCACGCCTTCGATCCCGTACATCGTCTCTTCATAGTGATCGTGGCTGTGCGCCGGGGCGGGCAGGCGCTGCGAGCCGGCGACCGTCAGTTCGAAGGCGGCGATGCTGCCGTTCGACTGGTCGCCGGTAAGCAGGAAGCGCACGGCAAGGCCGCCATGGCTGATTGTCTCGTCGGCCGGATTGACGCTGATCTGGCTAGCTCTGTCTAGCATTTCATCCTCCCGCGTGGTAAATTGAATTTACCGAAATGAGTAAACTCAATTTACCAGAGTGTCAATGCCATTATCCGCGGAAGAACCGCCAAAGAAGCCACCGCTGATCGGTGCACTGCTGCGCGTTCCGGCCATGGCCATTCACCGCAAGCTGATCAGGGATCTCAGGGCGTCGGGTTTCGAGGACCTCAGCCCGCCGCATATGGCGGTGATCCAATATCCCGGCCCGGATGGCCTTCGGCCGAGCGCGCTCGCCGAGCGCGCCGCGATGAGCAAGCAGGCCATGAATCAACTGCTGAAGACGCTGGAAGCGATGGGTTATATCACTCGCTCGGCGGCACCCGATGAGAGCGGCGGGACCGTCGTCCACTTCACCGACCGCGGGCGCGCCGCATACCAGAAGATGGCCGACATCCTGCTCGACGTCGAACGGGAATGGGCCGAGGAACTGGGCGAGAAGCGTTTCTCGGAGCTGAAAACGCTGCTCGGCGACCTCTGGGATACGCCGCTCATCCGTTGAAAGCGGCATGAAGCCGAAGCCGGGACCTGACCAAAGAAAAAGGCCGGCGAAGTGCCGGCCTCTTGCATACATTGGTTCGCGTCGGCTCAGCCGACGATCTCGGTGTCCGAGAACCAGTACTTGATCTCTTCAGCAGCGGTTTCCGGCGCGTCGGAGCCGTGCACGGAATTCTCGCCGATCGACAGCGCGTGGACCTTGCGGATGGTGCCTTCGGCGGCGTTGGCGGGGTTGGTCGCGCCCATAACTTCGCGGTTCCTGGCAATGGCGTTTTCGCCTTCCAGAACTTGCACGATGGTCGGCGCCGACGACATGAATTCCACCAGTTCGCCGAAGAACGGACGATCCTTGTGGACGGCGTAAAAGCCTTCGGCCTCGCGGCGGCTCATCCACACGCGACGTGAGGCGACGACGCGCAGGCCGGCCTCTTCCAGCATCCTGGTGATGGCGCCGGTAAGATTGCGCCGGGTCGCGTCCGGCTTGATCATGGAAAAGGTGCGTTCGAGCGCCATGGGGTCGTCCTTGTCTTGAGATGGAAAGTCTTGAGATCGGAATGTGGAGTGGCGGGCTCTATACAAGCCGCCCGGCCCATTGCCAAGGGGAGGCGCCCCGGCAGCGTTATTCGACCGCGACCGCCCGGATGGCTGTTCGCAACGCTGTGGTCAAAGGCAAGGCTTTGCGGGAAAATGGCGATTGCGCAGGCACGCACGGTTTCGAAGGGAAACCAGCGGAATGGAAAGACATCGGACCATGTTTGACGGGACGCGCTGGCCCTACCACCACCTCAGGCCGGGCGACATAAAAGGGAGCCTATTGACTATCGGCATTTTTGCTGCCGTGGGCCTTGTTCTGCTGCTCTTTCTGGGTCGCCGCACAGATACGAACTTCGGCTTCGGCCCCGAATGGCAATGCACGCCGATGCCGAAGGGCGACCCGATCTGCGTCAAGCTCATCGCCAAGGAAGAGACGAAGTGATGGGCAGCCTTACCGCCTGATCACCACCGGCTGCCGCCGCTGCTCCCAGCCCTCGCGTTCCAGCGTCGGCAGATCATGCTCCTCGCTGGCATAGCCGAGGCAGAAATAGCCGATCAGCGTCCACTCAGGCGGGGTGTCCAGGATTGCGGCCATCTCGGCGGCGTCGAGGATCGACACCCAGCCCATGCCGATGCCTTCCGCCCGCGCCGCCAGCCACAGTGTGTGCACCGCCATGACGGCCGAATAGTCGATGGTCGCCGGCATGGACATGCGGCCGAGCCCGTGGCCCTGTTGCGTCGTGCGGTCGGCGAAAACCGCGAACTGGCAGGGCGCTTCATTGAGACCGGCGAGCTTCAGCCGGGCATAGAGAGCGGCGCGCTCGCCCGAAAAGCATGCCAGCGCCTCGGCATTGCAGCGCTCGAAACAGTCTCTCACCGCGCCCCGCCGCTCGGCGCTCTCGACCACCACGAAGCGCCACGGCTGGCTGAGACCGACGGACGGCGCGACGCTGGCAAGCTCCAGCAGCCGCTCCAGCGTACCCTCGGGCAAAGCCGTCCGCTCGAAGCGCCGCACATCCCGGCGCCAGCGCAGCAGCGTGACCAGCCCGGCGCGAAAATCATCGGTGAAATCGGGGGGTGGTGGCATGGCGATCAGGAGACTTGTGTGGGCAGTAGGCAGTAGGCAGTAGGCAGTAGGCAGTAGGCAGTAGGCAGTAGGCAGTACAGCGCTCAGACCCTATTGCCTACTGCCTATTCCCTAAGCTGCTGCCGCCGCCTCCTTCCAGCAATGCCGGTTGAGCGGACGGGTCGCGTCGTGTCCGACGAGTTCATAGAACAGAATGGTCATTGGCGGCTGCGTCCTCGCGGTCTAATTAGGCGCCTGCGGCTGAAGCGGAACTCGTCGGCGGGAAAAAGATGAAACAGCATTTCATGATGTTCGCGGCCTACAATCAATGGGCCAATGGCCGCATCTACGATGCCGTCGCCGCACTTGACGAAGAAGAGTTCAACCGCGATGTCGGCGCATTTTTCGGCTCGATGATGGGCACGCTCAACCATCTGCTGGCCACCGACCGCATCTGGATGAAACGCTTCACCGGCGAGGGCGACGCGCCGGCAAAGCTCGACGCCATCCTGCACCGCGCATTGCCTGGCCTAAAGCTGGCGCGTGAGGCCGAGGACAGGCGGATCGTCGACTGGGTCGGCGGTTTGACCGAAAAGGCTTTGTCCGGCCGCTTCTCCTACATGACCGTTTCCGACATGCGCACCGTCTCGCAGCGGCTGGCGCCGGCGCTGGGACACGTCTTCAACCACCAGACCCATCACCGCGGCCAGGCGCATACCATGCTGACCATTCTCGGCCGGCCTTCGGTGCAGCTCGACCTGGCGTTTTTCCAACGCACCGACGAAGGCCGCGCCTACGCCTGATCTCCTGACCGCGCTTCCCGTTTAAACGCACGGGAGCGTTAACCGGTGCATTTGCGCGGCCGTCGATGCCCGGCACCAGCTCTGGATCCAAGCCGGGTTTTGAGGACCCTGTCGGCACAACGCTGCCCGGTGACTGGGCCAGATGGCTGGGCTGTCAGTGGCCCGCCTTTTGTGGGCCTTCGGCTCCAGGCCGCCGCAGCCACAACCCGCTCCAACTCCGGTGGAATTTCTGTCAAGGGAATTAAGCAGAGTTTAAATATTGAAGCAAAAACATATTTTTTTTTAGCAGACCAGTGCACGCCTTGAGAACTACAATCCTTATTCTTGGAAAAAATAAAGAAACTATAAGGAAGACTCGTGCGTAGCTGTGAGTGCATAAGCATATGTCTGCTTTGGTTTGCTGGCATGTTGCAATGCACAAAGCAGAACGGCAACAAGGAGAGTGTCATGGTTAATATCACTCAAAAAATCGCTAGAACACTGGCGGCGGGTGCAATTATCGCCATTTTTGCCGCTCCCGCGAATGCAGGCGGCGGAATTGGCGTCGGTGTCGGCGCATCTATCGGCGGTGCTGGCGGCATCAATGCCGGTGTTGGCGCTTCGATCGGCGGCAGCGGCGGGGTCAAGGCCGGTGCCGGCGCCTCGGTTGGCGGCAGCGGCGGTATCAAGGCGGGTGCTGGCGCAACGGTCGGCGGCAATAGCGGCGTTACTGCGGGCCTCGGCGCCTCAGTCGGCGGTAGCAGCGGCATCAAGGCCGGCGCTGGCGCGACGGTCGGCGGAGCCGGTGGCATCAAGGCCGGTGTTGGGGCCACGGTCGGCGGCAGCGGAGGTATCAATGCCGGTGTCGGCGTCAACGTCGGCAGCGGCATCAACGTCGGTGTCGGCGTCGGCATTGGCGGAACGCCGGGCACGCCCGGTACGCCCGGTACCCCCGGCACTCCAGGAACTCCTGGAACACCAGGCACCCCTGGGACACCCGGTGTCGTCGCCAGCATGTCGAACAGCCAGCTGACACGTATGAAGAAGCGCTGCGTCGATGTGCTCGCCAGCGAGGGCACCTACGACAGCGATCTGCGGCAGCTATGCCTTATGATCTCGCGTCGCTGAGACAGGTTTCGCCGGGAGTGTCGAGCCAGCCGTGAGGCTTTACGGCACTCTCCTACCGCATGGCCCAGACTTCCCGAGGGACATGCGCTGACGAGAAGCCTCCGGCCAGTCGGAAAGCCCGCCGCGCAAGTGGCGGGCTTTTTGTCGCCACTCACAAGGCAACCGATCGCGCCTTTCGATTGCCGGAGCGTTTTATCGTTTAACGGAAACGGTGAAACGCGCTATCCCTTTGTCTTGGCAATTCCGAAGGGGAAAGCGCCCAACGCGCTCTTCCCGGAAAGCCGCTCACACTTTTGCTGGAATTGTTCTGGTTAACCACATTCGAATTGCAGGTAAGATTTTAGGGTTTCATTTGTGTTCCCGCTGCAAAATGGCGAACACAGTGGGAGAAATGGCATGCGGGTCGATCTGTCGCCCACCAGCTGGGGCAGGGTCATAGCAGTCACGGTTGTCGGCACGGCGATCTGTATCGCGGCGGCCTTCCTTGTCGATTCCTACAATTTTCCGTCGCTGTCGCCCGAAGCATTGCGCTGGGCGCAGCTCACCGACCTGCTACTGCCGCTTGTGCTGGGTGGATCGTTCTTCTCTTTCCTGATGTACAAGATGCGCCAGCTGGCGATCGCCCAGAAGAATCTGAGCATTGTCGCGGCAACCGACAGCCTGACCGCGGTGTTCAACCGCGGCGCGTTTTCAATGCTGGTCGAGGCCTATCTCGAACAGGCGCGCAGCCAGGCCGTCGTCGATGCCGGCGCCCTGCTGATCGTCGACGCCGATCATTTCAAGACCATCAACGATCGATTGGGCCACGATTGCGGCGATCAGGCGCTCAAGCTGATCGCGCAGACGATCAAGGCCCAGCTGCGCGGCGCCGACATCGTCGGACGCATCGGCGGCGAGGAGTTCGCCATCTTCCTGCCCGGCGCCGACCCGTCGCAGTCTTGGCTGGTTGCCGAGGGGATCCGGCGGCGCATCCGCGAGGTCGAGTTTGCCCCGGATGGGCGGCCCTGTCCGCTCTCGGTAAGCATAGGCGGCGTCGCCTTCAGCGGACCCACCACCTATGCCGACATGTTCCTGACGGCCGACCGGCACCTCTACAAGGCCAAGTCCAACGGCCGCGATCAGGTCAGTTTCGAAACGACCGGGCCGCGCAGCCTGCTCGCCGGCGACCCGACGTTGCATTGAAATGCGGGGGCCAGGCGAGGCTCCGGTCGGGCGCAGGCGCTTTCCAAACGGATCGCGGCAATGCGACCTGGAATACGCAACGGCGCCGTCAGCTTCCATGGTGTCGACTGCAGCAGGCCTCGTTCCTTAACGCAAGTGTCTCGGTCTGCTGGTTGGCGCTGCGATCCGTTGGCCTACCGCATCGATATGATGCCTTCAGATGTACCTAGTCCTCGCTTGCTGCGTCCGCCGCTGCTTGCGGGTTGGCCGTCCATTTCTGCTTCGAGGTGTGATCAACGCGATGGCGAAACGGTGGCTGCAGCGTCGCTCGCTATCGCGCGTGGTACCCGCCTCGGCGGCTTGTACCGTTATCCAGTGCTCATAGATCGGATGAGTCAGGAATCCAGAAGTCGGCCTAAACTTGTTTAACGGGCATTTACTTAGAGAAGAAATAATTCGTAGAGTGGCGTCGGATTGTTCCATCAATTCAAGTGATGATATATTCAATTTCCCGGTCAACCATAATGGATTTGTGTCTGACGTCTCAAGCGTCAGTTGATATTTCAGATGGGAAAAAAATATGCAATAAAACTCAAAGGATTTAACACGGCATCTAGGCCGGGGGGCTTTTTTACTCCTCCAGTTCGCCTCAGGGTATGGATGCGTGACGCGGCACCTTGTAAAGGATGAAGACATCGATCTCGTCAGTTCCGATCATCCACAAGCGATTTCTTTCCTGGCGAACAAATTTAAGGTTAAAGCCATTCAGTCGCGATCGATACCGGAGGAGGCAGTTTTTGGCCGGCTCTATGATGCAGTCTTTGCGCTTTCATTCTTTTCCACATGCCGATAACAACTGGTCGCGATGGCTGGTTCGTCTGTTCAGCTTTGTGCGGCCTGGTGGCATTCCGATTTTCACAACTCACGGCTCGCGATCCATTCCTTTTCTTCAATGGAGACGCCACCGAGTGAATTTGGCTTTCGGTTTGCATTGAACAGTGAACAGGCCGACATCGCGGTTGAGGAATACGGCATGGTGGCCATGGATCTTGGGTTCGTGATCAAACTATCTCAAGACGCTTCCAATGCCGAGTTACTCCAAGATGAAGTGGACGCTTGGTGGGATCACCAAGACGTGTTTGTCGTTCGACGTCTGCCGGCAAGTCCGAGTGATCTTTTTTGCTGGGCAGGCCTGGTCCCGGCCGTCTCAGACGGCGTAGCCGCCATAACCGTGTGCGACCGGCTTGACCGAGACGGCCGGCTGGACCGCGGGCCAGAGGATGCCTGCCGTGACTGCAAAGGTGATCAGGGCATCGCGTGCGGCCTCGGTCGAGATTTCTCCGGCGCGCGCCGCCTCGCAAGCCCTCACGGCCGCGCCATAGCTCAGGCGCCGGCGTGACGGCGGAAATTCGGTCAGGAAATCATGCATCTCGAACAGCGAGGCGAGCATGCGTTTGTGGCCGGCGCCAACGCTAACGGCAACCGGGGTGAAGAACATCGCGTCGTGCATTCTGGCCTCTCTGGATGGGCGGAAGGGCGGCGGCCGCCGCCCTCCGATCGCGGGTTGGACGCCAGAAAACGCGGCTGGCGGCCCGAGGTTCCCTGAGAGATGCCATGACAGGACGATTTGCTCTTGAGGTCGCTCCCTGCCGGCATTCGCGGTTGCGGCTATTTCCACATGCCGCGCATGCGGGCGCCGAGGTCGACGCGGACTTCAGGTCTGTGGCGCGGATCGTCCTTGGCGTGGACGCTCGCCCACGACGTCTGCTCGAAGGCGCCGAGGATCGAGGCCGGGATGAAACGGGTTCGCGAGGCATAGACGTGGCGGTCGCCGCGCGCTGCCTGGCCGTGAGTGAAGAAGCGCTGCGGCGTCACCAGATGCAGGCCGTCCTTGGCCCGCGTCATCGCGACGTAAAGCAGCCGGCGCTCCTCCTCGATGTCTTCCTTGGTGCCAACGCCGAGATCGGCCGGGATGCAGCCATCGACGGTGTTGAGCACGAAGACGTTCTTCCATTCCTGGCCCTTGGCCGAATGGATGGTCGACAGGATCAGATAGTCCTCGTCGCGGTGCGGCGGCCCGGCCTGGTCGCTGGTCGCATCCGGTGGATCCAGCGTCAGCTCGGTCAGGAAGCGCTCGCGCGAAGCATAGCCGGAACCGATCTGCTCGAGCTGCATGAGGTCGGCCCGCCGCGTCGTTGCATCATCGTGGATGCGCTCGAGATGCGGCTCGTACCACAGCCTGACCTGTTCGAGATCGGCCGGCCATTTCCCCGACCGCGCGCGCAGGCCGGAATAAAGCGCAACGAAGGCTGGCCAGTCCTCAGCCGCGCGTTGCGGCGGCCGGTAGCGGGCCAGCCCCATTTCCTCGTCGAGCGATGTCGCCATGGTCTCGACGATGGTGCTCGCCGCCGAAGGGCCGATGCCGGGCAGCAGCTGCAGCACGCGGAAGCCGGCGACGCGGTCGCGCGGGTTCTCGGCAAAACGCAGCACCGAAAGCACGTCCTTGACATGGGCGGCGTCGAGGAATTTCAGCCCGCCGAACTTGACGAAGGGGATGTTGCGGCGCGTCAGTTCGATCTCCAGCAGGCCGCTGTGGTGCGAGGCGCGAAACAGCACCGCCTGCGATTTCAGCACCGTGCCGGCCTCGCGCTCGGCAAGGATGGCCTGGCAGACATAGTTCGCCTGCTCCGCCTCGTCGCGCACGCTGACCAGTTTCGGCCTTTGGGAGGATTTGCGCTCCGACCAGAGGTTCTTGGTGAAGCGCTCCGATGCCTCCGAGATGACCGCATTGGCTGCCGCCAAAATGGTCTCGGTCGAGCGGTAGTTGCGCTCCAGCATGATGACATCGGCGGCTCGCGCGAATTGTTGCGGGAAATCGAGGATGTTGCGCACTTCCGCGGCGCGAAACGAATAGATCGACTGCGCGTCGTCGCCCACCACTGTCAGTCCGGCGCCGTCCGGCTTCAGCGCCGAAAGGATCGAGGCCTGCAGCCGGTTGGTGTCCTGGTATTCGTCGACCAGCACATGGTCGAAGCGCGAGCCCAGATGCGCCGCGATCTCCGGCTCGGCGGCCATCTGCGCCCAGTAGAGCAGGAGGTCGTCGTAATCGAGCACGTTCTGCGCCTGCTTGGCCTCGACATATCGGGCGAACAGCTCTTTCAGCTGTTCTGCCCACCCCGAGCACCACGGAAAGGCCGAACCCAGCACCTCGCCAAGCGGCGCCTGCGCGTTGACGGCGCGCGAATAGATCGCCAGGCAGGTGCCCTTGGTCGGAAAACGGCTTTCGGTCTTCGAGAATCCAAGTTCATGCCGGGCAAGATTCATCAGGTCGGCGGAATCCTCGCGGTCGTGAATGGTAAAGGCCGGGTCGAGGCCGATCGTCAGCGCATAGTCGCGCAGCAGCCTGGCGCCGATGCCGTGAAACGTACCGGCCCAGGCCAGCGCGTCGGCGATGACGGACGCGTCTCGGCCCAGGACCTCGCCGGCGATGCGTTCGACCCGCCTGGCCATTTCGGTGGCGGCGCGGCGCGAGAATGTCATAAGCAGAATGCGTCTGGGATCAGCCCCCTTGACGATCAGATGCGCAACCCGGTGGGCGAGCGTGTTGGTCTTGCCGGAGCCGGCGCCGGCGATCACCAGCAGCGGCCCGGCGACCTGGCCGTCGCCATGTTCGACGGCGAGCCGCTGCTCGGCGTTGAGCTTCGCCAGATAGGCGGGCTGCAAGGACGAATCATTGATGGCGATGGTCATCGCCTATCAAGCATCGTTTCCGCTTTGTTCGCAACGGGCCGAAGTCGCCCTTATCGCCGTGGCGCGACACCCGTCGCCGCCGACTGGCGCCGCAAGGTGGCGCGTTCGTCGCCAGGCACCGGCAACGGATCGAAATTGTCGGGCACGTCCTTGATGATCTCCTTGGCGATGCGATAGGTCGCGTAAGCGAAAAGGCCGGTAATGAGCAGACGGATCATGGCGCGATCTCCTTTGGGCAACCAACCTCAGAGCCGCCGTTTGGTTCCAGCCGACGCGGTGTCGTTTGCGAGCGTGCAACCAAAGCCGAACCACCTCGTTGCCTTACGAAGGAGAGGGCAGACCTAGGAGGTCGCCATGAAAAGGCTTCTGATTCTGTTGGCCGCCAGCTTGGCGCTCGCCGCGTGCGACGGCGACATCCAGCCAACCAAAGCCCCGGTGCTCGATCAAACTCCGCAGACGGATTCGGCGCCAAAGCCGGCGGCCAGCGGCGATCAGCCGGCGCAATGATCGTTTTCCGGCGGGAGACGAGAAATGGCTTTCAGGAGAAGAAGGCCGGCGCCGCTTGGGAGGTGAGCTGATAGCGCCGGCCAGGCGGATATCAGGTCCGCCGCAACAACCGAAGATACCTGAGTCTCTCGCCTGCGTCATGAGGTGGCAGTTTTCGTGCCGGTTCTGCTCGTGCCGTCTGCGCAAAACCAGCAGAAAAGACCACAAATCCCGCAAGGCCGCGGAAAGAATCCGACCTCAGGCAATGGCCTTGCGCAGCACCGGGCCGCCGGCAATCCCGGCGTCCAGCTGGCACTGCGTCAGGGCCGCCTCGGCCATGATCCACTGTTTGAACAGTTCCACCTTGCGCGTGTAGGGCGCGGTGACCGGGCAGACGAAATACCAGCCGGCGGTGTTGGGGTGATGCACGGCAAACGGCGCCACCAGCCGCTCTGCGCGGATCTCGCTCGCCATATAGGCGCGGTTGGCGACTGCAAAGCCCATGCCGGCATTGGCCGCCTCATAGGACATCATGCAGGAATCGAAATAGATGCTCTTGGTCTCGCCCAGCACGGAACTCGCGCCGGCAAAACCCAGCCACGACTGCCAGTTCTGCGTGCAGGTGTCGGAATGCAGCAGCGTGAAATGCCTGAGGTCGTCGGGCGTCACCTGTGACGGCGGCCTGTCGCCGAGAACTTCGTGGAACAGCTTCCTGCTGCACACCGGCGTCAAATCCTCCTTGAACAGCAGGTCCGCTTTGAGGTCGGGAAAGCTGCCGTCGCCATAGCGGATCTCAAGGTCGAACTCGGAGGTGGCGAACTCATTGGTGGCGTAGGAGGTCGAGACGCGCATCTCGATTTCGGGATATTGCCGCTGGAACAGCGGCAGGCGGGCAAACAGCCAGCGCGCCGCGAACGTCGGCAGCACCGAAATCTTCAGCACATGCGCCTGCGACTGTCCGGTCGCCTCCATGCTGGCCGCCACGATGCGCTCCAGCGCCTCGCGAACGCGCGACACATAGGTCTCGCCTTCGGGTGTCAGCGACACCGCATTGCCACCGCGCTGGAAGATCTTGAAGCGCAGCTGGTCCTCGAGGCTTTTGACGCGCTGGCTGACGGCGGAAGCAGTAATAAACTGCTCTTCGCCGGCGCGCGTGAAGTTACGGTGCCGGGCGGCACTTTCGACAATCTTCAGCGAATTGAGGTTGACCTGACTGAGCAGACGCACGCGTTTCGACCTTAAGCTGGGCTTACACTAGCACCAGCATTCCTAATTTTACAGGGGTGGGGAAATTAATCGACAGTTTACCAAGTGATGCCCCCATCCTGGAGAAGTAGAATGAACGCCCATACCATACCTGAACTGCGCTACGCGATGAGCCGAGAAGCCATTATCGGTCATGAGACGGCCTGGAAAGTGTCGGGTTTCGGCGTTGCGCAGTATCTGCATGGCTACGACCCGGCGCTGCTGGCGGCGATCGAAGAGGCGGCGTTGAAGCTCAAGGCCAGCCACGCCGTGCACAAGCACCTCGACCTGACCTTCATCACCGGCGCCGACCGCTTCATCCCGGAGATCAAGGAACTGCTGCATGACAAGCTGCGCCTGGAACGTCTGTCCGACATGATGGGCACCAAGCTCGAGCCCTATCCGCTGTCGATCGTCGGCTCGACCGTCACTTTCATGAATCCCAAGGACGGCGCCGTCGATTGGCATTGCGACGGTGTCCCGGTCACCGAACTCATTCCGCTGTCGATCAGCAATCCGCTGGTCGGCGGCCATCTCGAAATCTACTGCGACGATTCCGAGACCGGCCGCGCCATCCTTGAATCCGGCCGCGAGATTCCGCGCAACCAGGTCATGCGCATCGACCACAAGATGAACTACGCCACACTCGGCCAGTTTCTCGGTGTGCTGCACCGCACCGCGCCGATCCAGCTCGGCTCGCGCGTCACGCTGGTCCTCAACCAGCGCTCTGTGGCCAAGCCCTACGTCGACGACAATCGCATGTTCTATCTCGCAGCCGACAATGATCACGATCGCGAATGGGTCAACGAACTGGCCGAAGACGTCTGGACGAACCAGCTGCCGGCCTATCGGCGCTTCGAGGAAGAACGTCCGGTTGCGGCGGCGACCGATGCGCCGGTCCCGGGCGGATCAAGGGAATCATGGTAGCCAGAGCATAGAAGTGGACGCCGGTTTGGCCGTCGGTAACATCATGGTCGGCGATAAGGACAAGGCACCGTCGCGCCGATTCCGGGATGGATCGGGTTCGCCATCGGCCCTGGTCTTCGCCGCCGGCGCGGTCGCCCTGTGGTCGACCAACGCGCTGGTCGGCAAATCCCTGCTGGCCAGCCATCCGGTGTCGCTCGTGCAGTTGCTGCAGTTTTGTGGAGCGGCTCTGGTGTTCGCCGTCATCCATCTGGCGAGCCGGAAGGGGGACACGCAAGACGCAGCCTTTGCCAAGGGTGCTGACGGCACCCTGGCGCCGGTCGCGGTCGGCTTTATTGGCCTGGTCGGCACCATGGTGCTGCAATACATCGCCTTTGCCTCCATGCCGGTGATCGAGGCCAATCTCGTCGCCTACACCTGGCCGCTGATGGTCGCGGCGGCGGTCATCGTGCTGGGCAAGCGGCAACGCCCCGTGCTTCTGGGTTTGACTGCCGTGCTCGGCTTTGTCGGCGTGGCGCTGGTGATCTCGGGTGGTCGCGGCCAGCCTTTTCTCCAAGGCAGCATCGTCGGCTATCTCGCTGCCTTCGGCTCGGCGCTGTGCATGGCCTTCTATTCGATTGCGGTCGCCCGCCTGGCCACACCGTCGGAGCGTTTGCTTTTGCCTTCGGCATTGGTCGGCGTCGGCCTGACCTTGCTATGGTGTATTCACGACGGCGCAGCCTGGCCATCCAGCGAGCACCTCCTGCTTGGCCTCTATCTCGGCGCCGGTCCGATGGGGCTGGGATATTATTTCTGGTCGCGCGCCTTGAAGCTTGAAGGCGGCGGCAAGGTTGCGGTCATCGCCTATCTGACGCCGATCGCGTCGACGCTGCTGCTGACACTTTCGGGCGAAAGGCTGACGCTGACCGCGATAGCCGGTGCGGTCCTCGTCATCGGCAGCTGTATTGCGGTGGGCATAGAACGCTCGGAGGCTGAACATGCTTGACGACGATGAACGCCTCGCCAGACAGGAAGCATTCTGGCTGCTCAAGGAGTTCGGCGCCGAGGCGCCGCTCTACGCCGCCATGAAGGCCGAAAAAGCGATAGAGCAAAAAGATTTCGGCCGGTGCGCCCGCTGGAAGCGCATTCTGGACATACTGGCCGACTCTAAACCTGCGGCGTCCGTGCAGTTGAAATCTGCTGGCGCGAAGTCGGCCGTTTCCAAGTATTAGATTTTCTAATTTGCAACGTTGCAACCTGTTGTGGAAACATCCTCCTGTTCCGATTCTTGATCGTTTATTGAGACTTTAGCGATCCGTTGGGGGGTGCAGCTAGGTCGATACATCAAGAGAAGTCTTAAAAAAAGCCGGCAACTTCATGACCGGCGGGAGAAACAGAATTGCACACCATCGACAGCAAGACCGCTATTGAACTGACTGCTGACATCGTCTCGGCCTATGTCGGCAACAATCCTCTCCCTGCGTCTGGCCTGCCGGATCTGATCGCCAGCGTCAGCGCATCGGTGCGCAAGCTGGGCAGCATTGCCGCCGTGGAAAGCCCCGCGCTGAACCCTGCTGTCAATCCGAAGCGGTCGGTGTTTCCCGACCACATCGTCTGTCTGGAAGATGGCAAGAAATTCAAGTCGCTGAAGCGCCACTTGATGACCGACCATGGTCTCAGCCCGGAGGAATATCGTGGCAAATGGGGCTTGCCGTCGGACTATCCGATGGTGGCGCCGAACTACTCCGCGACCCGTTCGGCACTGGCCAAGTCTTCGGGCCTCGGCCGCAAGCCGGCCGTTCCGGCTGCCGCGGCCAAGGTGACGAAGCGCAAACCCAAAGCCTGAACCAGGCAGCCTCTTAAAGTCAGTCTGCAGTTAGCAGTGATGGACGGCGCGCTTTGGGCGCGCCGTCTTCATGCCTTATGCCCCCGCCAGCGCCCAGGCCCTTGCGAAGCGCCGCCCTCCCGTGCAAAAGCCCCGGCATGCTTATCATCAACGATCTTTCGCTCCGCATGGCCGGACGCTTGCTTCTCGATCATGCCTCGCTGACCTTGCCGGCCGGCACCAAGGCCGGCCTCGTCGGCCGCAACGGCACCGGCAAGACGACGCTGTTCAAGGCCATCACCGGCGACTTTCCCTCCGAGACCGGCTCGATAAGCCTGCCCAAGAACACCCGCATCGGCCAGGTGGCGCAGGAAGCGCCCGGAACCGAGGAGCCGCTGATCGAAATCGTGCTCAAGGCCGACCTCGAGCGCACCGCATTGCTCGAGGAGGAAAAGACCGCCACCGACGCGCACCGCATTGCCGACATCCATATGCGGCTGGCGGATATCGATGCGCATTCGGCGGAATCTCGCGCGGCCACCATCCTCGCTGGCCTTGGCTTCGACGACGCCGCGCAGCGCCGCCCGGCCTCGTCCTTCTCCGGCGGCTGGCGCATGCGTGTGGCGCTCGCCGCGGTGCTGTTTGCCGAGCCCGACCTTCTGCTGCTCGACGAGCCGACCAACTATCTCGATCTCGAAGGCACGCTTTGGTTGGAAAACTACGTGTCGAAATATCCGCACACGGTGCTTCTGATCTCGCACGATCGCGACCTGCTCAACCGCGCCGTCAATTCCATCGTTCATCTCGACCAGAAGAAGCTGACCTTCTGGCGCGGCGGCTACGACCAGTTCGAGCGCCAGTACACCGAGCAGAAGGAATTGCAGGAGAAGGGCCGCGTCAAGCAGGAAGCCGCGCGCAAACACATGGAGTCCTTCGTCGAACGCTTCCGCGCCAAGGCTTCGAAGGCGAGACAGGCGCAGTCGCGCATCAAGGCGCTGGAGAAGATGAAGCCGATTGCCGCGATCGTGAACGACACGGTGCGGCCGTTCTCTTTCCCCGAACCGGTGAAAACGGTGGCGTCGCCGATCATTGCCTTGAACAACGTCAATGTCGGCTACACCGAGGGCCAGCCGATCCTGAAGAAGATGACGTTGCGCATCGATGCCGACGATCGCATCGCGCTGCTCGGCGCCAACGGCAACGGCAAGTCGACCTTCGCCAAGCTTCTCTCGGGCCGGCTGAAGCAGGAAACCGGCACCATGACGGTGGCGCCGGGCCTGAAGGTGGCGATCTTCGCGCAGCATCAGCTCGACGATCTCAGGCCTGATGAAAACGCCTACGAGCATGTCCGCCGGCTGATGCCGGAGGCGCCGGAATCCAAGGTACGTGGCCGCGTCGCCCAGTTCGGTCTCACCACCGAGAAGATGAACACCGCCGCCAAGGACCTGTCCGGCGGCGAGAAGGCGCGCCTGCTGATGGGCCTGTCGGCCTTTGAGGGGCCAAACTTGTTCATCCTCGACGAACCGACCAACCATTTGGACATCGACAGCCGCGAGTCCCTGATCCATGCGCTGAACGAGTTTCCCGGCGCCGTCATCCTCATCTCGCATGACCGCCATCTGCTGGAAGCGACCGCCGACCGGCTGTGGCTGGTCAAGGACGGGGCGGTCAACCCGTATGACGGCGACCTTGAGGACTACAAGACGCTGGTCACCGGCGTGTCCGGCGACCGACGCGGCAAGCGCGAGGCCGAGAAGGCATCCAAGGCCGATCGCCGCCGCGATGCCGCGGCGCGCCGCGCCGCCTTCGAGCCGCTGGCAAAGGAAATCCGCGCCACCGAAGCGCTGATGGACCGCATCCGCAAGCGCATCGACCTGATCGAGGACGAACTCGCCAATCCGGCCGTCTACGAAAAGGATCCGTCGACGGCGACCCGGCTCGCCAAGGAGCGATCGCAACTGGCACAGCAGCTTGCCGGCCACGAGGAAAAGTGGCTGACCATGTCGGCCGAGTATGAGGAAGGCACGGCGGAGTGATTACCCTCCCCCGTTGTGGGGAGGGTCGATCCGCGAAGCGGAGCGGGGTGGGGGNCGCTGCGCGCCGACCCTCCCCATCAAGGGGAGGGTAAGATCTGGCCCTACACGCCGCCCGCGAAACCCGCTAAAAACGCCGCATGAACCAGCACGCCAAGCTCAGAATCGGCCACTCCGCCTGTCCGCATGATTGTCCGTCGACCTGCGCGCTCGAGGTCGAACTGCTCGATGGCAACCGCATCGGCCGTGTCCATGGCGCCAAGTCCAATACGTATACGGCTGGTGTGGTCTGCGCCAAGGTCGCGCGCTATGCCGACCGTGTCCACCATCCCGACCGGCTGCTGAAGCCGCTTGTTCGCGCCGGCGCCAAGGGCGCCGGCATCTGGAAAGAATCCAGCTGGGAAGCGGCACTCGACCTCGTCGCCGAGAAATTCATCGCGGCCGAGGAAAAATACGGCTCCGAGACCGTCTGGCCTTATTTCTATGCCGGCACGATGGGGCTGGTGCAGCGCGACGGCATCGACCGGCTGCGCCATGCGAAAAAATACTCCGGCTTCTTCGGCTCGATCTGCACCAATCTGGCCTGGACCGGCTGGATGATGGGAGCGGGCGCCTTGCGTGGTCCCGATCCGCGCGAGATGGCGAAGTCCGACTGCGTGGTGATCTGGGGCACCAATGCCGTGGTCACGCAGGTCAATGTCATGACCCACGCCATCAAGTCGCGGAAGGAGCGTGGCGCCAGGATCGTCGTCATCGATGTCTACGAGAACGCGACGATGAAGCAGGCCGATATAGGCCTTGTGCTGAAGCCCGGCACCGATGGCGCGCTGGCCTGCGCGGTCATGCATGTGCTGTTCAGGGAAGGCATGGCCGACCGCGCCTATCTCGAAAGATACACCGACGATCCGAAGGGGCTGGAAGCGCATCTGGAGACGCGCACGCCGGAATGGGCGTCTGCCATCACCGGTCTTGCCGTCACCGAGATCGAGGCTTTCGCACGCCTCGTCGGCACGACGAGGAAAACCTATTTCCGCCTCGGCTATGGCTTTGCCCGCCAGCGCAATGGCTCGGTCAACATGCACGCGGCATCCTGCATCGCCGCCGTCACTGGCGCCTGGCAATATGAGGGTGGCGGCGCCTTCCATTCCAATTCCGGCATCTTCAAGCTCAACCAGGATGTGCTGGAAGGCACCGCGATGCGCGATCCCAATATTCGCCATCTCGACCAGTCGCGCATCGGTCCGGTGCTGACCGGCGCAGCGGACGCGCTTTACGGTGGCCCGCCGGTGACGGCGATGCTGATCCAGAACACCAACCCGGTGAATGTCGCATCCGAGCAGCGGCTGGTGAAACAAGGTTTTCTGCGTGATGACCTGTTCACCTGCGTGCACGAACAGTTCATGACCGACACGGCAAAGCTTGCCGATGTCGTGCTGCCGGCAACGATGTTCCTCGAGCATGACGACGTCTACAAGGGCGGCGGCAACCAGCACATCACGCTTGGTCCCAAGCTGATCGACCCGCCGGAAGGGCCGCGCACCAACCACTTCGTCATCGAGCAATTGGCGCAGCGTCTCGGCGTCTCCGACCGGCCGGGCTTTGGCCTGACCGAGCAGCAGCATATCGACATCATCCTGGGCAAGCGCGGGCTGGGCAGCTTCGCCAGCCTGAAGGAAGACAAATGGGTCGACCTGCAGCCGGATTTCGAGGCCGCGCATTTCATCGCTGGCTTCGGCCATGCCGACAAGAAATTTCACTTCCGCGCCAATTGGAGCGGGCAGGCGGCGCCCAACCGGCCGCCGAAAAGCATGGGCCTGTTCGGGCCGGTGGCGGAACTCCCCGAATTCCCTGACCATGTCGACCTGATCGAGGTGGCGGACGCCGAGCATCCGTTCCGGCTCGCCACATCGCCGGCGCGCAATTTTCTCAATTCGACATTCGCCGAGACACCGGTGTCGAGAGCCAAGGAAGGCCGGCCGGAACTCCTGGTGCATCCGGACGACGCTGCCGCGCTTGGCTTGGGCGACGGCGACCGTATCGAGGTCGGCAACCGGCGCGGCGAGGTGGTGCTGCACGCAAAGCTGTTCGAAGGCCTCAAGCGCGGCGTGGTGATCGCCGAGGGCATCTGGCCAAACAGCGCGCATGAGCGTGGCGAAGGCATCAATGTGCTCACCGGCGCCGACGCACCAGCGCCCTATGGCGGCGCGGCCTTCCACGACAACAAGGTCTGGCTGCGGCCGGCGGGCTAAAGCAATCCAGGAAAAGTGTGAGCGGTTTTCCGTCCGGAATTGCGTAAAAGAGACTGGCTATCCCGGCAGAGGCACCGTCAGCCCCACCTTGACACGGTCCATGGCAACGAAGGTGCGGAATTTTCGGACATTCTTGCTGTCGAAGAACAGTCTGCGCGTCAAAGCCTCATAGGCGCCCATGTCGGCCGCGGTGATGACTAGGATGAAGTCGGCCTCGCCGGTGACGTAGTAGCACTGCTGCACTTGCGGCTCCGCCGAGAACTGCCGCTTGGCCGCGTCGATCAGGTCCGAGCGTTCGCTCTCCAGTTCCACTTCGACGACGATGGTGATGGGATGGCCGACCGCCGCCGGGTCGACCACGGCGACATTGCCCGCAATGACGCCGGACTGTTCCATGCGCTTGATGCGCCGCTGCACCGCCGGCGCCGACAGGTTGACGGCTTCGCCGATCAGCCGCTGCGGCGTCGTATTGTCCCGCTGCAGGATGGCAAGGATGGCGAGGTCGAAACTGTCGAGCGAAGGCGATCGAGGCAAAGCGCTATCCTGGCGAAACAAACTTGCATTTCGAAGCGCCAATAACAGCGCTATTTGCGCCTCGGCTGCAATATGATTTCGTCATACCCAAAGGAGGCCGCCCGTGTTCCTGCTCAACAGCAATGCCTTGCACCGTCGGCTGCTCGATCCCGTCCATGCCGAAACGCTGGGGAATGCCGGCGCCGATACGGTCGAGCGCTTTCTGGCCCATCGCGACAATCACCTGCCAACGCCCCTGCATGCCTTGCCGGTGCTGGCCGGCGAACTCGGCCTCGGCGCCGTCCACATCAAGGATGAAGGCTTTCGCCTCGGTCTCGGCAGCTTCAAGGCGCTCGGCGGCGCCTATGCCGTTTTTCGACTGGTGCTGGAGGAGGCGAGACGATCGCTTCATCGGCCCGTTGACGTGGCCGATCTCAACCGGTTCGACGTCCGGGCGGTCGCTGCCGGCATGACGGTTGCCTGCGCCACCGACGGCAATCATGGCCGCTCGGTCGCGCAAGGTGCACAGTTGGTTGGCGCGAAAGCGGCAATCTTCGTTCACGCCGGCGTCAGCGAGGCGCGCATTGCAGCAATAGCCCGCTATGGCGCCGAGATGATCCGCGTCGACGGCAATTATGACGACTCGGTCAGGCAGGCCGCCGAGGTTTCAGCGGAGCAAGGCTGGACCGTGGTGTCCGACACCTCCTGGCCGGGCTACGAGCGCATCCCCGGTCTGGTCATGCAGGGCTATACGGCGATCGTGCGCGAAGCGTTGGGCCAGTTGCCGCAGCCGCCGACCCATGTCTTCGTGCAGGCCGGTGTCGGCGGTATTGCCGCCGCCCTGGCCGGCCATCTCGCCATCGTGCTCGGTGACGCCAGGCCGACCTTCATCGTCGTCGAGCCGGCCCGCGCCGCCTGCGTTGTCGCAGCCGCCCGGGCGGGCCACGTGGTCAAGGTCGCACACGATCAGCCGACGGTGATGGCGATGCTCGAATGCTACGAGGCCTCGCAAGTTGCCTGGCGCGTTCTGGCGCGGGTTGCCGATGCCTTCATGACGGTGGATGAGGAGGAGGCGGTCGCGGTGATGCGGCGGCTGGCACGGCCGGCTGGCAATGATCCAGTGATCGTCGCCGGCGAAAGCGGCGGCGTCGGTCTGGCCGGGCTGATCCGGGCGGTGGCCGACCACAAGGCCGCGCTCGGGCTCGACGACAAATCCCGCGTGCTGCTGATCAACACCGAAGGCGCCACAGACCCGCATCGCTATACCGAGCTGGTCGGGCAGAGCCCCGCCGATGTGCTGGCCGGCAAGCTGAAGGCCGAGGCATAGCCATGATCGGGATCGATGCACAGCGTCTGCTTGGCCGCATCCGGGAACTCGGCGCCGTTGGCCGCGACAGTGAGGATAGGCTGATCCGGCTCGCCGCCTCCGACACAGACAAACAGGGCCGTGACCTCTTTGTCGGCTGGCTCGGGCAGGCCAGGCTGGAAGTCGCCATCGACCGGGTCGGCAATATTTTCGGCATCTGGCAATGCCCCGACAATGCCGGGCAGGCGCCACTGCTCATCGGTTCGCATATCGACACCGTCATCGATGCCGGCATCTATGATGGCTGCTACGGCGTGCTGGCCGGGCTGGAGGTGATCGAGACGCTGCAGGCTTCGGGCTTTTCGCCGTCACGCCCGGTCGCGGTCGCCGCTTTCACCAATGAGGAAGGTGTGCGCTACACGCCTGATATGATGGGCTCGCTATGCCATGCCGGTGGCGTCAGCGCCGAGGCCGTGCTGGCCGCCATCGGCACGGACGGCAGCGTGCTCGGCCAGGAGCTCGCCCGCATCGGCTATGCCGGCGACCGCGAACCCGGCTTCCTCAAGCCGCATGCCTATCTCGAACTTCATATCGAGCAGGGGCCGGTGCTGGAGCGTGAAGGCGTGCCGATCGGCGCGGTCGAGAATTTGCAAGGCATTTGCTGGCAGCGCATCACCATCGACGGCGCCGCCAACCATGCCGGCACCACGCCGATGTCGATGCGCAGCGAAGCCGGCCATGCCGCCGCCCGCATCATCACTTTCCTGCACGACCGGGCGAAAGCTTCAAATGGGCCAACCGTGGTCACTGTAGGCACGATGCGCTTCGAACCCAATGCCATCAACGTCATTCCCTCGCGCGCTATCTTCACCGTCGATCTGCGCGATCCCGACGAACAGCGCCTGCAGGCGCATGAGGCGGCCCTTGCGGCTTATCTCGAGGAGCTTGCTGCAGCCGAGAGCCTGTCGATTTCGGCAGAGCAACTGGCCCGTTTCGAACCGGTGCTGTTCGACATCGGCATCGTCGAGCGGATCGAGGCGGCCGCGAAAAACCGCGGTCTCGGCGTCAGGCGCATGACATCGGGCGCCGGCCATGACGCGCAGATGATGGCACGCATCGCACCGGCGGCGATGATCTTCGTGCCGAGCGCCGGTGGCATCAGCCACAATCCGCGCGAACACACTGAAGATGCCGAGCTTGTCGCCGGCGCCAACATCCTGCTTGATGTCGCCAGTGAGCTTGCAAGATCGGTCGGGGGAGAAAATGGCTGAGCTCGATCGTGATGTGCTGAAGCAGGAAATGACCGGCTGGCGGCGCGATTTGCACGCGCACCCCGAGTTCGGCTTCGAGGAAAAGCGCACCGCTGCCTTTGTCGCCGCGAAGCTGCGCGAATTCGGGCTGGACGATGTTGCAGAGGGGGTCGGCGGCACCGGCGTCGTCGGCACGTTGAAGCGCGGCAGCGGCAACCGGGCGATTGCGCTCAGGGCCGACATGGATGCGCTGCGCATCACCGAGCAGTCGGCGACAGCCTATCGCTCGCAGAACCCCGGCATCATGCATGCGTGCGGTCATGACGGCCACACCACCATGCTGCTCGGCGCGGCAAAGCTGCTCGCCGCCGAGGGCGGTTTCGACGGCACCGCGCGTTTCATCTTCCAGCCCGCCGAGGAATGGGGCAGGGGCGCGATGGCGATGCTGGACGACGGGCTGCTGCAGCGCTTTCCCTTCGACGAGATCTTTGGCCTGCACAACATGCCGGGCCTGCCCATTGGACATTTCGAGACCCGCGCCGGCCCGTTCATGTCGGCGGAGGACAATTTCGAGATCGTGCTCAAGGGGATCGGCGGCCATGCGGCGCGGCCACATTCCGGGAACGAGACGCTGGTCGCCGCCTGCGCGCTGGTTACCAATCTGCAGACCATCGTCTCGCGCCGGCTGAGCCCGGCCGACATAGCCGTGGTTTCGGTGACCGAGCTGATCACCGACGGCACCCGCAACGCGTTGCCCGGCCTCGCCCGCATCCTCGGCGACGTCCGCAGTTTTCGGCCCGAGGTCAGCGCCGAGATCGAGCGCCAGATGCGGGTCATCGCAGCGGGCACCGCCGCCGCCTATAACGTGGCCGCCGAGGTGACCTACAGCAGGGAATTCGTGCCGCTGCAAAACGACGCCGACCTGGTGGACGCGGCCTTTGTCGCCGCAAGGCGCGTGCTGGCCTATGGCGCCGCCAGCATCGCGGCGGAGCCGATGACCGCCTCGGAGGATTTCGCCCGCTTCCTCGATCACGTACCGGGCTGCTTCGTCTTTCTCGGCAATGGCGAGACCTCGCCGCCGCTGCACAATTCCAGCTACGACTTCAACGATGACGGGCTGTTGCACGGCACGGATTTCCATATCGCGATCGTCAGGCAAAGACTGGGCGGCGCGATCGGGAAGTGACGCCTGATCGCCTTCGCAACTGGCCCAAGCGGCACTGCTATCGCCAGCCAGCACCCAGGTTTAGGGAGATTGCCTGTTGCCGGAGATCGCACGCCGATGACCAGGGTTTCGCTTCTGGGAATACCACATGACGAGAACTCGTCCTATCTCAAGGGCGCGGCTGCAGCGCCGGCCCTGATCCGGCGCGAACTCAAAAGCGACGCGCACAGCTCGTGGAGCGAAACCGGCTTCGATGTGGCGGACAGTTTCGTCGACCACGGCGACATCGACTTTTCAGGCGCCGGCGATCCGTGGGAGCGAATCGAGGCCGAGGTCGGCCGCGCGCTGGATGCCGGCCGCCCGTTGATCAGCCTCGGCGGCGATCATGCCATCGCCTGGCCGGTGCTGCGTGCCGTGCGCCGCCGCCATGCCAGGCTAACGATCGTCCAGATCGACGCCCATCCCGACATCTACGATGCCTATCAGGGCAACAGGCGGTCCCACACCTCGTCCTTCGCGCGCATCCTGGAGGAGGGACTGGCCGACCGGCTGGTCCAGATCGGCCTGCGCACCCTCAATGATGAACTTCGTGACCAGCTCAAGCGCTTCGGCGTCGAAATGATCGAGGCGCGGCATTTCAGCGAGGATCTGCAGCTCGATCTCAAGACGCCGGTCTATCTCTCGGTCGATCTCGACGGCCTCGACCCGGCTTGTGCGCCCGGCGTGTCGCACCGAACCCGGTGGTCTTACAACCCGGCAAGTGATCAACCTGATCCAGCGGATCGACCAGCCCATCGTCGGCGCCGATGTCGTCGAATACAATGCAAGCCAGGATGTCTCCAATCTCACCGCGCTGGTTGCCGCCAAGCTGGTCAAGGAGATCGCCGGCATGATGCTCAAGACGCATGGCGCCGGCTGAATCAATCTGGCAGGGCGGCATGGTAGATCATTGTTGTGACTCGCATTTCCAGTGAAAGCCGCCATGCCGCATCTGTTGAAGATAGCCATAGCCGGTGCGCTCGGCCGCATGGGCAGGGAGATGGCGCTGGCCGTCGAGACCGATCCCAGGCTGGCGCTCGTCGCCCGCTTTCACAGGCCGGGCAGCGCCGGCGAGGGGCTGGTCGAACGCGACGAAGCACTGGCGCTTGCCGATGTCATCATCGATTTCACCACGCCTTCGGCCTCCGTCGATCTTGCACAAGCTTGCGCGGCCTGCGGCGGCCCGGCGCTGGTCATCGGCTCGACCGGCTTCGAGCCGGCCGATCTCGCCGCCATCGCTACTGCTTCGAAGTCCGTCGCCATCGTTCGCTCAGGCAGCTACTCGCTGGGGCTCAACATGCTGGCTGGGCTGGTCGAACAGGCGGCGCGAGCACTTGGTCCCGCCGCCGACATCGAGATCCTGGAAGCGCATCACCGCATGAAGGTCGACGCACCGTCGGGCACGGCGCTGATGCTGGGCGAGGCGGCCGCTCGCGGACATGGCGTCAGGCTGGACGATGTGGCGAAACGCATCCGCGACGGCGTTACAGGTCCACGCCCTGCCGGCGAGATCGGCTTTGCCGTGCTGCGCGGCGGCAGCATCGTCGGCGAGCACAGCGTGAGCTTCCTCGGTGAGGGCGAGACGCTCACGCTTTCCCATTCGGCCGGCGACCGCTCGATGTTCGCGCACGGCGCCATTGCGGCAGCACGTTGGGTCGCCGTCCGGCCGCCCGGCGAATACGACATGCGCGACGTACTAGGTTTCACGACCTTTGAGATGCAAAGGGTAACGCAACGAGGGGCGTTGCGAGGTCGGAGCCGCCTGGAGAATAGAATATAGCAACAACTACGCCATTCAGCGCCTTCCAAGACCGAACCGAACGGTTCGGTTCGCACATTTTTGTGATTGGCAATGGCAGCAACGCACACCCATTTCGGGGTGGTCCGAGCGACGCGAATTCCTCCCAAGGCACGCCACTTGACGGACAGAACTGAAAAATCTGGATTACCTGAAATGACCAAGATCGCACTTACCGCTGCTGCCATCCTCCTTGCCACCGGCACCGCTTTCGCAGGCAGCGACCACTACGGCTCCGACGGCGTCAACCAGCCTGCTGTGACAGCGCCCGCCGGCAACATCGATCACAGTTATACCGCCTCAATCCGCAAGCCGGCCAGCCTCGGCGATTTCACGATCAAGGGCGACTCGAACCAGCCGCAATCCGGCCAGGGCATCTGGGGTCGTTGATTTTTTGAGAAATCGACGACCACAAAGAGCGGTGGGCCTGGCCCACCGCTCTTGGTTTTATGTAATTGACTCTGGGCCGCAAAGATCTTGAATCAATCCGCCAGCAGTTGGTCTTATGTCCTTGATTGCGTGGTCTTTTCAAAACACGGTTTGCGGCTGTCACCTGCGGCTAGCCCGTTAGGCCGCTTGGTCTAGCTTATATCCTTCGGCTTGATGCAATGCGTCAACCGAGCCGCGCCGAAGCCGAGATCCGCCCAATCGCCGTCGATGACAAAGCGGGCAAGGGCGCCGGTCGGGAGTTTCTCTTCAAGTTTCCTTAGAGCAGCCACACCCGATCGCGGACCGGCGAGCCGGCGGGCAAAGTCCTCCAGGCCGGGATTATGGCCGAGCACCAGGAGACAGCTAGCCGATGCGACTGCCTGCTGCACCTCGGCCAGAATGTCGCCAGCCGTGGCTTCGAAAAGCGCCTCGGCGAACTCCACCGTTACGCTCGCCGAAAGTTCCGCCGAGACCAGCCGCCATGTCTCGCGCGTGCGCAGCGCCGGCGACACCAGCGCCAGGTCAGGCTGCCAACTGCGCCGGGCCAGTTCGCGCCCCATCAGCGGCGCCGTCTTCAGCCCGCGCGGCCCGAGCGGCCGGTCGAAATCAGCAAGCGCCGGGTCGTCCCAGCTCGACTTGGCGTGGCGAAGAAGAAGCAGCTGTTTCATCTGTTAGATCTCAGGACCAGGGAATTTCGCGCTGGAAGTCCTTGCCGTATCCGCCACCGTATTTAGCGCCCGTAGCGGCATCAAAGGCTGCCGACAAAGTGCCGAAGACGAACAGGCCGACGCGCCTCTCATCTTTGTCCCATTGGACGGCAATATCCGCTTCGGTGATCGCCCAGGCACCCGATCGAATATGAATTGCGCCGATGATCCGCCCAACTACCTCGTCATGCGCTTCGTATAGGTAAAAATAAGCCGTGGCGTTTGCTGGCCCTTCAGTGTCGTCATATTCAAAGACGCCGGCGAGATCGCCTTTTCCCCGGATCGCGCTGTCAAAAATATCCAAGGGCTTTCAGGTCCTGAAGCGCCTACGGCGTGATCCGCGCCAGATGTTCGAGATCGCGCTCTTCGCGCAGCGGGTCGGGGGCCATCACCACGGAAGTTCCGTTTTCGGCATCGTCGGCGAAATGTGCCAGCACGGTGCGGCCGCCTTCCATGTGCGCCTTGCCGTCGGCGACCAGCCCGAGCGCCAGCGCATAAAGCCGGTGCTCGGCCTTCAGCACTCTGGCGGCCAGCGTGTCTTCGTTGTCGCCGGCCATCACCGGCACCGCTGCCTGCGCGATGATCGGGCCGTCATCCATCTCTGATGTGACGAAATGCACCGTGCAGCCATGAATGCGAATGCCGGCGCGCAGGGCGCGCGCATGCGTATCGAGCCCTTTGAAGGCCGGCAGCAGGGCAGGGTGGATGTTGAGCATGCGCCCTTGCCACTTCTCGACCAGGCCGCGGGAGAGAATGCGCAGATAGCCGGCCAGCGCCACGATCTCGGCGTTGAACGCAATCAGAGCGGCGTCGATCGCCACATCATGCGCTTCCTTGCTGGCATGGTCGGCGCGCACGATGACTTTGGTCGGGATGCCGCGCGCGGCCGCGATGCCAAGGCCGGCGGCGTTGGCTCGGTCGGAGATGACGCCGACGATCTCGGCGGGATAGGCCGGGTCGCTCGCCGCCGCGATCAGCGCCGTCATGTTGGAGCCGCGTCCCGAGATCAGAACAACCGTGCGTTTCCTGCTCATAGGCCGATCGAGCCCCGATAGATGACGCCGGCGTCGCGGCGCGGCACGATGCGGCCGATCGGCGTCACCGTCTCGCCGGCCTCCTGCAGCACGGCTGCGACCTGTGCGGCCTGGCCGGAGGCGACGACGAGGATCATGCCGATGCCGCAGTTGAAGGTGCGCATCATCTCCTCCGGCGCCACGCCGCCAGTCTTCGCCAGCCAGGAAAATACCAGCGGCACATCGATGGCATTGAGATCGAGCTCTGCGGAAAAGTCCTTCGGCAGGACGCGCGGAATGTTTTCGGGAAAGCCGCCGCCGGTGATATGGGCCAGCGCCTTGATGCCATGCGTGTTGCGGATCGCCTTCAAGATCGATTTCACATAGATGCGGGTCGGCTCGAGCAGCGCTTCGGCCAGCGTCGCCTCATCGTTGAACGGCGCCGGATCGCTCCAGGCAAGCCCGCTGACGCCAACGATGCGGCGCACCAGCGAAAAGCCATTTGAATGCAGGCCCGAGGAAGCCAGCCCCAGCAGCACGTCGCCTTCGACAATATCGTCTGTCGGCAGCAACTGGCCGCGTTCGGCCGCACCGACGGCGAAACCGGCAAGGTCGTAATCCTTGTCGTTATACATGCCGGGCATTTCAGCGGTCTCGCCGCCGATCAGCGCGCAGCCGGCCTGTCGGCAGCCGATTGCTATGCCGCCGACGATTGCCGCCCCCTGGTCGGGGTCGAGCTTGCCGGTGGCGAAATAGTCGAGGAAGAACAGTGGCTCGGCGCCCTGGACGACGATGTCGTTGACGCACATGGCGACGAGGTCGATGCCGATCGTGTCGTGCTTGCCGGCATCGATGGCGATCTTCAGCTTGGTGCCGACACCGTCATTGGCGGCAACCAGCACCGGATCCGTGAAACCCGCCGCCTTGAGGTCGAACAGGCCGCCAAAACCGCCGATCTCGCCATCGGCGCCCGGCCGGCGCGTCGCGCGCACCAGCGGCTTGATCTTCTCGACCATGAGGTTGCCGGCATCGATGTCGACGCCCGCCTCGGCATAGGTGAGCCCGTTCTTGCGCTTGGCCCGGTCGCCCTTGCTCATCGTCGGCGCATCCCTGTTTCCCTCGGCGGCTCTTCGCATGAATGGTTTCGGGGGGCAAGGATGACGACAGGATACCGGGCTTTTGCCCAAGATAAATACGTGGACAGTCGCCCCTTCACCGCTGGTCCCCTTGCAGCCACAATCCATCTCCATCATCGATCTGCAGAACAAGCATGGCGGGACATGCCTTTGACCATTCCCAACCTCATCACCATCCTGCGCTTCGTGCTGGTGCTGGCGATGCTGAACATGCGCTGGGACTGGGCCTTTGCCGGATTTCTCGTTGCCGGAATTGCCGATGGCGTCGACGGCTTCATCGCCCGCCGCTTCAACCAGCATTCGAACTCGGCGCCTATCTCGATCCGATGGCCGACAAGGTGCTTCTGGTCTCGGTGTTCGTGGTCATGGGCTTCATCGGGCAATTGCCGCTGTGGCTGGTGGTGACCATGGTGTCACGCGATGCGCTGATCATCTGCGCCGTGCTTTTGTCCACGGTCATGGCGCATCCGGTCGAGATGAAGCCGCTCTATGTGTCGTAGGCCAACACCGCCGCCCAGATCGTGCTGGCGCCGTGGTGCTGGGCGAACTTGCCCTTGGCCTCCACCTCGACCCGCTCAGGCCTGCGCTCATATTGCTGTCCGGGGTCTTGACCGTGGCTTCGGCCGCGGCCTATCTCGTGGCTTGGCTGAGGCATATGAGCGGCTATGGCGAAGGCTCCACCCCGGGTAGTTGACAAGAATGCCGCGACTGCCGCGTTAGCAGACGCGGCTGCGTCCCTGGCGTTTCGCCGCCAGATTTTCTTCTGGCTGGGCACGGCAATCTTCCTGGCGCTGTTCCTCTACATTTTTTCCAGCATCCTGTTGCCGTTCGTTGCCGGCATGGTGCTGGCCTATTTCCTCGACCCGGTCGCCGACCGGCTGCAGCGCCTCGGCCTCTCCCGGCTGATGGCGACGGTGGTCATCCTGATCGCCTTCATCGTTCTTTTGGTGCTGGCCTTCGTCATCCTGGTTCCGGTTCTGGCCACGCAGATGGCCGATTTCGCCAGCAAGCTGCCGGAATATCTGACCCGGCTGCAGTCGCTGATCACCAGCTTCGATCCCAAATGGCTGGAGCAGAAATTCGGCGTCAATGCCAATGGCCTGCGCGACGGGCTGAATTCGCTGCTCACTTCCGGTTTCGGCCTGCTGAGCACCGTCTTCACCTCGATCTGGAGTTCTGGCGTTGCTCTGGTGTCGGTGGTCAGCCTGTTCGTGGTCACTCCGGTTGTCGCTTTCTACATGCTGCTCGACTGGGATCGCATGGTGGCGGTCGTCGACAGCTGGGTGCCGCGCGATTATGTCGGGACGGTCAGGGCGATCTCCAGGGACATCAACACCGCGACCGCCGGCTTCGTGCGCGGCCAGGGCACGCTGTGCCTGGTGCTCGGTGGCATGTATGCCACTGGCCTGACGCTGACCGGGCTGAATTTCGCCATCCTGATCGGCCTCTTCGCCGGGCTGATCTCCTTCATTCCCTATGTCGGCTCGCTGACCGGGCTGGTGCTGGCCGTCGGCGTCGCCTTCGTCCAGTTCTGGCCGGACTGGACCATGATCGTTGCTGTCGCGGTGGTCTTCTTCATCGGCCAGTTCATCGAGGGCAACATCCTCCAGCCGAGGCTGGTCGGAAAAAGCGTCGGCCTGCACCCGGTCTGGCTGATGTTTGCGCTGTTCGCTTTCGGCGCCCTGTTCGGCTTCGTCGGCCTTTTGATCGCCGTTCCTGCTTCGGCGGCGGTTGCCGTGCTGGTGCGGTTTGCCATTGCCCGCTATCTCGAATCGCCTCTCTACAAGGGACACTCCACCGAGCCCGTCCCGCCGCTGCCCGCCGCTCGCGGCGGGGGCCACCGGTCGCCGCGCGGCTGAACGTGACGGATCATAAGACCGAACCGCCGCGCCAGCTGCCGCTCGACCTTGGCCACGGCACCGGCTACTCGCGCGACGAACTGGTGGTGTCGGCCACCAACCGCGAGGCGGCAGCCCTTGTCGACCGCTGGCCGGACTGGCCGTCGCCGGTAATCGTGCTCGCCGGCCCGGCCGGTTCCGGCAAGACACATCTGGGTTCGATCTGGCAAGCGCGGGCCAACGCTGTGGCGGTCGATACCCAGCGCATCGGCAATGCCATCACCGGGCTTGGCGGCAGGCCGGCGCTGATCGACGATGTCGACAAGACAGCCATCGACCAGGCGGGCCTGTTCCATCTCATCAATGAAGTGCGCGGCGCCGGGGCCACCTTGCTGTTGACGGCGCGGCGCTTCCCCGCCGCCTGGAGGGTGACGTTGCCCGATCTCGCCTCGCGGCTGAAGGCGGCGGCAACGGTCGAGATCCATGAGCCGGACGATTTGCTTCTGGCTGGTGTCATCACCAAACTCTTCGCCGACCGCCAGGTCGAGGTCGAGCCGCACGTCGTGCAATATCTGGTGCGCCGCATCGAGCGCTCACTGGCCACCGCCATGCGCGTGGTCGAACGCCTCGACCGCACCGCGCTCGAGCGCAAGACGCCGATCACCAGGGCGCTCGCCGCCGAAACCGTCAGCGCAATGGACGAAGGGCAGGGCGAGTTCGAGGTTTAGTTCCTGCTGCAATTCCCTGGACGGCGATTGTCGATCCCGCCCGTGCGACGTTTTCAAAACATGCATGGTGACATCACCTGAAACAATATGATACTTTCAATCAATGACATCGGAGCGATATCAATGCCTGCAGTCACCGTCCGAAATCTTCCGGAAGCGACCCACCGAGCTCTGCGTGTACGGGCGGCCTTGCACGGTCGCAGCACCGAGGCCGAGATACGCGACATTCTGGAAAACGCGGTGCGGCCGGACGGCCGTGTGAAACTCGGCTCCGTTCTGGCAGACATTGCCCGACGCGTCGGGCTGACCAATGAAGACGTGGAGGTCCTGGAGCAGGCTCGCGACAAGGCGCCGGCCGAACCGCTGGGGTTCGAATGATCCTCCTCGATACCAATGTCGTTTCGGAGGCCATGAAGCCCGAACCGCATCAAGCTGTGTTGGCCTGGCTTGATGACCAGGCCGAGGAAACGCTTTACCTCTCCAGTGTGACGCTCGCCGAAGTGCTGTTCGGCATCGAGGCCATGCCGGCGGGTCGTCGCAAGGCTGCGCTCGCTGAAACCTTCGCCGGTGTGTGCGCCGTGTTTGAGCGCCGCATCCTGCCTTTCGATACCGAGGTGGCCCGGCACTATGCCCGACTTGCAGTGAAGGCGAGGGCAGCCGGCAAGGGGTTTCCTGTGCCCGACGGCTACATCGCGGCAATCGCCTCCGCAAACGGCTTTCATGTCGCCTCGCGTGACACGGCGCCATTCCATGCGGCCGGCGTGCCTGTCATCGATCCTTGGCAGCCGTAACCAGGTACGGCAGCCCGACCAGAGCGCGAGCTGCGAACATGCGTTTCGGCAGGATTTCCTCTTCAGCGACGACAGCGTGTTCGAATGAATACACTCGATCTCTCCGTGCCCACCGCCGCATGAGGGCCGCTGTCCCATTTCGGGAAACATTATTTGGCATCCGTCTTGCACCTGGGAACTTGCCGGCTGACCCCGGTCCTGGTCGCGTTCCTGATCGGGTTGTAGGCTCGCCGGGAGTGATGATTGGGGTTCTCGCCCGGCGAGCTTACCTTCGTGGAGCAGTCACCGGAGTGTCCGGGAGGGTGCCCTATAGCCACAACGCCGCCAGATACCGGACCAGCAGATAGACCACCGTATGCGCTGCCACGTAGCACGCGGCGACGACGACAAAGAACAGCACGCTGGCGGGCCACGAGCGGGGACGGCCTTGCCTCTTGCTCGGCCGGTTGTTCCAGATCCACAGGGCTGCACAGATAATGGCCCAGACGACGACGAACGGAACCGTGATGCCGATGTAAGCGAAGTAGGCAGGGCCAATCAGCGAAAGCCATGCCTCGAGACCAAGCATCCAGAATCTCCCCTTTGCCCGGAGTCTAATGCATGTCGCTCAAAGGTGGTCCCGGTTTTGAGAGAACGACATGCATCAAAACAAAAATCAAAGCGCGTCGCCTGGATACGTTTCAGCGCGACGCGCTTTTAGACCGGCGATAGAGGTGGAAGCGAGGGGATTATCCCTGCGTCGATTTCAGCCAAACCCGCCGAAGGGATGCTGTTCGATGACACGGGCGCCTGATGCATGTCGCTCAAGTGGCCCCGGTTTTGAGAGAACCACATGCATCAAACAAGACCTCAAGCGCGTCCGTGAGTCCGTTCAAATGCGACGCGCTTTAGGTCAGATTGGTGCTCCGGCCGCCAACCCGGCCGGAGCAGGTCCAAAGCGATCGGATCAGCCGCAGACCCTGACCTCTTCGACGACCCTGTGGTGATGGCGCCAGTGCCTGACCAGTTCGATATGGCAGCGGTGATGGCGATGGTGGCGCCGCCATTGGCCATCCTGGTTGTCGCTGTAGCCGTCGCCATAGTCGTCGCTATAGTCTTTGTGGCGCTGGTGATGGCGAAGAATCTGTATATCGCCATCGTCGGACGTATATTGATCGTCGTCATCGGACTGGATAGTCAGACTGGCGGCTTTCGCCGGTGCGATCAAAGCCGCCGTTCCGGCGAACGCGATCATCGAGGCGATGAGAAGGGTTTTCATTGTTTGCTCCTTGGGTTGAACATACACAACTCTCGGAGCGAACTGGTGTTCCAATGTAGGGTCCGATCGGCGAGCGGCTGCTGCTTGGGCAATGCGTGCCGCCATGCGCTACCGGCGAGGCAGCCATTGGCGACCTTGGGGGTGACCTTGGGCAAGGACTGGCTTTGTGGGAAAAAATGGTCGGAGTGGAGAGATTCGAACTCCCGACCCTCTGGTCCCAAACCAGATGCGCTACCAGGCTGCGCTACACTCCGAGGCCCTGCGGCGTATACGGTTCCGGACCCTGTCGCGCAACCCCTAAAACATCAAACGGGGCTTGGCGGTCTGCGCTCCCGCGCAATCCTGGCTGCGATCGCCTTGGCCTGGATGCGAGCATTGGCGAAGCAGCCGCGGATGCTTGGCCGCATGCCGGTGAACCACAGGCCCGGCAGTTTCGGGTCGCTGTCGGCGCCGTTGAACAGCGGCACGCCCTTTTGGTCGAGCACGCCGAGCTTGCCCAGCATGGCCTCGAGCCCGGTGCGGTAGCCGGTCGCGGCGATGACGATATCGGGCTGGATCGTCGCGCCATCGTCGAAAACGACCGTGTCGCCGGTAAATTCCCGCACGGTTGGCAGCACGATGATCCTGCGGTCCTTGATGGCATCGACGGCGCCGTCATCGGTGGCGATGGCGGTATAATCCGACGCCAGCCGGCTTGCGCCGCCCGAAGGCGTCGGCGGCAGGCCGTAGGCCGTGAGGTCGCCGAAGGCCCATCGCTGCGTCGCCGCCATCACCGCATCGGCGAGCTTGAACGGCAGCCGCGCCAGGATCGGCGAAAATCGGTGGACGGCGATCTGGCCGAGGCGCTTGGGCAGCAGTGCCGGACCGTTGCGCGCCGACAGCCAGATCTGTCCCGCGTCGGCTGCCACCAGGTGATTGAGCACGTCGAAGCCGGAATTGCCGGCGCCGACGACCAGCACTTTCTTGCCCGCATAGGCCTTGGCGTTACCGAATGCGGCCGAATGGATGATGCGTCCGGCAAAGGCCTTCATGCCTTTCCAGGCCGGGATGAAGGGCTGCCGGTCGCGCCCGGTGGCGATGACGACATGGCGCGCCAGCCGCGGCCCGGCACTGGTCCGCACAAGCCAGTGGTCGCCCTCGAAGCCAATCTCCTCGACCGCGATGCCGAACTCGACCGGCAGCCGGTGCATGGCGTGGAATTCGTTCAAATGGCCGATGATGGTGTTTCGGTGCGGAAAGGCAGGGGTGCCGGCAGGAAAGGAAACGCCCGGCAGCGCCGAAAGGTCGCGATGCGTGTTGAGATGCAGTCGCTCGTGCCGCCCGTGCCATGGCTCGGCCAGCCGGGCTTCCTTTTCCAACACCATCACAGGCACGCCGGTCTTGAGCAGCGCATGGGCTGCGGTCAAGCCGGCTGCCCCGGCGCCGATCACGATCGCGCCGTCGAAAATCGCTTGGCTGTCGGCCTCGGCGTGCAAAATCCCTGCGTCCATGCCTCTTTGTGTCGCCATCATGACCATGACTTTTGATGCTACGCCAGTGTATCCAGCCTATGCCGCTGCCGAAGCGGCCTGGTTGCAGGCCGCTTCGGCCTTGCCGTCGGCAGTGTTGCACAGTATTGACTGAAATAAGGCGGCGCTACCGCCAACGCAGCTACGAGGTGCCCATGTCCGCGCGTATTTTCAGCCCAGCCAAAACCGCGATGCAGTCCGGCAAGGCCAAGACCGGCCATTGGGTGCTGGAATTCGATCCCGCCCAACGCAAGAAGATCGACCCGCTGATGGGCTACACCACATCGGGCGACATGCTGAGCCAGATCAGGCTGACCTTCGACACCAGGGAAGAAGCGGTGGCCTATGCCGAAAAGCAGGGGCTGGCCTTCCGTGTCGAGGAGCCGAAAGAGACCAAGCGCCGGCAGATTTCCTACGCGGAAAATTTCCGCTATGACCGCAGGATACCCTGGACGCATTGACCGGCGGTCAGCGCCTGGCACATAGACACCAGCCGGCCAAGATATCAAATGCCGGCCAGCGGTCCCGTAGCTCAGCTGGATAGAGCACCGGCCTTCTAAGCCGATGGTCACAGGTTCGAATCCTGTCGGGATCGCCAACAACTTCAAGGTCCATTCCGGACACATAGGTTACGGTTTATATCGGAGACATGGGTAACACTTTTGGCCCGAAGGGGTTTTG
>NZ_AYWC01000014.1:0-130053 GCF_000502615.1 Mesorhizobium sp. LNJC405B00 | reverse complement strand
TTTCGTCATCGCTTTCCCGTATTTCGACCAGTATCCGATAAATTACGCCACGACCGTCACGGTGCCCCTGGTTGCCAGCTAGGATACGGCCGGCTTCGTTGAGTTGGCGGCGCCGAACTCAGACGGTAACGGATCGACTGGGAACCATCGCTCGATCTGGAATTGTACTTGCAAGAGGTCGATTCTCTTCGCGGCTGTAGATGCTTAAAGCTCGCTCCTGAGACCTCAGGGATGGACTTTTTCTATGGAACTAAAGTCAGGCTGCTTGCTTGGTCGCGTCCGTGAAAATCACCGAAAACCAGTCCATCAGTGCTGCAACATGCCGACAGGCTATCTCAGTCACCAAGCCTTTGATCTTGCTGGTGATCCCGACAGGAATCGAACCTGTGACCTACAGATTAGGAATCTGCCGCTCTATCCTACTGAGCTACGGGACCACGCGGCCCGACACATAGCCGCTTCCGATCGTTTCGCCAAGAGGCTCGCCGAAGGCAATGAAGAGGCCGGCCGAAGGCTAATCGGCCGGCCTTTCGTCGGGGCAGGTCAGGCTGCCAGCGCCGTTTCGGCCAGTTTCACCCAGTAGCTCATGCCGTGCGGTATGACTTCGTCGTTGAAGTCGTAGGCCGGATGATGGAGGCCGGCGGTCTCGCCATTGCCGATGAAGATGAAGGCGCCAGGTCGGGCTTCCAGCATGTAGGAGAAGTCTTCGCCGCCCATCACCGGCTGGATGGCGCGGTGGACCTGGGTGTCGCCGGCGACATGTGCCGCGACATCGCCGGCAAAGACCGTTTCTTCCGGATGATTGAAGGTCACGGGATAGTTGGCGTCATAGTCGACAGTGATCGTCGCGCCGAAGGCGGTGGCTATTCCTTCGCAGATGGTGCGGATGCGCTCTTCCGACTTCTTGGCGATCTCTTTCTTCAGTGTGCGCACCGTGCCGGCAATCTCGGCGGTCTCGGGAATGACGTTGTAGGCGTCGCCGGCGTGGAACTTCGTCACCGAAACCACCACCGCCTCGACCGGATCGGTGCTGCGCGAAGCGACCGTCTGAAGGGCGCCGACCAACTGGCTGGTGATGACGATCGGGTCGATCGTGCCGTGCGGCATCGCCGCATGGCCGCCGCGGCCCTTCACGGTGATGGTGAACTCGGCGGTCGCCGCCATGATCGGGCCCGGCCGGATGGCGAACTGGCCCACCGGCAGGCCCGGCATGTTGTGCATGCCAAAGACGCGCGAAATATCGAAACGCTCCATCATGCCGTCCTTGACCATCTCGTTGCCGCCGCCGCCGCCCTCTTCCGCCGGCTGGAAGATGACCGCGACCGAGCCGGCGAAATTGCGCGTTTCGGTCAGATATTTGGCGGCGCCCAAAAGCATCGCCGTATGGCCGTCATGGCCGCAGGCATGCATTTTGCCAGGAATGGTCGAGGCATAGGGCTTGCCGGTGATCTCGTTGATCGGCAGCGCGTCCATGTCGGCGCGCAAGCCGATGGTCGCGCCTTGCCCCTTGCGGCCATGGATGATGCCGACGACGCCGGTCTTGCCGAGGCCCGTCACCACGTCGTCGCAGCCGAATTCCTTCAGCTTCTCGGTGACGAAGGCGGCGGTCTTGAAGACATCGAAATTCAGTTCTGGCGTCTGGTGCAGATGGCGTCGCCAGCCGGCAACTTCATCCTGCATCTCGGCGGCGCGGTTGAGAATCGGCATAATGGTTCCATCTCGCTGTTGGAGCAGACGATCTGGCCTGCTTGATTGCAATTGTGATTGCCATGCTTGTTGCCCTCTTGGCACTTTGCCATCTTGGCGTCACATAGGGTAAATAGCACCCCAGACAATGTGATCCGGAAATTGAGGGCCGGATCAGGTCATGCTGGCCATCGCGTAACGAAATCTTACGGAGCCAGGGGCGACTACGGCAAGAGGCGATTTCGGATTCCATGATGCGGCACAGCCATATCCTCAAATTACTGCTAACGGGCGGCTTGGCGCTACCCATGCTGGCTGGGCCAGCTTTGGCCAATCCGGTGATCCTGTACGACCTCAACAGCGGCAAGGTTCTGCAGCACCAGGACGCATTCAAGCGCTGGTATCCCGCTTCGCTGAGCAAGCTGATGACCGCCTATGTCACCTTCCGGGCGATTGCCGCCGGCGAGGTCCAGCTCGATTCACCGATCAAGGTGACCAAGCATTCGGCGGGCGAACCGCCGAGCAAGATGGGCTTCAAGCCGGGCTCGGTGATGCGGCTCGACAATGCGTTGAAGATGATGCTGGTCAAATCGGCCAACGATATCGCCATGGCCATCGGCGAAAACATAGGCGGCTCGCAGGCCGGATTCGCCGTTCGCATGAATGCGGAGGCGGCGCGGCTCGGCATGACCGGAACGCATTTCGTCAATCCGAACGGACTGTTTTCGCCGGAGCAGTATACGACGGCGCGCGATCTTGCCCTGCTGGTGATGGCGATCCGCAAGGAATTCCCGCAATACGCCCCCTGGTTCTCGATCGAAGGCCTTGCCGTCGGCAAGAAGGCGATCTCCAACTACAATCTCTTGATCGGGCGCTATCCCGGCGCCGACGGCATGAAAACCGGGTTCGTCTGTCCCTCGGGCTTCAACATGATCGGCTCGGCGACACGCAATGGCCGCACGCTGGTCGCGGTCGTGCTCGGCGAAAAATCGGCGATCAGCCGTGCCGAGACCGCCGCCAGGCTGCTCGACCAGGGCTTTGCCACGCCCGACCCGAACTGGCTCACGGTCGCGGCCATGCCTTCCTATGGCGATACAATGTCACCCAACGACATGCATGATGAGATCTGCAGGAAGAAGGCGCCGCACGAGCAGTCCGAGGCGGCTCCGCCGGTGGCCGCGAAGGGTGCCGACGTGCCGAAATCGCCCTATCAGGAAAAGCTCGACCACGTGCCGACGCTGGTTGCCGTGGGCCTCGGCGGCGCCACCGGGCCGGCGCCGAAGGCGATGCTCGACCAGGGCGGCCAGGAATACGCCGATGTGCCGCTGCCGAGCTGGCGGCCAGACATTCCGGCGCCAAAGGGCGCCGAACCGGCCGTGGTGGGCCAGGCAACCGCAGTGCAGGGCGACCAGCTGGTCAAAGCCGCGAACTAGGCGATGGCTGGCTTTCCGATACCCGTCACGGTGGTCACCGGCTTCCTCGGCGCCGGCAAGACGACATTGCTCAACCGGCTGCTCAAAGATCCGGCACTGGTCGACACGGCCGTCATCATCAACGAATTCGGTGAGGTGGCGATCGACCACCTTCTGGTCGAGCAGGCCTCGGACGGCATCATCCAGCTGTCCGACGGGTGTCTATGCTGCACGGTGCGCGGCGAACTGGTCGACACGCTGGCTGACCTCGTCGACCGGCTGCAGACGGGCCGTATCGCCCGCCTTGCCCGCGTCGTCGTCGAAACCACCGGGCTCGCCGATCCGGCGCCGGTGCTGCAGTCGATCATGGCGCATCCCGCCCTTGTGCAGGCCTTCCGACTTGATGGCGTCATCACGCTGGTCGACGCGGTCAACGGCAATGCGACGCTCGACGGCCATGTCGAGGCGGTCAAGCAGGTGGCGGTCGCCGATCGCATCGTGCTGACCAAGGTCGATCTGGCCAGCGATCCCGGCGACGTCGATGCTTTGCGAACGCGACTCCATCAGCTCAATCCAGGCGCCGTGGTGCTGGACGCCGGCGACGGCCGAACCGGCGTCACGGCGCTGTTCGATTGCGGCCTCTACAATCCGGCGACCAAATCCGCCGATGTCCGGCGCTGGCTCGGCGAAGAAGCCGCCCATGAGCACCACCATCATCATGACCACGGCGACCATGAGCACCACCACCGCCACGATTCCCGCGTGCGCTCCTACTCGCTGGTCCATGATGGGCCGGTGCCGTTCTCTGCGATCGAGATGTTCCTCGACCTGCTGCGTTCTGCGCATGGCGACAAGCTTTTGCGGATGAAGGGCGTCATCGAGCTTGCGGAGGACCCGTCGCGGCCGCTTGTCGTCCACGGGGTGCAGAAGATCCTGCATCCGCCGGCGCGGCTGCTGGCCTGGCCGGACGGCCAACGCGGCACCAGGCTGGTGCTGATCACGCTCGATATGCCGGAAGATTATGTGCGCCGGCTGTTTTCCGCCTTCACCAACCGGCCGTCGATCGACACGCCGGATCGCGCGGCGCTGGAGAGCAATCCGCTGGCGATAGCCGGGGGCTGATTGTCAGGCTCGCTATGCGCCGCGTTCGACCAGGAAGCGGTGGCCGCCGCTGACGGCTGATGTTTCAACAAGCTGGTGGCCAGCGTCGGCGCAAAAGGCGGGGATGTCGATGACCGCCAGCGGGTCGGTGGTCTCCAGCCAAAGCCGGCTGCCCGGCTGCATTGCCGCCAGGCGTTTTTTCGCCTTGAGAACGGGCAGGGGGCAGTTCAGGCCCTTGAGGTCATAGATCGCGGTGTGATTTGTTTGTTTGTCTTCATGCATGTCTTTGTCCCAAAACCGCTGCGCACTTTTGGGCGACATGCATCGGCAAGGCGAAAAACCTCAGCCGCCGAACATGCCTAGCAGCTTGTTCTTGATCTTCGACATCCGGCTTTCGTCCGCCGGCGGTTCTGCAGGCGCCGCCTCGACGCTCGCAGTGGCGACCGGCTGCTGGGGGGCCTGCTTGGCTGCTTCCTTTTCGGCCAGCGCTTGGGCCTTTGCCGCTTGCTTTTCAGCCAGTGCCTGGGCCTTGGCGGCTTTCGCAGCCTCGATGGCAGCAACCCGCTGTTCCTCGGCCTTGCGCTTGGCTTCCTTCTCTGCGTCCAGCGCCGCCATCTTGCGGCCGGCGGGCGAATCGATGCGGCCCATGCGCGCCGTCTCGGTCAGCGTGCCGTCGGAATTCAGCGACGGCGGTTCGATCGGCACGCGCTCGCCCCGGGCGCGGCGCTTCGACCATTCGGAAACGATGGCGGCTTCCTTGATGCCGGCAATGGTCGGCTTGGGCGCCGGCACGCTGGCTTTGACCGCGCCGGTGAAGGCCGCGTCATAGCTGCTTTGATAGGCGTTGAGTGCGCTCTTCAGCGAATCCGGCTGCGTGGTCGCCGGGCAGGCGCCGGTCGGATCGAATGTCGTGCCCTCGGGCGCCACCTGGTTGAAGACATAGCGCTTGTCGCAGACATCGACTTTCGGCGGCACCTTGGTGATCTCGAAATTGTCGTAACCGACCTTCAGCATCTTCCAGAACTCATAGTTCGGGTCGTTGCGGTAGCGCGCCATGTTGGCGGCGGTCATGCGGAACGGGAAGGCCTGGATCTGGAACTCGGTCTGGCCGCCCTGGAAGGCATCGCGACCAAAAGCGTAGATCTGCTCGATCTGCGGGTCGGTCATCGAATAACAGCCCGACGACGAGCAGGCGCCATGCACCATCAGATTGGCGCCGGTGCGGCCATTGGCACGGTCATAGGCGTTGGGATAGCCGATGTTGAAGGACAGGTGATAGTTCGAGCGCGGATTCATCTGCGACGGGCGGACCGTATAGAAACCTTCCGGCGCCTGGCGGTCGCCCTCGGTGTATTTCGGGCCGAGCTTGCCCGACCATTTGCAGATGTCGTAGCTGGCGACCATCTCGTAGCGGCCGGTGGTCTTGGCCTTCCAGATTTCGAGCTTGCCTTCTTCCTTGAAGATGCGGGCCATCACCGACGAGGTGCGGATCATGCCCTTGGCCTTCATGTCGGCCAGGATCTTGTCCGGCAGCGGCTTGCTGGCTTCCGGCGCAAAATTCTTCATTGAGGAATCGTTGCAGCCGGCAACGCCAAGCGCGGCGATCAGAAGTCCAGTGCGGGCAAGCTTGGTAAACATGGATACGGCTATGTCTTTTTCTCGCGGCACGGCCGGATAGCGCCCGGGCCTGCATGCTGAACACTGACGGACCCTAAGCCCGTTAACCTTGAAAATTCCTTACCGCAAGCGTCGGACGGCGCCCCCCACGCAATTCGCCCGGTGTCACGGATTTTTTATTGAGCCGAATGCGGCGGCATTTTTGTGGCGAAATTGCTCCTTGACGCCACATTGCGGTGCGCTGCCGGCCAAAATCAGAGGCTGCGGCCCATCGCCAGATATTTTTCGCGGCGCTGTTCGCGAAAATCGGTGTTGGCGCCGGCAAAATCCTTCATCGTCTTGGCGATGAGGTCGCCGGTGGCGGCGATGACCGTTTCGGGCGCGCGCTGGGCGCCGCCGAGCGGCTCGGCAATGATGGCGTCGATGATCTTCATTTCCAGAAGGTCCTGGGCGGTGATCTTCATGTTGGTCGCCGCATCTTTCGAGCGCGTGGTGTCACGCCACAGGATCGAGGCAGCGCCTTCCGGCGAGATCACCGAATAGATGGCGTGTTCCAGCATGTAGACGCGGTTGGCGGTGGCGATCGCAATGGCGCCGCCCGAACCGCCTTCGCCGATGACAACCGAAATCGATGGCACTTTGAGGCCGAGGCAGGCCGAGGTTGAGCGGGCGATGGCTTCAGCCTGGCCGCGTTCCTCGGCGCCAACGCCGGGGTAGGCGCCGGCGGTGTCAACCAGCGTCAGAAGTGGGATCTGGAAACGGTCGGCAAGTTCCATCAGCCGCACGGCCTTGCGGTAGCCTTCAGGGCGCACCGAGCCGAAATTGTGCTTGAGCCGGCTCGCCGTGTCGGAGCCCTTTTCCTGGCCGATGACGGCCACCGGTTCGCCGCGGAAGCGGGCGAAGCCGCCGATGATCGCCTGGTCCTCGCCGAAATTGCGGTCGCCGGCGAGCGGCGTGAAATCGCTGAACAGACCCTTGATGTAGTCGAGGCAATGCGGCCTGTCGGTGTGGCGCGCGACCTGCACCTTCTGCCACGGCGTCAGCGCCTTGTAGATGTCGCGCAGCGCGTCGCGCACGCGCTTCTCGAGCCGGCTGATTTCGTCGCCGACGTCGACCGCCTCGCCATTCTCGGCAAGCTTCTTCAGCTCGAGGATCTTGAGTTCAAGGTCCTGCACCGGCTTTTCGAAATCGAGGTAATTGTACATTCTTGAGCGGACCGATGCGTCGGAAGGCAAACATCGCGCAGATGTAGGCTCCGCGCGGGCACGTTGCCCTCACATAGCGATATGAGGCCTAGTCGGCAAGCGGATGATGATCGTTGACCAGCCGCACCAACCGCTCTTCCAGCACATGCGTGTAAATCNCTGCGTGGTCGAGATATCGGCGTGGCCGAGCAGCTGCTGCACCGCCCTGAGATCAGCGCCGTTCTGCAGGAGATGGCTGGCAAAAGCATGGCGCAGCACATGCGGCGAAATTTTGGCCGCCGATATGCCGGCCCGCGCGGCAAGGCCTTTGAGGTCGCGGGCAAAGACCTGCCGGGAGAGAAAGCCGCTGTCGCCGGCGGCCGGGAACAGAAACGGGCTGTCGGCGAAAGCCGGCACCGACGCCCGGGCCGTGAGCCATGCCCGCATCGCCATGCGGGCCTTGGCCGACAGCGGCACCATGCGCTCCTTGTCGCCCTTGCCGCGCACCATGAAGAAGCGGTCGTCGCGCTGGGCGACGGTCACCGGCAGGCCGACAAGTTCGGAGACGCGCAGGCCGGTGGCATAGAGCACCTCGACCAAAGCGTGCAGGCGCAGTGCCGCCACCCGGTCGCCATTGACGCCATCGCCTGTCTCAAGCGCCGCACGGTCGAGCAGCCGACCGGTATCGGCCTCGCTCATCGTCTTGGGCAGCGGCCGGCCCTTTTTCGGACTGTCCAGCGTGCCGGTCGGGTCGTCGCCGCGCAAGCCCTCGGCGTAGAGGAACTTGAAGAACTGGCGGATCGCCGACAGTTTGCGCGCCTGCGACGTCGACGCAAAGCCGCGCGCCGCGATATCGTCGAGATAGGCGCGGATGTCGACTGCGGCGGCAGCGGCAAGCCCGCCGGCAATCTGCTGCGAAGCGTCTTCGAGATCACGGCGGTAGGAAGACAGCGTGTTTGCAGCGGCACCGCGTTCGGCGCTCATCATCTCGAGAAAGGCTTCGATGCGAGCCGCGCTGTTCATGTTCCAGGGGTCAGTTTTGGGTCAGTTTTTCTTGGGGTTCAGCTTTTCCGGTGGAATGCGCACGGTGATTTCGGCTTTTTTCGGCTCGACGAACATCGCCAACGCCACCATCGTACCATAGGCAATGCCGGCAAGAATCATCATCGTCACGACAAAGCGGAACAGTGTCGGCATCAATCTTCGCCCGTCTTCTTACTCTGCGATTCCAAGCCCTGTGTCCTTATGGGACGCTAATTCCGTCAATTCAAGGACGAAGGGCTCTGCGTGCGAAAGGCGCTATGCTTGACGCAAACGGGCTTTTGATGTCGATACGCCGGCAAAGACGGCTTAGAAACAGCATGGTCTCATGAACGCGTTACCAGCAAATCCTCCCGGCGATAGCCATGCCGCGCTGCTCGACAGGCTGGGCAGCCGCTCGATCGTCTTTGTCGGCCTGATGGGCGCCGGCAAGACGGCGATCGGCCGCAAGGTGGCGACGATGCTGTCGCTGCCCTTCGTCGACAGCGACCAGGAGATCGAAACCGTGTCGCGCATGACGGTGCCGGAACTGTTCGAACGCTATGGCGAGACCGAATTCCGGGCATTGGAGCAGCGCGTCATCCTGCGCGTGCTGGAGAGTGGGCCGCAGGTGCTGTCGACCGGCGGCGGCGCGTTCATGAATGCGCAGACGCGGGAAGCGATCGCCGGGCATGGCGTGTCGGTGTGGCTGAAGGCCGAGATCGACCTGTTGATGGAACGCGTGTCCAAGAAGCAGAACCGGCCGTTGCTCAAAAGCGCCGATCCGCGCGCCGTGCTCGAGCGACTGATGGGCGAGCGCTACCCGGTCTATGCCACGTCCAACATCACCGTGCCGACACGCGACGACCGCAAGGAGGTCATTGCGACGGAGGTTGTCGACGCGCTGTGCGGGCATTTCGGCATTCCGGCTCCGACTGCACCAGGCGAGGTGCGGCTGTGAGCGAACCGGTCACTGTCGAGGTCGGCCTTGGCGAGCGTGCCTATGACATCCTGATCGGCCCTGGCCTTTTGGCGCGCGCCGGCGCCGAGATTTCGCGCCGCCTGCCCGGCACGAGGGCGGCGGTGGTCACGGACGATAATGTCGCGGCGGCACATCTCGACGCGCTGAAGGCCGGTCTGGAAACACGCGGCATCCAGCCTGCCGTCATCACTTTGCCGGCCGGCGAAAAGACCAAGAGCTTTGCCCATCTCGAAGAGGTGGTCGACGGCGTGCTCGCCGCCAAGCTGGAGCGCGGCGATGTCGTCATTGCGCTCGGCGGTGGCGTCATCGGCGACCTCACCGGCTTTGCCGCCGGCATCGTGCGCCGCGGCATGAATTTCGTCCAGATTCCAACCTCGCTGCTGGCGCAGGTCGATTCCTCGGTCGGTGGCAAAACCGGCATCAACAGTCCGCGCGGCAAGAATCTGGTCGGTGTCTTCCACCAGCCGAAACTGGTGCTGGCCGATACCGAAGTGCTCGACACGCTGCCGATCCGCGAATTTCGCGCCGGCTATGCCGAGCTTGCCAAATACGGGTTGATCGACCGACCGGCGTTTTTCGCCTGGCTGGAAGCGAACTGGGAAAAGGTGTTCGCCGGTGGTGCGGAACGGGCGGAGGCGATTGCCGAGGCCTGCCGCGCCAAGGCCGATGTCGTCGCCCGCGACGAGTTCGAAACCGGCGACCGCGCACTGCTCAATCTTGGCCACACGTTCGGCCATGCGCTGGAAGGCGCCACACAGTATGACGGCGCCCGCCTCGTCCATGGCGAAGGCGTCGCCATCGGCATGGCGCTGGCGCACCGCTTTTCCGCAAGGCTCAATCTGGCCAGCCTGGACGACGCGGCGCGGGTCGAGGCGCATCTTCGCGCCGTCGGTCTACCCTGGCGGATGGCCGACATCCCTGGTGAGTTGCCCGATGCCGAGGCGCTGCTTGGCTTCATCACCCAGGACAAGAAAGTGTCGCGCGGCGCGCTGACATTCATCCTGACGCGCGGCGTTGGCCAAGCTTTTATTGCCAAGGATGTACCGGCGTCGGAAGTGCTTTCGTTCCTCAGGGAGAACCACCCGGGCCAGGAAAGCCGGCAGCGATGATCAACGAGCCCGGCTGGACCGTCGTCGCCGTCCTTGCCATCCTCATCCTGCTGGTCCTGGCCGTGCGCACGCGCCTGCTTGCCATGTTCGGCTATGAGTTGTCGCGCATCGAGCCGCAGCGCTCGACCCAGGACGAGTTGCGCGGCGCGGTCGACGATTTCCGCCGCGACGGCCAGATGGTGCGAGAGGACCGCGACCGCGTCGGCGGGCTGTTCGATCTCGCCGAGCTCGAAGTCTCCGACATCATGGTCCACCGCACCAATATGCGCTCGGTCAATGCCGACAATGGGCCGGAAGCGGTGGTACGCGAGATCCTGCAAAGCCCGCACACCCGCATGCCGTTGTGGAAAGGCTCTCTCGACAACATTGTCGGCGTGCTGCACGCCAAGGACCTGCTGCGAGCGCTGAACGAGGTCGGCAACGACTTTTCCCGGATCGACGTGATGAAGATCGCTTCGAAGCCTTGGTTCGTGCCCGACACCACCACGCTGCAGGAACAGCTCAACGCCTTCCTGCGCGCCAAGGCGCATTTCGCCATCGTCGTCGACGAATATGGCGAGGTCGAAGGGCTGGTGACGCTGGAGGACATTATCGAGGAGATCGTTGGCGAGATCGCCGACGAGCACGATGTCGACATTCAGGGCGTCAAGCAGGAGGCGGACGGTTCCGTGGTCGTCGACGGCACCGTGCCGATCCGCGATCTCAACCGGGCGCTCGACTGGAACCTGCCTGACGAGGAAGCGACCACCATTGCCGGCCTGGTCATCCACGAGACGCAGTCGATCCCCGAGGAAAAGCAGGCTTTCACCTTCCACGGCAAGCGCTTCGTGGTGATGAAGCGCGACAAGAACCGGATCGCAAGGATCAGGATCAGGCCGGCGGGCGAAGCCTGAGGTAACGAGCAGGCCCGCAACAGGACGCTCTTTGCCGAGCTTATGCCGCGATCTGGCTCGTAGACCGTTCGTGGATTGTCGCACCGGTTTGAGCGTCAACTGCGACCAGGCTGACCTCGTAGCCCCAGAGGCTGCGGACATGGCGGAGCGTCGCGTCACGGCTGGCCCCTTCGAGCACAACACCATCCTTTACCCTGTGTTGCAGCCGCAACTGCCGGTCGCCGAGCAGGTCGACATCAATCACCTGGATGTCCGGCCGATTCGCTCCAAGGTCGTAACTGTGGGCTAGCTGGGCGCGTATCTTGTGATAGCCACGTTCGTTGTGGATCGACGCGACTTCGAAATGCGGTTTGTCGGCTCCATCGCCAAGCACGAAGAACCGCCATTTTCGGATCAAGCTCGGGCTGAGGTACTGGCGGATAAAGGATTCGTCGCGGTGGTTGGCCCAGGCCTCAAGCAGGACCTCGCGCCAGTTGCCATGTCCCGCAATGTCCGGGAACCAGTCGCGGTCCTCCGCCGTCGGCTCGGTCGAAATGCGCTGTATGTCCTGCATCATGTCGAGGCCGAGGGCATAGGGATTGATGCCTGAAAACCGGGGATCGTCAAAGGCCGGCTGGAAGATCACGTTCGAATGGTTACGCAGGATTTCGAGCATGGCACCTTCGCCGATCCGGCCACGATCGAATAGCATGTTCATGAGCGTATAATGCACGAAGGTGGCGCAGCCTTCATTCATCACTTGAGTCTGTCGCTGCGGGTAGAAATATTGCGCGATGACGCGGACGATCCTGATGATCTCGCGCTGCCAGGGTTCCAGGATCAGGCTGTTCTTCTCGAGGAAATAAAGGAGGTTTTCCTCGGGCAGGTTGAGCGATCTCTTGCGCTCCGCCATCCCTTGATCCTCATTGCCGGACTTGTTTTTGTTCTGCGACGGCGGCAGCGTGCGCCACAGATCGTTGTAGGAGCGCTCTTCGTATTCGAGGCGCTCGCGAAGCCCTTCGCGCTGTCGCTCCGACGAGAGCTTTGGCGGCCGGTGGTAGCGGAACACCCCTTGTTCCATCAGCGCATGGGCGGAATCGAGAATGGCCTCCACTGCTGCAAGGCCGTGCCGCTCCTCGCACCGGGCGATGTAGCCCTTGGCGAAGTCCAGATAACCCAGGATTGCCCCGGCGTCGGTCCATTGCTGAAACAGATGATTGTTCTTGAAGAAATGATTGTGGCCAAGCGCCGCGTGGGCCGTCACAAGGGCCTGCAACGCCATGGTGTTTTCCTCCATGAGGTAGACGATGCAGGGATTGGAGTTGATGACCAGTTCATAGGCCAGCCCCCGACCACCCTTACGGTAAAGAAGCTCCTGGTGAAGGAAATGTTTGCCGAACGACCAATGCCGATACATCAGTGGCATGCCGATAGATGAGTAGGCGTCGAGCATCTGCTGGGAGGAGATTATCTCCATCTGGACCGGGTAAGTATCGAGATGCAACTCGTCGACCGCGATCGCCTCGATCTCTTCAAAAGCCCGCGATAATTTCTCGAAATTCCAGTCAGAACCGGAAAACAACAAATTCGTTTCGTTGGCTCGCCTGACCATCTCTCTCTCTCAAGCGCTCTTGATGGCCGCCGGCTGTCTGGCGAAGAGCCGGTGGAAGACCGGGTAAATATCCGCGGGAGCAGCGATGCGGCTCATCTGGAAGTTGGGCCATTTCAGCTCGATCGTACTGTAGGCGCGCCAAAGCGACGTCCCGTTTTCGGTAGCACCGAATATGTGGCTCTCGCGTTCGTCGATGATCTCGACATAGGCGAAATACTGGCACAGGCGCATGAGCTTGCCGTTCATGAGCTCTATGCATCGCTCGGAATCGGTGGTGAAATTGTCCCCGTCAGAGGCCTGCGCGGCGTAAATGTTCCACTCGCTGGCAGGATAGCGCTGGCCGATAATGCGGTGCATTTCGTCGAGCGCGGTGGAGACGATCGTACCGCCGCTCTGCGTGTTGTAGAAGAACGTGTCCTCATCCACTTCGTGCGCCTCATGGGTATGGCGGATGAAGACGATCTCCGTGCGTTCGTAGCGCCGTTTCAAGAACAGGTGCAGCAGCACGAAGAAGCGTTTGGCCAAGTCCTTTTCGCGTTGGCCCATCGATCCGGACACGTCCATAAGGCAGAACATGACGGCATTGGCATTCGGCACCGGCCGGGCGTCGAAGCGGTTGAATCGGATATCGACCGGATCGACAAAGGCAATTCGCCTGCGCCGTCGCTCCAGCCGGTCAAGCTCGTCGCGTAATTCCGCGATGCGCTGGCGCACCGCCGCGCCGGCCGGGGCCGACTCAAGCGTGACGATTTCCCGGAGGATCGCCTCCAGTTCCTGCTGCGTGGGGCGCCTCAGCGCAATGCGCCGGCCTAGGCTGTTGCGCATGGTGCGGCCGGCATTGATGTTGGTCGGGGAACCGGTCGCCGCGAAGCCGGCCCGGCGCGGCTTGAAGGCAAGGATTTCCTTGAGATTGAGCTTAACCAGGTCGGGCAGTTCGAGATCCTCAAAAAAGAGTTCGAGCACCTCCTCGCGTGACAGCACGAAACGAAAATCGTCTTCCGACGCCGTGTTTCCTGGCGACGACGCCGCGCCGCCCCCATGCGGCTTCGGGAGCAGGTCTCCAGGGGAAAAATGCCTGTTGCCCGGAAGGATGTGTCGGCGCCGTCCGCTGGCCCTGTCATCGTTGAAGCTCGGCTCGGCCGTTTTCCTTTCAGGCATGGGCACGGCGTGCTCGGTATCGACGTCGGCGATCCTGCCAGTGCGGATTTGATCGCGAATGCTCCGCTTCAACTCCTCGCGAGCACGCCTGAGGAAGCGCTGTCGATTGCCAAGGCTCTTGTCCTTGGGGTTCAGGCGACGGTCGATGAAGATCGGCATGGAACCATCCGGCTCTGTCAACCCGCCTTGTTCACCCGCATGTACCAGTCCACCAGCCGGCGTACCTGCCGTTCTGTGTAGCCACGCTCGATCATGCGCTGCACGAATTCGTTATGGCGCTTTTCCGTAACGCTGTCTTGCTTGGAGCCGAAGCTGATCACCGGCAAGAGGTCCTCGACCTGTCCGAACATCCGCTTCTCGATGACCTCGCGCAGTTTTTCATAGCTGGTCCATGACGGGTTGCGGCCGTGGTTTCTTGCGCGAGCGCGCAGAGTGAACTTCACCACCTCGTTACGGAAGTCCTTGGGATTGGCGATGCCTGCCGGTTTCTCGACCTGCGAAAGTTCGTTGTCCAGGATCTCCCGGTTGAGGATCTGGCCGGTGTCGGGGTCCTTGTAGTCCTGGTCCTCAATCCAGGCATCCGCATAGGCGATGTAGCGGTCGAAGAGGTTCTGGCCGTATTCGCTATAGGACTCCAGATAGGCCTTCTGGATTTCGTGGCCGATGAACTCGGCGTAGCGCGCCGCAAGCTCCGACTTGATGAATTCAAGATAGGCCGCTTCCGTTTCCTTCGGGAACTGCTCCCGCTTGATCGCCTCCTCCAGAATGTACATCAGATGCACAGGATCGGCGGCCACCTCCTCATTATCGAAGTTGAATGTCTGCGAAAGGATCTTAAAGGCAAAGCGCGTGCTGACGCCCGTCATGCCTTCATCGACGCCGGCGGCGTCGCGATATTCTTGGACCGACTTTGCCCTGGGATCGACTTCCTTCAGATTTTCGCCGTCATAGGCGCGCATCTTGGTGTAGAGCGGCGAGTTGTCGTGCTCGGCCAAGCGCGTCGAAACTGCAAAGCGGCTGAGGATGTCCAAAACTTCAGGGGCACAGGGGCTGGCGGCCAACTCGCTCTCACGCAGCAATTTCTCATAGATCTGCCTCTCTTCGGTGATCCGCAGGCAATAGGGTACCTTGACCACCAGGATGCGATCGAGAAACGCCTCGTTGTTCTTGTTGCTCTTGAACTGTTGCCATTCCGACTCGTTGGAATGGGCGACGATGATCCCCTGGTAGGGAAAGGCGCCGAAATTTTCAGTGCCGTTGTAGCTGCCTTCCTGTGTCGCGGTCAGCAGCGGATGCAGAACCTTGATGGGTGCCTTGAACATCTCGACGAATTCAAGCAGACCTTGCGTGGTCCGGTTCAGGCCACCGCTAAAGGAATAGGCATCGGGGTCGGACTGGCTAAAATTTTCCAATTGCCTGATGTCGACCTTGCCGACCAGGGCCGAGACATCCTGATTGTTCTCATCGCCAGGTTCGGTCTTGGCAATGCCGATCTGGCGCAGCCGCGAAGGCATCAGCTTGACGACGCTGAATTTGGAAATGTCGCCAGACAATTCGTCGAGGCGCTTGGCCGCCCATGGCGAAATCAATCCGTTCAGCCGGCGCCGGGCTATGCCGTATTTATCCTCTAGCAGATCACCCATGTGATCGGGATGGAACAGCCCAAGCGGCGACTCGAAAACCGGGCTGATCTGGTTGCCGACCTTCAGCGTGTAGATCGGGCGCTGCTCCATCAGTTTCTTCAGGCGCTCGGCCAGAGAGGATTTGCCGCCGCCGACCGGGCCGAGGAGATAGAGGATCTGCTTGCGTTCTTCGAGCCCCTGCGAGGCGTAGCGGAAATATCCAGCTATGCGCTCGATCGTATCCTCCATTCCATAGAAGTCAGAAAAATGAGGGTAGATCTTGAGGGTCCGATTCGCGAAAATGCGGCCGAGGCGCTCGTCTTTGCTGGTGTCAACCAGTTTTGGTTCGCCGATTGCGTCGACCATCCTTTCGGGCGCCGAAGCGTACATCGATTTGTCTTCCCGACAGGCAAGAAGATACTGTTGGATGCTGACCTCTTCGTCCGCCGCATTGGCATAAATTTCCGAAAAAAGATCGAAGACGTCGGATTGGGTTGCACGCATGATGTTCTGCCCTCGGAGCCGATCTGGATTCCAATCGCCTCATCACCTTCAACTGTCGGAAAGCATTGTTGGTTCCCTTCACATGAAGGAGAGTGGCTGCAATCCGGGTAGAAGGCTTGGGAGGAAACATTCGGAGTGGCTGGAATGGCGGGTTGCCCGGTGCTGCGGCGCTGATGGGCGGCGTTGTCGCCGGCCAGCTATCTCTATGGACACAAGCATCCGCCGACCTTCATCGCCTATTCGCGCGCCGAAGGCCGCGACGACCAATCGAAGGCTTTGCCAAACGCCTGCGCGCCATCGGCACTGAAGTGACGCTGTTCGACGGCAACGCCTACACGCATATGTCGATCAATCACGACTTCGGCGAGGACGGCGACGCGTTGACCGCCGCGATGCTGGCCTTCCTGAATGGACCGTCGGTTGATCGCCGGATCCCCGCGAGGCGTCCTGGATCAGACCAAAAGCCCCGGCGGGACATTGCCGACCCGGCGCCTACAGGTGCAATTGTTCCTGAATTGTCGATTGGGAAAGAAAATCATGAATGGCGCCGATCTGCTGTGCGACGTGCTCCTGGCCAATGACGTCACGGTCTGCTTCGCCAATCCTGGCACATCCGAAATGCATTTCGTTGCCGCACTGGACCGCAAACCTCAGATGCGTTGCGTGCTCGGCCTGTTCGAGGGCGTGGTGACCGGCGCCGCCGACGGCTATGCGCGCATGACCGACCGCCCGGCAGCAACGTTGCTGCATACCGGACCGGGTCTCGCCAACGGTTTGGCCAACATGCACAACGCAAGGCGTGCGCGCAGCCCGATGATCAACATTGTCGGCGACCATGCTTCTTCCCATCTGCCGCTCGATGCCCCGCTGACCAGCGACATAGAAGGCCTGGCGTCGCCGATGTCGAACTGGGTTGGCCGCGTCAAGGGGCCGGCCGATATTGTGCCGGCCGCAGAGGCGGCTTTCCGCGCCTCACTCACGCCGCCTGGCGTCACGACGCTGATCCTGCCTGCGGATGCCGCCTGGGGCGAAGTTGCTGCGATTTCACCTGGCAAGGTGGAGCTGGAGCCGCCGCCCGCCGTCGACATGGCTGTTGTGCGCACGATCGCCGAAGCAATCCGCGCCGCGCCGGGCCGTGTCGGCATGGTGGTGCGTGGGCAGGCGGCGCGCGCCGATGGACTTGAAATCGCAGGGAGAATCTCATCGGGAAGCGATGTCAGGCTGTTCAGTGAGGTTCTGATCGCCCGCATGCAGCGCGGCCGCGGGCGGTTCGCCCCGACCCGCATTCCCTATCCGGTCGATGCGGCGACGGCCACGCTCCGGGATATCGATTTGCTGGTGCTGGTCGGCGCCAAGGAGCCGGTTGCCTTCTTCGCCTATCCCGGCAAGCCCGGGCGGCTGGTTCGGGACGATTGCAAGGTGCTTTCGCTGGCGGCGCATGGCCAGGATCTGAAAGCGGCGCTGGAGGCGCTGGCCGACGAGGTCGGCATCAAGCCGACGCAGCAATTCGCCGCCGCAACCGCCTTTCCAGACGAACCGACGCTGAGCGGCAGACTGACGGACGATGCCATCGCGCTGTCGGTGGCGCGCAAACTTCCGGCCAATGCCATCGTCTGCGACGAAGCGGTCACCTCGGCGAGACGGTTCTTCGCGCTATCCGCCTTTGCGGCGCCGCACGACTACATGATGGGTACGGGCGGATCGATCGGCGGCGGCATTCCGATGGCGACAGGAGCAGCGATCGCCTGCCCGGACCGCAAGGTGATCAATCTCGAGGCCGACGGCAGCGGCATGTACACGGTGCAGGGACTGTGGACCCAGGCCAGGGAAAAGCTTGACGTCGTGACCATCATCTTTTCCAACCGGACCTACGCCATCCTGCATGGCGAAATGAAGAATGTCGGGGTCAATGAGATCGGCGAGAACGCCAGGCGCATGCTCGATCTCGACCATCCGGCGCTGGACTGGGTTGCGCTGGCCAAAGGCATGGGCGTCGAGGCGGCCCGCGCCGACACGTGCGAGCGGTTCGACGCGCTGCTCGACAGTGCCCTGTCGCGTCCGGGACCGTTTCTCATCGAAGCGGTGATCTGAGGCGGAGAGACTTACCAACGGGTCTTTTCGCCGGGTGCAGCCGGTTCGATTGCCAGCGCATGGACGCCGGCTTGCAGCTCCGCTGCGAGCAATTCGTTGACGGCGCGGTGGCGGTCGATGCGGCTCATGCCGGCAAAGACGGATGAGACGATGCGGACGCGAAAATGCGTCTCGCCAGTGCCGTCATAGGCAGCGTGATGGTCGGAGCCGTGGTGGTGATGACCGGCATGGAGATGGCTTTCATTGACGATCGCCAGGCGCTCCGGCGAAAACGCCTTGTTCAGCTTGTCTTCCATCGTCGCCTGTATGGACATCGCCATCTCCCTTCACCATATCTGCAAGGCGTGATCGGGAAATCGGGATCGATCCCGCCGGGCCGCCTCAAAAATCGCCATTCGCCCTGCTTTATGCCGCGATTCAGCGGTTAGGGCGATGATCGCGAAAATGTCAATTCTTGTTTCGCACGTGCGAACAGCCCATAAATGGGTGAGATGAAACCGTACCCCAAATATTTCGAGAAAATTCGGGTCCGTCCCGACAAGGATGCGGAGCTGAAGTCGCACTCGCCGATCTGCCAGTGGGACGGCTGCAAGGAGGCCGGTACCCACCGGGCGCCGGTCGGACGCATGAAGGAAGGCGAGTATTTTCAGTTCTGCTTCGATCATGTGCGCGAATACAACAAGGGTTTCAACTACTTCTCCGGCGTGCCGGACACCGAGATAGCCCGCTTCCAGAAGGAAGCGATGACCGGCCACCGGCCGACATGGAAGATGGGCGTCGCCGGTGCCTCGACGCGCTCCTCGCCCGATTTCGCCCAGCAGCGTTCCGGTCGCGCCGGCTATTACAACCGCATGCGCGATCCTTTCGACCTGTTCAAAGGGCCGAAGGATCCGCGCGAGGCGCGCGAACGCAAGGCCAAACCACTTGAGGCCAAGGCGCTGGAAACGCTTGGCCTTGATACAAAGGCGACTGGCAAGGACATCAAGGCGCGCTATAAGGAACTTGTGAAGCGCCACCATCCGGATGCGAATGGCGGCGATAGAGGTTCGGAAGACCGGTTCCGCGATGTGCTGCAGGCCTATCGCGTGCTCAAGCAGGCGGGTTTGTGCTGAGCAACCTAACGGTTCGTGTCGTTTTCCAACTTTCATAAGGGTGGAAAAGGCTCTAAGACCGCCCCCGGACAAAATCGATTGCCGGCGAAATCGGGCATTTCGCCAGTGGAGACTTGGATAGAGATGAACAAGGTCGATCGCGACATCGCCAATTTGCCCGACACGACGGTGTCGGTGAAAGACAAATTCGGCTTCGAGTCCAAGATGGTGGTGCCGGCCTATTCGGTGACCTCGGAACATGTGCCGGACATCGATCCGGACTATCTGTTCGACAAGGCGACGACGCTGGCGATCCTTGCCGGCTTTGCCTACAATCGCCGCGTCATGGTGTCTGGATATCACGGCACCGGCAAATCGACCCATATCGAACAGGTCGCCGCCCGCCTTAACTGGCCCTGCGTGCGCGTCAACCTCGACAGCCATGTCAGCCGTATCGACCTCGTCGGCAAGGACGCCATCGTTGTCAAGGATGGCCTGCAGATCACCGAATTCCGCGACGGCATCCTGCCCTGGGCCTACCAGCACAATGTCGCGCTCTGCTTCGACGAGTACGATGCAGGCCGTCCGGACGTGATGTTCGTCATCCAGCGCGTGCTGGAATCGTCGGGCCGCCTGACGCTGCTCGACCAGAGCCGGGTCATCCGCCCGCATCCGGCGTTCCGGCTGTTTTCGACCGCCAACACGGTCGGCCTCGGCGACACTACCGGCCTCTATCACGGCACGCAGCAGATCAACCAGGCGCAGATGGATCGCTGGTCGATCGTCACCACGCTGAACTACCTGCCGCACGACAATGAGGTGAACATCGTGCTGGCCAAGGCCAAGCACTATCGCGACGGCAAGGGCAAGGACATCGTCAACAAGATGGTGCGGGTCGCCGACATGACGCGCTCGGCCTTCATCAATGGCGATCTGTCGACCGTGATGAGCCCGCGTACCGTCATCACCTGGGCCGAAAATGCCGAGATATTCGGCAATATCGGCATGGCGTTCCGGCTGACCTTCCTCAACAAGTGCGACGAGCTGGAGCGTTCGGTGGTGGCCGAGTTCTACCAGCGCGCCTTCGGCGAGGACCTGCCCGAGAGCGCCGCCAACGTGGTGCTGGGCTGAGCAGAGCCTCGATGGCGGGTCCGGGCGACAACACGCGCAACAAGTCGAAGACGGGGTCTGAAGCCGACAGCTTCAAGCGTGCCGTCACCGTCTGCATGCGCGCCATCGCCGGCGACAAGGAGCTCGAAGTCGGTTTCGCCAAGGACCGCCCGGCGCTCGCCGGCAGCCGCGCCCGTCTGCCCGAACTGCCGAAGAAAGCGTCCAAGACAGACATCGCGATTACTCGTGGCCTGGGCGATTCCATGGCGCTGAAGCGCGCCTGCCACGATCAGCGCATCCACACCAAACTGGCGCCGGAAGGCAAGCTGGCGCGCTCGATCTATGACGCCGTGGAACAGGCCCGCGTCGAGGCGATCGGCAGCCGCGCCATGCAGGGCGTCGCCGACAATATCGGCTCCATGCTGGAGGACAAATACGCCAAGGCCAACCTTGTCGACGTCAAGGACAAGGCCGACGCGCCGATCGAGGAAGCGCTGGCGCTGATGGTGCGCGAGAAGCTGACCGGACGGCCGATCCCGAAGAGCGGCGAGCGGCTGGTCGAACTCTGGCGGCCCTGGGTCGAGGAGAAGGCCAAGGCCGATCTCGACGGACTGTCGGCCAAGCTCGGCGACCAGCAGGCCTTCGCCCGGGTCGTGCGTGAGATGCTGGCGTCCATGGAGATGGCCGAGGAACTCGGCGACGATCAGGAGACCGAAGACTCCGAGGACAATGACGAGAACCAGCCGCAAGGCGAGGAGCAGAGCGAGGAGGGCGGCGAAGAGGATTCCGGCTCCGAGCAGTCGCAATCCGAGGATGCCGAGGCCTCGGCCGACGACGAACAGTCGTCCGAGACTGAGGCCTCCGACGCCACTGCCGACGATCTTTCCGACGATGACGATGCGGACGCCGAAACGCCGGGCGAGGCGCGCCGTAACGACAACCCGTTCGCCAACCTGCCGAAAGAGATCGACTACAAGGTTTTCACCACCGCCTTCGACGAGACCGTCGGTGCGGAAGAGCTGTGCGAGGAAGAAGAACTCGACCGGCTGCGCGCCTTCCTCGACAAGCAACTGGCCAATCTCTCCGGCGTCGTCGGACGGCTCGCCAACCGGCTGCAGCGCCGCCTGATGGCGCAGCAGAACCGTTCCTGGGATTTCGACCTCGAAGAGGGTTATCTCGATCCGGCACGCCTGGTTCGTGTCGTCATCGACCCGATGCAGCCGTTGTCGTTCAAGCAGGAGCGCGACACCAAATTCCGCGACACGGTGGTGACGCTGGTGCTCGACAATTCGGGCTCGATGCGCGGTCGGCCGATCACGGTTGCCGCCACCTGTGCCGACATTCTGGCGCGCACGCTGGAGCGCTGCGGCGTCTCGGTCGAGATCCTCGGCTTCACCACGCGGGCGTGGAAGGGCGGACAGGCTCGCGAGAAGTGGCTGAAGGACGGCAAGCCGCCGAACCCCGGCCGGCTCAACGATCTGCGCCACATCATCTACAAATCCGCCGATCATCCGTGGCGTCGCGCCCGGCGCAATCTCGGCCTGATGATGCGCGAGGGCCTGCTCAAGGAAAACATCGACGGCGAGGCGTTGTTATGGGCGCACAACCGGCTGATCGCCCGGCCCGAACAGCGCAAGATCCTGATGATGATCTCGGACGGCGCGCCGGTGGACGATTCGACGCTGTCGGTCAATCCTGGCAACTATCTCGAGCGGCATCTGCGCGCCGTCATCGAGCTGATCGAGACGCGCTCGCCGGTCGAGCTGCTGGCCATCGGCATCGGCCACGACGTTACCCGCTATTACAGGCGCGCCGTCACCATCGTCGATGCCGAGGAACTGGCCGGCGCCATGACCGAGCAGCTGGCCTCGCTGTTTGCCGAGGAAAACGTGCGCGATACACGCCGCGGCGGCTACCGGCGCGCTGGATGATTTTTTTGCGCGGCGGGTTTCGGCAGATGCTCTTCGCGGTCACTGCCTTGTTCGGCATGGCGTTTGCGCCAGCCATCGCCGCCGGCCCAAGCGCGGTCGAGCCGGTCGAAGTCTCGGCGCGGCCGATCACCACCTTCAATATCGGCAGCGCCGACAAGCAGTTTGGGCTGCTGGAATTCGTCGGCGGTCTTGAGATGAACTCGACGACGCGCGATTTCGGCGCGCTGTCGGCATTTCGGTTCGTCAAACCCGGCAGCGATTTCATCGGCGTCGCCGATACGGGCTTCTGGTTCTTCGGCTCGATCACCCATGATGCCGACAAGCGGCCGTCCGGCATCCAGAATTTCCGCATGCAGCAGATGGTCGATGAAAAGGGCCGGCCGATCGACAGGAAATGGGAAGTCGATGCCGAGGGCCTTGCAGTCAAGGACGGCATCGCCACCGTCGGCTTCGAGCGCGATCACCGCGTCGCCCAGTTCAAGATTGACCCCAGCAACATGACGGCGCCGTTCAAGCAACTGAACTTTCTGGTTCCAGCCCGCGAACTGCGACAGAACCGCGGTTTCGAGACCGTCACCCACGCCAATCCCAACGGCCAGCACGAGGGCGGCCTCGTCGTGGTCTCGGAAAAGAGCTTGGACAAGGCTGGCAACATCTATGCCGCCATCATCGAAGGGCCGCACAAGGGCGTCTTCACGGTCAAGCGCAACGGTGATTTCGACATCACTGACGGCGCTTTCCTGCCGGATGGCGACCTGCTGCTTTTGGAGCGCAGTTTCTCGATGGCCGGCGGTGTCAGGATGCGGCTAAGGCGCATCTATGGCGAAAGCGTCGAGAAGGGCGCGGTTGCCGACGGGCCGGTGCTGATGGAAGCCGACATGGGCTACCAGATCGACAATATGGAAGGACTCGACGTCTGGACCCGCGATGACGGAGCGCTGATGGTGTCGCTGATCTCGGACGACAACCACTCGATCCTGCAGCGCAACCTCTATCTGGAATTCATCCTGCACCAGGATTGAGAGCCCTAAGGCTTGGTGGCGATCCAGATGACGTGGCGCGCGCCGCGCTTGCCATTGGCGCGCGTCTTCACCTCGTCCACGACAAAGCCCGCCTGCTTGAGCCTAAGTGTGAAGCCGGCATCGGGGCCTTGCGACCAAACAGCCAGCACGCCCCCGGGCCTGAGCGCTGCACGCGCCGCGCCGAGGCCGGCAGCGCCATAGAGGGCGTCGTTGCCCTTGTAGACGATGCCTTCGGGGCCATTGTCGACATCGAGCAGGATGGCGTCCCAGGCTGCCTTGTCGGATCTTATGATGTGCCCGGCGTCGGCTTCGCGAACCGTCACACGGGGATCGTCGAGACAGCCGGCGAAGACCGCCTCCATGGGGCCGCGCGCCCAGGCGATGACGGCGGGGACAAGCTCGGCAACGGTGATGCCTGCGTCGGCGCCCATTTGGGCAAGCGCAGCGCGCAGCGTAAAACCCATGCCGAGGCCGCCGATCAGGATTTTCGGTTGGGCGCGGCCGCCGATCTTTTCACAGGAGAGCTTGGCCAGCGCTTCCTCGGAGCCGCTGAGGCGGCTGTTCATCAGCTCATTGGTGCCGAGCATGATCGAGAATTCGCTGCCGCGCTGCTTGAGGCGCAGTTCCTGTCCGCCGTCAGGCGTTTTGGCCGAGCCGAGCTGGACCCAGGGAATCACGGCCTAGACAGCCACGGCCGGCTGGCTCCAGTGGGCGGCGAGCAGCCGGTAGGGGATCAGGGCCACAACAGCGATGATCAGCTTCACCGAGAGGTCGCCCAGCGCCCAGGAGACCCAGCGCATGGACTCGACCGGCAGCACGCCCATCAGCGGCGCCGTCTCCAGCGCAAAGCTGTCGTTCGGGCCGGCAAAAGCGAAGGCGGCCGAAAAGGCGATGCTGAAGAACACCAGGGTGTCGAACACCGAGCCGACCAGCGTGCCGACGATCGGCGCGCGCCACCAGCTCTGCCGGCGCAACCGGTTGAACACGGTGACGTCGAGCAATTGCGCGCAAAGGAAGGCCGCGCCGGAAGCTGTGGCGATGCGCACCAGCCGGTCGGCTGATGTCTCGAACTCGATCAGGCCGTGGCGAAACAGGAAGGGCGGGACGAGGATCGAGCAGACCACAGCGGTCATGAAGCCGACAAGGACGATGCGGCGCGCCACGGTCGGCCCGTAGCGGCGGTTGGCAAGGTCGGTGACCAGGAAGGAGAAGGGATAGGTGAAGGCGCCCCAGGTCAGGATGTCGCCCAGCGACAGACCGCCGGCCTGGCCCTGCATCGGGAACTGCACGAGGATGTTCGATGCCACGACGACAAGCGCCATGGCGGCCACAAAGGGCAGATATCGCGAGAAGGAAGTCATTTTTTTATCCTGGGTAATGGAACCAGCCAGGCGCTAGCCGAAGTTCGGGTCGCGCTGCCTTGCAAGTTTTGAGCATCGGATTGCTCCGATGCTGCTGCCTTAGAAGTTTTGAGCATCGGATTGCGCCGATGCTCAGGGCGGTCGTCCCCCGCCTTGATATCGTTAAGCGGCGGGCTGGTCGGCCAGCTTCTTGGCGATCTGCTTCTTCAACAGGCGCGCGCGCTGCGACAGTTCCTTGGCGTCGGCCTTGGCCAGGAAGGCGTCGAGGCCGCCGCGATGCTCGACCGAACGCAGCGCGTTGGCCGAAATGCGCAGGCGCACATTCTGGTTCAGCGCTTCCGAAATCAGCGTCACATTGACGAGGTTCGGCAGGAAGCGGCGCTTGGTCTTGTTGTTGGCGTGGCTCACATTGTTGCCGGTCTGGACTGCCTTGGCAGTGAGTTCGCAAGTGCGGGACATGGTTCTAACCTTCAGTTCTGTCTAAGCCTGCCAAACCTTGTTCGCCCGCGCCGGGTGGCGCGCGGTTTCAGTCAGGCGGCCTTATGGAAAAGTTGGCGTTCCTTAGTTGCATTTCGCCAATGCGTCAAGCTCCGGCTTGCCCACGACTGTGACGGGCGTTTCACATAAAGGCCGAAATTCAGCCTATAAGCGGTCGGACAGGGACATTCAAGCCGGAGTCGCCCGCCTCCGGTTAAAAAAATCAAGGACCGAGCCCGCCATGCTTCGCCCGTCACATGCCGTTGTCGCCATACTTGTCGCCGCCTTGCCGACATCAACCCTTGCCGCCGCGCCCGCAGCCACCGCACAGTCCTTCAAGGGCGAATACACGGTGTCGTTCCTCGGCCTTTCCGTGGCCAAGGCGACATTTTCCAGCCACTACGAAGGCGATAGCTATTCCATAGACGGCACCGTCTCCAGCGCCGGTCTCGCCACCTTGTTCGACGACACGAGCGGCACGATCTCGTCAAAGGGCAAGATCCTGGGCAAGCAGATGCAGCCGCAGGTATTTCGCGCCGATTATAAGTCCGGCAAGAAGGCTTCCATGGTCGATATCCGCTTTGCCAATGGCGCGGTGACCGCCACCCAGGTCATTCCCGAGCCGAAAAAGCGCAATCCCAAAAACTGGATACCGCTGGGCAGCAACGATCTGGCATCTGTGCTCGATCCGATGGCGGCTACCGTCATCCATGCCGACAGCCTCGACCAGGTCTGTGGGCGCAAGGTGAAATTCTATGACGGCGAGATGCGCGCCGACCTGACGCTGACCTACGCCTCGAAAGGATCGATCTCGGTCAAGGGCTACAAGGGCGACACCGTTACCTGCAAGATGAGCTTCGAGCCGGTGGCAGGCTACCGCAAGGGCCGCAAGGCGCTTAATTACCTGAAGAAGAAGAGCCAGATGATGGTGACGTTTGCACCGCTCGGCCAAACCGGCATATATGCCCCGATCCACGCCACGGTCGGGACGCAGATCGGCACCTTGACTGTCAGCGCGGGGCGGTTCGAAGCTACTGAATAGACGCGCCCACCCGAATAGAAATGGGGCGAGTCGCCGGAGACGGGCATGGGGCGCGCAACACTGATCGGTTTCTCGGCGGTCGCCATGTGGGCGCTGCTGGCGTTGCTCACCGATGCGTCGGGCGCCGTGCCGCCATTCTTGCTCTCGGCCATCACCTTCACCATCGGCACCGCGGTCGGGCTGGTTGCCCGGCTGTTCATGCCGGCGACCGATAAAAGCCTGAAGATCCCACGCCAGGTCTGGGTGATCGGCATTGCCGGACTGTTCGGATACCATTTCTTCTATTTCACCGCGCTGCGCAACGCGCCGGCGGTGGAGGCAAGCCTGATCGCCTATCTGTGGCCGCTGCTGATCGTGCTGGGATCAGCGCTGATGCCGGGCGAGAAGCTGGCCTGGAACCATGTCGTCGGCGCGCTGCTCGGGCTCGCCGGGACCGTGCTGATCGTCACCAAGGGTGGCGGCCTCGCCTTCGATGCTCGCTACACCTTCGGCTATGCGATGGCGGCCGTGTGTGCGCTGCTGTGGTCGTCCTATTCGCTGCTGTCGCGGCGCTTTCCGGCGGTGCCGACCTCGATTGTCACCTGGTTCTGCGCCGCCACGGCAGCCCTGTCTCTCGTCTGCCATCTTCTGCTGGAAAAGACGGTGCTGCCCGATGGTCCCGGCCAGTGGCTGGCGGTGCTTGGTTTGGGGTTGATGCCGGTGGGCGCGGCCTTCTACGCCTGGGATATCGGCGTCAAGCGCGGCAACATCCAGGTGCTCGGCGCGGCAAGCTATGCGGCGCCACTGCTGTCGACATTGGTGCTGATCGCGGCGGGCGTTGCCGAGCCGTCGCTGCGTATCCTGGCGGCCTGCGTGCTGATCACCGGCGGCGCGGCACTGGCGGCGAAATCGTTGTTCCTGCGCAAGGCGGCAACGGGTGGGGCAAGCGCATGACGATGCCGTTTGCCGGCGGCATCGACGCCAACGCCAATGCAACATTGATTTTTTCGCTGGTGGCGGCAGTGATCTACGCCTTCACCCTGGATATGCGGCCGACGCTGGCCCGCTCGGCGGCAAAGACGCTGGCCGTGGCCATGCTTGCGGCACTCGCCTTCATGCAAGGTGGGCCGCTGTTGCTCGTCGTCGCACTGCTGCTCAGCGGCGTCGGCGATGCCTTCCTGTCGCGTGACGGCGAAAAGGCCTTCCTCGGCGGGCTGGCCAGCTTCCTTGCGGCGCATGTCCTCTATGTGCCGCTCTTCCTGCGCAGCGGCGGCGGGCTGGATGTGCTCAGCACCGAGACATGGCGCGGCGCCATCGCGCTGGCCATGGCGGCCTTCGCAGTCGTCATGCTGGCAGCACTCTGGCGCCGTGTCAGTCCCGGCCTGCGGGTGCCGATCGCCGTCTATATCGCGGCCATTCTGGCGATGGGCATCTCGGCGTTGACGCTCGACAATCCGTGGGTCATCGGCGGCGCTGTTATGTTCATGGCATCGGACGGGCTGCTTGCCGCGGAGAAATTCCTGGTTCCGGCAATAGCACCCTATCGCGCCGGCATCCGTTATGCGGTCTGGGTGCTGTACTACGCCGCCCAGCTCTGCATAACTCTTGGTTTTCTTCTGGCCTAAGGCTGCCAGCCCGGCTCGGCCATTTCAAACGCGGCGAAGTCGAAGCCCGGCGCCACGGTGCAGCCGACCAACGTCCATTCGCCGAGGCTGCGCGCCGATTGCCACCAGCCGGCCGGCACGACGATCTGCGGCCGCTCGCCCGCCGCAAGTTCAATGCCGAGCACCTGCTCGATCACCTGGTTAACCTTTGGACTGCCTTCCTCCCAGATTGACAGCGCCAGCGGTGCTCCGGCATGGAAGTGCCAGACCTCGGCCGCGTCCTTGACCCGGTGCCAGGCCGAAATCTGGTCCTGTTCGAGGAGGAAATAGATCGCCGTCGAATGGCCACGCGCGCCACCGGCGCCGTCGCGAAAGGTCTCGGCATACCAGCCGCCTTCCGGATGCGGCTTGAGGCCGAGCGTGGCGATGATTTCAGCGGCGCTGGTCATGGCTGATCCCGGTACGATGCTCAGAAATTGTCCTTGCGCTTGCGGATTTCCGCGAACACTTCGGCGTCCGGGGCCGCCTCCATACCGAGATGCTTGCGGATCGCCGGGTCGTGCCAGCGCAGGAACGGATTGGTCGACAATTCCTCGCCGATCGTGGTCGGCAGCGTCGCCTTGTTGTCGGCGCGCAGGGTCTCGATTTTGGCGGCGCGTTCCCTGAGCGCCGAATTGGTCGGGTCGACGGTCAACGCAAAGCGGGCGTTCGAAAGCGTATACTCATGGCCGCAATAGATGACCGTGTCCGCCGGGAGTGCGGCGAGCTTCTTCAGCGACTCATACATCACCGGCGGCTTGCATTCGAACAGCCGGCCGCAGCCGAGCGCGAACAAAGTGTCGGCGGTGAACGCCACTTTCGAGGCCGGAAAATGATAGGAGACATGGCCCGCAGTGTGGCCGGGCGTGGCGATGACATCGATCCGCTCGCCGCCGAGATGGACGACCGAGCCTTGCCCGACGGTCTCGTCGATGCCGGGGATCTTTTCCTTTTCAGCCTCCGGTCCGACGATGCGCAGCTTGAAGCGCTCCTTCAGCGCCAGATTGGCCTCGACATGGTCGACATGGTGGTGGGTGGTCAGGATCATCGTCGGCTTCCAGCCGGTACGCTCGATCGCGGCAATGATCGGCGCTTCTTCGGGCGCGTCGATAATGGCGGTCTCGCCGCTTTTCGGGTCATGCACCAGCACGCCGAAATTGTCGCTGCGGCACATGAACTGTTCGATTTCGACGGGCATTGGCATCTCTCCATCTGTTGGCGCAGACATAGGGCGCTTGGCCGCCGATGTCACTCTAGCTTTGCAGAACGTGCCGGCTTTGTTGAACTTGGGCGGCATCGCAGCTACCGTCCCGCGCATGCATTCCGATATCGTCGATCTCCGCTCCTTCTATTCGACCACGCTCGGCCGCCTGGCTGAACGCTCGATCACCATGGCGCTGTCCTCAATATGGGCAACAGTGCCCAATGAGCGGCTGGTCGGGCTCGGCTATACCTTGCCGTGGCTGGAGCGGTTCGGCACCGATGCCGAGCGGGTGTTTGCCTTCATGCCTGCTACGCAAGGCGCCGTCGTCTGGCCGGCGAACGGGCCGACGGCTACGGCGCTGGTCTTCGACGAGGAACTGCCGCTGGTCGATTCCTGCATCGACCGCATGCTGCTCGTGCATTCGCTCGAACATGTCGAAAACCCGCGCGAGACGCTGAACGAGATCTGGCGGGTGCTGTCGCCGGCAGGGCGCGTCGTCATCGTCGTGCCCAACCGGCGCGGTGTCTGGGCGCGGTTCGAGCACACGCCGTTCGGCAATGGCCGGCCGTTCTCGCGCGGCCAGCTGACAGAATTGCTGCGCGAGGCGAATTTCACACCGGCTTCCTGGTCCGACGCGCTGTTCTTCCCGCCATCGCCGCGGCGCTTCATGATGCGGTTCCACAATGTGCTGGAGCGCGCCGGCCGGCGGTTCTGGCCGATCTTTTCCGGCGTCATCGTGGTCGAGGCGCAGAAGCGGCTCTATCAGGGCGTGCCGGTCGCGCAGCGCGCCTCGCGCCGTGTCTTCGTGCCGGTACTGTCACCGCACGGTGCGACGCGGCTTGGCCGCCGGGCGGAAGGGGTGACATCGACGACGCGTCAGGTGACACCTTCGTGATCATCATGAAAACTGGTGTTGCGTGGGTTTTTCCCACCTATCTGTCGCAGATGCATTCGCGGTCCGTTTGAGCGGCGGATGCCTTCAAGTCTCTCCATCTGGTTTCAGCAACGCTTCTGAACGCAAGGACCTCGTGCATGGCTGATCAACCGGACAAGTCCGCCACCGTTCAGCCGGTAACCGTCGAAGCCAGCAGCCTGCGCGATCAGGTAGCGACGATCAAACGGGCGCTGATAGGCTCACCGGTGCGCAAGTGGCTGGTCTGGACGTCGGTCGGCATTATGGCGGTCATCGTCGCGACGTCGATCGGCCAGGTTCTGCTCAACCGCTGGAACCAGCCTTTCTACGATGCGCTGGCGCGTCGCGACATGGCGGCCTTCCTGCATCAGCTGATGATCTTTGCCGTGATTGCCGGCACGCTGCTGCTGCTCAACATCGCTCAGACCTGGCTCAACCAGATGATCCGGCTGAAGCTGCGCGAGGCGCTGACGCTCGACCTGATCGACCAATGGATGCGGCCGGCGCGGGCCTTCCGGCTCGCCAATGCCGGCGCCATCGGCGTCAATCCCGACCAGCGCATGCAGCAGGATGCCGCGCATCTGTCCGATCTGTCGACGGACCTCGGCGTCGGCCTGCTGCAATCCTTCATCCTGCTGGTGTCGTTCGTCGGCGTGCTTTGGCAACTCTCGTCGGGCTTCGTCTTCCACATCAACGGCTGGTCGCTGGCGATACCGGGCTACATGGTCTGGGCCGCGTTCCTCTATGCCGGCATCGCCTCCTGGCTGAGCTGGCTGGTCGGGCGGCCGCTGATCCGCCTCAACAGCGACCGCTACACCCGCGAGGCCGAGCTGCGTTCCGGGATGGTGCGCGTCAACGAGAATGTAGACGCCATCGCGCTCTATCACGGCGAAGCCGATGCCAAGAGACGGCTCGAAATCGACCTTGGCACGGTGCTGGGCGCGATGCGAAACATCTACAAAGCGCAGATCAACCTTTCCTGGGTGACCGATACCTATGGCTGGATCACCGTGGTGGCGCCGATCCTGGTTGCATCGCCGGTCTATTTTTCAGGCGACATCAGCTTTGGCGGGTTGATGATGGCGGTCGGCGCCTTCAACCAGGTGCACTCGTCGCTGCGCTGGTTCATCAACAATATCGGCGGCATCGCCGACTGGCGCGCCACGCTGATGCGCGTTGCCGACTTCCGCATTGCGCTCGATGAAACCGATGTGTTGCACGACAAGGAAAAGCGCATCGAATTCGGCGATAACGCCAATGGCAGCCTGACCTTCGAGAAGCTCCAAGTGGCCTCGCCGGAGGGCTGCACCAAACTTTCAGGCAGCCATGTCGAGATCCATCCCGGTGAGCGCGTCATGATCACCGGCGACCCAGGCGCCGGCAAGACATTGTTCTTCCGCGCCATTGCCGGCCTTTGGCCCTGGGGCAGCGGGCGGATCGGCTTGCCGGCCGGAGAAACGCCGATTTTCGTGCCGCGTGTTCCGTATTTTCCTGCCGGCACGTTACGCGAAGTGCTGCATCCGAATGGCTCGGCGCCGGCTGGCGATGCTGATTTTGGGGCGGTGCTGGCCGAGGTCGGCCTCGAGCGGCTGTCATCCTCGCTCGACCGTTCCGCACGCTGGGAGCGTGAACTCAACGATGACGAACAGCGGTCGCTGGCCTTCGCCAGGCTGGCCTTGCGGCAGCCGAAATGGGTGATCATCGACGAAGCGATGGACGCGTTCGATGGTCCTTCGCTGCGAAGGGTACTGTCCATGCTGGAGAAACGCCTGCCGGAAACCGCGATCCTCAACATCGGGCGCGGACTGCACAATGGTCATTTCTTTCCACGCGCATTGAACATCGTGAAGGATACGGGTGCTGCGCCACTGAAACCCGCCCGAGTCAGGACCGGCGCCATCGACCCGCCGCCGAAAGCGGCCGTGCGGCGAAAGAAGTAGAAGGGGCTTTATTTCGCCGCGATCGCGGCGAAGATTCACGGGTCGAAACGTCCGTGGTGCGGCCATGCTCGATGCGCTCAGCCTGCTTGCCTGCCTTGCCTGCACCACGCCCGTGGCTGCCCCGGCCGTTGCCGTGGATGTCGAACTGGTGCTGGCCGTCGACATCTCACAGTCGATGGACGAGAGGGAGTTCGCGCTGCAGCGCGCGGGCTATGTCGAGGCGCTCAGGCATCCCGATTTCATCAAGGCCGCGCGCTCGGGAACCACCGGGCGCATCGCGCTTGCCTATTTCGAATGGGCGGGCGTCGTGCGCGAGGATGGCGTCATCGCCTGGCAGGTGATCGACAGCGCAGAGAGCGCCAGCGCCTTCGCCGACAGAATAGAAGCGCGGCCGTTCCGCAGCTTTCGCGGCACCTCGATTTCCGGTGCGCTTGCCTTCGGCGCCGGGCTGTTCGAGGGCACGGGGTTCGATGCGCCACGCAGCGTCATCGACATTTCCGGCGACGGTCCCAACAACACCGGGCCGCCCGTCGCCACGACACGCGATGCCGCTGTAGCCAAGGGTATTGTCATCAACGGCCTGCCGATCCTGATCAGCCCGTCGCCGACCTTCAGCCATCTCGACCAGTATTATGACGAGTGCGTCACCGGTGGGCCCGGCTCCTTCGTGTTGCCGATCTATGCGGCCTCGGAGTTCGCCACCGCCATACGCCGCAAGCTGATCCTGGAGGTGAGCGGCATCGCCGATGCGACCGTGGTCCCGATCGATGCCGCCGCACCCATGGACTGCCTGCAGGGCGAACGCGACCGGCGGCTATATTCCGACCCATATCTGCCGGAACTCGACAAATGAGGTTTGAGGCAGTTCGGAGGGGAAAGCCGCTGCTCGGCTTGTCGGCAAACTTCAGGCCGGCCGTGCACCGTATTTGTCGCGAAATTCGGCATAGAGATCGCGGCGCCAGCGCCGGCCGCCGACATAGCCACGCAACAGCTGCGGCAGCGAATAGCCAAGCGCCTTCGACGACCGGTTGGCCATATAGCCGGAGAACGCCTGCGAAACCCTGCCCTTGAGTGCATCGGCGATGAGCTGCCGGGCGATCATGTAAGGCGGAATGTAGGGGTAGCGGTCGGCGATATAGGGGTGCTTGTCGATCAAGCTCGCATAGGCTTCGACATAGCCGTCCCGGCGACCGGAGATCGAATTCTCCGAGTTGTACTTTTTCCAGTCGATCACTTCGGACAGCTGCGCGCCGCTGCGACGGGCAAAGCGCAGCAACAATTCGCGATCCTGCATGCGCGTGACGTCACTGTCGTAGCCGCCGATGGCCAGCAGCGACTCGCGCCGGGCGGTGATTGCCGACCCGGCAATGAAGATGGTCTGCGCGACAAGGGCCCGCTCCAGCGAGTCGCGGCTCAGCAGCGCCTCGCGGTTGACGCAGTTGGTGCGGCGATTGCCCTTCAGCGACACGAAGGAACTGATCAGCACTTCGAGCGAGGGATTGTTGTCGAACTGCTCCAGCGTCCGCGCCAGGCGATCCGGCAAATAGACGTCGTCGGAATCGAGGAATGTCACCACCGGCGCCTGCGCCCGCTCGATGCCGGCATTACGGGCGGCATTGGCGCCGCGCCATTTCGAGCCAACATAGATCAGCCGTGGATCGCGGATTTCGGCAAGTGCGGCTGCCGTACCGTCGGTCGAGCCGTCATCGACGACAATGTGTTCGAACCGGGGAAAATTCTGCGCCAGCACGCTCTCCACGGCGCGCACCACCTTGCTGCGGCGATTGTGCGTCGGTGTGATCACCGAGATCAGCGGAGCGAGGTCGGTTGCCTTGGACATGTTGCTTCGATTGTGCCCCGAAATGCCTGGAGGCCGGAGGTTTTGATGGTCGCCGTCCAAGCCTTACCCGGGATGGCATTCGATTCGACGCTACAAAAAACCAGCGGCAATGTCATCACAAACTGTTGAGCCAGGACGCCGGTAAGCCGGCCGATTACCCCAGACGTAATCGACCGATGGCCATCATGTCTGCAGATTGCGCCAACGAAGCCGGTCGTCGGGCTTCGATCTCACAGGGAGTTCAGCCATGGCCGCCTACGCCGTCGCCCATATGCGTCAAGTCACAATGGGCCCGCAGATTGTCGGGTATCTGCAGAGGATCGACGCCACATTGGAGCCGTTCGGCGGCCGCTTCCTTGTCCACGGCGGCGACATGGACGTGGTCGAAAACGAATGGCCCGGGCATCTGATCGTCATCGAGTTTCCGGACAGGGCGCATGCGTGGGGCTGGTACGATTCATCAGCCTATCGGGAGATTCTGGCCTTGCGCACCGACAACTCCCACGCCGATGTGATCATCGCCGATGGCGTTCAGCACCCGCACAAGCGACGGACGTGCTGGAATAGGGGCAAACTACCGCTTCAGCAAGAACACCGCTTGCTGGCCGAAGAAATTCCAGAACCACCATGGCATCGACAGGCCGATCTTCTGGCCGTTGCCGTCGAGCGCGGTGGCTTTCTCGACCGAAGCGCCGAGTTCCTCGACCAGATTGACGAAGTCGCGGATGGTGCAGAAATGGATGTTGGGCGTGTCGTACCAGGAATAGGGCAGGTCCGCGGTCACCGGCATCCGGCCATTGACGAACAGCGACAGCCGCACCCGCCAGTGGCCGAAATTGGGGAAGGAGACGATGGCGCGGTTGCCGATTCGCAGCAACTCGTCGAGCACCAGCTTCGGGTTGCGGGTCGCCTGCAGCGTCTGAGACAGGACGACGAAGTCAAAACCCTTGTCCGGATAGAATTCGAGGTCGGTATCGGCATCGCCCTGGATGACCGAGAGACCGCGCGCCACGCATTCATTGACGCCGCGCTGTGACAGCTCCAGCCCGCGGCCGTCGACCTGCTTGGTCTCCTGCAGGAGTTCGAGCAGCAGGCCGTCGCCGGAGCCGACATCGAGCACCCGCGACTGCGGCGGTATCAGGTTGGCCACGACTTCGAGGTCGACGCGCTGGCTGCCATTGACGCTCATGAGGCGAGCCCCCTTGCGCGGGCCGCCGAGCCGATGAAGCCCTTGATGGCGGCAAACAGTTCGGGTTCATCGAGCAGGAAGGCATCATGGCCGCGGTCGGTGTCGATCTCGACGAAGGAGACGGAGGCGCCGGCGGCGTTGAGCGCATGCACGATCGAGCGGCTCTCCTCGGTCGGGAACAGCCAGTCCGAGGTGAAGGACACCAGGCAGAAGCGGGTCTTGGTCCCGGCAAAGGCATCTGCCAACCGGCCGCCATGGTCGGCGGCGAGGTCGAAATAATCCATCGAACGGGTCATGTAGAGGTAGGAGTTGGCGTCGAAGCGGTCGACGAATGTCATGCCCTGGTGGCGCAGATAGCTTTCGATCTGGAAATCTGCGTCGAAACCGAAGGTCAGCGCTTCGCGGTCCTGCAGATTGCGGCCGAATTTCCGATGCAGGGCGGCTTCCGACAGATAGGTGATGTGGGCGGCCATGCGCGCCACGGCGAGCCCCTTTTCCGGGCGCTTGCCGTGCTCGAAATATTTGCCGCCATGCCAGTCCGGATCAGCCATGACAGCCTGGCGGCCGACCTCGTGGAAGGCGATGTTCTGCGAGGAATGGCGTGCGCCTGTGGCGATCGGCAGGGCCGAGAAGACGCGCTCGGAATAGCATGACGCCCATTCCAGCACCTGCATGCCGCCCATCGAGCCGCCGAGCACGCAAAACAGCTTTTCGATGCCGAAATGGTCGACCAGCATCAATTGCGCCCGCACCATGTCGCGGATGGTGATGATTGGCAGGTCGAGGCCGTAGGGCTTGCCGGTGGCGGGATTGGTCGAGGCCGGACCGGTGGAGCCGAGGCAGCCGCCGATGACGTTGGAGCAAATGACGAAGAAGCGGTTGGTGTCGATGATCTTGCCGGGACCGATCAGCACTTCCCACCAGCCGGGCTTGCCGGTCACCGGATTGGTGCTGGCGACATGCTGGTCGCCGGTCAGCGCGTGGCAGACCAGGATGGCGTTGGTGCGGGCATCGTTGAGGGCGCCATATGTCTGGTAGGCGATCTGGAACGGCGACAAAAGCGTGCCGGCGTCGAGCTTCAGCGGCTTGTCAGGGCCAAAACGCAACACAGGGCTCGACGGGTTGTCGGCCTCGTTGTTGGTTTTTGTAGCGCGGAGCGCGGCCATGTGACTCTCCTTGCCCGCCGTCAGGCAATAAAAAACCGGCAATGCGATCGCAAAGCCGGTTACGTCACGCAAACGGCCCTTTAGCGAGTTGTTTAACGTGGCTGCAAGCCGACCGGCCAAATCACCACGGAACTGTTGCGTTCTTCTAGAACTCGTGCGGCCCGGCGTCAACGGCCAGCTATTGCCCGCCTCTCGACATTCGCGGCTACGGCTTGTATTTCCGCTGCGGCCTCCGGACGGAGGCGTTCTCAACGGGTTTGCGACATGGACAAGACAGCGGACAAGGCACGGCCGACGCCCCGCGCGGGCATTATGGACATCGACGCCTATGTGCCGGGCAAGAGCACGGCACCTGCCGGCGTCGCCAAGGTCCATAAATTGTCGTCGAACGAGAACCCGCTCGGCCCGTCGCCGAAGGCGATCGAGGCCGCGCGCGAAGTGGCCAGCAAGCTTGATGTCTATCCCGACGGCACCGCCCGCCGGCTGCGCGAGGCGATCGCCGAGGTGCACGGCCTCAACCCGGCAAACATCATCTGCTCCAACGGTTCCGACGAGATACTTGGCCTGCTGGCGCAGACCTATCTTGCGCCAGGCGATGAGGCGATTTTTACCGAACATGCCTTCATGGTCTACAAGATCTACATTCAGTCGGCGGGGGCCAAGCCGGTTGCTGTGAAGGAAACCGAGGAGCGCGCCGACGTCGACGCGATCCTGGCCGCGGTGACGCCGCGGACCAAAATCATCTTCCTCGCCAATCCCAACAACCCGACCGGCACCTATCTGCCGTTCCAGGAGGTCCGCCGCCTGCATTCCGCGCTCCCGGGCAACGTGCTTCTGGTGCTGGACGCGGCCTATGCCGAGTACGTCAGGCGCAATGACTATGAGGCAGGTATCGAGCTGGCGGGCAGCGCGCAGAATGTGGTCATGACCCGCACCTTCTCCAAGCTCGGCCTTGGCGGCGCGCGCATCGGCTGGATGTATGGCCCACTGCACATCGTCGATGCCATCAACCGTGTTCGCGGCCCTTTCAACGTTAACGCAACAGCGATCGAGGCCGGCATTGCCGCCATCCGCGACCGCGCCCATGTCGAGCGCAGTTCGTTGCACAACGAGACCTGGCTTACCTGGTTGAATGAAGAACTGACGAAGCTTGGGCTGCGCGTGACGCCCAGCGTCGGCAATTTCGTCCTCATCCACTTTCCCGACGACAAGAAGCATTCGGCTGAGGCGGCGGACGACTACCTCACCCAGCGCGGCTATATATTGCGGCGCGTTACCGGCTATGGCTTTCCCAATGCGCTGCGCATGAGCGTCGGCACCGAAGAAGCCAATCGCGGCGTCATCGATGCCCTCACGACATTCCTGAAAAGCTGAAACAATGACTTCACCGATGTTTGAAAAGATCGCGCTGGTCGGCATCGGCCTGATTGGCTCGTCGCTGGCCCGCATCATCCGCCGCGAGGGCCTGGCCCGCCATGTCGCCATCGCGACGCGCAGCCCGACCACGCTGGCACGGGCGAAGGAGCTCGGTCTTGGCGAGAGCTACACCACCGACGCCAGGGAAGCGGTCCGCAATGCCGACCTGATCATCGTCTCGGTGCCAGTGGGATCGTCGGGCGAGGTGGCGCAAGAGATCGCGCCGGCGCTGAAAAAGGGCGCCATCCTCACCGATGTCGGTTCGACCAAGGCCTCGGTCATTGCGCAAATGCAGCCCTATGTACCGGACGGCGTGCACTTTATTCCGGGGCACCCGCTGGCAGGTACGGAGAAATCGGGCCCGGATGCGGGTTTCGCCGAGCTGTTCGAAAACCGCTGGTGCATCTTCACGCCCCTGCCGGGAACCGATCCGGCCGCGCTGGAAAAGCTGTCGGAATTCTGGCGGCGCTGCGGCTCCAACATCGACACGATGGACCCGCAGCATCATGACATGACGCTGGCCATCGTTTCGCATCTTCCGCACATCATTGCCTACAACATCGTCGGCACGGCCGACGATCTGGAATCGGTGACCAAGTCGGAAGTGATCAAATATTCGGCTTCCGGTTTCCGCGACTTCACCCGTCTGGCCGCCTCCGACCCGACCATGTGGCGCGACGTGTGCCTGCACAACAAGGATGCCATCCTGGAAATGCTGGCGCGCTTTTCGGAGGACCTCGCCTCGCTGCAGCGGGCGATCCGCTGGGGCGACGGCGACAAGCTGTTCGACCTGTTCACCCGCACCCGGGCCGTTCGCCGTTCGATCATCGAGGCCGGCCAGGATATCGACGTGCCGGATTTCGGCCGGCAGGCGGTCGAGCACCCGGTGAAAAGTTAAATCTGTTTCAGACGGGCCAGGTCGCCGCGACCATGGCCATTGCCTCGTCCCTGTTTGGCGCCCCCAGCCGGCCGCCGAAGCGCTGGCATTTGAGCGCGGCCGCCGCGCTGGCAAAGCGCAACGCCTGCTCGATCGGCATGGTTTCCGCCAACGCGACAGCAAAGGCGCCGTGGAAAACGTCGCCGGCGGCCAGCGTGTCGACCGCCTTGATCTTCGGCGCCGCGATGTGGCGCACGCATCCGGCGGACCGGTCATGCCACCAGCTTCCCGCGGCGCCGCCGGTCACCGCGACAAAGGCGTCTGTGCGGCTGGCGAGGTCGGCGCAGGCGGTTTCGGGATCCAGCGCGTGGTCGCAGATAATGCGTGCAGCCGTCTCCGAAGCGACGATGTGCGAAGCCAGCGGCAACAGACGCTCCAGCACCTCCAGCGGCGCCGTGTCGGCGTCGAGGATTGCCGGGCAACCGGCGTCGCGCGCGGCGGTCAAGGCAAGAGCGGCGGCGCCCGGCCAGCGCACATCGACCAGCACGGCATCGAAGCCGGAAAGATCGGCGACAGGCACCGCCTCGGGGTCGGCCTGCGCCTTTGGGTCGTAGAAGGGCACGATGATGCGCTCGCCATGAGCGTCGACCAGGATCGCGGCCAGCGCCGAGCGGGCGCCTTCGACGCGGCGGACAAAGCGGCAATCGACGCCCTCGGCCTCGATGCCGGCCAGCAATTGGTCGCCGACGGCATCGTCACCTGCACTTGCCCACAGGAACACCTCGGCGCCGAGACGGCGGGCGGCGCAGGCAGCACTTGTCGCCATGCCCGAGGCGATCTGGATGCCGTCCGAGGCGATGAACTTGCCCTGATGCGTGGGCAGGGTTTCGACGCGCAGGATGGTATCCAGCGTCAGCGCGCCAACGCTCAGCAGTTTCACCGGTCGGTTCATGCGTCGGCTTGCTCGAGCATGATCTCTCCCCAAAAGCCGTTGCCGCTCTTTGCGATCATGCTCTATCTCTTTGTTTTAACGCAATTCCGGACGGAAAACTGCTCACACTTTTCCTGGAATTGCTCTAATCGAGCGGCTTGATCTTGCCCAGCGGAATGAAGCCGAGCGAGACCTTGCCCTTCACCACCTTGAGCGGCATCGACGGTTCGTTGCCGAGCAGCGCCAGACCGGCAAAGCCTTGCTCGATCTGGCTCTTCTGCTCGGGGATTGCGGTGGCGAGGATTGCCGCCACGGCTTTGGGATCCTGCAGCTTGATCGTCAGGTCGGCATTGACCTGGCCGTTGGCGTCGACCGACACCGGGCCGGAGACGGTGATGCGCGCGGTTCCCGACGACAGATCGAGCTTGTGGATGCCGACCGCCTGGCCGCGCAGGCTCCTGGCCTGCGTCTTCATCAGCGCGACGCCGTTCTTCAGCGTCGCGTCGCCGCTGCCGTCGAGCGGCGGCAGCACGCGCCCGCCGATCGCGTCGGCGTCGATCTCAAGATCGGTGAAGCTTCCGGTATAGCCAAGGTCCTGACCGTCCGGCCGCAACTCGCCCGCCGCCGTTCCGGCGCTGAACAGTGAAACCGGGTCGGTGTCGTCGGCCGGATCGGTCTGGCCGGACAAGCTCTCGGCCTGCAGCGAAATGCTGCGTGGCAAGGGCCAGGAGAGCTTGGCATTGGCCTGCAGATTGTCCCAATCGATCCATAGCGGCGCCATCCCGGGCACCGAGGTCCGCAGTGGCCCGCGCAACTCGGCGGCGGGCGACAAAGGCCGGATGAGTTCTGCAACGAAGTTGAAGCTGCCTGCCGAGGCGGCAACGTTCCTGGCGTCGTCCTCGTAAGCCAGATTGTCACAGGAGATGGCAAAACGCAGGGGGTAGCCGCTGACGGTGAGGTTGGCGCAGCCGGCCTCGATGCCTTTGTCCTTGAGCGAGGCCACCGCCTTGTCGGCTTCGCTGCTGACGCGACCGGCGACATAGAACCAGACCGCGCTGTAGGCGCCGAACAGCATAACGACCAAGGCAGCGAGCCACATCAGCCGGTGGCGAAACTTCGACGGACGCTCGTCACTTGACGTCATGCTGCGGCTTTCATTAACGCGGGCGTGTTGCGGGTGGACTGTGGCTTACGCAACAAGCAAAAAGAACAGAAGAGCACCGATTCCGATGCGGCGGCGTCACTCTCGTGCAATCAGGCTTGGCGATATGGGCGATTTTTGGGTTTTTGGCTACGGCTCGCTGATCTGGCGACCGGGATTCGCCCATGTCGAGACACGGCGCGCGCGGCTTTACGGCTACCGCCGGTCGCTGTGCGTCTATTCCTTCGTGCATCGCGGCACGCGCCAGCGGCCGGGCCTGGTGCTAGGCCTCGACCGTGGCGGCTCCTGCATCGGGCTGGCCTTTCGCGTGCCCGGCGAGCTGCGCGATGAGGTGCTGACCTATCTGCGCGAGCGCGAATTGGTGACCAGCGTCTACCTCGAGCGTGTGCTCGATGTCAGCCTCGACGGGAATGGGGCGGCCGCGGGAGAGAGAGTGAAAGCGGTCGCCTATATCGTCGACCGCCAGCATGAGCAGTATGCCGGCGGGCTCGACCCCGCGCATGCGGCAGGTGTTATCCGTGGCGCCGTCGGCCAGTCCGGAAACAACGAGGACTATGTGCTCAACACGCTGCAGCATCTCGCGGCGCTGGGTATCAGCGACCACTGGCTGGAAGAGGTGGCGAAGCGGATCGCCTCGTGAGCCAGTAGACCACGGCGAGCCTGCAGGCGAAGCTCTCGCGCCTTTGTGAAGCGCTGGCCCGCTGGAAAAATTGGCTGAGGCCTTTGACCTCGGCGCGGCGAGACCTAGCTTAGCTGCGGCCCGAAGCATTCGGGTCGCCCGCCGCCAGCCCCACGGAGCCCCGTCTTGCAAAAACGCCGTCTCGGTCAAACCGACCTTTCCATCGCGCCGCTGGTCCTGGGCGGCAATGTCTTCGGCTGGACCGCGGACGAGAAGACCTCCTTCGACCTGCTCGACCGGTTCGGCGACGCCGGCCTCAACGCTATCGATACCGCCGATGCCTATTCGCGCTGGGTGCCCGGCCACGCGGGCGGCGAGTCCGAGACCATCATCGGCAAATGGATGAAAAGCCGCGGCAACCGTGACAAGATCATCGTCATCACCAAAGTCGGCTCGGATATGGGACAAGGCAAGAAGGATCTGTCCGCTGCCCATATCGAAAGGGCGGTCGAGGCGTCGCTTGAGCGGCTGCAGACCGATGTGATCGACCTCTATTTGTCGCACTGGCCGGACCCGACCACGCCGTACGAAGAGACGCTCGGCGCCTACCAGAAGCTGCTCGCTGCCGGCAAGGTCCGCCATATCGGCGCCTCGAATCTTGACGCCGGCCAGCTGCGCGCCGCGCTCGATGTTGCCAGCCTGCGCGGGCTGCCGCGCTACAGCGTGCTGCAGCCGGAATACAATCTCTACGACCGCTCATCCTTCGACGGGCCGCTGCATGATCTGTGCGTGGCCGAGGATATCGGCGTCATCACCTATTTCAGCCTCGCCAAGGGGTTTTTGAGCGGCAAATACCGTAGCGAGGCCGATCTCGGCAAAAGTGAACGCGGCGGCGGCGTGAAGGCTTATCTCAATGCGCGCGGCATGCGCATTCTGGCCGCACTCGACACTGTGGCGGCGCGCCATTCGGCCAAGCAGGCGGAAGTAGCACTCGCCTGGGTGATGGCGCAGCCCGGCATCACCGCGCCGATCGCCAGCGCCACGACGCTGGACCAGGTCGACAGCCTGGTGCGCGCCGCATCGCTGAAGCTCAGCGCGGAGGATCTCGTGGCGCTGGACAAGGCCAGCGCCTAGCCGCGCAGGTTCGGCACGATCGTCCAAGACGACGGCTGTCCGCCTTGCCACACTGTTCTCCATTATTGGGAGAAGAGGCAGCATGGCCGCAGACATTCTTTCGCAGGCGCAGCCCTGGCAGCAATTGCTGGCGCTGGTGCTGGCGGCAACCGTCGTAATGGGCAGTCCTGGCCCGGCGACGATCAGCGTCACGGCGATAGGGGCCGCCTTCGGCCTGCGCAATTCGCTTCACTACACATCGGGGATCATTTTAGGCACGGTCGCGGTGCTGCTGGTGGTGGCCACCGGCATCAAGGCTATCCTCACCTCGATGCCGGGCGTAGCGCCAGTGCTGGCGGTCGCTTCCGCCGCCTATATTCTCTACCTCGCCTACAGAATAGCGACAGCGCCGCCGCTGGCCGCGCGTGACAGCAGCGCGGTTCTGCCGACCTTCCTCGGCGGCTTCCTGCTCGCCGTTGCCAACCCGAAAGCCTATGTGGCGATTGCTGCGGTCCTTGCTGGCTCCGCGACCGCAGCCGGCGCCGATGCTCTCGGCATCCCGGCCAGGCTGGCGGTTCTCACCCTGATGATCGTAGCCATCCATGTGCTGTGGCTGCTGGCCGGCGCGGCCTTCGCCCGCACCCTGCGCCAGCCGCTGGCGTCGCGGATCATCAATCTGGCCTTCGCGGCGACGCTGGTGCTGACAACGGCGCTGGCGGCGTGGCCTTGAGCCGGCCCGCAGAAGAGATCAAGCTTTGGTCTTTTTTGTTTTGGCGCGATTCAGGACGGAAAAAACCGCTCACACTTTTCCTGGAATTGCTTTGGCGGCCGCGGCGAGTTCGGCCAGCCGCTTGACCGCCGTCGGCGGCATTTGCGGCGGGTTAGGAGCCTGCGATGCCTCGATCAGCAGCTGGTCGCAGGCGGCTTCCGTATCGCCGATCAGCCGGTCCATGAATTCGTCCTTGCCGAGCCCGGGCGGAATCGGCGGCAGGAAGCGGGCCTTGATGGTGCCGGGAAAGCGCAAGAATTTACGGCGAGGCCAATAGAGGCCGGCGACATGGGCGACCGGTACCACCGGGACGCCAAGCTGCGTATAGAGCTCGACAATGCCGTATTTGTAAGCCGGCTCGTCGCCTGGCGCTCGGCGCGTGCCTTCGGGGTAGATAATCAGCTGGCGCGGATTGCGCCCCATCTCCTGCTTTGTCGATGCAACGACCTGCTTCAACGCCTTGGAGCGGCTGCCGCGGTGAACCGGGATCATCCGCATCTTCAGGATGTACCAGCCGAAGAAGGGAATCCAGGTCAGCTCGCGCTTCAGGATATAAAGCGGGTCGTGTAAAAACGGAAAGAAAGCGATCGCGTCCCAAAACGACTGGTGTTTCGGCGCCAGGATGAAAGAGCCCTCGGGCAGGTTTTCGACGCCGGTGATGTCGCTCCTGGTGCCGGCGATCTTGTCGTAGAGCCACAGGCTGGTGCGCGACCAGAATTTAGGCACGAACCAGGCGCGATGGCGTGGCGAGAGGAAGTAGTAAGGGGTCCAGAGGACCATCTGGACGATCAGATTGACATAGAAGACGAAGTTGAACGCCAGCGAGCGGATATAGAGCATGCGGGGAAGGGCCCGTTGAGGAGGTGTGCGTTGGTTACACCAAGCGCGGGCAAAAAGGAAACGCCGCAATGGCCTGACATAGGCCGGCTCGCCACTGACTCAAGCCAGTCTCAACTCACCACGTCGCCTGCAATAGCCGCTGCTTCAGCCGCGGAGCGGCGAAATCGAGGAACGCCCTGAGTTTCACCGCCAGCAGGCCTTGGCCGGCATGGACGAGGCTCACCGGCCATGGCTGCGGCTCTAAGGGCCGCAAGACCGGGACGAGCACGCCGGAACGTACTGCGTCCGCAATCTGGTAGGAGAGCACCCGCGTCATCCCGGCGCCTGCAATCGCGGCATCGATTGCAGCTTCCGCCGTGTTGACGCGCAGCCGTGAGCGGATCGGCACGATCAGTTCGCCCTTGTCGCCGGCAAAGCTCCAGCTGGCGAGCGCTGCAGGCCCCTCGAAACTGATGCATTCATGCGCGGCCAGATCGTCCGGCGTCCGCGGCATGCCATGCGCGGCGATATAGGCGGGGCTGGCGCACACGATGCGACGGATCGCGCCGACGCGGATGGCAATGAGGCTCGAAGGCGCAAGCTCGCCGATGCGGATGGCAAGGTCGAGATGTTCCTCCGCCAGTTGGGTTATCCGGTCAGCCAGCGTCAGGCGAATGTTGACTTGAGGATAAGCCGCCAGGAATTCGGTGACGACAGGCAGCACGTGCAAGCGACCAAAGACGACCGGCGCGGTGATGAACAGGTCGCCGGTCGGCGTGCTGTATTCGCCGGCAGCGGTGCGTTCGGCTTCGCCGACCTCGCCGAGGATGCGGCGGCAGGCGGCGAGATAGGCCTGGCCGGCATCGGTCAGCGTGAGCTGCCGGGTCGAACGGTTCAGCAGGCGCGCCTGAAGGTGCTTTTCGAGGTCGGAAACCTTGCGGCTGACCGTTGCCAGTGGAATGCCGAAATGGCGGCCGGCAGCGGAAAGGCTGCCCGCTTCCACCGCGGCGACGAACAGCGACATGGCTTCGAGACGATCCATACTTTCTTCCGGAAATTGGAAGGATAGCTTGCAACTATGCCATCTACATCCAAAACATGGAAGGATCTACCTCTTCGCGTACAATGGCCGTGTTTCGGCCTCGCGGAGGCTTCCATGAATGCTCATACTTTCACCAGCGATGTCGCCTTCACGCCGACGGTCAAGGCGATCCAGACCCGCAAAGGTTCGCGCAAGGGCTATGCCAGCGCCGAGGAGCGCGGCGGATGGCGCGCCCATATGACGCCCGACCTCGCCGACTTCATCGCGGCGCAGACCAGCGTCTTCCTGTCGACGGCAAATGGCGAGGGTCAGCCCTACATCCAGCATCGCGGCGGGCCAGCCGGCTTCCTCAAGGTGCTGGACGAGAAGACCATCGGCTTTGCCGATTTCTCCGGGAACAGGCAGTTCATCACGCAGGGGAATCTCGCCGACAACAACCAGGCATTCCTGTTCCTGATCGACTATGCGCATCGCCAGCGCGTCAAGATCTGGGGCACGGCGCGCGTCGTCGAGGACGATGCCGAGCTTCTGGCAAGGCTGATGCCGCAGGACTACAAGGCGCGCCCCGAGCAGGTCATCTTGTTCACCGTCTCGGCCTGGGATGCCAATTGCCCGCAACACATTCCGCAGCGATTCGAGGCCGCCGATGTCGCGGCCGCACTCGCCGAACGCGACAAGCGGATTGAAAGCCTCGAACAGGAGATTGCGCGGCTGCGTGGCGCGGAAGCCGGCACGGCCAAGGGGTAATCGAGCGCCGTCAGAGTCGTCTGTCTGGACGCAATTCCCAAGGGAAAGCGTACGTGCTTTTCCCGGGAAAACCGCTACACACTTCCTGGAATTGCTTTAGTCCTTGGCGGTCGAAACCTCGGCCAGTGCGACGCTGTCGGCAGTCTGGCGGACCGGGACGACGCCGCGCGCAAGCGCCAGCAGGTATTTGCTGTATTCGGTCAGAAGCACGCGTAGCGCTTCCGGCTTGGTCAGCCAGTCGCCATTGTCCAGATTGGTGTTGACCACCGGATAGGGTTCAAGCCTGGCGCCGTGCAGCAGGCGGCCCATCTCGAGCAGGCTGCGCGGCATGTGGTAATTGTTGGTGACGAGGATGACGCTGCCATAGGCGTGGCTCTCCACCCATTTAGCGCTTTCCTCGGCATTGCCGATCGTGTCGAGCGCGGCGCGGTCGATGTCGACACAGCAGGAAAACAGCGCCTTGTCGCCGCCGGTAGCAGCCTGCAATTGGCGGCGGCTGGCAGAGGGATGCACGCCTGAGATCAGCAGCCGCTCGCCCTTGCCGGAGGCAAGCAGATCGAGTGCTGCGTCGAGGCGGGCCTGACCGCCGGTCAAGACGATGATCGCATCGGCCTTGGCCGGGTTGGTCGGGGTCGTCATGTGGCTGACCTTGCTGGCGAACCAGCCGAAGCCACCGGCAAACAGGGCCACCAGCAGCAGTAGACAGAGGGAGGCGAGACGCAGGGCGGTGCGCAAACGGCCCAGCCCGGTACGCACACGCAAACGCACCACTGGCATCTGTCCAGCCGTTCCGGTCGACTCCCGCGCGTTCATCATCCTATGGTTAATCCTGAAATGCCTTTTTGGTAAGGAAAAAAGCGCACATTGCGTTACGTCGGTTTTCGATCCGTGATCGTCCCTTCCATTCCTGTCCTTGCCCCCGAACTGTTTTCGCTTCTGCCCTCACGGGTCACCCCGCATCCGGCTGGCGGACATCGATGTCGCTGAGGTAGGCGACGACGGTGGCGTGCGAGGTCGCCGCCGTCAGTCCGCCGATCACCAGCACCATCAGGCCGACGCCGAGATAGCCTGCCGATCCGATGGCGAAATTGCCGAACAAAGCGGTGGCCTGGTCGGCCTGCGGCGTTGCCATGTTGCGCGACGACCACCAGGAAAAGACGATGAAAACCAGGATCGCGGCTGCGCCGCCGGCGGCTGCGCCCTTCATCCCGGTGACCAGGAAATGCCAGCGGAATTCGCGCGCGATGAAGCGCGCCTCGGCGCCGACGAAATGCAGCACTTCGATGATATGGCCGTTACCCGCCATGGCGCCGCGCGTCGCAAACACTACGGTCAGCACCGTCGCCGACAGCATCAGGACCAGCACGGCGATGCCGATGGTGACCGTGGTGCGGGCCATGGCGACCAGCCGGTCGACCCATGTACGGTGATCGTCGAGCGAAGCACTCGGCAGCTTGGGCGTGAGCGCCGCACGGATGGCGCTGAAGTCGGGCGGGCTGGTCTCGTCGATGGTGACGATGATCAGGCGCGGCACCGGCAATTCGTCGATATTCAGGCCCGAGCCCAGCCATGGCTCCAAAAGGCGCGCGGTGGCGTCGCGATCGATGATCCGGGTTTCCTTTACGCCGGGGAATTCGCCGACGATCTGCGAGGCCTGGGCAAGGGCTGCCTCCATGTCGAGGCCGTCGACCGGCTTGATCTGAATCGTGGCCTCGCGCGAGATCTGGTTTTCCCAGACCGAGGCAGTGTCGCGCACCAGCGTGACGGCGCCGAAAGTCAGGCAGGACAGGAAGGTCATGATGGCGATGACCAGCACCAAGGCGCGGCCGGCGATATTCTGCGCCGGCACGATCGGCGCCATGCGGCGCTGGACGCGCTGCGTCGTCGTTGCGGGCTCGGCGGCGTCTTCATGCAGCTGTTCGGCCGATAGCTCAGTCATAAATATCCAGCCTTCCGCCGGCCAGGATCATGCGGCGCGCGTCGACCTGCTCCATCAGGCCGAGATCGTGAGTGGCGATCACCACCGCGGTGCCGAGCCGGTTGAGCTCAATGAACAGCCTGAGCAACCGGCGCGCCAGCGGCGGGTCGACATTGCCGGTCGGCTCGTCGGCAAGCAGGATTTCGGGCTGTTCGATCAAGGCCCGAGCGATTGCCGCGCGCTGCTTTTCGCCGCCCGAAAGGACCGGCGGCAGCACATGCATGCGCTCGCCCAGGCCGACCCATTTCAAAAGTTCGGTGACGTCGGTGCGGTAGCTCGCTTCCTCGCGGCCGCGCACGCGCAGCGGCAGAGCGACATTCTCATAGGTGGTCATGTGGTCGAGCAGGCGGAAATCCTGGAACACCACGCCGATGCGGCGCCTGAGATGCGGCAGTTCAGCGCGCGAGATGCGCGAGCGGTCCTTGCCGAAGATGGTGATCAGCCCGCGTGTCGGCTTCAGCGACATGAACAGAAGGCGCAGCAGCGTCGTCTTGCCGGCGCCCGAGGGCCCGCTCAGGAACTGGAAGGAGCTCTCCGGAATGTGCAGGGAGATGTCGCGGAGGATTTCCGGACCCATGCCATAGCGAAGGCCGACATTTTCGAAGCGGATCACGTGCGACGACCTGAGGTGTGTGGCGGCGGCGTGCCAACCCTTTCTGTCCAACGACCATCGGCCGCCATGGTTAACCGTCGGTTAATTTTCGCTGTTTTTGAATGCGTCACAAGGGTTCCGGTGGGGAAGCGTTAACCATTTCCATTTACGCAAAAGAAACGAAGAGGCAACAGCGGGGCCATGATGGCTGAGCAACGAACCGCGCGCCCGGTTTCCGGCGAAATCATGACCGGGACAAGTGTCGCACCGGAATCGCGTCCTGTGGCGACCGACATCGTCGATGCGGATTATGAGGTGCTGCCGCAGCTGATCCCACTGATAGAAGCCATGCCGACGCCGGCGCGCGACATCGCGACGCCGTCGATGGAAGGCATGGAGATGCTGCGCAAATCAGATGCGTCAGCCGGGCGGCCGGCATCGCGTGGCGGGCCGATCTTCTGGATTGCCGGCATCGGTGCGGCGCTTGCCGCCTTCTGGGTCTCGGGTGGCCATGCGCTGGTGCGCCAGACGCCGTTCTGGTCAGTCGAACAGCCGGAGGGCGCCGTACTCAGCATTGCCGGCGTCACGTCGCGTGTCGACGCCTCGGGACCCGCCCCGGTGCTGTTCGTGGATGGCGAGGCCGTCAATGACGGTTTGAAGGCGGGACAATTGCCGCCGCTGGAGATACGTGTCACCGGCAATGACAGCCGCATCACCCGTTATACTCTGGGGACATCCAACCGTTCTCTGGCGCCCGGCGAAAGATTCGGCTTTTCCAGCCGCCTCGATGTGCCTAGAAACGGCGTCAAGGCCGTGGCGGTCACCTTCGCCGGCTAGTCGGTTCTCTGGAAAGGTTGTTGATGCCAGTTGTGCGCGGCAAGGACATCGAGGTCCTGTTTTCGGCGTCCGCGATCGCGCGGCGCAATCTCGAACTCGCCAAGGAGATCGCCGAGCACGACTATCACGACCTGCTGGTGATTTCGGTGCTGAAGGGCTCGTTCATCTTCGCCGCCGATTTGATCCGCGCCATGCACGATGTCGGGCTGTCGCCCGAGGTCGAGTTCATCTTCATTTCCAGCTATGGCGCCGGCACCACCAGCGGCGAGGTGAGGGTGCTGCGCGACATCGACAATGAGGTCGCCGGCCGCGACGTGCTGCTGATCGACGATATCCTGGAGTCGGGCAAGACGCTCTCCTTCACCCGCAACCTGATGCTGTCGCGCGGCGCCAAAAGCTGCGCCATCGCGGTGCTGTTGGACAAGCGCATGCGCCGCCAGACCGAGCTGAACGCCGACTATGTCGGCTTCGACTGTCCCGATTACTTCGTCGTCGGCTACGGCATGGACGTCGCTCACGCTTTTCGCGAACTGCCGTTTGTCGGTGTCGTCAAAGGCGATGCCTGAGAAAAGGCCCCCGACGCTTCAAATTTTCAGAAAAAGTCAACTTTTGCCCGCCAAATTCCGGCCCATGGCAAAGCTTCTGATCGTCGAGGACGATGAGTCCGTCCGCACCCTCGCCGCCCGCGCGCTCGAACGCGCCGGGCACTCGATCGATATCGCCGCCGACGGCGCGCAGGGGCTGGCGATGGTCAGTGCTGCAGGCGGCGGTTACGACCTCGTCGTCTCCGATATCCGCATGCCGGAAATGGACGGCATCGAGATGGCGATCGCCGCAGCCAGGCTTTTCCCTGACATGAAGATCCTGCTGATGACCGGCTATGCCGACCAGCGCGAGCGCGCCGAGGAATTGAACGGCATCGTTATCGACGTCGTGCAAAAGCCTTTCACGCTGGCCGAAATCCGCTCGCGGGTCGACCAGGCGCTCGCCTGCTTCGCCTGACACGCTTCAGGCGGCATCCTGAGACGCGGCGAGGACAGGCGCAGCGCTCCGGCGCCGTTCGGTGTTGAGCGCCAGCAGACCGGCGCCGATGATCAGCGCCGCACCGATGGCAGTGGTCGAGCGCGGCACCTCGTCGAAGAACAGGAAGCCCCACAGCGGCGACCAGATGATGCCGGTGTATTCGAAGGTGGCGACGCGGTTGGCGGGCGCCAGCCTGTAGGCCTGCGACAGCAGAATCATGCCGGCCGAAGCGACGAAGCCGCAGGCCGCCATCTTGAGGAAATCCGGGGTCGTCGGCCAGACCCACGGCCGCACCAGGAATTCGAGGCTGGGGTGGACAGCATGGGTTATGCCGGCAAGCCAGAATGTGCCGGCAACCGCAGCGGCGCCGACCAGATAGGCGCCGTTCTGGTAGAAGGCCATGACGGTGGAGGATTCGGTGTCGCCGATCTTGCGCGCCATCAGCTGTGAAAAGCCGTAGAGCAAAGCCGAGCCCAACGAAAGCAGCGCCGCCCAGTCGAACAGGCCGGCGCCCGGGCGCAGCATCACGACCACGCCCAGCATGCCGATCAGCACGGTGGCGAGAGCCTGCCAGGATACCCGCTCGCCGAGATAGGGCCCGGCTATCGCCATGATGAACAGGGGCGCCATGAAATAGAGCGCCACCGCGTCGGCGAGCGGCAAGGCAGCGATCGCCAGATAGTAGACCGTATAGGAGGAGAACTGGATGAAGGCGCGTATCGTCAGCAGGCCGAACCGCTTCGAGGCGATGGCCCGCAGGCCGACGTCGGCGCGAACGAGAAAGATCAGGATCGGCAAAGCGACGATCGAGCGGATCCACATCACCTCGGTCACGGGATAGCCGGCCGACACCGCCTTGACCAGCGGGTCCTGGAGCGAGAACACCAGCACGCCAAGGCACAGGCTGATGATGCCGAGAACGATCCGGTTGCGCATGTTGTTCTGCCGGCCCTTGCCTTGACTGCCCGCAGCCGCCCGGCCATGGGGTAAAAAGAACCCGCCACCGTTTCGGGCAGCGGGTATGAGTGAGGACTCTTTGATTGGTCCGCAGCCGATTTCGCGGCGGCATATCCAATGGGCGAGCGGACTATGCTGCGGCGTTTGACATGTTGCAAACGAATTGGAATGATACCAGCGATCAAATTTGCTTATGACGGATTCGATGCGGCCACCCCTCGACAGCGATCTCCTGCGCACCTTCGTCGCCATTGCCGAAGCGGGCAATTTCACCCGGGCGGCGGAGCAGGCCGGGCGCACCCAGTCGGCGGTGTCGATGCAGATGAAGAAGCTCGAGGAGCTGGTCGGCGACAGCCTGTTCGAACGCGGCTCGCGCGGCGTGGCGCTGACGCGCCGTGGCGGCGAGCTGATCGTCAATGCCCGCCGCATCGTCTCGCTGCTCGACGAGACGGCGGCATCGATGGCGGCGGCACCGCTTGGCGGGCCTGTGCGCATCGGCATTCCCGAGGAATATGGTCACGCCATCCTGTCGCGCGCGCTCGGCGCCTTCTCGAAGCGTCACACCAAGGTCGAGGTCACCGTGCGCTATGCACATTCGGGCGCCCAGCTGGCAGCGTTGGCGGCCGGTGAACTCGACCTCGCCGTGGTGTTCGAATGGCAGGATCCTTCCGGCGGCGAGGTGCTGATGCACGATCCGACCGTGTGGGTGACATCGAGCCTGCATCACATGCATGAGGAGCGGCCGGTGCCGATCGCGCTCTACAACCGGGCCGGCTGGTGCAAGGACTTTGCCATCAAATCGCTTGAGCAGCGTGGGCTGGCCTACCGTGTCGCCTATACCAGCGACACCACCGGCGGCCTGAAGCTCGCCGTCACCTCTGGCCTGGCGATCGCGCCGATCTCGCACAGCAATATTCCGGATGGCTGTCGTGAACTCACCGCCGCTGACGGGTTCGGTCATATCGATTCCTCGAATGTGGTGATGCACCGCAGCCCAAATGCCTCAGGCGAGGCTATCGACGGCATGCAGGAGGCGATCCGCGAGGCGTTCGTCAACCGGCCGGCTTAGTCTGTTGCATCCTCGTAGAAATGCAGGCGATTGCCGAAGGGGTCGCACGGGTCTGCCACGACGTGGTTTCGAGGCCCGGCCGGGCGTAGCGGTATCTCTTGCCGATCAGTTCGCGGTGCAATGCCGCGATGTCCTCGACCTTGATGCGCATGGCTATACCCGGCGCGCCGTCGCCATGATGTTCGCTCAGATGCAGGACACAGCCGTCGCGGATTACACCCATGTAGAGCGGCGCATTGTCGTCGAAGCGGTGCTCGAACTCGACCTTGAAGCCGAGAAAGTCGACATAGAATTCGCGTGCCTTGGCGATGTCGAAGATGCGCAGGATGGGCGTGACGGCACCGAGTTTCGGCATGGCGCTGATACCATTCAGTTCGACGGATGTTGCCTTGGAGGCTACTTCAGCTCCAGCAGCCGCTCGAGGTAGCTGCGCTCGATGTCGGGGCTGAGCGCGTTGCCGAGCCGCTTGCGAATCGCCTCGAGAATCTGGCGGGCGCGCTGCACGTCGATCTCGTCGGGCACCTTCACCGAATCGCCGAAATCGGGTCCGCGGCTGGCGCGCGGTCGGCCCAGCGGATCGCGGCCGGCGTCCTGTTGGCGGCCGCCTTCCTGGCTGCCGCCCTGGTCGCCCTGCATCGCCTGCAGCTGCTTCATCATCTCCTTGGCGCCCTTGCGCAGCGCTTCCAGCGCGCGACCCTGGTGGCCGACTGCCTGGTCGCCTTCGCCTTCGCCAAGCGACTTTTCGGCGTTGCCCATGGATTTGCCAGCGTCGCCAAACCCCTCATTGGGCTGCATGCCCATGCCTTCCAGGCCCTTCTTCAGCTTGTCGAGTTCGCTCTGCAACTGGCCCTGGCCTTCCTGCAGCTGCTTCATCGCATCGGCGAATTCCTGCGGTGTCATCGACTTCGGCCGGGCGAGAGGATCGCGATCCTTGCCGACGCCCGGCTGGTCCGGGTCGTCGCCATTGCCTTCGCCGGGCTGCTGATTATCTCCGCGCTGCATCTGGTCCATGCGGTAGGTGTCGTTCATCATCTCCTGCTGGCGGCGCATGATCTCGCCCAGCTTGTCCATCTGCTGGCGCATCTCGCTGTCCTGCTCGCCGCCCTGCTGCTGACGGCCGGCCTGCAGGTTGTTCATCATGTTTTCCAGCTGCGACAGCAGCTCCTGCGCCTTGTCGCGGTCGCCCGACTTCGCCAGGTTCTCGATCTGGTCCATCATGCGGTCGATATCACTCTGACGCAGCTCGCGACCATTCTGCTGCATCTGCGGCGCGTTCGGGTTCTGCTTGGCGCGCTCGGCGAATTCCTGCAGGAATTCGTTCATCGCCTCGCGCAGTTCCCTCATCGCCTTTTCGATCTCTTCGTCGCTGGCGCCGCGCTTGATGGCGTCCTGCAGCGCCTGCTGGGCCTGGCGGAGCCGCTTTTCGGCGGACGAGAGATTGCCTTCCTCGATGCCGAGCGCGATTTCCCAGAGATAGGCAACCTCGTTGCGCAACTGATCGTCGCTGTCCGACATCTTCAGCCGGCTGCGGGCGCTCATGATGGCGAGGTAATGCGACATGTTGTCGAACGTGTCCTCGGGCCGCAGCGTGATGGCGTCCATCAGGTCAAGCACGCGCGGCTTGGCATTGGCGTCGAGCGCCAGTAGGCGGCGCTGCTCGACCACCGCCCGCGCCAGCGGGTTGGCGAAGGGCCGCTCCGGCATCACAATAGTCTTGGTTTCGCTGGTCGCGGTGTGTCCGGCATCGTCGGTGGCGACAAGCGACAGCTTGATGCTGGCGCCGGCCCAGACGTGCTCGGTGAGGTCCTTGGTGGTCTTGGCGGCGTTCGCCTTGCCGCCGCGGCGCGGCAGCGCCAGCGGCAGGTCAGGCGGACCGTAGAGCGGATGCGCATCGGGCGCCGCCGGATCGGCCAGCGCGAAAACCGCCTTGGCGGTGGCCGCGCCATAGTCGTCGTCGATCTGGTAGTTGAGCTCGAAGGCGCCGTTGACGGCGCGCTTGGGCTCGCCGACGAAGCGGATCGTCGGCGGCTTGTCGGGGATCACCGCGAAGGCCCAGCGACCGAGATCGGCTTCGCCCGACTTCAGCGTCAGCGTGCCGTCGGCGGTCAGCTTGCCGGTGAACTGGCGCAGCTTGGGGGTCGCGGGGTTGACCGCCGCTGCCTTGACGGCCGCCACCTGTGGTCCCGACGGGTCGATGGCGCGAGCATTGCCGCCCTTGTCGGCAAAGCTTAGCGTTTCCTCGCCGGAGCCGCCGGTCACGCGCAGCGAGACGTCGCTGCCTTGCGGCACGGTGAAGGTGGCAACCGCCTGCTTGGCGTTGCCATCGATGACTGGCGCGGTCAAGAAGATGGGCGGCTTGCCGGTATAGGCCGGCGGGGTCACCCAGGCATCGATGCGCGGCGGTACGATGTCGCGCGCCGCATGGGCACTGAAACCATCGGACAGCCTGCCGCCGGACGGTCCGAAGGAAAAGGCAAAAGCGGTGACCAACAGCAGCGCCGCCATGGCACGCAATGCCCACGGATCGCGCTCCGGCACGCGGGTACGCGGCAGGTCGGCGCCAAGGCTGCCGAGCTTGTCGGCCATGCGCTTTTGGTGCTCGCGCCACAACGCCTGGGAAAAGATGCTTTCCTTGCCGCTGGGACGGTCGGTCTGCACCAGCACCGGGCTGTGCTGCAACTGGTTGGCGGCCTCGATACGGCGGTCGATTTCAGCGGCGGATGGAAGCTTGAAGAAACGCAGCGGATAGAGCGCCGCCAGCGTGGCAATACCGAACGCAGTGACCAGGATAATGCGCGCAATGTCAGGCAGCCGGGGGAAAAGGCCGAGCCAGGAGAGGCTGAGAAACAGGCTGGCGATGATGAGCAGCGGCAGAAGCAGCGGCCAGCCGCGCTCGACCGTCATCGAGACCCGTGTCGCCAGCCGGCTCAGGGCAAGCCGCCCGGCCAGGCTGCGATCGCCACTGGAAATGGGGCGTTCCGTCATCGGCCCTTCCTGCCCGGGCGGGATAGCCCGGACTCAACAAGCAGAAGTTTACCAGCAAACACGGCAAAGGCGAGGCGGTTCCGGAAAACTTGAAAAGCTTTGACGGGTTTGCGTCCCACTTCAGTCGAAGCAAGGTTTAGAATTTCGCCGGATCGGTATTCGAGCCGCAGACAAGGACGGCGATCCGCTCGCCCGGCGCCGGCGTGTAGCGGCCGGACAGCAGCGCTGCGAAGGCCGCTGCGCCGCCCGGCTCGGCGATGATCCGCACCCGCTCCCACAGCGCCTTTTGCGCGGCGATGATGGCGTCGTCGGTGACCAGGATGGAGCGTTCGACGAAGGCCTCGGCGATCGGGAACATCATCTCGCCGACGCGTTTGGGCGCCAGCGAATCGGCGGCGACGCCTTCGGCCGGCGCATCGACGGGGTGGCCGGCTTCGAAGGCGTGATGCAGCGTCGGCGCGCCTTCGGGCTCGATGGCGATGATCCTGATGCGGCCGGCAAACCAGGCGGCGATGCCGCCGATCAGGCCGCCGCCGCCGACAGCGACCAGCAGCGTGTCGATGTCGGGCAGATCGTTTTCGATTTCGAGGCCGAGCGTGCCTTGGCCGACCAATGTTTCCTCCTGGTTGAAGGCATGGATCTGCAGCGCGCCGGTCTTTTCAGCAAAAGCCTCGCTGGCGGCCAGCGCCTCGGCATAGCGGGCGCCGCCGACGATCAGTTCGGCGCCGTAGCCGCGGATGCGCTGCAGCTTGGCCGCCGGGCTGACTTCGGGAACGAAGATCGTCGCATTGTGGCCAAGCCGCATGGCGGCATAGGCGACCGCGGCGCCATGATTGCCGCCCGATGCGGCGACGACGCCGGCCGCAGGCACCGGCCGTTCGAGCAGATTGGTGAAGGCGCCGCGCGCCTTGAACGAGCCGGAATGCTGCAGGCATTCGAGCTTGAGGTCGACCGCCAGCGGCGGCCGGTCGAAATCGGCCATGTCGACGCGCAGCACCGGCGTGTGCCTGATATAGGGGCGGATGCGCGGTTCCATCGCGGCGATGCGTTCGCGCGTGACGGCGTTGCCGTTCGTCATGACCGTCTCCTTGGGATTGACAGCAATTAGTAACTTGGCAAAATGGCTAAATGCAAGAGGTTGATGTCTTCAAGGCGATCGCCAATGAACGCAGGCTGCAGATCCTCGACTGGCTGAAGGATCCGCAGGCCCATTTCCCGGCCCAGGCAGACGGCGATCTGGTCGAGGACGGCGTTTGCGCGCTGCTGATCGCGGAGAAGCTCGGCATTACTCAGGCGACGCTCTCNAGTTCAGACGTGTGCTCTTCCGATCTCAAGGATGCTCATCCAGAACCGGCTGTAGCGCAGCCGGCGCTGCGGCTTCTATTTCAGCCAGTCGGGCACCGAATCCAGGCCGATCAGCTCGTCATAGGTCTGGCGCCGGCGCACGACGTGGAAACGGTCGCCGTCGACCAGAACCTCAGGCACAAGTAGGCGGGTGTTGTAGGTGCCGGATTGCACCGCGCCATAGGCGCCGGCGGTGGTGACGGCGATGAGGTCGCCAGACTTGAGCCGGGGCAGGTCACGGTCGAGGCCGAGATAGTCGCCGGTCTCGCAGACCGGGCCGACGACGTCGACCGCCATGCGCGGCGTGTCGGCCGGCGGCTGCACCACCGGCTTGATGTCGTGGAAGGCATCGTAGAGCGTCGGCCGGATCAGATCGTTCATGGCGGCGTCGACGACGAGGAAGTTCTTGGCGTCGCCTTCCTTCACGAATATCACTTCCGAGACCAGGATGCCGGCATTGCCGACGATCAGCCGGCCCGGCTCGAACATCACCTTCACTCCAAGCTTTGTCAGATGCTTCCTGACGATCTCGGCATAGGCATCGGGCAGAGGCGGCGGGCTGTTGTCGGTGCGGTAGGGGATGCCGAGGCCGCCGCCGAGATCGACATGCTCGACGGCGTGGCCATCGGCGCGCAGCGCGCCGACCAGTTCCGCCAGAAGCGCGAAAGCATCGTCAAAGGGCTGCAACTCGGTGACCTGGCTGCCGATATGGGTATCGATGCCGATGGGCTTGGTGCCCGGCAGCCCGGCCGCGCGGGCATAGACCTGGCGCGCCCTTTGCCAGGGAATGCCGAACTTGTTCTCGGCCTTGCCGGTGGAGATCTTCCTGTGCGTCCTGGCGTCGACATCCGGGTTGATGCGCAGCGAGACCGGCGCCACCTTGCCGAGCGCGGTGGCGCGGGCCGACAGCAACTCCAGCTCCGGCTCGGATTCGACATTGAAGCAGAGAATGCCGGCCTCGAGCGCAAAATCCATTTCGCGCGCGGTCTTGCCGACGCCCGAGAATACGATCTTGCTGGCCGGGATGCCGGCGGCGAGCGCGCGGCGCATTTCGCCTTCCGAGACGGTATCGGCGCCGGCGCCGAGCTTTGCCAGCGTCCGCAGCACCGCCTGGTTGGAATTCGCCTTCAAGGCGTAACAGACCAGCGTGTCGAGCCCGGCAAACGCCCCGGCGAACACCCGGTAGTGCCTCGTCAAGGTTGCCGCCGAATAACAATAGAACGGCGTGCCGACGCTTGCGGCGATGTCTGGTATCGCCACGTCCTCGGCATGGAGCACGCCGTCGCGGTAATCGAAATGGTTCACGAGAGTGTTTCCGGAAGTTGGAGCACGAGACCTGGTCAGAAAGACCAAGCCAGTCTCATCGGCTCTAGATCAGCGGGTCGAGGATGAATTTCTTGTCCACGACCGGTTTTTCCGGCTCCGGCGGCACCGGCTGTTTGGCGCGCTCGGCGTCCTTGCGGGCCTGGACGGCCGCTTCATAGGGCGTGTCGAGACCGGCCTTACGGCCGCAAGCGGTCACGGCAGCCATCGCCGTCAGCAGCGTCAGCGTCACCAAAATCCTGCTTGCGGTCATCGATCCATCCGTCCGAAACTTTATGTGCTGCGCTTTTAACCGAGTTTTAGGCGCATTGCACCCCGGCATCATGCCTTGGCGATGCGCTTTTTCCAGCTGCGGATCTGCTTCCTGACCTCCGACGGCGCCGTGCCGCCGAAACTGGTGCGGCTCTTCACCGAATTCTGCACCGCCAGAACCGAGAAGATGTCTGCCGTGATGCCGGGGTTGATCGACTGCAGATCTTCCAGCGACAGCTTTTCAAGGCTCACCTTCTTCTCTTCGGCCACCGCCACCGCGCGGCCGGTGACATGGTGTGCCTCACGGAAGGGAAGGCCCAGCGCGCGCACCAGCCAGTCGGCGAGGTCGGTCGCGGTCGCGTGGCCCGAGCCGGCGGCTTTTTTCATGGCGGCGGCATTGACCGTCATGTCGCGCACCATGCCCGTCATCGCAGCCAGCATCAAATCGAGTGTTTCGGCAGCGTCGAAGACCGATTCCTTGTCTTCCTGCATGTCCTTGCCGTAGGTCAGCGGCATGCCCTTCATCACGGTCAGCAGCCCGACGAGATGGCCGGTGACGCGGCCGGTCTTGCCGCGCACCAGTTCGGCGGCGTCCGGGTTCTTCTTCTGCGGCATGATTGAGGAGCCGGTGGAGAAACTGTCCGACAGTCTGACAAAGCCGAATTGCGGCGTCGACCAGATGATGATTTCTTCGGCGAGCCGCGACAGATGCGTGGCGGAGATCGCCACCAGGCTCAAAAACTCCAGCGCGAAATCGCGGTCGGAGACGCTGTCCAACGAATTGCGCATCGGCTCGCGGAAGCCGAGCGCCTTGGCGGTCTTGTGGCGATCGATCGGAAAACTGGTGCCGGCAAGCGCTGCCGCGCCGAGCGGGCTTTCATCCATCCGCTCGATGGCGTCGCGGACGCGCGACAGGTCGCGCGAAAACATCTCGACATAGGCCATGCAATGGTGGCCGAAGGTCACCGGCTGCGCCGCCTGCATGTGGGTGAAGCCGGGCATCACGGTCGCCGCATGCTCCTCGGCGCGGTCGAGCAAGGCTGAGATCAGCCCCTTCAGCGCCTCGGCGACGCGAAAGCACTCGTCCTTGACCCAGAGCCGGAGATCCACCGCCACCTGGTCGTTGCGCGAGCGGGCGGTGTGCAGGCGGCCGGCGGCCGGGCCGACCAGATCGGCAAGGCGGGCCTCGATATTCATGTGGATGTCTTCCAGCCGGGTCGAGAACTCGAATGTGCCGGCCTCGATCTCTTTCAGGATCGTGTTCAGCCCGTGAGCGATTTTTTCTTGATCGGCCGCCGAAATAATGCCCGTTTCAGCCAACATCTCGCTGTGGGCGATCGAACCTCTTATGTCTTGCGCATAGAGTTTGCGGTCGAACGAAATCGACGCGTTGATCGCTTCCATGATCGCGGCCGGACCCGAGGCAAAACGTCCGCCCCACATCTGGTTGCTGGCCTTCTTGTCGCTCATCGCTATAACCCGTGCTCCGGAGCAGTCTTAGAAAAATGGCAGACGGTAACAGATACTTCCCGGCCCCGCGCCTGATCCTCGCCGCTTTGCTGGCGGGCGTGCTGGCCGGCGCGGTCGCGGTATATGTCAGCGAGAGCGGGTCTGGCAACAACGCAGCCACCGGCAGCGCACCTGCGGCCGGCGCGGGCAACAGCAAGGACGACGTCGCCTGCGCCGCCAAGAGCGACCGCGCCAAAAAAGTTGCCGCCGCGGCCACCGGCCAGGTTGCGGCATTGCTGCCCGCCGATCCGCCGCAATCGCTGGAAAGTCTCGCCTTCAACGGTCCCGACGGCAAGCCGATGACGCTCGCCGATCATGCCGGCAAGACCGTGCTGCTCAATCTGTGGGCAACGTGGTGCGCGCCCTGCCGCGCCGAAATGCCGGCGCTCGACGCCTTGCAGAAGGAAAAGGGCAGCGATGCCTTTGAAGTGGTCGCGGTCAATGTCGATGCCGGCGACGATGTGAAGCCCAAGAAGTTCCTCGCCGATATCGGCATCGGGTCGCTCGGCTACTACCGCGATTCGACGCTGGCGCTGTTCAACGATGTCAAGACGCGTGGCTTGGCGCTAGGCCTCCCCGTCACCATGCTGATCGATGGCGAAGGCTGCCTGGTCGCGCATATGAACGGACCGGCCGAATGGTCGGGACCGGATGCCAAGCGCCTGGTCGAGGCCGCACTCGCCCCTTAGAGCGGTTCACCGTTTCGTCGAAACGGCTACCCGCGCTAACTTTTTTGTTTCGACGCAATTTCGGACGGAAAACCGTTTCACACTTTTCCTGAAATTGCTCTAGGCTGAGCGCAGGGCCGCCGCCGGCGGCAGCATCAAGATGCTGCCGCCGCGTTGTTTGACGCTGGCGTCGTCGTGTGCCGCCGGCGCCGCGACGCCGGTCAGTTCGCTGAACGCCTCGATCGGGCTCGGCCGGCCTAGATAGTAGCCCTGGCCGATCTCGCAGGCCTCGGCGTCGAGGAATTTCAGCTCGCCCAGCGTCTCGACGCCCTCGGCCAGAACCGGCAGGCCGAGACCGCGGCCAAGCCCCAGAACGGCGCGCACGATGGCTGCCACCTGGCCGTTGCTGTCGACTGATTTGATGAATGAGCCGTCGATCTTGATCTTGTCGAAGGGGAAGGCGCGGAGATTGGACAGCGAGGAGTAGCCGGTGCCGAAATCGTCCATCGCCACACGCACGCCAAGCGCCTTCACCTGGCGCAAGGTCGCCAGCGCGCGCGGCATGTCCTTGACCAGCGCCGTTTCGGTGATCTCGAGTTCGAGCCTGCCGGGCGTCAGGCCGGAGCCGAGCAGGACTTCATGCACCTTGCGGCTGAAATTCGGATTGTGGAGCTGCACCGCCGAGACATTGACCGCGACGGTGAGAGGGTTCTTCCAGCGCGCTGCCTCGGCGCAGGCCGTCGCCAGCACCCATTCGCCGATCTGGATGATGACGCCGCTGTCTTCGGCCACCGGGATGAAGGTCGCCGGCGACACGTCGCCGCGCTGCGGATGGCGCCAGCGGATCAGCGCTTCGAACCCGACCATCCGCCCGCTGCTGATCTCCTTTTGTGGCTGGTAGACGAGGCGAAACTCATCGCGCGCCATGGCCTGGCGCAGTTCGTGCTCCATCACGCGCCGGTCTCGCGCCTCGGCGCCCATCGAGGCCTCGAAGTAACGGTAAGTGTCCTTGCCCTCGGCCTTGGCGCGGTAGAGCGCGGTGTCGGCGTGGCTGACCAGGAGTGTCGGCTCATCGGCGTCGAGCGGATAAAGTGCAATGCCGATGCTGGCCGACACCAGCCCGCCACCGACCGACAGCCGGTTTTCCTCGCGCATGGCCGCCAGCACCGCCTCGGCGATGCGGCCGGCCGCCTGCGGATCGGGAAGGTTCGGAGCGATGATGGCGAACTCGTCGCCGCCGAGACGCGCCAGCATCTGTCCGTGGCGGAGCACGGCGGAGGCGCATAGCGCCACCTTCTGCAGCATGGCATCGCCGGCGCCATGCCCGAACAGGTCGTTCACTTCCTTGAAGCGGTCGAGGTCGAGCAGCAGCAGCGCAAGATGCCCACCCTTGCCGCCGCGGTCCATTGCGGCAATTTCGGCCTCGAGCCGGCCGGAGAAACTGCGGCGGTTGGGGAGCCCGGTCAGCGGGTCGAAATGGGCGAGGCGCAGGATCTCCTGCTCGGCCTTCCTGCGTTCGCGGATGTCGCGCACGGCGACCACGCTGTGCCGCTTGCCGCAATAGTCGATGCTTCTGGCGATAAGTTCGACGGGGATGGTGGCGCCGTCATGGGCTCTGAGTTCGGCTTCCTGTGCCTGTCCGCTGCAGTCGGACATGCCGGCCGCGGTGCGTTCGGCGAAGAGGTCGCCAAGCAGCATCGCGTTCAGCACTTCCGGCGCAATGCCGGTGAGTGCCGCGATGCTGTCATTGGCGCTGACGATGCGGGCGCCGTCGCAGACGATCAGCCCCTCGACGGCGGCGTTGGCGAGGCCGTGCATGCGCTCGGCCTCGAGCTTGTGACGCCGGAAGCGAAGGTCGATCCACAATGCTGCGGCTGAAAGCACCAGGATAGCCATGCTGACTGCAGCGGCGGCGAAGGCCTGCGACACCGGTTCGACCGTGAACTGCGATATCTCGATGGAGGAGTCCGGGAAGATCGACACCGCGCCCATGGCGATGAAGTGCAGGCTGCAGATCGCCAGCGTCAACAGGATGGCGGCGGCGATTGTGGCCTGCATGGACGGCCGTCGCAACACGACCAGCAGCGCCAGCGCGGCGAGGGTGACGCCTGTCAGCACCGAGACGCCGACCAGCAGCGGGTTCCAGACGATGCGCCCTTCGACCTCGAAGGCGGCCATGCCGATATAGTGCATGGCGGCGATACCAGCGCCGAGGACCGCGCCGCCGACCAGAGGGTAGTCGATGCCCCGGCGCAAGGTGGCGATCCACATGCCCGCAGCGGTCAGGGCGACGGAACCGGCGAGCGAAAGCGCCGACATTTCCGTATTGTAGGCGTTGGGGATTCCGGGAGAAAAGGCAAGCATTGCGATGAAATGCGTCGCCCAGATACCGAAGCCGGTGGAAGTGGCTGCTATCATCAGCCAGGTATAGCGGTTGCGCTCGCTCGAGCGGTCGACATGGCGAAGCAGGTTGACCGCCGAGAAGGAAGAAATACCGCAAATGAGCGCTGCCAGTGCGACCAGTCTCAGATCGTGCTCATGCACGATACAATTATAGACCGTCAGCATCTCGCCCCACCTGCTCTCCCACAGCAATCAAGCCGTCCACTTGATTAGTATGCCACGCTTGACGAAGAATCGGTTATGCGAACTACAACTACAGCGGGTTTTTCGGGTTGTACGTTGCGGCGATCCTGTTCTCATTCCAGACGCACGGTTACAGCAGCGCCTGGCGCGATGCCGCTCGGCCGATCTCGATCTGGCCGAGCGCCGGTTTGGCGGCCGCACGGTGCAGGTGCGTGGCGCTGTCACGCGGGCCCTTCACGCATCGCTGGGCGGTCGGCGATCCTTGCAGGCCCACCATGCCCCATTCTATCGCTGAGCCGGCTTGGCATTTCTCTCTGTCCTCGTTGCAAGGCGAGGGGGCGCGAAGTTAGCCGGGTATGAAATTCACGAAACAGCAACAAATCCGTTGTCCGATTGTCATCAGCGACACATATTGCGTTCGCGGGAGCGCCCCTTTCGCCAATGACAAACGGGAGATGAAACATGAAGTTGTTCGGCTTTGCGGCCGGTGTTGCCGCCACCTTGACCCTGCTTTCCACCACCTCCGCCTTCACCGCCACCCAGATCAGTTGGTGGCATGCAATGACCGGCGCCAATGCCGAGGTGGTCGACAAGATCGCCAAGGATTTCAATGCCAGCCAGAGCGACTATGAAATTCTCCCTGTTTTCAAGGGCACCTATCCCGAAACGCTGAATGCCGGCATCGCTGCCTTTCGTGCGGGGCAAGCGCCCGACATCATCCAGGTGTTCGACGTGGGTACCGGCGTCATGATGGCCGCCGAAGGTGCGATCAAGCCGGTGGCCGATGTGCTGACCAGCGCCGGCGTGACCTTCGACAAGAGCCAGTATTTGCCCGGCATCGTCGGCTACTATTCGAAGCCGGACGGGACCATGCTGTCCTTCCCCTATAATTCCTCGTCGCCCATCCTCTACTACAACAAGGATATCTTCCAGAAGGCCGGGCTTGATGTGAACAATCCGCCAAAGACCTGGAACGAGGTGTGGGAAGCCGCCAAGAAGATCAAGGCGAGCGGCGCCGCTTCCTGCGGCTATACCTCGACCTGGTTGACCTGGATCCACCTTGAGGCCTTCGCTGCCTGGAACGACGTTTCCTATGGCACCAACCAGAACGGACTTGCCGGAACCGACGTTGAGCTCAAGATCAATGCGCCGATCTTCGTCAATCATTTCCAGGCGCTCGCCGACCTGGCCAAGGACGGCACCTTCAAATATGGCGGCCGTACATCCGAAGCCAAGCAGATCTTTCTTGCCGGAGAATGCGGCATCTTCACCGAATCGTCGGGGGGTCTCGGTGACATCGTCAAGTCGGGCATGAACTACGGCATCGGCCAGCTTCCCTATGATAGTGACGCCAAGGGCGCGCCCCAGAACACCACGCCGGGCGGCGCCAGCCTGTGGGTGTTCGGCAACAAATCGGACGAGGAATACAAGGGCGTCGCGGCGTTCTTCTCCTACCTGTCCAAGACCGAAGTGCAAGAGTATCTGCACCAGAAGTCGGGTTATCTGCCGGTGACGCTCGCTGCCTATGAAGCGACCAAGAAGTCCGGCTTCTATGACAAGAATCCGGGCCGTGAGACGCCGATCCTGCAGATGCTGGGCAAGGCGCCGACCGAGAACTCGAAGGGCGTGCGCCTCGTCAACCTGCCGCAGGTGCGCGACATCGAGAATGAGGAGTTCGAGAAGATGCTGGCCGGCCAGCAGACTGCGCAGCAGGCACTCGACAACGCGGTCGCACGCGGCAACAAGGCGATTCAGGAAGCGATCGGAAACTGAAGCGATTTGTCAGTTGAACCTCGTCCACGCGGACCCGCGTGGACGATTTCCTGAATAGCGAGGGAATCACCCTGTCTCCACGCGTCGTCTTTCCCAACAAGACCCTGCCTTACCTGCTGGTGGCGCCGCAACTCGCCATTACGCTGATCTTTTTCTACTGGCCGACCGGGCAGGCGCTCTACCAGTCGATGCTCAGGGAAGACCCGTTCGGGCTGAAGAGCAAGTTCGTCGGGCTCGCCAATTTTCGCAAGGTGCTGGCCGACCCGGCCTACCTCAACTCGATCAAAGTTACGCTGGTGTTCTCTCTGGCGACCGCGATCGTCGCCATGGGTGTGGCCCTGTTGCTTGCCGTCATGGCCGAGAAGGTGGTGCGCGGCAAAGGCCTCTATCGCACGCTGCTGATCTGGCCGTATGCGGTGGCGCCGGCGATTGCCGGCATGTTGTGGCTGTTTCTGTTCAACCCCTCGATCGGTTCGCTGGCCTACGCCTTGAGAGGTCTCGGCATCGCCTGGGATCCCTTGCTTAACGGCAACCAAGCCATGATCCTGCTGGTGTCTGCGGCTGCCTGGAAGCAGATCAGCTACAATTTCCTATTCTTCGTCGCCGGGCTGCAGGCAGTGCCGAAGACGTTGATAGAGGCGGCGGCCATGGACGGCGCCGGGGAGACGAAGCGCTTCTGGACCATCGTCTTCCCGCTGCTCGCACCGACGACCTTCTTCCTGCTGGTCGTCAACACTGTCTATGCACTGTTCGACACTTTCGGTATCGTTCATGCCGTCACCGGCGGCGGGCCAGGCAAGGCCACCGAGACGCTGGTCTACAAGGTCTACAATGACGGTTTCGTCAATTTGATCCTCGGCGATTCGGCCGCGCAGTCGGTCATCCTGATGGTCATCGTCATCTCACTCACGGCCATCCAGTTCCGCTATGTGGAACGCAAAGTCCACTACGGTTGAGCGCGAGCGATGATTGGTCAGTCCCCGCTTCGCGCCCTCATCGCCCACGCCGTGCTCATCCTGGGCATCCTGATCGTCGCTTTCCCGATCTACTACACCTTCGTTGCCTCCACGCAGACGCTGCAGACCATCCTCAAGCCGCCATTGCCTCTTTTGCCCGGCGACCAGGTCTGGAACAATTACAGCGAGTCGCTGTTCGGCGGTGTCGGCCGCATCGGCGGCGTCAGTGTCGGCCGATTGCTGCTCAACACCACGATCATGGCGCTCGGCATCGCGGTGGGGAAGATTTTCATCTCGATCCTTTCGGCCTATGCGATCGTGTTCTTCCGTTTTCCGCTTCGGATGGTCTTCTTCTGGCTGATCTTCATCACGCTGATGCTTCCCGTCGAGGTGCGCATCCTGCCGACCTACAAGGTGATGGTCGATCTCGGCATGATCGACACCTATGCCGGCCTGATCATTCCGCTGATCGCCTCGGCCACCGCCACGCTTCTGTTTCGCCAGTTCTTCATGACCATTCCAGGTGAGTTGGTGGAAGCGGCGCGTGTCGACGGCGCCGGACCATGGCGCTTCTTTTTCGACATCCTGCTGCCGCTGTCGCGCACCAACATCGCGGCGCTGTTCGTCATCCTCTTCATTTATGGCTGGACGCAGTACCTGTGGCCGCTGCTCGTCACCAACAGCAATGACATGAACACCATCGTCATCGCACTTAGAAAGATGGTCTCCTTCGCCGATGCCGATACCCAATGGCATCTGGTCATGGTCACCGCGATGCTGGCCATACTGCCGCCGATCCTGATCGTGGTGCTGATGCAACGCTGGTTCGTGCGCGGACTGGTCGATACCGAAAAGTGAGAAGCTGATGGCGACCATCGATCTGAAGGATGTGAAGAAAGTCTATCCCGGCGGCGTCGAGGCGGTGAGGGGTGTCTCGATCGCCATTCCCGACAAGGAGCTTTGCGTGCTGGTTGGGCCGTCCGGCTGCGGCAAGTCCACGCTGTTGCGGATGATTGCAGGGCTGGAGACCATTTCTTCCGGTACGGTCGCCATCGACGGCAAGATCGTCAACAGCATCGGCCCGACCGAGCGAGACATTGCCATGGTGTTCCAGAACTATGCGCTCTACCCGCATATGAAGGTCTACGACAACATGGCCTACGGGTTGCGCAACCGGGGTACTCCCAAGGACGAGATCGACAGCAGGGTTCGCTCGACCGCCAAGGTGCTGGAGCTCACGGCGCTGCTCGACCGGCGCCCGCGCGAGCTTTCCGGCGGCCAGCGCCAGCGCGTGGCCATGGGTCGCGCAATCGTGCGCAATCCGAAAGTCTTCCTGTTCGACGAGCCGCTTTCCAATCTCGACGCCAAACTGCGCGGCCAGATGCGGGTTGAAATCAAGAATTTGCAGCGCTCGCTCGGTGTCACCTCGGTCTACGTCACCCACGATCAGCTTGAGGCGATGACGCTGGCCGATATTCTCGTCGTCATGAATGGCGGGTTGGTCGAGCAGACGGGCGCGCCACTCGACATCTACGAGAAGCCGGCCTCGACCTTCGTCGCCTCTTTCATCGGTGCGCCGCCGATGAACCTTCTGCCTCTTTTGCAAGCATCGGCTGGTCCAGCGCTGACTGATGGCAAGGCGATTGACTTTGCGCCTGCGAAGGCCGCCACGCTTGGCTTCCGTCCCGAGGATGCCGACGTCACCTTCGGCGCCGAGGCACCGTCCGGCGCGCTTATTCTGCCTGCGGCGGTCGAGGCGGTCGAACCTGTGGGAGCCGAAAGCTTTCTTCACTGTGCCGCCGGCGGCAACCGCATCGTCGTGCGTGTGGCCGGCCGCGCCACGGCCAAACCCGGCGATCAACTGCGCGTCGTGGCCAGGGCCGAGAAGCTGCATTGGTTCGACAATGCTGGGAAACGAGTCGATTGACGCAGCCGCTCGCGCCAATCCGGCGCATCGGCAGTTCAGGCGAAGACATGCGCCTTGCCGGAGACGGTCAGGCGCACGATCTCGCCGACGGAAGGCGCGTCGATACCCGGTTTGCGCAGGATCAGCGGCGTGCTGCCTATTGCCGCGGCGTCGGGCGGATCGGGGTTGTTCAACAACCGCACCGCAATGGTGCACATCGAGCCGGCGAACTCCGAATCCGTCACCTCGGCGAAGATCGTACCTACAGGCCCCGACATGCCTTCGCGCGACGTGCGCTTCACCTGCACCTGTTCCGGCCGCAGCATGATGCGGGCGACATCCAGCCGCTCCTTCGAGTCGACCGCGATGCGGCCGAGCGAAGAGGTGGCAAAGCCGCCTGAAATCTTTGCCGGCAAGATGATGGCGTCGCCAAGAAACTCGGCAACCATGCGGTCTTTCGGCTGCAGATAGAGTTCTCGCGGTGTGCCGATCTGAGAGAACTTTCCGTCGCGCATGACCGCCACCTGGCTGGCGAAGGACAGCGCCTCGGCCTGGTCGTGGGTGACCAGGATGGTGGTGATGCCGGCGGCTTCGAGTAGTTCGGCGACGGCCTTGCGCATCGAGGCGCGCAGACCGGTGTCGAGCGCCGAGAACGGTTCGTCGAGCAACATCAGCCTGGGCTTCATCGCCATGGCGCGGGCCAGCGCCACGCGCTGCTGCTGGCCGCCGGAGAGCTGGTGCGGGCGGCGCTTGAGGATCGCCTTGTCCAGCCCGACGGTATAGGCGAGCTCGGCGATGCGCTCGGCGCGCTGGTCCTCGCCGCGGGCCATGCCAAAGCCGATATTGTCGCCGATGCTGAGATGCGGGAACAGGGCGCCGTCCTGCGCCACCAGGCCGATGCCGCGGCGGTGCGCCGGCACCGCATGGCCGCCATTGGCCAGCACCTCGCCGTCGAGCACGACGCGGCCCTGGTCGGGCGCCTCGAAGCCGGCGATCAGCCGCAGCAACGTCGTCTTGCCGCAGCCGGACGGGCCGACGATCGCGGTGCGACTGCCGCTTGCGGCGCTGAGCTCGATGCCGGCAAGGGCTGCGACCGGGCCGTAGTGCTTGGTGAGGCCACTGATTTCGAGAAAACTCATCGCCCGGCCATCCGTTTCGACTGGACATAGAGCAGCCAAGTCAGCGGCAGCGACATCGCCACCATGATGAAGGCGTAAGGGGCGGCGGAGGCATAGTCGATCTCGCCGCTATAGGACCAGAACGCCATGGCCAGCGTGCGCGTGCCGTTGGGCGCCAGCATCTGGGTGGCGGTCAGCTCGTTCATGATGCCGAGCGCGACCAGCGCCATGCCGGCCGCAGCCCCCGGCGCCGACAGGCGAATCGTTGTCGACCAAAGCGCCTTCAGCGGCGGCCGGCCAAGGCTGGCGGCGGCGCGTTCGAGCTCGACCGGCGCCTGTGCGATCGAGGCTCTGAGGCTGATCAAGGCGCGCGGCAGGAACATCAGGGCATAGGCGACCAGGATTGTGAACAGCGTCTGGTAGAGCGGCATGGCGATGCGCACGGTAATGGTGACCAAGGCCAGCGCGATGACCACGCCGGGCAGCGAACCGACAATGTAATTGCAGCCTTCGAGCAGCCGCTGCAGCGGTCCCGGCGCGCGGATCGAGATCCAGGCCATCGGCATGGCGGCGATGGTCGCAAGCAAGGCGCCGGCCAGCGCCAGGAACAGTGTCTGGCCAAGCGCCAGGCCGATCTCGTCCAAACGCCAGACATCGGCGCCGCCGGCGACCAGCCAGCGGCCGATGGTGACGAAGGGCACGCCGATGGCGAGAAGCGTGGCGATGGCAGGCAGAGCCAGGCAGGGCAGGGTGGCGCGACCGAGCCTGGTGCGCTGCTGGCGGCGCGCGGCACCCGAGCCTACGCGGGCATAGCGTTCCTCGCCGCGCACCAGCACCTCCAGCGCGAGCAGCACGAAGCAGCAAGTCACCAGGACGCCGGCCAGCATGTTGGCGGCGGGGCCGTTGAAGGTCGACTGGAACTGGTCGACGATCGCGGTGGTGAAAGTGTCGAAGCGGATGAAGACATAGAGGCCATATTCGGCAAGCAGATGAAGTCCAACCAGCAGCGCACCGCCGCAAATGGCGAGCCTGAGCTGCGGCAGCACGACGCGCCAAAACACGCGCCATGGTCCGAGGCCAAGCGCTGCGGCCGCATCTTCCAGGGCGGGATCCAGCCGGCGCAATGCGGCCGCTAGTGGCAAATAGAGGAATGGGAAATAGGCAAGGACCGACACCAGCACGCCGGCCCACAGGCCATGCAGTCCCGGCACCAGGGTAATCCAGGCATAGGAGTGCACGAAGGCGGGGATGGCAAGCGGCGCTACCGACAGCCAGGCCCAGAGGCGGGCGCCTGGCAGGTCGCTGCGCTCGGTCAGCCATGCCAGCGTCACCGACAGCACGGTGGCGATCGGCACGGTGAGCGCCACCAGAAGCACGGTGTTGACCAGAAGTTCGCCGACGCGCGGCCGGAAGACCAGGGCCGAAGCAGTGTCCCAGCCGATCTGCACGCCGATCCAGATGATGAACGCCAGCGGCAGCAGCGACAGCAGCGAGACAATTATGGCGACAAGCGCGATCCAGGACATGGGCTTCCGGCGGGACCGCCCGACTGTCTGGCCTGAACGTGCGAGATCGACCGCAGTTTGCATCAGCTCGACCGCGCCACTGCCGCCGGGGCGGGGGCGCCGCAGGCGCGGCCGGAAACGCAATGTGTCGTCATGGACAATGCCATCTCGAAAACAGAGCGCTCCTGCGGAAAGTCCGGCAGGAGCGCAATCGTTGCCCTTTTAGGACGAACCCAGCCTAAAGCAAGCCGGCTGCCGTCATCAGGTCCGTCACCTTTTTGGAGTTCAGTGTCGCCGGATCGACCTTCGGCGCCTGCAGGTCGGCCAGCGGCACCAGCTTGGGATTGGACTGCGCGTCCTTGCCGATAGCGTATTCGAAGGACGTGCCGGTCTTCAGCACGTCCTGGCCGCCTTTCCCGGTCACCCATTTGAGGAACGCCTGGGCTTCCTTCGGGTGCTTGCTCGAGGCGAGCACGCCGCCGCCGGAGATCGAGACGAAAGCGCCGGGATCCTGGTTCTTGAAATAATGCAGTTCGACGTTCTTGCTGTTTTCGCCGGTCTTTGCCTGATCGCCGAAATAGTAATAGTGGTAGATGATTCCGCCTTCGATCTCGCCGGCATTGACCGCCTTCATCACCGTGCCGTTGCCCTTGTAGGCGGTGAAATTCTCCTTCATGGCCTTCAGCCAGTCGGCGGTTGCGGCTTCGCCCTTGAGCTCGAGCAGCGCGCTGACGATGGCCTGAAAATCGGCGCCGGAAGGCGAGGCTGCCCAGCGGCCTTTCCAGGCGGGATCGGCGAGATCGAGCATCGATTTGGGCAGCTTTTCGGCCGTGAGCTTGGTCTTGTTGTAGGCAAAGACGGTGCTGCGCGCCGCGACACCCACCCATTTGCCGCTGCTCGGCTGGAATTCGGCCGGGACTTGCGCCAGCGTGTCGGCGTCGACCGGCGCGAAAAGGCCCGCCGCTTCGACCAGGGTCATCGCCGGCGAGTTTTCGGTCAGGAACACGTCGGCCGGCGAAGAAGCGCCCTCGGCGACGATCTGGTTGGAGAAATCGCTGTCGCCGCCATTGCGCAGCGTGACCTTGATGCCGGTTTCCTTGGTGAAACCTTCGACCCATTCCTTGGCCAGGCTCTCATGCTGGGCGTTGTAGACGATGATGCCGGCATCCGCGGCCATCGCCGGCCCGGCGATCATGCTCACGGCCAGCGCTGTGGCCCCCGCTAGGGTGGAGAGCGTGTATCTCATGGCGTCATCCTCAATCTCGGTGGTTCTGGTTTCGCAGGCTGCACCTATCGATACCTGACAGCAGTAGTCAACATTGCTCGGCTGCTTCAATCGGTCGCCGCTCCCGCAAACTTTCGTGATTTTGCGGCACTTTGGCTTGGACATCATTTCGCCGGACACGTAACAAATCGGTGCCGAGGCGCGAAGATCGGGGAGTGAACTCTTGTGAGCGGCAAGGATGAGGCCGAGCTTTCCCGGCTGATGCGGGCCGCGATCGCGGGAGATGAAAGGGCCTACGCCGACTTTTTGCACCGGATCGCCGCGCTGGTTCGCGGCTTTGCGAGGCGCAAGATCGTACAGGGCGGGGTCGATCCCGAGGATGTCGTGCAGGAAACCTTGCTGGCCATTCATGTGAAACGGCATACCTGGCGCCAGGACGCGCCGGTGTTGCCATGGATCTATGCGATAGCCCGCTTCAAGCTGATCGATGCTTTCCGGCGGCGCGGACGGCGCATCGAAATCGAGATCGACGAGATCGCCGAGACCTTTGCCGAGCCGGAAACCGAGACCGTCAGCGAACGCGACATCAACCGGGCGCTGGACGGACTGCCGGCTGCGCAGCGTTCCGTCGTTTCTTCGATCTCGGTCGACGGCCGCTCCATCGGCGAGACGGCGGCCAGGCTCGGCGTCAGCGAGACGGCGGTGCGGGTGTCGCTGCATCGCGGGCTTGCCGCGATCGCCAAGCGATTTGGGCAGGGGCGCTTCGGGCGGCAGTGACATGAGGACGGAGGATCTCATCAAGGCACTCGACGCCGACACAAGCAGCAAGGCGATGCCGCTGCGCTCGGCCTGGTTGATGGCGGCGGCAGCCGCGGCGGTGATCGCGGCTCTGGTCTTCTTTCTCACCATCGGCCCGCGTCCCGACATCATGACCGCCATGCACACGATGCGGTTCCTGGCGAAGTTCGTGTTCACCATCGTGCTCGCCGTCACCGCCTTTGGCCTGGTCCGGGCGTTGTCGACGCCGGGCGCTTCGACGGCAAGAGCCGCGGCCTGGATGCTGGCGGCGCCGCTGCTGGTGGCCGTGGCGGTGGCTCTCGAACTGTTCATGGTGCCGGAGCCGATGTGGAGCACGCGCATGGTCGGCTCCAACATGATGATCTGCATGGGCTTCATCCCGCTGATCGGAATCGGCCCGCTTGCCGTCTTCCTGTGGATGCTGCGCTATGGAGCGCCGACGCGGCCGGTGTTGGCCGGGGCGGTCGCGGGACTGCTCGCCGGCGGCCTGGCGGCGACCTTCTACGCCGCGCACTGCTTCGACGATTCGCCGCTTTTCGTCGCCACCTGGTACACGCTCGCCATCGCCGTCCTCGCCGGTCTGGGCGCGCTCGGGGGACGGTTCTTCGTGCGCTGGTGACCGGGCCGTCCAAGATCGCCCAATAATCACCGATCCTTAATCATGCCGGGAATTGTTTGCGGGTTCACCGTGTTGCCGGTGGCTCCGGCGCAACCTTTCCTTAAAATCGATCATCCAGTGTTTTTTGCAGAAATGTGTTGCGCATGGGGTGGCATGCACAGTGATGCGACGAGAGCGAAAAAGCCTGCGGGCTGACAGTCACGTGGCTTTGGTGCTTGCGGCCGGAGGGCTTTGCGCTGCCGTGGTCGCGCTCCTGCTGTCGCGGCTCGATGTCAGCGCCGAAGTGCTGAAACTCTGCCTGCAGATATCGGTGCCGGTCGCCGCCGTTGCGCTGATTCTCGCCGCCCTGTTCATTTACCGGATACTGGACGACCGCCGGCAGATCGCCGAAAGCGAGCAGCGTTTCCGCCGCGCCATGGAGGATTCGGCGATCGGCATCGCCATTGTCGGCCTCGACGGCCGCATCCATGAAACCAACCCGGCCTTCGCCGCCATGCTCGGCTATAGCAAGCAGGAGATCGAGGCGCTGACCTTCTTCCAGATCACCCATCCCGACGATGTGCAGATCGGCCGTGAGACGATGGACGGCATGCGGGCGGGCACCGTCAACGCCTTCCACTTCGAAAAGCGCTACCTCAGGAAGGACGGCACGCCGGTATGGGCCCATCTTGCCGGTTCCGTCATTCGCGACGAGAAGAGCGGGAGCCCGCTCTACCTGGTCTCCCAGATCGAGGATATCGATGCGCGCAAGCAATCCGAGGCGCGCATAGCCGAAGCCGAAACGCGCTGGAATTTTGCCCTGGCCAGCGCCGGACAAGGCGTCTGGGATCTTGATATGCGGAAGGGCGGCACCACCTACTCCGCCACCTGGGTGAAGATGCTGGGCTATGCCGATGGCGAACTGGACGGCGACCCCGACCGCTGGCTGGCGATGATCCACCCCGACGATCGCGAAAACGTCGCCGAAGCCGATCGTGCCCATCTGGAGGGCAGGACACCGTTCTTCGAAGCCGAGTTCCGGATGCGCCACAAGGATGGCCACTGGGTCTGGATCCTCGACCGCGGCAAGACGCTCGAACGCGACAAGGACGGACGGCTGGTCAGGGCCATCGGCAGCCTGACCGACATCACCCAGCGCAAGCAAACCGAGGAAAGCCTCATCGTATCGGCGGCAATGCTGGCCGACGAGAAGGAGCGGCTGAGGGTGACGCTGCAGTCGATCGGCGACGCCGTCATCTGCACCGATGCCGCCAACCGCATCACCTTCATGAACCCGGTCGCCGAAAAGCTCACCGGCGTTGTTGGCGCGGAGGCGCTCGGCAAGACGCTTGGCCATGTCTACTGGGCGGTGGACGAAGAAACCGGGCAAAGGATCGGCATGACGCGGCCGGCGCTCGGCAGCGCCAGCCCTGTCGACCAGAACAGTCGCGCCGTCCTCATCCGTCGCGACGACACACGCTGCAGCATCCGCCAGGTGGTGTCGCCGATCATGAACGACCGCCAGGAGTTCTGCGGTCTTGTCATTGTCTTCCAGGACTTCACCGATGCGCGCGCCTTGCAGCGCCAGCTCGCCTATGCCGCGGCGCATGATGCGCTGACTGGCCTTGCCAACCGTTCGAGCTTTATCCGCACCATGGAGGAACTGGTCGACCGGAGCCGCAAGGCCGGCACAGCCAGGCCGGCGGGCGAACATCATTTCATGTTCATCGATCTAGACCATTTCAAGCTGGTCAACGACACTGGCGGGCACGCCGCCGGCGACGCCTTGCTGAAGCGGGTTGCCGAGGCCATTCGCGGTGCGCTTGGGCCGGAGGATATCGTGGCCCGCCTCGGCGGCGACGAATTCGCGGTCATCCTGAAAGCCGGGCCGAGCGCCGGCGCCAGGATTGCCGCACGCTCGGTCATCGACGCCATCCGCGGCCTGCAGTTCAGCTGGGACGGCCGGCCGCATGCGATCGATGCCAGCATCGGGCTGGCGCCAATCCACAGCAACAGCGGTGAAGTCGACGAGATCATCGCCCGGGCCGATGCTGCCTGCTATGCGGCCAAGGCCGCCGGCCGCGGCTGTGTTTCCGTGGCGCCTGACGATACCGGGTCAAGAGGCCAAGCAGAGCCGCCGCTTGCAGCGGCGTCCTGAGGGAGCACGGAACTTTCGTTCTGGTGGTTAGCGCGTCGGAACCGGATGCTCGCCGCGATAGTCGTAGAAGCCGCGCCCGGTCTTGCGGCCGAGCCAGCCGGCCTCGACATATTTCACCAGCAGCGGGCAGGGGCGATATTTCGAATCCGACAGGCCGTCATGCAGCACCTGCATGATCGACAGGCAGGTGTCGAGGCCGATGAAATCGGCGAGCTGCAGCGGTCCCATCGGATGGTTGGCGCCGAGCCGCATGGCGGTGTCGATGGCATCGACCGAGCCGACCCCCTCATAGAGCGTGTAGATCGCCTCGTTGATCATCGGCAACAGAATGCGGTTGACGATGAAGGCCGGAAAATCTTCAGAGACGGTGATCGTCTTGTCGAGCTGTTTCACATAGGCCTTGGCCGCCTCGAAGGTCTGATCCTCGGTAGCGATGCCGCGCACCAGTTCGACCAGCTTCATTAGCGGCACGGGGTTCATGAAATGTATGCCGATAAAACGCTCGGGACGGTCGGTCTGCGCCGCAAGCCGGGTGATCGAAATCGACGAGGTGTTGGTCGCCAGAATGGCTTCCGGGTTGAGCTGGGGACAGAGCTGCGCGTAAATCTTGCGCTTGACCGTCTCGTCCTCGGTCGCCGCCTCGATCACCAGATCGGCACCGGCGAGATCAGCCATGGTGGGGGCTGCGGAAATGCGCGCCATCGCTTCGTTACGCAGCTTTTCCTCAAGCTTGCCGGAGCCGACCTGGCGGGCCATGTTGCCGCTGACCGTGGCAATACCCTTCTCGATACGGTCGGGCGAGACGTCGTAGATCAGCACCTTGAAACCCGAAAGTGCTGATACATGCGCGATGCCGCCGCCCATCTGGCCGGCGCCGATGATGCCGATCGTCTCGATCTTGGCCATTTGCAGCGATCCCGTCGAAAAGGCCTTTGCGGCCTGCTTTTTGTGCAGTGCAAACTAAAAGGGTGGGGCAGCTTCGTCTACCCCACCCTTTCACAATTTAATACGCTTTGGCAGAAAGCGTCAAAGCGCCTTTTGCAGTTCCGGCAGGATGACGAACAGGTCGCCGACCAGGCCATAATCGGCAACCTGGAAGATCGGCGCCTCTTCGTCCTTGTTGATGGCGACGATGACCTTCGAATCCTTCATGCCGGCAAGGTGCTGGATGGCGCCGGAAATGCCGACGGCAATATAGAGGTCAGGCGCCACGACCTTGCCGGTCTGGCCGACCTGCCAGTCATTCGGGGCGTAGCCGGCGTCGACGGCAGCGCGCGAGGCGCCGACGGCTGCACCGAGCTTGTCGGCGACCGGCAGGATGACTTCCTGGAACTTTTCCGAGGAACCGAGCGCGCGGCCGCCCGAAATGATGATCTTGGCCGAGGTCAGCTCCGGACGGTCGGTTTCCGAGAGTTTGTTCTCGACGAAAGTGGAGAGGCCGGGATTGGCCGCGGCCTTCACCGTCTCGACAGCTGCCGAGCCGCCCTCGGGGGCAGCCTGGAAGGAGGCGGTGCGCACAGTGATGACCCTCTTGGCGTCGGTAGACTGCACCGTCTGGATCGCATTGCCAGCATAGATCGGCCGCTTGAACGTGTCTGGTGAAACCACTTCGATGATCTCGGAGACCTGCGCGACATCGAGCAGGGCCGCCACGCGCGGCGAGACGTTCTTGCCCGACGAGGTCGCCGGCCCGATTATGGTGTCGTAGGCGCCGGCCAGTGAGACAACGAGTGCGGCGAGCGGTTCGGCGAGGCGCTCGGCCAGTTCGTCGGCCTCGGCCAGCAGCACCTTGCTCACGCCCTCGAGCTTGGCGGCGGCGTCGGCAGCGCCCTTGGCGCCTTTGCCGGCCACCAGCACATGCACGTCCGAACCGATCTGCAGCGCCGCCGAGAGCGCTTTGGCGGTCTGGTCGGAAAGAGTTGCGTTGTCGTGTTCTGCGATGAGGAGAATGGTCATTTTATCTGTTCCTTCCAGTCTCAGAGCACGCCGGCTTCGTTCTTCAGCTTGTCGACCAGTTCGGCGACGCTCTTGACCTTCACGCCCGCCTTGCGGCCGCTGGGCTCCTCGGTCTTGAGCACCTTCAGGCGCGGCTTGACGTCGGCGCCGTAATCGGCCGGGCTCTTTTCGTCGAGCGGCTTCTTCTTGGCCTTCATGATGTTGGGCAGCGAGGCATAGCGCGGCTGGTTGAGGCGAAGATCGGCGGTGATGATCGCCGGCATCTTCAGTTCCACCGTCTGCAGGCCGCCGTCGACTTCGCGCGTCACCTTGGCCTTGTCGCCGTCGATCACGACCTTGGAGGCGAAAGTGCCCTGTGCCCAGCCGAGCAGGGCGGCCAGCATCTGGCCGGTCTGGTTCGAGTCATCATCGATCGCCTGCTTGCCGAGGATCACGAGACCGGGCTGTTCGGCGTCAACGACGCCCTTCAGCACCTTGGCGACGCCGAGCGGCTCGGTCTGCTCGTCGGTCTTGACCAGGATGGCGCGGTCGGCGCCCATGGCGAGCGCGGTGCGGAGCGTTTCCTGCGCCTGCTGCGGGCCGACCGAAACGACGATGATCTCTTCGGCCTTGCCGGCTTCCTTCAGCCGGAGCGCCTCTTCCACCGCGATCTCGTCGAACGGGTTCATCGCCATCTTGACATTGGCGAGTTCAACCGCCGAACCATCAGCCTTGACGCGAACCTTGACGTTCGCATCCACAACCCGCTTCACGGGCACAAGGATCTTCATTTGCCTGTCACCTCTCCTGAGATATCCGGGCGCGCTATAGCAGCGTGCGCCTCCGCAGAGTTGTCGAAAGCCGACATTCCTGACTGAATTGCGGCCAAACGGAATCCTGGCCGGACGAATTCTGGTCTTCTGCCGCCTAGCGGTGGCGCTCTCCGTAGTTGTGGCGACGCAACACGTCAATATGCCACGGCAGCGGCCAAACCACTCAAATCGGTTCAGTTGTGACCGGAAGCGCCACCCCGGCCCCAACGCGTCTCAGGTTGCACGGGAGCCGGACCGGCTGGCGCCGGCCCAGTAGAAGCGGCTGGCTGATCGGCGGGTTGCGGCTCGCCGTCGTCACCGGCGAGCAGCGGCACGCCGCGGCTGCGCATGATGAGCACCAGCACGCCACCGGCAATGATGCCGCCAATGTGGCAGGCCCAGGATATCTGGTTTTCGCCGCCGGCGGCAAACATCACCACCTGGAAGCCGATCCACAGGATCAGCGGGATGAAGGCCGGGATACGCAGCGGAATGCGGGCAAAGACCAGCACCCACACTTTCACCCGGGGGTAGAGGACCAGATAGGCGGCGACGACGCCGGCAATGGCGCCGGAGGCGCCGATCAGCGGAACCTCCGAACTCCAGGCGACGAGCCCCTGGAAGAAGGCGCCGGCGATGGCGCAAAGCAGGTAGAAGATGAGGTAGCGGATGTGGCCGAGTGCGTCCTCGACATTGTCGCCGAACACCCACAGGAACAGCATGTTGCCGCCGAGATGAAAGATATCGGCATGCAGGAAGGCATAGGTAAGGTAACTCAGGCTCTCGGGAATGACGACGAATTGGGGCGAGAGTTCTGCCGTGTCGTGGACAACCGAAGGAATGAAGCCGAAGCCGAGCACGGCTGCGTTGTTGAAATTTTCGCCGCCGATCGTGGTGATGAGAAACACAAGCGCGTTGACCGCGATCAGGCCGATCGTCACATATTGCAGCCGGATGTGGCGCAACCTGTTGGAGTCGTAAAGCGGGATGAACATGCCCCAAGCCCTTTCCCGCCTTCGAAAATTCAGCGGTTCTTGCCGGGCACCCATAACACGTCGGCATTTCCGTTGTCATTGACCGCACGAGCGGCGACGAACAGAAAGTCCGAGACGCGGTTTATGTATTTCAGCCCCTCGCGATTGACATGTTCGGCCGGGTCCTGCGCCAGTGCCACCATGATCCGCTCGGCCCGTCGCGCCACGGTGCGGGCAAGATGAAGTGCTGCCGCCGCCGGCGTGCCGCCATTGAGCACGAAGGATTTGAGCGGCTGCAGATCCTTGTTGAGAAGGTCGATATCCTTTTCGACGCGCTCGGTCTGCGAGGCGATGATGCGCAGCGGTTCGTAGCCGAGCGGCTTGCCGTCGTCGGGCACGGCGAGATCGGCGCCGAGGTCGAACAAATCGTTCTGGATGCGGGACAGCATGGCGTCGATGGCGGGATAAGTTGCCGCTGTGTGCAGGCGGGCGATGCCGATGCAGGCATTGGCTTCATCGACGGTGCCGTAGGCATCGACGCGCAGGTCGGATTTCAGCCTGCGTTCACCGGTGCCGAGGCCAGTGGTGCCGTCATCGCCGGTGCGGGTGTAGATCTTGTTGAGCTTGACCACGTCGCCTCCCGAACGGCCGTCACTTGCGGGTGAAATACACCACCAGCAGGATCAGTGCCAACGCCAGCGCCTGCAGCAGCACGCGTGCCTGCATCAGCTTGTTCGAGCTCACACCGGAGCCGCCGCGCATCATGTTGATGAGGCCGCGGACAAGCACGATCACCACGGCGACCATGACGAGGACGAGGAGGACTTTGATGACGGTTGCCATGATCTGTTCCCAGTTCTCTTGCGGTCAGGCGCGTCTGGCCAGAACGCGGTAGAGCATCGATGCCGGCAGGATGCGCTTGAGCATCACGCCGATCCTGGCCGGCACTGTTACCACATAGTGCGGGCGTGGGCGCCGCGACAGAAGTGCATGGCGCAAGGCCGCATAGACCACCTCCGGCCCCTTTTTCAGCCGCGATGAACTGCCGCCGGCCCGAAGCCGTGCCAGCTGCGAGGCATAGGCGAGGTGGTGGACGGAATTCTTGTGGTCGATGTTCTTCAAGAACCAGAACAGCCCGTTGCTGGCGATTTTCGAGGTCACCGGCCCCGGTTCGATCAGCGAGACATGGATGCCGCTGCCCCTGAGTTCCTGCTGCATGCACAGCATCAGGCCTTCGATCGCGTGCTTGGAGGCTGAGTAGGCGCCGCGAAAAGGCACCGGCGCGAGCCCAAGGATCGAGGAACAATGAACGAGGCGGCCATGTCCCTGGCGACGCATTACCGGTACGATGCGTCGGGTGAGGTCGTGCCAGCCGAAGAAATTGGCCTCGAACTGCTCGCGCAATGCCGCAACCGGCAGGTCTTCCACGGCGCCGGGCTGTGCATGGGCGCCGTTGTTGAACAGGGCGTCGAGGCGTCCGCCTGTCCGCTCCAGCACCGAGCCCACAAGGGCTTCGATAGAGTCCGGCTCACGGTAATCGAGGTAAAACGCCTTCATGCCGTCCGCTTCGAGTGCGGCGATGTCTTCAGGCTTCCGCGCCGTTGCAAACACGCGCCAGCCATCCGCCTTCAGTGCACGGGCGCAGTAGGCGCCTATCCCGGACGAGGCGCCGGTGACGATGATGGTGCGCAACTCTTTGGCAGGCGGCATCGTGGTTTGAGCAAGGGTTGCCATTTGCCACAATCCCTTCCCATATTCGCGGCGTCGAGACAATCGAAGGGAACGCGGCTCTTGATGCGGAATATCGTCGTGCTGCGCCGCGTGCTCTATGACGCGCTTGGCCATTTCAACACCGATGACGGCTGGGCCATGGCCAGCCATCTGGCGATCACTTCGCTGATGGCGCTGTTCCCGTTCCTGATCTTCGCCACCACGCTGGCGAGCTTCCTCGGTGCGCAGGCGTTCGCCGATACTGCCGTGCACCTGGTCTTCGACACCTGGCCCGAACAGATCGCCAAGCCTATCGCGCGCGAGGTGCTCAACGTGCTGACCGTGCGGCGCACCGATCTTTTGACCTACGGCGTGCTTCTGGCGGCCTATTTCGCCTCCAACGGCATCGAGGCGCTGCGCACCTCGCTCAACCGCGCCTACCGCGTCGCCGAAACGCGCGGCATCATCTACCGCCGGGTGCAGAGCATTTTCTTCGTGCTGATCGCGACGGCCGGTTTCCTGGCGATCAGCGTGCTCCTGGTCTTTGCGCCTTTGCTGGCGCGGCTGGCGGAAGCTCATTTCGAGTGGATCAAACCCTATACGGGCACGATCACGCTGTGGCGCTACGTCATCGCCTCAACCGTCATCATTGGTGGCTTGTTTGCCGTCCACTACTGGCTGCCGGCGGGCAAGCGCCGCTTTGTCTCGCTGGTGCCTGGCATCATCTTCACTCTGGCTGCGTGGCTTGTCGGCTCGACGATGTTCGCGACCTACCTCGACCATTTCTCGTCCTATGTGACGACCTATGCCGGCCTCGCCTCGATCATGATCGCCGTGGTTTTCCTCTATATGCTGTCGGCGATCTTCATCCTCGGCGGCGAACTCAATGCGGCGATCAGCCGCTTTCTCGAAGCGCGCGCACGGGTCGGCAGCTAGGTTTTGGCTGGCCGAGCCGTGGCCAGCCCGACGCCGAGCGTCGCGATTGCCATGCCGACGATCTGCACGAGGCTGAGCTGTTCGCCGAACAGCGCCCAGGCGATGACAGCGGTGACGGCCGGCACCAGGTAGAACAGCGACGCGACCTTCGACATCTCGCCGTCGCGGATCATCACCATCAGCAGGAAGATGGCGCCGATCGACAGCACCAGGACCAGCCAGGCCATGGCGAAGATCAGTTCGCCGTTGATGATCACCGTGTGGGTCTCCAGTGCCAGCGAAGCCAGGATCATCAGCGAGCCGCCGCCGATATATTGCCACATCGTCGCCGCCACCAGGTCGCCACCCGAGGCATAGCGCTTCTGCCAGATGGTCCCGGCGCTCATGCCCAGCACCGAGACCAGCGACGCCGTCAGGGTTTCGGGCGTAACGCCGCCGCCGAGAGCGCCGAGCTTCGGCCACAGCACGATGATCACTCCCACAAGGCCGACGGCAAGGCCGGCCCAGTGGCGCGGCAGGATGTCCTCGCCGAGGAACCGGCCGGCAAGCACGGCGGTGATCAGCGGTTGCAGGCCGACGATCAGCGCCGAAAGCCCGGCGGGCATGCCCCTGTGGATCGCCCAGAACACGGCGCCGAGATAGATGCCATGCATGAGGATGCCGGCGACCGTGGCGTGAAGCGCTTCTGCCCTTGTGGCTCGCTTCGAGCCAAGCACGAGCATCAGCCCGGCAAGCAGCAAGGCGGCGATGACAAAGCGGGCTGCCAGAAAGGTGAAGGGCTCCGCCCAGGGCATGGCGTAGCGCGCGCCGATGAAACCTGTCGCCCACAGGACGACAAACGAGGCGGGGATGAACCGCTTGAGACTGTGCATTTCGGGGAAGCCGTTTCCGGTGGAGAGGTCCGATTCGGTGAAGAGACAAATACGGCAATTGCTCTAATGCGGTTCAATCCGGCAAGCAAAGTGAAACAATTGGTACATAAGCTCATCCTGATGTAGGAGGTGGCCGAATTCAAAGGGCGGCGTCAGGGCAATCGACTTCTGTCGATCGATCCGGCGACATGGCGTTTTGGCTTCGACAGGGAGCGCGCATGCTGTTGCATCTCGATACAAGCTGGCTGTTGATGACGGTGGCCAGTGTGGCCGTGTTCGGCTTCTTCTTCGGCTCAGCGCTCGACGCCATCATGCAGGAGGACGGTTTTGGGTCGACCGGCAACACGCTGCTGTTCACGCTCGGCTTTTTCGCCGCGGTCATGGCCGCGAACGAACATGGCATCGTCCTGAGAGATCTGAAGCTCGCGGTTGCCTGGGGACTGGGCGGCGCCTTCGCGTTTATCGGCGCGTTGGCGCTGCTCAAGGCGGGGCTGGCCCGGCTTTAGTCATAGCCCGGCCAGCCGCCTGACTTCGTCCGGCGACATGCCTGCCTGCCTCAGCACGGCAAGGCCGGTATCAGCAAAACTCTTCGACAGTTTGCGCCCATCCGGACCGAGTATGAGACGGTGGTGGAAATACTGCGGCTGGCCGAGGCCGAGCAATTCCTGCAGGAGGCGCTGGATGCCGGTCGCGGAATAGAGGTCGCGGCCACGCACGACATGGCTGACGCCTTGCAGAGCGTCGTCGACGACGACGGCCAGGTGATAGCTGGTCGGGATGTCGCGGCGCGCCAGAATGACGTCGCCCCAGTCCTGCGGACGCGCCTCGACACGCTGCGTCGCCGAAAGCGTCTCGTTGGTGAATTCGCGCCAGGACAAATCCGTGCCGACGCGCGCCAGCGCTGCATCAATGTCGAGGCGCCAGGCGAAGGGCGCATTTTCGGCGATGCGGCGGTTGCGTTCGCTGACCGGCAGCGCCTTGTCGGCGGCGGGATAAAGCGGCACGCCGTCCGGGTCGCGCGGCCAGCCGCGGCCGCGCTTTTCGCTGTCGGCGATGAAGGCCCTGATCTCGCCACGGCTCATAAAGGCAGGGTAGACGAGTTCTTCGCGGACCAGCCGGTCGAGCACGGCCTGATAGTCGGAGAAATGCTCGGCCTGGCGCCGCACCGGCTGTTCCCATTCGAGACCTAACCATTCGAGGTCGCGAAAGATGCCGGCCTCGAATTCAGGCGTGCAGCGGATCGTGTCGATGTCCTCGATGCGCAGCAGCAGGCGGCCGCCGGCCGCACGCGCCAGTTGCTGGTTGAGCAGTGCCGAATAGGCATGGCCGAGATGCAGTTCGCCATTCGGGCTCGGCGCGAAGCGGAATGTCAGGAGCGTCATCTCACAAGCGGCAATCGGGTTGTGCAGCGGTTTTGCCAATTGCTACCGTGAGGTCGGTTCAGGAACAAGAAAACATGCAACGCATCGCGACACTGGACGATATTGCGCGCGGGCTGGATGCGCTTTGCGCAATCGATCCGCGCCTGGAAAAGGTGCGCGGCATGGCCGGCGAGGTGCCGCTGCGGCTGTCGGAGCCCGGCTTTCGAAGCCTGGCCTCCATTATCGTTTCGCAACAAGTATCCCGTGCGAGCGCCGATGCCATTTTCGGCCGGCTGGTGAAACTGGTCGATCCGCTAACGCCGCAGGCGATCCTTGCCGCCGGCGAGGACATGTTTCGTGAGGCTGGGCTGTCGCGGCCGAAGCAGCGCGGTCTGATCGCGGTTGCGCAGGCCGTGGTTGAGGGGCTCGACCTGCATCACCTCTGTTCGCTCGACGCCGAAGAGGCGATCGCGGCTATGATCGCGGTGCCGGGCATCGGCCCGTGGACGGCGGAAGTCTATCTCCTGTTTGCCGCCGGCCACCCCGATATTTTCCCCGCGCGCGACGTCGCGCTGCAGAGCGCGGTTGGCCACGCGCTCGGCATCGAGCCGCGTCCGCCGGAGAAAACGCTGATCGCCCTGGCCGAATCATGGAGCCCGTGGCGAGGTGTCGCATCGCGGCTTTTCTGGTCCTATTATCGCGAAACCAGGGGCCGGGACGCAGCACCTCCGGCCTGAAACCGTAAAAAAGCATGAAAATCCTGCATTTTTGCCGCTTTTGGCTGATGACAATCCGCTTCACATCCCTGTCATGTCGGGCTTACAGTATCCGCGCCGATCGGTTCTAGAACGAGGAGGTCAACAAGTGACGGTTGCCGTATCTCCGGATGGGCTTCCTGCGCTGGTGCTGAATGCGGATTACCGTCCGCTCAGCTATTACCCCTTGTCGCTCTGGTCCTGGCAGGACGCCATCAAGGCGGTGTTCCTCGACCGGGTCAACATCGTCGCCGAATACGAGCATGCGGTGTCTTCGCCGACCTTTTCGATGAAGCTGCCCAGCGTCGTCAGCCTGAAGGCCTATGTGAAGCCGTCGAGGCACCCGGCATTCACCCGCTTCAACGTGTTCCTGCGCGACCGCTTCCAGTGCCAGTATTGCGGCACGCCCGAGGATCTGACCTTCGACCACGTCATCCCGCGCCATCGCGGCGGGGCGACGACGTGGGAGAATGTCGTGGCCGCCTGTTCACCCTGCAATCTGAGGAAGGGTGGCATGATGCCGGCGCACGCCAAGATGTGGCCGCTGCAGAAGCCCTACCAGCCGACCGTGCACGACCTGCACAACAATGGCCGGCTGTTCCCGCCCAACCATCTGCATGAAAGCTGGATGGATTATCTCTACTGGGATGTGGAGTTGGAGCCGTAGGGATTGGCCCGATCGGCCTTGCCAGGGCAATCGCCGATGTCAGGTGCTGCCCCTCATCCGGCTGCCGCCACCTTCTCCCCGTATTGTGACGGGGAGAAGGGAATTGGCTGCAAATCTGGCGCCCTTTTTTCAGCGTTCGGGATTGGCGAAACCATCGATGACTGCGTCTTTCTCCCCGTCACTACACGGGGAGAAATGCCCGGCAGGGCAATGAGGGGCGGTGCCAACATTTAGAGACTGGCCGCATGGCGCGACCTCGCACTTGATTAGTCGCGCGCCAGCGCGCCGCGGAAGGCGATGGCGGCGAGGATGAAGCTGGCGATGGCGTTCCAGCCGGCCAGCGACAGGCCGAGGATACGAAGGGCTGCCTTGTCGCAGGATGGCGGCACGAATTTGTCGAGCGCGTCGAGCACGCCCTTGCCGCCGGTGTCGACCGGGCCGGCGCCGGCCGTGCAATCGGCCGGGCCCTGCCACCAGGCCCATTCGACGCCCGAATGATAGACGCCGAGATAGAGGCCATAGAGCATCAGCAGGCCGCCGACGGCAAGCAGGCCGCGCGTCAGCCATGCGGGCGCGCTAAGCATCGAGGCAATCACCGCCAGCAGCATCAGCGGGGCGCCGATATAATAGGGCGTGCGCTGCTCCAGGCACAGATGGCAGGGGATGTAGCCGCCTATGTGCTGGAAGGCGAGCGCGGAGCCGACCGTGGCGGCCATGGCGACGGCGAGAAACAAAGCGGTGCGCGTCCGCTGGCGTCCGGTATCGGCTGTCATCGTGGCTGTCATGTTTCGTCCGTTGAATTCGCCGTCCGCCGGCATAGTCCTGACCCACCGCCCGCCTTGGGCGGTTAGAAGGCGTATTTGACGACGATATAGAGCAAAATCAGGGCGGCGGCGCCGGCGCCGACGATCAATCCCAAACGCTTCTCGATGAATTCCTTGATCTCCTCGCCATAGCGGCGCAGCAGCCAGGCAAGAAGCAGGAAACGAGCGCCACGCGCCAGGATGGCGGAGACGATGAAGACGACAAGATTGACGTGGAGGGCGCCTGCCAGAATGGTGACCACCTTGATCGGCGGCAGGTGGGCGGCACCCGATGTGACGAGCAGCACCAGCATCAGCCCGGTGCCGGCCGACTGCCACCTCTCGAACGCGTCAAGGCCGCCAAAGTGCTCCAGCATCGGCCGTGCTATCGTGTCGTAGGCATAGTAGCCGATCAGCCAGCCGGCAATGCCGCCCAGCACGGACGCAACGGTGGCGGTCAGCGCGTACCGATAGGCGCGTTCGGGCCGCGCCAACGCCATGGGCAGGTACAAGACGTCGGCAGGTATGAAAAACACCGAGCTTTCGACGAAGGCGATGAAGGCCAGCCACCATTCGGCGGATTTGCGGGCCGCCAGCGACAAGGTCCAGTCGTAAAGTCCGCGAAGCATCGGCTCTCCTGGATGCAGGTTGCCCAGACGCAACGCGCTTTGATGCGCATCTGTCTAGAAAGATTTTCCGCGCCGCACAATGGCAGGAGCGTCATGAAACAGAAAGGCGGGCTTTTGCCGCAAGCAGGGCACGGCGGCGCATTTGGCCAGTTGACGAACAGGCCTCCAACCGTATAGTCCGCGCCCATCCAGGCCTTTGGGCCTGAGCCCCTATGGCGGAATTGGTAGACGCGCTCGACTCAAAATCGAGTTCCGCAAGGAGTGCTGGTTCGATTCCGGCTAGGGGCACCATTTTTGATCTCACGCCGGTTCGCTTCGCTCACGGGCTCCGATGGGCGGCCTGACCGGCCGACGGGCGGTCGCCCTTGCGAACCCCCTTGGGTTCGAACAGTGCCTCGACACAGAGCCAACCGCGGCTGCTGCGGATGACAGCGAGGAGCGCCAATCAGCGGCGGCCGGCAGCCCAGCTCTGCCTGCTCTCAGGCCGCCGCACGGTGTTCTTCACGGGCAGCTTCCCACACTCCGCGGGCCGCGTCGGCGTTCATGACCGCGATCCCCAATCCCACAGCCAAATCGGGCCACGCGGAATGCCAGAGCAAGGCCGTGACCAACCCTGCGGCAATAATGGCGATGTTGGCCAAGGCGTCGTTGCGGGCCGACAGGAAGGCCGCCTTTGTGAGGCTGCCGCCACGATGCCGGTGCGCGGCCAGCATGTAGGCACAGGACAGGTTGACGGCGAGAGCGCCAAGTCCCGCCAAGGTCAAGGCGATGGGCTGCGGCGGCACCGGCACGTTGAACTTCTCCCAAGCCGTCCAGAGCGTTGCCAGACCCGGCATGAGAAGGATGAGCGCCAATGCCATCCCCACCCGCGCACGGGAGCGCACAGACCACCCAAGTGCGAGCAGGATAAGGAGGTTCACGGAAGCATCTTCAAGAAAGTCGATGCTGTCGGCGAACAGGGACACTGATCCAATGGCGAGCGCCACAGCGAACTCGATCCCGAAATAGGCAAGATTGAGAAGCGCGACGATGAGGACGATGCGGCGAAGGTTCATCTTCTGGCAGTATCCGAAACCAGTGTGTGGAGCTACAGCTTCGCGGTTTCCAAGGAAAGCCCCTGCTCGTTCCGGGTCCCGGCCGATGGGCGGTTGCCCTTGCGACCTTTTGCGTTCGAGCCGCGCCTCGAACACGGACTTAGCGCATATTCCCCGTATGCCCTTGCGAATACCGCCCCGGCTGTGGCCACACCGTCAGGCCGTGCGGCTCTGAGCCAACCCGAAACTTGGTCACCGCGCCTGATGTCGTGTCGATCATGTAGGCGGCACTGTCGAAGCGGCCGGACAGCCATAGTTGTTTGCCGTCGGCGCTGACATTGCCCATGTCGGGGCTGCCGCCGCCGGGGATCGGCCAAAGTGCTACGACCGCGCGGGTGGCGAAGTCGATCACGCTCACGCTGCCCGGTCCCTTTGCCTTGCCCTGCTCCATCTTGTGCGAGCCCCGGTTCGAGACATAGAGCCGCTTGCCGTCGCGGCTGACGACGAAGCCATGGGCGCCGATGCCGGTCGGGATGAAGCCGATCTCCTTGAAACTGTCGCCATCGACGAGGAACACGCCGTCATTCATCATGTCGGCGACGTAAAAAACCTTGCCGTCGGGCGAGAGGCGGATGTCCTGCGGCATGCCCATTTTCGAGAAGTCGAGATGGCCAAGCACCTTCTGGTTCTTCAGGTCGATCTTGGCCAACCCGCCATTGCCGTATTCGCAGGTGAAGATCGCGTAGGCGCCGTCGACGGAGAAATCGGCGTGGTTGATGCCGGGACAAGTGGGCGTCGGCAGGGCCGACTTCAGCGCCATGGTGTGAGGATCGCGGAAATCGAGCCGCTCCAGGGCTTCGTCGACGACGATGGCCGCGCCCGGCATGAAATACAAATTGTAGGGATCGTCCACGGCGATCTGCGGGCCGGGCTTGCCGGTCATCGGGTCGATCGGCGTCAGGCTGCCGTTCTTGCCGGTGCCATTGTTGGCGACCCACAGCGTCTTCAGGTCCCATGACGGCACGACGTGCTGCGGTTTGCTGCCGACCGGGAACCTGTCGACTTCCTTGAGCGTCATGGTGTCGATCACCGTGACGCTGTTGGAGGAGCGGTTCGGCACATAGACGCGCGGCAGTGCACCCAGCGTGGCCGGGCTGAGATGGCCGGCGGCGGTGTGGCTGTAGATGTTGATGGACGGCGCGGGCTCGCTGCAATCCTCGGGACAGCTATCGGCCCAGGCGCGGACAGGCAGCAGTGCAAGCAGCGAAAAGGCCGCACGGGGACCGGCGTGACGCAAAAAGGTTCTGATCATCAGGATGGCTTGTCGTGAAGGCCGGCCGAAATTGCCGCGCCGACCCATAGCTGGTGTCTTGCCGTTGATCCAGTGGCTATCGCCGTCCCAGCAAACTCTTCACGCGGTTGCGCAGCAGGCGGGCCATGTTGCGGGTCTCGCGGTAGAGATGCAACTGCGAGGCTGCCTGGCGGGCGAGGCGGTCGGCATCCGGAGTCAGCCCGATCACCAGCGAGCCCATCGGCTTGCGCTCGCTCCACAGCCGGCTCATCACCGGATGGTCGGGCACGGCGCAGGAATCGGTCATCATAATGTTGGGGTCGTCGAGATGCTGCCTGGTCACCTTGATCATCAACAGCGTGCCCGGCGAATAGGTCGCCAGCGTCTCGTCATAGGCGGTCTTCCAGGTGTAGGCGACGCCGGCCTCGACGAAGACGACCAGGCAGGCGATCGTGCGGCCGTCCAGCGTCAGCGAATGGATGCGGCACATGTCGTGCTCGGCCAGCCGGTGCACGGCTTCGCGGGCAAAGGCGGCGCGGTAGCGGTCGATGGCCATGGCGGTGCGCTCGCGGCCCTTCCAGCCGGCGGCTTCCAGCGTCAAAAAACTTTCGATGGCGTGGCGGATTTCGTCCGGTCCCCGCGCCACGACATGTTCCAGCCTGCCGAGATCCCCCAGGCGCCGCTTTAGGCGGCGGAATTCGCGGTAGTGGTGCGCGCGCAGCGATGCCTTCAGATACGCCTCGCCGTCGAGCGTACTTTCGAGCACCGGCCGGTCCGCCTTGCCGGTGGTGACCATCGTCAGGCCGCGCGTCTCGGCAACGGTGGCCAGCACGCTGGCCAATGGGCCGTCGAGGCGCATGTCGGGCAGCACGAAGACCTTCGGCAGCTTGAGATGCGGCCGCGACAGCATGCCGAAGAAATCCTCGACGACGCCGATCGGGTCGTCGTGGTCGACCAGCGGTGTGCCGATCGGGCCGAACGGGCTCGACCAGGTGCGCATCACCGGAACGCCGAGCGGCACGGCCGGCCTTTCGACCGAGAACGGCACCAGCAGGCGCAGCCGGTTGCGGTATTCGTCGCCGTCGCGGATCACCGCCAGCTTGACCTCGCGATCTTCCAGCCGGGGCATGGCCGGCGCAAGAAAGCGCGGGTTGAAGAAGACGTTGGGCTCGATCGTGCGGGTGCACAGAAAGTCGAGTTCCTCGACCAGCTCGAAGCCGGCCGAAGCCGGATAGATCGCCAGCTTGCGCAGCGGCCGGTTGCTGGCGAGGATCTCGAGATGCGCCGGATCGGCGTCGCGCGCCAGGCCGGCAAGGCCGGACACCATGGCGCCGGCCGGACCGCCGCTGGTTTCCTCGATCAGCGGGATGGCGGCCATCAGGCATCTCCCTTGGCGGCGGGCACGAAGATCAGCATGACGATGCCGAGCTTGCGCCAGACGGTGAAGGACAGGGCGCTGGCCTCGAAGACCATGGCGAGGCTGGTGGCGATCGCCGCCCCCCACAGGCCGAAGAACGGGATCAGCACCACGTTGAGACCGATGTTGAAGGCCAGCGTCATGGCATAGACGGCGGCGCAGATGTTCTGGTTGCCGCTCATCGTCAGAAGGCTTTCGCACGGGCCGACGGCGGCGCGCGCCACGACGCCGAACACCAGCAGGAACAACAGCGGATAGCCGGCGGTGAATTCCGGGCCGAACAGAACCAGCATCGGTTCGCCGAGCGCCAGCACCAGCAGCGCCATCAACAGCGACGGCCAGAACGTCCACGACACGGTCTCGCGGGCGAAGGCGGCGAGCTTTTCCGGTTCGCCATGGGTGAACTGCGCATAACGCTGGGCAACGCCGGCCTTGACGGAGAAATAGACGAAATGCACCAGCGCCAGCGTCTTGACGGTGGCGAAATAGACGGCGACGTCATTGGGCTGGAGATAGGCGCCGACCATCAGCACGTCGGCGTTGGTGAGCAGGAAGAAGAAGCTCTCGACCAGGAAGATCGGCAGCGAGACGATGAACCACTCGGCGAAATGCACCTTCATCGGCCCGGCCGGGATATTCCTGCCCATCCGCGTGGTCACGCCGATGAGCTGGCCGAGCGTGGTGGCGTAGGTGGCGGCGATCGAGGCGAAGATCGCTGTCCTGGCGTCGGGCGCATAGCCCATTGCCAGCATCAGCGCCATCAGCGCCAGGATCAGCACCGGCCGCACCAGATATGTCGGCGACAACGCAAACAACGCCCAGGAATTGGCGCGTGACTGGCCTTGCAGCAGATCGCCCATGGCGATCATCGGCAAGCAGAACAGGCCGAGGATGAAGGGCATCACATAGTAGCTCTCGATCCAGTTCGCGCACAGCCAGACGCCCAGTGCGCCAAGTCCGGCGATCGCGGTCGAGGCAATCAGCACGAACAGGCGGCTGGCGACCACGATGCCGCGCAGCTCGGCCAGCATGTTGCGTTCGCGATATTCGGGGATGAAGCGGATGACCGAGGTGTGGAAGCCGAGGCAGGCGAGGTTGCCGACGATGACCATCGTCACCCAGACGAGGACGAAGATGCCGTATTCGAACGAGCCCATCCAGCGCGCCATCAGCACCTGGCTGATGAAGGCGATGACGGCGCTGACGATGCGGATGGCAAAGGCGATCAGCGACATGCGGCCGGCTTCGCCGCGTTCGTCGGCGGTGAACAGCACCGCATCGATGCGGCCAAGCAACGGCCTCATGCGCAGCGCCAAGCGCTGCGGCAAGAACCGCCCGGCCGTCGTCGCCGCGGAAAAGCGCACCCCGATGTCTCTCCGTTTTCCGCCTCTTTTCAAGGTTTCGATGTAGCGGAGACACATTAAGAAAGGGTGGGCAGGTGGGCTCCCTTCTCCCGTCGCTATACGGGGAGAAGGTGCCGGCAGGCGGATGAGGGGCGGCGCAGGCCTTCGACTCGCATCAACCACTCGGAGCTACAGGGACGGCCACGGCAAGCATACCAACATAGTCGAGAGCTATTTCAGCCGTTGCGCCGGACGGTCGCCGGTCAGCACCACGTTTCGCACCGCTACCTTTTCTAGTACGCCAATCATGCCGCTTCGTTTGAAGACCACCGTCGCCGGTCGAATGGGGGCAATGCATTAGCCCTGCTTGGTGGCGCGCTCAATTACTCGGCATCGCGGATTTGACTGGTTACTGGCAACGGAACGCCACGTGAACAAGTAGTGAACAGACTAGCACTTGCTAAAATGCTCGGAATCGGCCCATTCTGCCCGGTGTGGTGTGTTCCGAGTCACAAAAGGGAACGGGCCAACGAGGTGTACCACCACCAAGTTGACCCGATTTGTAGAAGCCTCGCAACGGAGGCTGGATTTGCTAGCAGCCGTTTAAGGCGGCGTAGAAACGGATACGCCAGCCTTGGGCCGGAGTGGCGTCGTTAAGCAAACAGCAGAGAATCACCCAGCAAAATGAAAAACCCGCCTCAGCGGCGGGTTGTCGGCGCAAATCAACACCATAGTCGTAACCATAGCATAGTTGCGGTCACAACGCCACAAGGAAGATGGAAACGCGTTCCGCTGGCGGTCGGCTCGGACATCTCGGGCTTGGCCACATCGGAGGCAAAACAAAAGGGCGAGCGAACGCCGGGGAAGACTGGGGAGCCGGTCGGCGTTTCGCTCGCCCCTCCCCCGCCAAGGGGGATGGCCAGGCACCGGGCGTGTCCGGTGCCGGAGGTGTCGGGGCGTTACATCCCCTTCATCGCGTCGCAGGACACGTTCGGGTTCATGTCGGCGAAGGCGCCGGTCGGGTTCTGTTTCCAAGCCCAGACATGCAGTTCGTAGAACGGGCCGAGGCCGTAGCGGTTGGGGGCGCTGTTGAAGTTGAACAGCTGGCCTTCGAGCGAGGCCGGGCCTTTCGAGGTGATGTATTCGACCGCTATCAGCTTCAGGCTGCCGTCGGCCGTCGGCTCGTACATCACCGCTTCGGGCTTGGCGACATCGACGGCATCGTCCTTGAGATAGGCGCCGTTCACATAGTGGATGCCCATGGCGCCGCCGGTGATGCCGCTGGCGCAAGGGATTGGCGCGTAGCCTTCGGCGGTGGCGGCTGCCACATTTTCGAAGCGGCTGTTGGCGGCGCGCACCTTTTCGGCCAGCGGATTGGCGTCGTGTGCCTGCGCCGCACCGGCCGCGATCGAGATGGCGGCGAAGGCCGCGAAGCGTGTCTTCCAAAGAATTATGGTCATGGTCTTCCGTTCGTTTGTTGACGCTTGAGGCGACGGCGGCCGATGCCGAAACGCCGGTGGCGTGGTTTAAGAATTGGGGACAGTTTTGTCCCTGCCGGCTGTGCGATGGATATGCCGCTTCGGTTGCCGAGCTTTGACCTCCGCGCTAAAAAATTCAGCAAAATCAATGATCCCAAAAGTAATATTGCCAATATTCCTGCGGGGCTTCCCGCTCCGAGAGCCCGATGTCGCGCCTCAGATAGTCGCCTTCCGGGGGCAGGCGCCGCCTTTCAGACAGATACGCAGGCAGCTTCGACGCGAACCGCCATAGACGGCCGAGCACGGAGGTTGGCCGGCCGGTCTTTCCCAGGACAGGTCCGATTCCGCCGAGCGGCAGGCCATCAGGCAGTTCGCCATGGCCGCGAAGGACAGTTTGATGCTCATCATCGTGGCGACCGGACGCAGGATCAGAGGTAAAAGTAAGGGTCAAGAACCCGCACCTCCGTGATCTTGTCGACCGGCAGCGAGTTTTTCTGAGCCGTGCTGCGGATCGCTTCGGGCGTCGGCGCGTCGTAGATGCAGAAGCTGTGCTTCTTGTCGGGCGTGACGAAGGACTGGATCCAGGTGACGCCCTTTTCGGCATTGCGCATGACGACGCCGCCCACCGCAGTGGCGCCGATGTCGGTCATCGGAATGTTGAGGCCGTCCGGAAATGTGCGTTCAATCAGATAGCGAGGCATGGAAGGCTTCCTTTCCATTGGTTCACGCTCGATCGGAGCGCGGCTGGACGTTGACCACGCCGGCCCAGCCCGCGCATCGGAACGATTCCCCATATTGGACGGGACGATTCCCTATATTGGCGTCGTTCTTTGTGGAAAGAGGCACGGCAATGTGTGCAAAGTCACATTGCGGCGCTTTCTTCACGGGCTAATCGTGAGCGGCCCGCCATGGTGGGAAAACTCCGATCCTGTGAGACGATGACAATGATGCTTCTGGAACGGCAGACGCAGCTGCAGCAACTGGAGACACTGCTTGGCGATGCAATAGGCGGCCATGGCCGAGTCGCGGTGCTGGCGGGGGAGGCCGGCGCTGGCAAGACGGCGATTGTCGAGGCGTTCGCGGCCCGTGTCGGGCAGAGCGCGGCAATGTTGCGCAGCGCTTGCGAGGATCTGTCGATCCCCGATCCGCTGGGGCCGCTTTACGATCTGGCCCGTGAGGCGCAATGGGCGCTGCCGCGCGCAATCGACGCCCGGCATGGGCAGAGACTGCCGCTGTTTTCCGATGCGCTCGACGCCTTTGCGGCCAAGGGACCGAGCCTGCTGGTGATCGAAGACCTGCACTGGGCCGACGATGCGACGCTCGATTTCGTGCGCTTCCTCGGCCGGCGTATCGCCAACACCCACATCCTGCTGTTGCTCACGGCGCGCACCGACCGCAGCGAGGGACAGATGCGGGTGCGCCGCGCCCTGGGCGAAATCCCGGCCGGCAGCGTGGCGCGCATCGACGTGCCGCTGCTCAGCGAGGCGGCCGTGCTGTCGCTCGCCGATGCGGCCGGACGCGATGGCGACGCCATCTACCGGGCGACCGCCGGCAATGCCTTCTTCGTCACCGAATTGCTGTCGGCCGAAAACGAAATGGCACTGCCGGCAAGCGTGCGCGACGCGGTGCTGGCGCGGGCCGAGCGGCTGTCGGTTGGCGCCCGGGCCATGCTCGACGCGGTGTCGGTGTTTCCGCGCCGCGCCGACGCCTGGGCCTTGCAAGGCCTGTGCGGCGTCGCCAGCGCCGGCCAGTTGGCCGAGTGTGTCGCCAACGGCCTGCTTGACGATCTGGGCGACGGCTACGCCTTCCGGCACGACATCGCGCGGCGCGCCATCGAGATGATGCTGACGACCTCGCACAGGCGGCAATTCAACCAGCGCGCTTTGGCTGCGCTGCTCGAAAATGGCGACGTCTCCACAGGCCGCCTGGTGCATCATGCGGTCGAGGCGCACAATCTGGCGGCGGTGCGCGAACTTGCGCCAATCGCCGCGCGCGAGGCGTCGCGCGTCGGCGCCCATCGCGATGCCGCCGGCTATTACGAGATCGCCTTGCAGCAGGCCGACAGCCTGCCGGTGATCGAGCGCGCCGCGCTCTACGAAAGTCATGCCTTCGAGTGCCATCTCATCGGCAAGATCGATGAAGCGCTCGCAGCGCAGGGACAGGCGCGCCGGTTGCATCAGGCCCACGGCAACAGGCTGAAGGAGGGCGACAGCCTGAGATGGCTCTCCCGGCTGAGCGAAATGGGCGATGACCGCGAGGCGGCGGCCGCCTTCGGCGCCGAGGCTGTGGCGATGCTGGAAGCGGCTCCCGCCGGTCCGGAACTCGCCATGGCCTATTCGAACCTTTCGCATCTGGCGATGCTTTCGGAGAGGGTGGAAGACACGCTGTTCTATGGCGAGAAGGCAGCGGCGCTGGCTGCGCGCATGAACCGTCCCGACATCGCCTCGCATGCCCTCAACAATGTCGGCTGCGTCGAGCAGTGGCTCAATCCGGCCGCCGGACGCCTGCGCCTCGACCAAAGCCTTGAAATTGCGCTCCAAGGCAATTTCCAGGAACATGCCGCGCGCGCCTTCACCAACCGCGCCTGTTTCGAGATCACCCAGATGAGCTACGACGCGGCGCGGCCGGTGCTTGAGAGCGGCATCCACTATTGCACCGAAAACGACCTCGGCACCTGGCGCGACTATCTCAGGGGCATGCTGGCCGATGTGCAACTGCGCCAGGGCCAATGGGATGAGGCCGCCGCGACGGCAAGCGATGTCATCGACAATGAGCGGACAACCACCGTGGGCCGGTTTCCGGCGCTGCTGGCACTGGCGAAACTGCGCCTGAGGCGCGGCGATCCCTCGGCCGAGCCGCTGTTCGCCGAAATGGCGCGTCTGGCCGGAAGCGGCGGCGACCTGCAGATGCTGAGCTCTTACGCGGCGCTGATGGCGGAGCAGGCATGGCTGGGCCTGGCCGACAGGCAAGAGGCGCTGGCGCTGATCACCCGCGCCGAAACGCCGGTGCGCTCGCGTGCCCATGTCGGGGAGCTGGCGCTGTGGCGAACATTGCTCTCTCCCGATATGCCGGCCGGCGACACCGCCGACATGGCGACACCATACCGGCTGCTTCTAACCGGCGACTGGCGTTCGGCTTCGGCACTCTGGGCCGAATTGAATGCGCCATACGAGCGCGGACTGGCGCTCATCCTCGGCGACGACGAGGGGCAGCGGCTGGCATTGGATATTTTTGACGGCCTGGGGGCAAGGCCGGCAGCCCAGCGCCTGCGCGACATCATGCGCAAGAACGGCGTTGGCGGCATCGCCCGCGGCCCGCGCCGCTCGACGCGCGCCAACCTCGCCGGCCTCACCTTGCGCCAGATGCAGGTGCTGCAGCTGATCGAACGCGGCCTCTCCAACAAGCGGATCGCCGAGCAATTGACGATTTCGCCAAAGACGGTCGATCACCATGTCTCGGCGGTGCTGGGCAAGCTGGATGCGGTGTCGCGCGGCGAGGCGACAGCGACCGCGCGCGATTCGGGGTTGTTGTGAGGTTTTGACGAGGGTTGGACCGAGAGGTCGCGATCCTTCGCACCCCCCTCTGTCCTGCCGGACATCTCCCCCTCAAGGGGGGAGATTGGCTGTCACTGTGGCTTTCGCCAATTGTCGAAATTGAAAGAAGTTACGGCGCCGAAGCTGCTGATCTCCCCCCTTGAGGGGGAGGCCGGCAGGCCAGAGGGGGGTGCTGTCCCGCCGACCTAGCCTTCGAAATCAGGCAAACGCGCCGTGGCAGTGCTTGTATTTCTTGCCGGAGCCGCAGGGGCAGGCTTCGTTGCGGCCGATCTTGCCCCAGGTCGCCTGGTTGTTCGGATCGCGGTCTTCTGGAGCGACGATGGCGTTGCTCTCCTGGCGGACCAGAAGTGCGGTCTCGCCACCCTCGAAATCGTCCTCGCCCGTGGTGCCGTCAATGTGGCTGCCGAACATTTCAGGCGCTTCGGGCGGCGGCGCTTCGGCGGCCTGGCGGACCAGTTCGACGCGCATCAATTGCGCGGTGACGGCCTGGCGCAGATTGCCGAGCAGCGCCTGGAACAGCTCGAACGCCTCGCTCTTGTATTCCTGCAGCGGATCGCGCTGGGCGTAGCCGCGGAAGCCGACGACCGAACGCAGATGGTCGAGGTTGACGATGTGCTCNCGGCAGGTCGAGATTGAGGAATTCGGCGACCTCGGCCTTGAGGCCGGCGACGTTCCACTGCTCGGCATAGGCGTTTTCGGGGATGTTCTTGGTGACGATCTCCTCGATGACGCCTTCGCGCATCTCGGCGATCGTCTCGGACAGGCCTTCGCCGTCCATCAATTCGATGCGCTGCTCGAACACCACCTTGCGCTGGTCGTTCGAGACGTCGTCGTATTTCAACAGGTTCTTGCGGATGTCGAAGTTGCGCGCTTCGACCTTCTTCTGCGCCTTTTCCAGCGCCTTGTTGATCCACGGATGGATGATGGCCTCGTCTTCCTTGAGGCCAAGCTTCTGCAGCATGCCGTCCATGCGCTCGGAGCCGAAGATGCGCATCAGATCGTCCTGCAGCGACAGGAAGAATTTCGAACGGCCGGGGTCGCCCTGGCGGCCGGAGCGGCCGCGGAGCTGGTTGTCGATGCGGCGCGATTCATGGCGCTCGGTGGCGAGCACGTAGAGGCCGCCGGCGGCCAGCGCCTTTTCCTTCAGGCGCTCGACATCGGCAATGATTTCCTTTTCGCGCGCCTCTCGCTCGGGACCAGCAGGCATGTCGCCCAGTTCGTCCTCGATGCGCATCTCGGCGTTGCCGCCGAGCTTGATGTCGGTGCCGCGTCCCGCCATGTTGGTGGCGATGGTGATGGCGCCGGGTTTGCCGGCCTGGGCGACGATGGCGGCCTCGCGCTCGTGGTGGCGGGCGTTCAACACCTCGAAATCCTTGAACCCTTCCTTGCGCAGGCGCTCGGCCAGCTGCTCGGATTTTTCAATGGAGGTGGTGCCGACCAGCGTCGGCTGGCCCTTGGCGCGCGCTTCCTTGATCTCCTTGACGATCGCCTTGTACTTCTCCTCGACCGTCCGGTAGACCTCGTCGTCCTCGTCCTTGCGGATGACCGGCAGATTGGTCGGGATCTCGGTGACTTCGAGGCCGTAAATGTTGCCGAACTCCTCGGCCTCGGTCAGCGCCGTGCCGGTCATGCCGGAAAGCTTCTTGTAGAGGCGGAAGTAGTTCTGGAAGGTGACGGAGGCCAGCGTCTGGTTTTCCGGCTGGATCGCCACATGCTCCTTGGCTTCGAGCGCCTGGTGCAGGCCTTCCGAATAGCGGCGGCCCGGCATCATGCGGCCGGTGAATTCGTCGATGATGACGATCTCGTCGTTGCGGACGATGTAGTCCTTGTCCTTCTGGAACAGCCGGTGCGCCTTCAGCGCGTTGTTGACGTGGTGGACGATGGCGACGTTCTCGACGTCATAGAGCGACTCGCCCTTGAGCAGGCCGGCCGCGCGCAGCAGGTTTTCCAGCTTCTCGGTGCCTTCCTCGGTGAAGATCGAGGTCTTCTGCTTCTCGTCGATCTCGTAGTCGGCCGGGCCGAGCTGCAGCATGAAGGCATCGATGGTGTTGTACATTTCTGAACGGTCCTCGAGCGGACCGGAAATGATCAGCGGCGTGCGCGCCTCGTCGACCAGGATGGAATCGACTTCGTCGACGATCGCGTAATTGTGGCCGCGCTGCACCATCTGCGCGCGCTCATACTTCATGTTGTCGCGCAAATAGTCGAAGCCGAGCTCGTTGTTGGTGGCATAGGTAACGTCGGACGCGTAGGCGACGCGGCGTTCCTCGTCGGACAGGCCATGGACGATGACGCCAACCGAGAGGCCGAGGAATTTGTAGACGCGGCCCATCCATTCGGAGTCGCGGGTGGCAAGGTAGTCGTTGACGGTGACGACATGGACGCCCTTGCCGGCAAGCGCGTTGAGATAAACGGGCAGGGTGGCGACCAGGGTCTTGCCCTCGCCGGTACGCATTTCGGCGATGCCGCCATTGTGCAGCACCATGCCGCCGATCAGCTGCACGTCGAACGGGCGCATGCCGAGCACGCGGCGGGATGCCTCGCGGACGGTGGCGAAGGCCGGCACCAGCAGGTCATCGAGCGTAGCGCCGTTGGCGATATCCTGGCGGAATTTTTCCGTGCGGGCCTGAAGCTCGGCGTCGGACAGCGCCCGCATCTCGTTTTCCATGGCGTTGATCGCCTCGACACGCGGCCGGGTCGATTTTACGCGACGATCGTTGGAGGAACCGAAAACCTTACGGGCGAGACCGCCGAGACTGACCATCCGATGGTCCTTTCGATAGAATTCTCAATTTTGAGATGAGCGCCGGCCGGCCCCATCAATTCCGCGTGAAACGCGGACAAACACAAAAAGCGCCCGGAAAACGGTTCTGGACGCAAAGTCGTTGGACAGATAAGAGGGGGCTCAACTGATGTCAACGCCGCGTTAGCCCTATGGGCAGCGCCAAATTCCGCCACAATCCGGCTGATCTGCAAGCCCTACCAATCCCCCCTTGGAGTTAATCTTGATGTCCTTACTGTTTCGCCGTGCGTCGCTCGCCAGCCTTGGCTTGGCTTTCGGCCTGTCGGCCCTGTCGCTGTCTCCGCTGATGGCCCAGGAAGCCGCTCCCGCCCCGGCCGATGCCGCAGCAGCGCCGGCGGCAGCCCCCGTCGATCCGAACGCCGTCATCGCTACCGTCAATGGCCAGAAGCTGACCGAGGCGGACCTTGGGCTTGCCGAGGGCGAGCTGTCGCAGCAGTTCTCGCAGTTGCCACCCGAGCAGCGCCGCGCCGCCGCCCTTTCGGCGGCCATCGAAATCCGCGTCATGGCCGCCCAGGCGGTCGCTACCGGGCTCGACAAGGATCCCGAATTCCAGCGCCGCATGGCGTTCCTGCAGCAGCGCGCGCTGCATGGCGAGATGGTCGAGAAGGGCGTCGTCGACAAGGTTACCGATGCCGAGGTGCGCGCCCGCTACGACCAGGAAATCGCCAGCACGCCGCCGGTCAATGAGATTCATGCCCGTCACATCCTCGTGAAGACGAAGGAAGAGGCCGAGGCGATCATCAAGCAGCTCGATGGCGGCGCAGACTTCCAGAAGCTCGCCAACGAGCATACCAGCGATCCCTCGGGCAAGACCAATGGCGGTGATCTCGGCTGGTTCGGCCCGGGGCAGATGGTGCCGGAATTCGACAAGGCGGCAGTTGCGCTCGAAATCGGCAAATACACCAAGGAGCCGGTGCAAACGCAATTCGGCTGGCATGTCATCAAGCTCGAGGACAAGCGCACCAAACAGCCGCCGGCCTTCGACGACGTCAAGGACCAGGCCAAGCAGGCGGTGATCCGCGACAAGTATTTCGCACTGGTCAAGCAGCTGCGCGGCGCCGCCAAGGTCGAAATCCCCGACGCCAATCTGAAGAAGGCCGTCGACACGATGGAAGCCGGCAAGTAAGGCCGGCACCGAAAAAACATGCAAAGGGCGCCGTTCGGCGCCCTTTTCAATTGCGGGAGATGCCTGACATCACATAGCGGACAGTGGCACGGATTGTCGCCTCATCTTCGTCCAGCCGGTTGGTCAAAAGGTGTTTCCAGGCATAGGAAGCGATGAGGTCGGCGACCAGCGCTGCGTCGATATCGGCCGCAACCTCGCCGCGCGCCTTGGCGCGCTCGATGATCCGAGCGGTGTGGGACACGCGCCCATCGGCATAGCCAGTCAGGGCCGCGGCCGCCGCTTCGTCGGACTGGGCCTCGGCGATCAGCGAGCGGAATACGCTGCCCGAGGATGTGTCGCGCCAATGCGCGAAGAGGTTCCTCAGAAAACCGACGAGGTCGTCTTCGAGACTGCCGGTATCGGGGACGTCGACACGCTTTTGCCGCTTGTAAACCTCCAGCAGCAGGGCCGCCTTGCTCGGCCACCAGCGATAGATCGTGGGTTTGCCGGCGCGCGCCCGCCGCGCCACGGCCTCTATGGAGAAGCCGGCATAGCCGGCCTCGACCAGCACCGCCTCCGCGGCCTCGAGAATGGCCTCGGCGCTGTCTGGGTTGCGCCGCGCCCCGATCGATCTGCGGGCCGGATCCTCGCCCATGTCTGTCCTCGCCAACAATGTCTGCCCTCGCCAACAATCTCGCCGGCAATATAGGTGAGCTGGCAGACAAACGAAACGGCCCATTTCCAGCGCTTGTAGAAGCAGGTCTCACATTCGCTTCGCGGGGATTTCAGTTCATCGCTTGCGAGGTTTCCGAGGCGATACGCCACTGGCCGTCGCTCTTCACCAGCCCAAGCGTGACTCGTGCCTTGCCGGTCATGCGCGCCGCCGATTTGTCTTTCGACATATAGTCGTAGCTCATCGCGAACACGGCTTCGGCGCGGTTCTCGCCCTGCGGCGTCACCTCGAGGCTGCCGGGCTCGAGACTGAACGACCAGGATGCAAATTGCGCGAACCAGTCCGTCTTGAGCTTGACGACGGCGTCGCTGTCATAGCGCGTGCCGAAGATGGTGGCGGAAGGCGCATAGAGCCGCTTGACGGTCTCGCCGATCGCCGCGGCATCGGGCGCAAGATAGTCGTCGCGCAGGAATTTCTCGATTGCGGTCTTGTCGTCGCCTACAGACCGTTCGAGTGCCGCAACCTTTGTTTCGGGCGCCGGGGGGACGGCGGGCTTCGGCTGTGCGACCGTTTCGCCGCCGGGCACAAACTCAAACCGTTCGAGCAGCGAACCCTGTTCCCATGGGCGCTGTCCCTCGCGGGTTTCGGAGACCACGTCGCGGCGCACCGCGATCATCATGTCGTTGATGCTCTGGCCGGGCTCGGCCATGTGCCGCAGCAGGGCGGCGGCGAACGGCGAATTGCGTCCGGTGCCGTCCATGGCGACAGCGCCTGGCGCCGTCGAGAAGGCGATGAAGGAGCCGCGCGTCGAATCGAACTGCGCCAGACCGGCAAGCGCCGTTGCCGAGCGCGTGGTGGCGGTGCGGCTCAGGCTGCGGGCAAAGGGATTGTTGCGGCAGGCATCGAGAAAGACCAGGCTGACCTTGGTCTGCTGCTCCATGATGTCGAGGACTTCGTCGATCGGCACGGCTTCGAGCTGCAGCTTGACCGGCATGTCGAGCCGGGCGTCGACCGGCACGATGTAGTTGCGCCCTTCCACCTGCAGGCCGTGGCCGGCGTAATAGAAAAGCCCGACGCCCGCACCTTCCAGCGCATCGGAAAATTCGCCGATCTTGCGCTCGAGTTCGCGCTTGCCGAGATCGTTGCCCTCGATGACTTCGAAGCCGATCGAGCGCAGCTTGCCGGCAATATCGAGCGCATCGTTGACCGGATTGGTGAGCGTGCCGGCTTCGGCATAGGTGCCATTGCCGATGACCAGCGCCACGCGCCGTTCCGGCTGCGCATCGGCGCTCAGGAGCAAAAGCCCCATAAACGCCACCGCCAAGATCACCAGCCTGCCCATGGCCAATATCATAACGCCAGAGGCCCCGGTGACGCCAACGGATTTGAAATGCAAGCTTAATCCCTGGTGGCTTGCCGACAGCGGGGCCAAGAAAACGCCCTTGCGCCGGGCCGTGCTATCGGGCAAACCGGCCTTCGCCCAGCGTTTTTCCCTCGCCCGAGGTCTCCAATGTCCGCAACGATTTCGCCGCTCGCGCCGAAGAAATATCCCAAAATGCCTGCCATTGAGGGCGTGCGCATCGCCACCGCAGAGGCCGGGATCAAGTACAAGAACCGTACCGACCTCTTGGCCATGGTCTTCGATGCCGGCACAGCGGTTGCCGGCGTGTTCACGAAGTCGAAATGCCCCTCGGCGCCGGTCGACTTCTGCCGCGAGAACCTTGGCGCCGGCAAGGCGCGGGTGCTGGTCGTCAATTCCGGCAACGCCAACGCCTTCACCGGCAAGAAGGGCCGCGCCTCCACCCAACTGACCGGCGAGGCCGCGGCCAAGGCCGCAGGCTGCACGCCAGGCGAAGTGTTCCTCGCTTCTACCGGGGTAATCGGCGAGCCGCTCGACACCACCAAATTCAGCCATTTGCTCGCCGGACTGGTCAAGGACGGCAAGCCGGATCTGTGGACCGAGGCCGCAAAGGCCATCATGACCACCGACACCTATCCGAAAGTGGCGACAGCGACGGTCAAGCTCGGCGACACCGACGTCATCATCAATGGCATCTCCAAGGGCGCCGGCATGATCGCGCCCGATATGGCGACTATGCTGTCCTTCATCGCCACCGATGCGCCGATCGCCGCCCCCGTGCTGCAGGACTTGTTGTCGCGCGGCACGGCCAAGACCTTCAACGCCGTCACCGTCGACAGCGACACCTCGACCAGCGACACGCTGCTGTTGTTCGCCACCGGAGCCGCTGCCAAGCGCGGCGCGCCCGCCATCAGCGATCCCAAGGATGCGCGTCTCGGCGCGTTCCGCCGGGCGCTGGGCAAGGTGCTCAAATCGCTGGCGCTGCAAGTGGTGCGCGACGGCGAGGGCGCCCGCAAGCAGGTAGAAGTCACCGTTACCGGCGCCAAATCGGCGCGCTCGGCCAAGCGCATCGCGCTGTCCATCGCCAATTCGCCGCTGGTCAAGACGGCGGTTGCCGGCGAGGACGCCAATTGGGGCCGCGTCGTCATGGCCGTCGGCAAGGCCGGCGAGCCGGCCGATCGCGACCGGCTGTCGATCTGGTTCGGCGACAACCGTCTGGCGCATGAGGGCGAACGCGACCCGGGCTACTCCGAGGAAGCGACCTCGGCCTATATGAAGCGCGACGACATTCGCATCCGCGCCGATATCGGTATCGGCCGCGGCAAGGCGACGGTGTGGACCTGCGACCTCACCAAGGAATATGTCGCCATCAATGGCGATTACCGGAGCTGATGGAGTTGGCTTCCAGGCATCCGGCAAGCATGCTCGCCATCGTGCGCCGCTACGAGGCTGCGGGGTTTCGCGCCTGGCCGGCGGCGGCCGTGCATTATGACGGCACCTGGGTGGTGCGGCTGACAGCCGGCCATCCGGCCAAGCGGCTGAACTCGGTCAACCCGCTCGATCCCGGCGACACCCAGCACATTGCCGAGCGCATCGGCCGCGCCAGCCGGCGCTTCGACGCCTATGGCAGGCCGCTGACCTTCCGCATCTCGCCGCTGTCGGGGCCGGACCTGGCCAAGCATCTCGACAATGAGGGCTGGAGCACATTCGACGAATCCCTGGTGATGCGGCTGCCGCTGGCGGACGCGCAACTGGCGCCGGCCATGGACCAGATTCCGCTGAAGGATATCAGCCGCTTTCTCGGCGCGTCGCTCAAGGTCAGCGGCTCGGATGCATCGCTGCGGCCCGGTCTTTCGGAAATCATCGGCGCTATCCAACCCGAAGTCGGGCTGTTTGCGCTGGAGGAAGGGGCCGACCCTCTGGCGGTGCTGATCTGCGTCCATGACGGCGATCTTGCCGGTCTGTTCGAGATCGCCACCGCCAAGTCGGCGCGCAATCAGGGCCATGGCCGCAACCTGATCCTGTCGGCGCTGAAGTGGGCGAGGCTGCGTGGCGCTCGCGAAGCCTGGCTGCAGGTCGAGGCCGGCAATGCGCCGGCGCTGGCGCTCTATCGCTCGCTGGGCTTCGACGAAGTCTATCGCTACCACTATCGCCGGCCGCCGGGCGCATGAGCGAGATCACCGGCAAACGCCTGCTGCTGGTCGCCGCGTGCGCGCTGGTCGATACCGATGGGCGGGTGCTTCTGGCGCAGCGGCCCGAGGGCAAACAGCTTGCCGGCCTGTGGGAATTTCCCGGCGGCAAGGTAGAGCCAGGCGAGACGCCGGAACAATGCCTGATCCGCGAACTGCAGGAAGAAATCGGCATCGAGACTGACATTCCTTGCCTGGCGCCGCTCACCTTCGCCAGCCATTCCTATGATGATTTCCATCTCCTGATGCCCCTGTTCGTCTGCCGCCGCTTCCGCGGCATCGCGCAGCCCAGGGAAGGGCAGGCGTTGAAATGGGTGCGGCCAAAGCAGATGCGCGACTATCCCATGCCGCCGGCCGACGCGCCGCTAATCCAGTTCCTCATCGACCTGTTGTGATACAAAGCCATTTCGCGGTCTGATCTAGCCAGCGTTAATGGAAGATTTATCTCGTCGTGAAAAATTGCGGCAAAGCGGGTTCGCGGGGAGCGATTGCATGAGCCTCGACAGGGAATGGGACTCGATCCGGCCAGATCGCAGCTTTCGCGCCGCCGGCGTCGGCTTATTGCGCGTCACGCTGTTGTTCGGCTCGGCCGCAGTGGCGCTGGCGCTGATCGCGGTCCCCGTGCTGGACAACCAGACGCGATCATCCAGCCGCGATGCTCTTGCAGGCGGTCTCGACCCGATGAGCACGGGTTCGATCGGCTCGCGGGCCACCTATACGCTGCGCAGAAGCGTGCTGCAGCCCTCACCGAGCTCAGTCTGCATCATCCGCGCCGACGGCCAACGCAGCGGCGACTGCTGACCAACAAGGTCGACACCAGCTTGAGAACTTCCTCAACGCAGGCCATTTCACAGCCTGTTAAGCTTGTGCCGTTAACCTTTCTTAACAGGTCGGCGATATAGTCGGGGATGAGAGGGATCGACGATCATGAAGCCATTGCTGCGCCGATTTTTGCACGACGAAACAGGCGCCACGGCCATTGAATATGGCCTGATCGTTGCGGTGCTGTCGCTTGCCATCGTCGGGGGTGTCGGCAAGGCCAGCAATGCGATCCAGTTTCTGTTCAGCGACAACAACAGCAGGCTCGCAAACGCCTTCGCCGAGCACTGATCCGGAGCGCCGTCACCGCCCGCCGGGGTTTTCCAGTATCGTCTTCAGCGAGACCTTCGCCGAACCCGGTTTCAAGGGCTTTTGCTGCGAGGCATCGGGCGCCCAGCCCGACATCCAGACGATGGAAAAGCTTGCCCTGATGCGGCCATCAGCGTCCGAAAAGCGTTCGGCATAGATTTCGGCGGCACGGGTAAAAAGCTTTCGCGCTCCCGGTCGCCGGCTGCGATCAGTCAGCGCGCTGGTTTCGCCCATCGCCCTGAGATCGGCAATGAGGTCGAAGAGGGTATCGTAGCGGACGGTCACCGTTTCGACGTCGGCCACCGGCAGCGCCAGTCCGGCGCGCTGCAGCAGTGCGCCGGCGTCGCGAACATCGGTGAAGGGGATGACACGCGGGCTGGCGCCGCCATAGAGTTCGGNGTTCGGTCTCGGCGGCGAGCAGGCTTTCGCGCAATTCGGAAAGCGTGCCGGCGCCGGCAAAGGCGCCGAGGAAAAGCCCGTCGGGCCGCAGAGCGCGGCGGATCTGCACCAGCATGCCGGGAATGTCGTTCATCGCCTGCAACGACAGAAGTGAAACGACGAGGTCGAGGCTTTCCGGCTGGAACGGCACTGTTTCCAGCGGTGCTATCAGCCCTGGCCGGCCGTCCAGAAACGCTGGATCTGCCTCGACGCGCACGATCTCCGCTGCCTTGCCGCTTGCAGCGACCACGTCCGTTGCGTCCGGCGTCTGGCAAAACAGCACCGCGGCCTTGCCGAATTTCCGCTCGACCGCGCCGAGCCGGTCGGCAAGGTCTTCCGCCGCCCGCCGCATCAGAAAATCCGCGCCGGCTACGGGGTGGGCCAGCGCCCTGCGCTTGCGCACCAGCCAAAGTTCAGTATCGATGATCGGCTGCAACGGTAGACATCCCTGTTTGTCCGTCTAGTGATATCCTGGCGCGGACGACAAAACCACGTGGCCGATCCGGTGATGGAGATCAAGAGCCTCGCTCAAACCATGTTGAAACTGGCCATGTTGGACTGGCCGGCGCGGATGCTGTTCCCGCCGGTCTGTGCCGGCTGTCGCAGGCACGTCTCGCAACCCGGCGTTTTGTGCGGTGCCTGCTGGCCGAAACTCAGGCTGCTGGAGCGGCCATGGTGCGCGGTGATGGGCACGCCATTCACGCACGATATGGGCGAGGGATTCCTGTCGGCCGAGGCGATCGCCGATCCGCCGCCGTTCGAGCGGGCGCGGGCGGCCGTGGCCTATTCAGGTGTCGCCCGCCAGATGGTGCAAGGGCTGAAATACCAGGATCGCACCGATCTGGCGCCGTGGATGGCGCGCTGGATGCTGCGCGCCGGCGCTGAGGTAATTGCAGACGCCGATGTCGTCGTACCGGTGCCGCTGCACTGGCGGCGCTTCTTTCGGCGGCAGTTCAACCAGTCGGCGGAGTTGGCAAGGGCGGTTGCGCAGCTTAGCGGGCTGCCTTTCTCGCCCTCGGCGGTCCGGCGCGTCAAGCTCACGCGCCAGCAGGTCGGGCTGGAGCGGCAGGAGCGCGAGGACAATGTGCGCGCCGCCTTCCGTGTGCCTGCGGAAGCCGAAATCGAGATCACTGGGCGCCGCGTGCTTCTGGTCGACGATGTCTACACCACCGGCGCTACCGTTCGCTCGGTCGCCAAGGCGCTGAAGAAGGGCGGCGCCGGAGCGGTCGATGTGCTGACCTTTGCGCGTGTCCTGCCGGGGGACTTTCGGGCCGACGAGTCCGCGACTATATAAGGTCGAAGAAAGGCACGGACCGATGCTCGATGTGACGATTTACACCCGTATGATGTGCGGCTATTGCGCAGCGGCCAAGCGGTTGCTCGACCGCAAGGGCGTCGCCTACACCGAGCATGACGCTTCGTTTTCGCCGGAATTGCGCCAGGAAATGATTTCGCGGGCGCGTGGCCGCTCGACCTTTCCGCAGATTTTCATCGGCGACACGCATGTCGGCGGCTCCGACGACCTCCACGAATTGGAGGCGCGGGGCCAACTGGACAGGCTGCTTGCCAACGGCTCGACGACAAAGAGCGGTTCGTAGGGCCGCTCTATATCTTTGTTTTTATGCGATTTCGGACGGAAAACCGGTACACACTTTTCCTGGAATTGCTCAAAGAGGACGTGACGATGGGTGTTTTCAAGGCGGCGGCGATCCAGATGCGTTCGGGCGAGAGCCCCGAGCGCAACGCGGTAGATCTCGAACGGCTGGTTCGCGAGGCGGCAGGCCTCGGTGCAACCTACATCCAGACCCCGGAAATGACCGGAGCGCTGATTCGCGACAAGGAAGCCAGGGCTGCTTCCTTCACCTCGGAAGACAAGGACATCGTCGTGGCGACCGCGCGCAAGCTCGCCAGCGAACTCGGCGTCTTCTTGCATATTGGCTCTACCGCCATCCTGCGCGACGACGGCAAGCTCGCCAACCGGGCGCTGCTGTTTGGGCCGGATGGCGCGACGCTCGCCACCTATGACAAGATCCACATGTTCGACGTCGATCTCGACAATGGCGAGAGCTGGCGAGAATCCGCCGCCTATGAGCCGGGCACCGAGGCCGTCGTCACCGAGATCGACGGCGCCAGGCTCGGCTTTGCCGTCTGCTACGATCTACGCTTTCCACAGCTGTTCCGCGCCGAGGCGATGGCCGGCGCCGACCTCTTGTCGGTGCCTGCCGCCTTCACCCGCCAGACCGGCGAGGCGCACTGGCATGTGCTGCTGCGAGCCCGTGCCATCGAGAACGGCGCCTATGTGGTTGCTGCAGCACAAGGTGGCCTGCATGAGGATGGCCGCGAAACCTATGGCCATTCGCTGATCGTCGACCCATGGGGTCGAATTCTCGCCGAGGCGGACCATGACGATCCGGAGGTGATCATCGCCGAGATCGACACGGCGCAGTCGTCGGCCGCGCGTAAGAAAATCCCCAATCTCAAGAACGCGCGTGATTTTGCCGTCAATGCCGGCGCAGTGGAAGCGCCGCGGCTCAGGGGCGCGGCTTCGTGATCCGCTTTGCCCTGATCTGCGAGCACGAGCACGAATTCGAGGGCTGGTTTCGCAGCAATGACGATTTCGACACGCAGAAGAAGCGCGGCTTCGTCGATTGCCCGAGCTGCGGCTCGCACAAGGTGCAAAAGGCGCTGATGGCGCCAGCCGTCTCCACCGCGCGGAAGCAGGAAACAATTGCGCTGGCCATGGGCGAAACCCAGAAGCAGGCTTTGGCGCAACTGAAGGCGATGGCCGAGAAGGTGCGCGAGAATGCCGATTATGTCGGCGACAAGTTTGCCGAAGAAGCGCGCAAGATCCATTTCGGCGAGAGCGATGCGCGCGGCATCTATGGCGAGGCGACGTTGGACGAAGCCAAGAGCTTGGCCGAGGATGGCATCGATTTCATGCCGATCCCGAGTTTTCCCGAGGAGCGCAATTGAGCGATCAGCTGGCGCTATCGATCAATTTGCCAAGCAACTGAGCCAGTGCCCCCCGCTCCGTGCCGGTGAGCCCGGCGAGGATTTCATGCTCGTTGGCGACGTGGGCGGTCAGGGCTTCGTCGATCAAGGCCAGACCTTTTTCGGTCAGTTGCACGACAATGCCACGCCGGTCGTTGGGGTGCGGGCCGCGCAGGATCAGTCCGGCCTTCTCAAGCCGGTCGAGCCGGTTGGTCATGGCCCCAGAGGTCACCATCGTCGCCTCGTATAGAGCGGTCGGTGTCAGCGCGTAGGGCTGGCCGGAGCGGCGCAGCGTCGCCAGCACATCGAATTCGCCGGCCTGCAGTCCGAAACGGGCAAACAGCGGGGCGAGGCGCTCGCGGGCGATTAGCGACGAGGCTTCGTTCAGCCGCCCAAGCACCAGCATTGGCGACACCTCCAGGTCCGGCCGTTCCCGCTTCCATTGCTCCACCGCCTTTGCCGCGCGATCCATCTGTCTCACCGCTAAGTATCTTGACGTTAAGAATCTTTGTGGTATGCTACCTCAAGATACAGTTTCGACCCAGTGCCGCAAGTGAGTGACGGGACCATCCGATGAAATTTCTCTGGGAATCGGCGCTTGGCCTGCTGGTCGTCACCGGCGGCCTGCTCGGCCTGACCCTGCCGTTCGGCAAGCTGGCGACGGCTGCCGGCGTTCCGGCCATGGTCTGGGCCTTCGTCATCTCGTTCGGCGCCGGGGGCGTGCTGCTGTGCGCGTTGCTCGCGAACGGCGAGCGCATGCGGCTCACCTCGCACAGACTGCGCTATTTCTTCATCACCGCCGCCGTGTCCTACGCCGTGCCCAATCTGCTGATGTTTTCGGCTATCCCGCATCTCGGCGCCGGCTATACCGGCATCATGTTCACGCTGTCGCCGGTCATCACACTGGTGTTTTCGATCCTGCTCGGCGTTCGACGGCCAAATACGCTCGGCAGTATCGGTATCGCCGTCGGCTTCATCGGCGCCGTCATGGTGGCGGTGACGCGCGGCGAGGCCGGCCAGCCGGCCGATGTCTACTGGGTGCTGGCCGGACTTTTGATCCCGGTCAGCCTTGCCGCCGGCAATATCTATCGCACCGTCGACTGGCCCGAAGGCACCGGTCCGATCGAACTGGCCGTCGGCAGCCACCTGGCCTCGGCGACGCTGCTGCTGATCGGCATTCTCACGCTGTTCGGGGTCGGCGCCTTCGCCCCGCTTGGCGCCGTGCCGCTGGTCGTCGTGGCGCAGGTCGCCTCGGCCTCGGCGATGTTTGCCTTCTTCTTCCGGCTGCAGGCCGTGGGCGGTCCGGTCTATCTCAGCCAGATCGGCTATGTGGCGGCGGCCGTCGGCCTGTTTGCCGGAACCATCTTCCTCGGCGAGCACTACCAGTTGCTGACCTGGGCCGGCGCGGTGATCATCACCATCGGCGTGATCATCACCACCAAGGCGCAGAGCCAGAAGGCATAGGTTCTTTGTTTACGCAATTCCCTAGGCAAAGCGCTATGCGCTTTCCCGGGAAACCGCTTCACACTTTTCCTCGAACTGCTCAAGCTTAAATTTGGCTCGCGTCGAGGCGCTTCCGTAGCGCCGGCGGGGCGACGTTTCGCCAGGCCGTCCGAACGGCGCTGCGGAATGTCTGTTCGTCGCAGGCTTCGAGCATGATCGACGTCCATCCCTTTTGGCCCCAGCCGCCTGTCACGGGCCTGAAAACCGATGGCTCAGCCGCGGCCATCATCTCTTGCTGGTCCCGGTCGAGCTTGACGACAGCACGGTCGGCTTCGGGCAGCGAGACGAAGATACGGTTGCGGACGCGGAAGTCAGCCTTGCCGAAATGCGATTGCTCGACCGTTTCGGGAAGATCGAGCACCAGCTCTCGGGCCCTCATAGTGTCCACGGCCGCCCCTTTCGTTCAGACCGATCGTTTTTCCGCCAGCACCATATAGTTGACGTCCATGTCCTTGGAGCGTGCCCAGCGGTCGGCGAGAGGATTGTAGGTCACGCCGGTGCGGTCGATGATGGTCATGGCGGCGCTGCCGAGCGCCTTTTCAAGCTCTTCGGGCCGCACCAGCTTGCCGAACTGGTGGGTGCCGCGCGGCAGCCAGCGCAGCACATATTCGGCGCCGATGATGGCCAGGCCCAGTGCCTTCAGCGTGCGGTTGATCGTGGCGACGAACATGATGCCGCCGGGCTTGACCATCTCGCCGCACTTGCCGATGAACAGGTCGACATCGGCAACATGCTCGACGACTTCCATGTTGAGGACGACGTCGAATTTCTCGCCGGAATCGGCCAAATCCTCAGCGGTCGTAGCGCGATAATCCACCGTCACGCCGCCTTCGGCCGCGTGCAGCTTCGCCACCTCGATGTTGGTTGCCGAGGCGTCGGCGCCGACCACTTCGGCTCCAAGCCTTGCCATCGGCTCGCACAATAACCCACCACCGCAGCCGATATCGAGGAAACGCAGGCCTTCGAACGGCCGCGCCGCCCGCGGATCGCGGCCGAAGCGCGCCGCCACCTGGTCCCGGATATAGGCCAGCCGGACCGGGTTGAATTTGTGCAGCGGACGGAATTTGCCGTTCGGGTTCCACCATTCGGCGGCAAGCGCGGAAAAGCGTTCCACTTCTCCGGCATCGATTGTCGATCGTCGGGCCTCTGGCATGGGGCGGGTCTCCTCGGACGCTAGGAAGTCGGGTGCCGGGGCAAGAAAGTCAAGGCCGGTTTTATGCGACTGCTGGCAAGTCGACCTAGGGCCTCGAGATCACAATCGCCGCATGTCCCATCTCAACACTCGCGGGATCGATGGCCCGCATCGCTTCGCAATCGCCGATCTCGGCGATGATGCGGCCGGCGGCGGCGAGAGCCTGCTCGCGACTTCGCCAGCGCACGACATCGACCCAGCTGCCATCGTCCCGCCGCGCCAGGCAGCGGTTTACGAAACCAGGTTGCCGCGCCAGCCAGTCGGCGACCAGGTTGTTGGCGGCGGCAAAGCCCGCTTCCGCTCCAGGCTTGAGGCGAAAGGTGACGATTTCCAGGGCCTCGGTCATTTTGCGTCCAGCACGTCGCGCAATTTCGCCGCCAGCTGCTCGATGGTGAAGGGCTTGGCCAGGAAATGCACGTCATGGTCGAGCACGCCATTGTGGACGACGGCGTTCCTGGTGAAGCCGGTGGTGAAGATCACCTTCAGCTTCGGCATGCGCGCCAGCGCCTCCTCGGCGAGCTTGCGGCCATTCATCACCGGCATGACGATATCGGTGAACATGAGCGCCACACCAGGGTTGTCGCCCAGCTTTTCCAGCGCTTCCTGGCCGCTTGTGGCATGAATGACGGTGTAGCCGAGTTCGCGCATGGCATCCGTGGTGGAAGCCCGCACGCGTGGATCGTCCTCCACGACAAGGATGGTTTCGGTGACCGGCACGGCAGGATTTCCGGCTCGTTCCGAAGATATGGCGGCCTCTTCCGGGCCGAAGAAGCGCGGCAGGTAGATCCTGATCGTGGTGCCTTGGCCGGGTTCCGAGTAGATCTTGACGTGTCCGCCGGACTGTTTGACGAAGCCGAACACTTGGCTCAGCCCGAGGCCGGTGCCCTTGTCGACTGGCTTGGTGGTGAAAAATGGCTCGAAAGCCCGCTCCATGACGTCCGCCGGCATGCCGGCGCCGGTGTCGCTGACCGCGATCATTACATACTGGCCGGCTTTGACCTCGGCATGGGTGGCGGCGTAGCCCTCGTCGAGGTGGCTGTTGGCGGTCTCGATGGTCATCTTGCCGTCCTCGCCCATGGCGTCGCGCGCATTGACCGCCAGGTTGAGAATGGCATTTTCGAGCTGGCTCGGATCGGCATGGGTCTTCCACAGGCCGCCAGCCAGCACGGTTTCGATGCGGATGGTTTCGCCGAGCGCCCGCCGAAGCAGGTCCGACATGCCGGCGACCAGACGATTGGCGTCTACAACCTGAGGCGCGAGCGGCTGCTGGCGCGAGAAGGCAAGCAGCCGTGACGTCAAGTTTGCGGCCCGGGTCGCCGCATCGGTCGCCGCTTCGATGAATTTCATGATGTCGTGCTCGCCCCGCGTCAGCTTGCGCTGGGCGAGGTTCATGGCGCTGATGATCACCGCCAGCATGTTGTTGAAATCGTGGGCGATACCGCCGGTCAGCTGGCCCACAGCCTCCATCTTCTGCATCTGGCGGATCTGCGATTCGGCCTTTTCACGCGTCTGGATTTCGTTGCCGAGCTCGATGTTCTTGCGCATCAGCTCTTCCTGGGCGATGGCCACTGCGCGGAACCGGCGGCGCGAAAGGCGAACCGTGTAGGCGCCAAGCAGGAAGATCGCCAGCAGCGCCGCTATCGAGCCGATTCGCAGCCAGTTTTCGACCCGGTCGGTATGAGCGTCGCGCGCGGCGATGGCTGCGCCGCCAATGCGCCGGATCGTGTCCATGCTGGCCCGGATCTGGTCCATGGCGGCCTTGCCCTGGCCGCTGCGGACCAGTTCCAGAGCTTTTGCCGCATCGCCGCGATCGTAGAGTGCAATCGTCTCAGCCAATTCGGCCTGGTTTTGTGAAAGCGCGTCCTTGACGTGGTTGATCTGCTGCACGAGTTCGTCGTCCGGCGCGGTCATGCCGTCGATGCGGGCAAGCTGGCCCGGAATGGCGTCGACCGCCTGCCGATAAGGCTGGAGGTAGGATTTCTCGCCGGTCAGGAGATAGCCGCGCTGGCTGGTCTCGGCCTCCTGAGCCATCGCAAGCAAACCGGAAAGCAATTCCTGATACTCGACCGCCTCGCGCGCGGCCTCACGATTGGCTCTCTGGGTCTCGACCAGTACGGCGCGTGTGCCGACGATCAACGCCAGCACGGCGAAGCCGATGAACAGCGGCAGCGATTGCCACCGCATGGCGCGTCGAAGGCGAACAATCATTCGATATGCCGGACCAAAAGGAGTTTCCCGCGGGCAGCATTTGGTAAGCGGCGGCGGGGCCGAACGCAATATGCCGCGATCCTGAAGCCGGCATCCGCCGCCAGCCTTGCGAAACCGTGATCATTTGGCTAAGGAGGCGCGCATTCAGCGGCCGGCTTCTGTCGACCGCTTACTTCCCCTTTCGGTCCTGGGCCGGCTTCAGTCAAAGGCATTTCGCTTCCATGGCGCGCATCGTGATGAAATTCGGCGGAACCTCCGTCGCCGACATCGCCCGCATCCGCAATGTGGCGCGTCACGTCAAACGCGAGGTCGATGCCGGCCATGAGGTCGCTGTCGTGGTTTCGGCGATGGCGGGCAAGACCAATGAACTGGTTGGCTGGACGCGCGAAGCCTCGCCCATGCACGACGCGCGCGAGTATGACGCCGTTGTCGCCTCGGGCGAGCAGGTGACTGCCGGCCTGCTGGCGATCACACTGCAGAATATGGGCGTCCATGCCCGCTCCTGGCAGNGCAGGTGACTGCCGGCCTGCTGGCGATCACACTGCAGAATATGGGCGTCCATGCCCGCTCCTGGCAGGGCTGGCAGATCCCGATCAAGACCGACAACGCGCATGGCGCGGCGCGCATCCTCGAAATTGACGGCGCGTTCCTGATCAAGCGCTTCGGCGAGGGCCAGGTGGCTGTCGTCGCCGGCTTCCAGGGCATCGGCCCGGACAACCGCATCGCCACGCTCGGCCGCGGCGGCTCCGACACAAGCGCGGTGGCCATTGCCGCGGCGGTCAAGGCCGACCGCTGCGACATCTACACCGATGTCGACGGCGTCTACACCACCGATCCGCGCATCGAGCCGAAGGCGCGGCGGCTCAACAAGATTTCGTTCGAGGAAATGCTCGAAATGGCCTCGCTCGGCGCCAAGGTCTTGCAGGTGCGCTCGGTCGAGCTTGCCATGGTGCACAGGGTGCGTACGTTCGTGCGGTCGTCCTTCGACGATCCCGATGCGCCCGGAATGGGGGATTTGCTCAATCCTCCGGGAACGCTCATTTGCGACGAGGAAGAGATCGTGGAACAGCAGGTCGTCACCGGAATTGCCTACGCCAAGGACGAAGCGCAGATTTCTCTGCGCCGCGTCGGCGACCGCCCGGGCGTTGCCGCCGGCATTTTCGGCCCGCTGGCCGAGGCCAACATCAATGTCGACATGATCGTCCAGAACATCTCCGAGGACGGCAAGTTCACCGACATGACCTTCACCGTGCCGTCCGGCGACGTGGACAAGGCGTTGGCCGTGCTGGAGCGTCTGAAGGCTTCGATCGGCTATGACGTGGTGCAGTCGGAAGCCGGCATGTCGAAGGTTTCGGTCATCGGCATCGGCATGCGCAGCCATGCCGGTGTGGCCGCCACCGCTTTCAAGGCGCTGGCCGACAAGGCGATCAACATCCGCGCCATCACTACCTCCGAGATCAAGATTTCGATACTGATTGACGGTCCCTACACGGAACTCGCGGTTCGTACTTTGCATTCCGTGTACGGTCTGGATAAGCAGTAGCGAGAGCGATTTGAGTTGTTGCGTGTGCGCCGGTCGCAGTGGAAACTGCGGCGGGCAAAATGCCCATTGGAGAAGAAGCCGCGATGCGTGATACGGCCAGCGGCCCGCGCGTTCTGCTGAAACGGCTCCGCGAGCTCATGCAGGAGCCGCTGGAGCCGCAGGAGCGGCTCGACCGGATCGTGCGCGACATCGCCTCCAACATGGTCGCCGAGGTCTGCTCGCTCTATGTGCTGCGCGCCGATTCGGTGCTCGAACTCTATGCCACCGAAGGTCTGAACCCGAACGCCGTCCATTTGGCGCAACTGCGGCTGGGGCAGGGCCTCGTCGGCACCATTGCCGCGAGCGCGCGGCCGCTCAACCTCTCCAATGCACAGGAACATCCGGCCTTCGCCTACCTGCCGGAGACGGGCGAAGAGATCTACAATTCCTTCCTCGGCGTGCCGGTACTAAGGGCAGGGCGCACGCTGGGCGTGCTGGTGGTGCAGAACAAGACCATGCGCCACTACCGCGACGACGAGGTCGAGGCGCTGGAAACGACCGCCATGGTGATCGCCGAGATGATCGCCACCGGCGATCTCGCTCGCCTGACCCGGCCCGGCCTCGAACTCGATCTGCGCCGTCCCGTCAGCTTTACCGGCCTGTCCTTCAACGAGGGCGTCGGCCTCGGCCATGTCGTGCTGCATGAGCCACGCATCGTCGTCACCAATCTGTTCAACGAGGACAGTGAGGAAGAGGTGCGCCGGCTGGAGACGTCGCTCGGTTCGCTCAGGCTTTCTATCGACGACATGCTGGAGCGGCGCGATGTCGCCTTCGAGGGCGAACATCGCGAGGTGCTCGAAGCGTATCGCATGTTTGCCAACGACCGCGGCTGGGTGCGCCGGCTGGAAGAGGCGATCCGCAACGGCCTGACGGCGGAAGCGGCGGTGGAAAAGGTCCAAAGCGACATGCGCGCCCGCATGCTGCACATGACCGATCCTTATTTGCGCGAGAGGATGAGCGACTTCGACGATCTCGCCAACCGGCTGCTGCGCCAGCTGATGGGGCGCGGGCCTGACGACGTCGCGGCGTCACTGCCGAAGGATGCCATCCTGGTCGCGCGCTCGATGGGCGCGGCCGAACTGCTTGATTATCCCAGGGACAAGCTGCGCGGCGTGGTGCTGGAAGACGGCGCTGCCACCAGCCATGTCGTCATCGTAGCGCGCGCCATGGGCATTCCGGTCGCCGGCCAGATGAAGGGCGCCGTTTCCATGGCGGAAAACGGCGATGCCATCATCGTCGACGGCGAGGAAGGCACCATCCATCTGCGGCCGCAGCCCGACCTCGAAGCTGCCTATGCCGAAAAAGTGCGCTTCCGGGCGCGCCGGCAGGAAGTCTACCGGGAACTGCGCAAGAAGCCGTCGGTGACCAAGGACGGCGTCCAGGTCGACCTGCTGATGAATGCGGGCCTGGCCGTCGACCTGCCGCAGCTGGCCGAGGCGGGTGCCGCCGGCATCGGCCTGTTCCGCACCGAATTGCAGTTCATGGTCGCCTCGACCTTCCCGCGTGCCGAGGCGCAGGAGCGGCTCTACCGCGACGTGCTGGACGCGGCGCGCGGCAAGCCGGTCACCTTCCGCACCATCGACATCGGCGGCGACAAGGTTCTGCCCTACTTCAAGGGCGCCATCCAGGAAGAAAACCCTGCGCTCGGCTGGCGCGCGATCCGGCTGACGCTCGACCGGCCGGGTCTGCTCAGGACCCAGATCCGCGCTCTGCTGAAGGCCTGCGGCGGGCGCGAACTGAAGCTGATGCTGCCGATGGTTACCGAACTCGGCGAAATCGCCCAGGCGCGCGAGATCATCGACCGCGAAGTGCGGCATCTCTCCCGCTTTGCCCACCATCTGCCGACCAGCCTCAAGGTGGGCGCTATGCTGGAAGTGCCGTCGCTGCTGTTCCAGCTCGACGAGTTGATGAAGGCGGTCGATTTCGTCTCGGTCGGCTCCAACGACCTGTTCCAGTTCGTCATGGCGGTCGATCGGGGGAACACGCAGCTCTCCGACCGCTTCGACACGCTTTCGACGCCTTTCCTGCGGGTTCTGAAGCAGATCGCCGACGCCGGGGTTCGCAACCACACGCCGGTGACGCTGTGCGGCGAGCTTGCCGGAAAACCCATTTCCGCCATGGCGCTGATCGGCCTTGGCTACCGCTCGATCTCGATGTCTCCAGCCTCGATCGGCCCGGTCAAGGCGATGTTGACCGAACTGCCACTGGAGGAATTGGAGGCTTTCTTTGCCGACAATCTGATGGCGCCAGCTCAAGGGCTGCCGATGCGGGCGCTGCTGCAGGCCTTCGCCGACGACCGCTCCATCCCGCTATAGCATTAGCCATGGTCAATCTTCCCCGCGAGCGTATGGATCAGGTCGTCAAGCGTTTCGAGATGCTCGAAGCGCAGATGTCGGCCGGCCCGGCGGCCGATGCCTATGTGAAGATGGCCTCGGAATATGCCGAGCTGCAGGACATGGTGGCCAAGGTCAGGGAACTGCGCTCAGTCGAGCGCGAGCAAGCCGACCTCGAGGCGATGCTTGCCGACAAGGGCACCGATGCCGAGATGCGGGCCCTGGCGGAGGCAGATCTGCCCGGCGTCGAAGCGCGTATCGAAGAGCTGCAGAAGGACATCCAGATCCTGCTGTTGCCCAAGGATGCGGCCGACGACAAGAACGCCATCCTTGAAATCCGCGCCGGCACCGGCGGCGACGAGGCGGCATTGTTTGCCGGCGACCTTTTTCGCATGTATGAGCGCTATGCCGCCGAACGCGGCTGGCGCTTCGAGACGGTGTCGGCCAGCGACGGCGATGCCGGCGGCTTCAAGGAAATCATCGCCACCATTTCCGGTAGGGGAGTCTTTGCCCATCTGAAATTTGAATCCGGCGTGCACCGCGTGCAGCGCGTGCCGGCGACCGAGGCCAGCGGGCGCATCCACACCTCGGCGGCGACGGTGGCCGTTCTGCCGGAAGCCGAAGAGGTCGACATCGACATCCGCGCCGAAGACATCCGCATCGACACGATGCGCGCCTCGGGTTCGGGTGGCCAGCACGTCAACACCACCGATTCTGCGGTGCGCATCACCCATTTGCCGACCGGTATCATGGTGGTGCAGGCGGAGAAGTCGCAGCATCAGAACCGGGCGAAAGCCATGCAGATTCTGCGTGCGCGGCTTTACGACCTCGAGCGCAGCAAGGCGGACGAGGAGCGCTCGGAGTCACGCAAATCGCAGGTTGGTTCGGGCGACCGTTCGGAGCGCATCCGCACCTACAATTTCCCGCAGGGCCGCCTTACCGACCATCGTATCAACCTGACGCTCTACAAGCTCGACCGGGTGATGATGGGCGAGCTCGATGAGGTCATCAATGCGCTGATCGCCGACCATCAGTCGAAGCTGCTCGCCGATATTGGCCTCGATGGCTGACATGTTGCCCGGCGCGCTCGGGCCCTTGTTGCGAGTGGCGCGGGAGCGGCTTGCCGCGGCCGGCCTTTCCGACCCGGCGCTGGATGCCAGGCTGATCGTCGAACATTTTTCCGGCACGGACCGTACGCAGGCGATCGCCGACCCGCAACGGACGGTCGATGCGGGTGCGGTTGCCGCAATCGACGCTGCTCTGCAGCGCCGCATGGCCGGCGAACCGGTGCACCGCATCCTCGGGTTTCGCGAGTTTTACGGCCTGCGGCTGTCGCTGTCGCCGGAAACGCTGGAGCCGCGGCCGGACACCGAAACGCTGGTCGAGGCGGTCTTCCCTTTTGCCGGCGCGACGGCCGAAAGGCTAGGGCTATGCCGTATCCTCGATCTCGGCACCGGTACCGGCGCGATTGCGCTGGCGCTGCTCAGCGCGGTTCCGGCCGCGACCGCCACCGGGGTCGATATTTCGCACGACGCGCTGGCAACCGCGATACGCAATGCCGAGCAACTTGGACTCGCCGGCCGGTTCGTGGGGCTGCAGTCCGACTGGTTCGAAAAAGTTTCGGGCCGATACCATGTAATTGCCGCAAACCCTCCCTATATACCGTCTGGAGACATTGGAAATCTGCAGGACGAGGTCCGCGATTTCGATCCGCACAGAGCCCTTGATGGCGGTGTGGACGGTCTTGGCCCCTACAGGATCATCGCCGCCGAGGCGGCAAAGTTTCTGGAAGCACAAGGCAAGATAGCGGTCGAGATCGGCCACACGCAGCGCAATGAGGTCAAAGACATATTCGCGGCAGCCGGCTACAGGCTGGCCGGGGCATTTGTCGACCTTGGCGGAAACGACAGGGTTCTTATGTTTGAACAGGGAAAGCCTTGACGCAGTGCAAAAAAGCGCTTGGCAATGCCGGGGAATGCGGCTAGGGTCCGCCCTAACCGGATGAGACGAAGCAGGCAGTGCTCTTAGCGATTCGGTTTTCCTCGGAAATAGCTGCCTTCTTGCGCAAACGACGCCCAAGCTTCGTGCGGGAATCGTCCGGCAAGTGATGTAACCGGAACAGGATGACACGTGGCGCCAACGCAATTGATGCGGGCGAACGCCGGTGAAGAAACGAAACGGCTGGCTGCATGAGCGCCTCCGTTCGTGAAACGTTTTTCGAAAATTTCAAAATGAAGAGAGTCTTATGAGGCCACAACAGCAGAACAGGCGCATGCGCGGTCGCAACAACAATGGCGGCGGCGGTGGCAACAACAATAACAACAACAACAACCGCAAGGGCCCAAATCCCCTGACGCGCAACTACGAGAGCAACGGCCCGGACGTGAAAATCCGTGGATCGGCTCAGCAGATCGCCGAAAAATACGCCACTCTGGCCCGTGATGCGCAAAGCTCCGGCGACCGGGTTATGGCGGAAAATTACCTCCAGCACGCCGAGCACTACAACCGCATCATTGCCGCCGCACAGGCGCAGATGCCGATCCAGAATGCCCCGCAGAACCGCGACGAATTCGACGACGATGAAGATCGCGACGATTTTGACAATGCCGGCAGCGGCAATGGCGGCGAGACGCAAGCGCCGATGGCGAACCACGGCAACGGTCCGCAGCCGACGATTGAGGGCACGCCGGCCGAACTCGCATACGGCCAGGAAAACGGCCGCGAGAACAACAGTGGCCGTGATAATAATGGCCGTGACAATAATGGCCGCAACAACAACGGCCGCGACAACAATGGCCGCAACCGTGACCGCCGCCCCAATGGCGGCTATGGCCAGAACGACCAGCGTGGCGACTTTGCCCAGCGTGGCGAGCAGAACGGCCAGCGCGGCGACCAGCAGCGCTTCACCGAAACCCCGGCACAGGCGGAAACCGTTTCCGCGGTTGAGCCCGAAGCCGAGAGCGGTTTCTCCGAGCCGGCGCCGCTGTACGAAAACCTGTCGCCGGCGGCTCTTGCCGCCCGGGCCGAACTCAATGAGGCAGCCACCGANTTCCCTGAAGGCACCCGTAGCTCAGCTGGATAGAGCGCTGCCGCTGTTGACGTGGTGGATGCGGCGCCGGCCGAAAGCCCTGCCGGCGACCCGTTCGCCGTCGACGCCAACAACTGACCCATAAGTCGATGAAACGGCGGAGAGAAATCTCCGCCGTTTTCGTTTGCTCGGCCATGCAATATCATCAGCCGGACGTCTTGAGCGGCAATGGCTTGCGCCCCATATCTGGCGTGAACTGGACCCGGCTCGGATGAGCGGGTCCGTCACCGCAATCTGATCCGGTGCCGCAAAGCGGGCCGGTGATGGAAGGAGACAGATATGAACCTCGAGAAATACTCCGAGCGCGTCCGCGGATTCATTCAGTCCGCCCAGACCATGGCGCTCTCGCGCAATCACCAGCAATTCACTCCCGAACATATGCTGAAGGTCCTCGTCGATGACGATGAGGGGCTGGCCGCCTCGCTGATCGAGCGCGCCGGCGGCAACGTGCGCGACGTCAAGCTTGGCGTCGAGACCGCCCTTGAGGCCATGCCCAAGGTGGAAGGCGGCAACGGCCAGCTTTATCTCGCGCAGCCGCTGGCCAAGGTGTTTTCGACCGCCGAGGAATTGGCCAAGAAAGCCGGCGACAGCTTTGTCACGGTTGAACGGCTTTTGCAGGCTCTGGCCATGGAGAAGTCGGCCAAGACGGCCGATATCCTGTCCAAGGCCGGCGTCACAGCGCAGGCGCTGAACCAGGTGATCAACGACGTCCGCAAGGGCCGTACCGCCGATTCGGCGAGCGCCGAGCAGGGCTATGACGCGCTGAAGAAATACGCGCGCGACCTTACCGCCGATGCCCGCGCCGGCAAGCTCGACCCTGTGATTGGCCGTGACGACGAGATCCGCCGCACCATCCAGGTGCTGTCGCGGCGTACCAAGAACAACCCGGTGCTGATCGGCGAGCCGGGCGTCGGCAAAACGGCGATCGCCGAAGGTCTGGCGCTGCGCATCGTCAATGGCGACGTGCCGGAATCGCTGAAGGACAAGCAGTTGATGGCGCTCGACATGGGCGCGCTGATTGCCGGCGCCAAATATCGCGGCGAGTTCGAGGAGCGGCTGAAGGCCGTGCTCAACGAAGTCACCTCGGCGGCCGGCGGCATCATCCTGTTCATCGACGAGATGCACACGCTGGTCGGCGCCGGCAAGGCCGATGGCGCCATGGACGCTTCGAACCTGTTGAAGCCGGCGCTGGCGCGCGGCGAACTGCACTGCGTCGGCGCGACCACGCTCGATGAATACAGGAAGCATGTCGAGAAGGACGCGGCCCTTGCCCGCCGGTTCCAGCCGGTCTTCGTCAACGAGCCATCGGTGGAAGATACCGTGTCGATCCTGCGTGGCCTCAAGGAGAAGTACGAGCAGCACCACAAGGTGCGCATCTCGGATTCGGCGCTGGTCGCGGCGGCGACCTTGTCCAACCGCTACATCGCCGACCGTTTCCTGCCGGACAAGGCGATCGACCTTGTCGACGAGGCCGCGTCGCGGCTGAGGATGCAGGTCGATTCCAAGCCCGAGGCGCTGGACGAGATCGATCGCCGCATCATGCAGCTCAAGATCGAGCGCGAGGCACTGAAGGTCGAGAAGGACGAGGCGTCAAAGGACCGGCTCGCGCGTCTCGAAAAGGAACTCGTCGGCCTCGAGGAGGAATCGACCGAGATCACCGCCAAATGGCAGTCGGAGAAGCAGAAGCTTGGCCTCGCCGCTGACCTCAAGAAGCAGCTCGACGCGGCCCGCAACGACCTCGCCATTGCCCAGCGCAAGGGTGAATTCCAGCGCGCCGGCGAGCTTGCCTATGGCAAGATCCCGGAACTGGAAAAGAAGCTGAAGGAAGCCGAAGCCCAGGACGGCAAGGCCGGCATGGTCGAAGAGGTGGTCACGCCCGACCACGTCGCCCATATCGTGTCGCGTTGGACCGGCATTCCGGTCGACAAGATGCTGCAGGGCGAGCGCGACAAGCTGCTGCGCATGGAAGACGAGATCGGCAAGCGAGTCGTCGGCCAGGGCGAAGCGGTACAGGCGGTGTCCAAGGCCGTGCGTCGTGCCCGGGCCGGGCTGCAGGATCCGAACCGGCCGATCGGCTCGTTCATGTTCCTCGGACCGACCGGCGTCGGCAAGACCGAACTGACCAAGGCGCTGGCCAATTTCCTGTTCGACGACGAGAGCGCCATGGTGCGAATCGACATGTCGGAATACATGGAGAAGCACTCGGTCGCCCGGCTGATTGGCGCGCCTCCCGGCTATGTCGGCTATGAGGAAGGCGGTGCGCTGACCGAAGCGGTGCGGCGCCGGCCCTATCAGGTCGTGCTGTTCGACGAAATCGAGAAGGCGCATCCGGATGTCTTCAACGTGCTGTTGCAGGTGCTCGACGACGGGCGGCTGACCGACGGGCAGGGCCGCACGGTCGACTTCCGCAACACGCTGATCGTCATGACGTCGAACCTCGGCGCCGAATATCTGGTCAATCTCGGCGAAGAGCAGGACGTCGATGCCGTGCGCGACGAGGTTATGAGCGTGGTGAGAGCCTCGTTCAGGCCGGAGTTCCTCAACCGCGTCGACGAGGTGATCCTGTTCCACCGGCTGCGCCGGCAGGATATGGGCCGCATCGTCGAGATCCAGCTCAAGCGGCTGGAAAGCCTGCTCGCCGACCGCAAGATCACACTGTCGCTCGACCAGGATTCGATCGACTGGCTGGCGGCGAAGGGCTACGACCCGGCCTATGGTGCGCGGCCGCTGAAGCGGGTGATGCAGAAGGACCTGCAAGATCCGCTGGCGGAAAAAATCCTGCTTGGCGAGATACTCGACGGCTCGACCGTCAAGGTCACCGCCGGCTCCGACCGGTTGAATTTCCGGTCCAGGCCCACTGTGGTGCCGACCGACGCGGCAGCCTGATCCAACGCCGCGCGTCCGACCGGACGCGCGGCATTTTCTTATCAAACAACAATCCTTTGACGGGGGTGCAGATGACGCTGGACGACTACAACAGCTTCTGCGCCTCGCTGCCGCAGACGACGCATGTCGTGCAGTGGGGCGGGGCCGATGTCTGGAAAGTCGGTGGCAAGGTCTTCACCATCGCCGGCCATGACCGGGAGGGTGGCGTCTTCGTCACCTTCAAATGCTCTGAAATGGCTTATGACGTGCTGAAGGATCAGCCCGGCTGCCGGCCGGCGCCCTATCTCGCCTCGCGCGGCATGAAATGGATCCAGCGTCAGACAAGCCAGAGCATGGATGATGATGCGCTGAAGGACTATCTCGGCGAAAGCCACCGCCTCGTCGTCCTCAAGCTGACGAAGCAGACGCGCAAGGAATTGGGCCTGTAGCAACCAGTAATCCGCCATCTTCATGCCCGGTTCATGTTGGAAAGCTTATGTTGTGGTTTGCTGGCGAAGGGGTTTGCCTGCAGGCTTTTGACGATCAGGGCGTTCCTTGCGCATCCAAACGGTGGCGAGAACGTTCTGGTGGGAACACTGCCGGGCGGCGGCAATTACGCATGACCCCGAAAATCGAAATTCGATTTTCGGAAAGGATCATGCGCAGACATGAAGTGTTACAGCGTCCTTTGCGCGTCCAAACGGACGCGCGGCGCTGTAAGTACCGGAGAGTTCGACCACCATGTTCCGCACGATCCTTGCCTTTTCGGTGCTCGCCGCCGGGCTGCTCACGTCCAGCGCCATGGCATCGCCGACTGTGGACAACGCACTGCCGGCCGTCCGCGCCGCCGATAGCGGCGGCATTGTGCTTGCCCAGGACGGCAATCTCGACATCTATTACGACGCCAGGGGCAACCGCGTCATCGTCGATGCCGAGACCGGCAAGGTCATCGCCATCCAGCCGCCGCAGACCAGGCTCGACCGCCGCGCGCTGCGCCGGGAAATGCGGGCACGTGAGCTTGGACGCGCACCGGTCGAAGACGACGACCGCTACTATCTCGACGATCCCGAAGACATGGCGCGTTTCCGCCGTAGGCAACTGGACGATCAGGGACGAATCCCCGGCCCCCCGGTTGATGAATACGATCCTGAAAGCGACAGATTCCTGGGGGCCGCTCCGCAGGATGATGCCAATGACAGCGACACCTATCCGGAAGCGCCGAAATCCGCTGAACCGCGGCCCGTCAAGCGCCAGCCGCTGAACGAAGCCTCTATCGATCCCGCCGAACCGGCGGCGCCCGCCGACCAGGCCGCGCTGCCGCCGAAAGCCGGTGGCAAGACCGTGGTCGATCCCTCGCTTTCACTCGGCGCACGCCAGGATGTAGCCGCCTTGCAGGTGCTGCTCGACCGCGCCGGCGCTTCACCCGGCGTCGTCGACGGGCGCTTCGGCTCCAATGTCGACAAGGCGCTTGCCGCCTATAACCAGATCACCGGCAGCAATCTGCGCTCGACCGACGCGGTCGGCATCCAGGCTGCGCTGGCGCAAACCGGTGGCGATGCTTTCGCCAATTATACGATCACGCCCGAAGACGCGGCCGGGCCTTATGTCGCCTCGATACCGGAGGATTACAGCCAGAAGGCACAGCTCGACCGCATGGCTTACACCTCCGTCACCGAAGCCTTGGCCGAACGGTTCCACATGGACGAGAACTACCTGAAGGGGCTCAATCCCGAGGCCGACTTCAGCCGTCCCGGCACCATCATCAAGGTCGCCAATTTCGGCAGGCTGGTGGCGACGCCGGTTGCCCGCATCGTCGCCGACAAGGACAAGAAGCAGGTGTTCGCCTATGACGCCGGTGGCAAGCTGGTCGCGGCCTATCCGGCCACCATCGGTTCAGCCGACACGCCCTCGCCGACCGGCACCCATACGGTGTCGCGCGTGGCGCTCGATCCTAACTACACCTACAACCCCAGCATCAATTTCAAGCAGGGCCAGAACGACAAGATCCTGACCATCCCGCCGGGTCCGAACGGCCCGGTCGGCTCGGTGTGGATTGCGCTGGACAAGCCGACCTATGGCATTCACGGCACGCCCGATCCCTCCAAGATCGGCAAGACCGAAAGCCATGGCTGCGTGCGCCTGACAAATTGGGATGCGCGTGAACTGGCCAAGCTGGTGTCGCCGGGCGTCACCGTCGAGTTCGTCGGCGGTCCCTCGGCCGATGATATTGCGGAGCAAGTGAGCGCTCCAGCGCAGTGATATCGGCCTGCCCATAAGGCAGGCCGATATCCAAAGCTGGATTCATGAGCGCAGGGTGCTGGCTGGTTGTTGCCGGCCCGCAACAAGTCTAAGCAGACGCTCATGAAGTCTCCGAGCGAAGCCGCAGCCGTTCCCCTGAGCAGGGCGCTTTCCAACGGTACATTTTGCCCGCAGTCGCAGCGCAAGTTCGTGCTGGTAGCGGCGATCCTTGCGTCAGCGCTCGGCTTCATCGACGGGTCGATCCTGGCCATTGCCATGCCGGCAATGCGCGTCGACCTCGGCGCCAGCCTGGCCGAGGTCCAGTGGATTTCCAACGCCTATGCGCTGACGCTGTCGGCGCTGATTCTGGCCGGCGGCGCCGCCGGCGACCGGTTTGGCCTCAGGCGCGCCTTCGTTGCCGGCATTGCGCTGTTCATCGTCGCTTCGCTGGCCTGCGCGGTGGCGCCGAATGCGCTGGTGCTCATCGCCTTTCGCGCCATTCAGGGCATTGGTGCGGCGATCATGGTGCCGGGCAGCCTCGCCATCATCGCCAAGGCCTATCCGAAGAAGGAGCGCGGCCGGGCGATCGGCATCTGGGCCGCCGCCTCGGCGCTGACGACGGCGCTCGGTCCGGTGCTCGGCGGCTTCGTTCTGTCGGCCTTTGGCGGCGGTATCTGGCGGGCGATCTTCGCCGTCAACCTGCCGCTCGGGCTGATCTCGATCTATCTCCTGCTGGCCAAGATTCCCGCCGACGCGCCGACGGAGCAGCGAAGCCTCGATCTCGGCGGCGCCGCTCTCGCCACGCTTGCCTTCGGGGCGCTTGCCTACGGACTAACCTCGATGAGCGCCGAAGGCAGCGGGCTGATGTCGGGGCCGAGCATCGCCGCAGGCGCCGTGCTGCTTATCATCTTCATCGTCTTCGAGCTTCGGCAGCGCGAGCCGATGATCGATCTTAAGCTGTTTCGGATTGGCGCCTTCGCCGGCGCCAACCTCGCCACCTTCTTCCTGTATTTCGCGCTGTCGGCCAATCTGTTCTACCTGCCGATGCTGTTGATCGCCGGATGGGGGCTGAGCACCAAAGAGGTCGGTTTCATCTTCCTGCCGCTGTCGGCGTCGATCGCGCTGCTGTCGGGTCTCGTCGGCCAGTGGTCGGATCGCATCGGTCCGCGTTTTCCGATCGCCAGCGGCTGCCTGGTGGTCGCCATCGCCTTTGCCGGGCTGGCTCTGCTCACTCATGCCGGCATGCACAATTTCTGGACCGGTATCTTTCCGCTGATGGCGGTGATGGGGCTCGGCATGGCGCTGGTGGTGTCGCCGCTGTCGACGGCCGTCATGACCGCGGTCGAGGACAAGGATACCGGCGCCGCTTCCGGCATCAACAATGCGGTTTCGCGCATTGGCGGGCTGATTGCTGTGGCGGCGATGGGCTCGCTCGCGGCCTGGGTCTATTCGACGATGCTCGATACCAGCGTCAGGCCGGGCATTCCGGGGTTCGGAGAACCGGCATTGGCCGGCCTGGCGCCAGACCTTGATGCAACACGGCGCGCCGCCAGCGATTCGGCGTTCGCGGCCGTGTCGACAGTGACGGCCGTGCTTTGCCTGCTTGCCGCTGTTATCGCCTGGGCCACCGTTTCGGGGCAAAAGCTGCCTTGGTCACGAGCCGAAGAGAAGCAGTCGACCTGATTCGGAGCCGACCCGATTCGGAATGCTCTGATGGGGAATTATGATTCGCCGGCGTCGAGTGTGACGGCTTAAAGCGCGTCGCGCTGAAACGGATTCATACGACGCGCTTTAAGTGTTTGTTTTGGCGCATGTCCTTGTCCCAGAGCCGCGGCACACTTCTGGGCGACATGCATTAGCCTTCGATCTTGGCGCTCGCGACCTTCAGCGGATTGCTGTCTTCCTGCTTGAGCAGTTCATCGATGCGCTCGCGCTCGCGCTTGAAAGCGACCAGGTCGTCGCCCTTCAGCACCTTGCCGACCGGCAGGCGCACGCGCATCGGGTCGACCTTGGTGCCGTTGACGATCAGCTCGTAGTGAAGATGCGGACCGGTGGAGAGGCCGGTCTGACCGAGGAAGCCGATGGTCTGGCCCTGGCGGACATGAACGCCCGGTTCGATGCCTTTGGCAAAGGCGCTCTGGTGATTATAGGAGGTCTCGTAGCCATTGGCATGGCGGATGATGATCTGCTTGCCGTAGCCGCCGGCCCAACCGGCCTTTTCGATGGTGCCGTTGCCGGCGGCGATGATCGGCGTTCCGATCGGCGCCGCCCAGTCGACGCCGGTATGCATGCGGACATAACCGAGGATCGGATGCCGGCGGGCGCCGAAGCCGGAGCGGAATTTCCCGGCCGGCAGGGGATTGCGCAGCAGGAACTGCTCGGCGCTAGATCCGTCCTCGTCGAAATAGTCGGTCGAGCCGTCCTGCATCTGGAATCGGTAGAAATTGCGCGTCTGGCCGCCGAAGGTCGACGAGACATAGAGCAGTTCCGATTCGTCGGAGGCCTGGTCGTCGCCGTCCGGCTGCGAGAACAGCACGTCGATGCGGTCCGATGGATTGAGCCTGGACTGGAAGTCGACGCCGGAGGCCAGGAGCTTGACCAGTTGCTGGGTCAGCTTCTTCGACATGCCGTAGGAATAGGCGGCGCGGTAGATGCCGTCATAGACGTTCGGCAGATTGCCGCGCACCACCACCGGCGCCGACGAATCGTCGAACGCGGTCAGCAATTCGGGGTTCGGCTCCGGTTCCTGCGCCGGCACATACTGGCCGCGGTCGTCGAGCGCGATGGTGACGATGTGCGTTGTCTTGTCATAGACGCTGGTGCGAACGACCTTGGCGGCGTCGCCATGTACCTCGAGCCCGACGCGCAGCACGGTTCCGGTCTTCAGCGCCGGTGCGTTGAGCAGCTTGCCGATCGCCTCCGCCATGCCGGTGGCGTCATCGCCCGTATAGCCCGAATCAGCGAAAGCCTCGGCAATGTCGCGGTCCCTGGTGAAGGGAATGATTTCCTCGGCGAAAGCCGGGGTCTGGTCGTCGAGCGCGACGCGCGGCGCCACCGAGACGTTTTCCGGCACGATCTTGACGTCGTAGGAGCCGGCCATCGATTCGGCGAAGGCATCGCCGAATCGCTGCGGGTCGACATAATGCAGGGAGGCGACCTGCACGGCGCCGTCGCTGAGGTCGGTGCCGGCTTCGCGCACCACTTTTTCAACCTCGTCGGCGGACAGGTCGCTTTTTTCGTCGAAGGAGGCCGTCTCAACCGGGAAATCGACAGTCTTGAGGCTCATCTCGCTTTCGACCTTGGCGCCGTAGATCTGGCCGCCAACCGCGGAGGCCGTCGCCGGCTGCGCCGGCGTCGAGTCGCCATCGTCGCCGAACACCTGCATCGGGTCGAAAGGCGGATAGGCGCGGTTGGTGGTGTGGCCGGCTGCCAGCGCCATCTTGATCTGCACGAACGGCATGGTGTGGATAACGTCGCGGTCGCCGACCTTGGTCACCATCGACACTTCCATGCGCCGGCGGTCCTTGGCCTTGGCGATCTGGCGCGGCGCCACCAGCCTGGTGGTCTTGGCGACCTCGCCGGAATCGCCGCCGCTTTCGAGCTGGGCCAGTTCGGCGATTTCGGGCGGGGTTGCCAGCTGCTGGCGGCCGTCAAGGGCGGCAAACAACGCCACGCCCATCAGCACACTCGAGGTCACGCCGGTAAGAAAGGTGCCCGACAGCCAGCGCGCCGAAACCTCGCGCCGGTCGGGCGGGCCGCTGCGGCCATCCGCGATCAGCGGCGGCTCATTGCCGAGTTCGGCTATGACATCTTCCGTGTCTGGCATCCAGAAAGGCTGCTTCTTCCCCGGGCGGAACGGCTTTTCGCTTCTGTTGGGCCATGACATTTGCCTGTCACGGCGAGTGAAGTCAACGAAGCGGCGAAATCCCCACGCACACGCTCTGTTTTACAGCCCCTTATAGAGAGGCGACTTTATCCTCTTGTAGGAGGGTCCGAACCGGTGGATGCGCAGACCCCGCTTTGGCTCTTATAGGAAGGCACCTCGCGGGCCGCGCCGAGCCCTTCTTTGTTGGCCTTGGTGTCGAACGGCAATGCGGCGGCAATAGGGCTCCTTTTTAACAACGCCAATGTTCCCCTGGGGCAGTCCGCCGGCGCCAAAACTTCTGTCGCAAAAAGTTCAAAAACATCGTCGATGACTGTTGACAGTTCTGGTTGGTGGCGACTATATACGCCTCACGAACGAGGGCGGTGCG
>NZ_AYWC01000013.1:0-269346 GCF_000502615.1 Mesorhizobium sp. LNJC405B00 | reverse complement strand
TCGAAGGCGCAGTGCATGCGCCAAAGACCATTGTTCTTCTTCTCATACGCACCGGCCTTGGCAACCGCTGTCGCATCGAGGATGCGAACCAGTCGGCCTTTGGCCAAACCTGCATCCTCGCGCTTCAAAAGGTGCCCAATCAACTGCTGCAGCCATGGTCCTGCATTGNCCGTCATCAACAAGCGATTCGTGTGTCATCGCAGTGTAGAATCACACCCGATTCCGCAGGGCAATACCTATCTTAGCGCCTATGCCCTCAAAGGGGGAGAATAGATTTCGCCTCGGCCTCCGCTATAACCTCCGACGTAATTGAAATCCCTCTCCCGCCGCCTTAATCCTGCCCGATGACAACAGTCCAAACCTCCGCCGGCAGCCTGATCCGCGAATGGCGCACGCGCCGGCGCATGAGCCAGCTTGATCTCGCAATGGAGGCTGAGATTTCGCAGCGTCATCTCTCCTTCGTCGAAAGCGGCCGCGCCGCGCCCTCGCGCGAGATGGTGCTGCATCTGGCCGAGCAGCTTGAGATTCCGCTGCGGCAGCGTAATCAGCTGTTGCTGGCTGCCGGCTTTGCGCCGAGCTTCAGCGAGCGGCCACTCACAGACAAGACGCTGGCGCCGGCGCTTGCCGCGGTCGAGAGCGTGCTCAAGGGGCATGAACCGTTCCCCGCGCTCGCCGTCGACCGGCACTGGAACCTGATTTCCGCCAATGCCGCCATCGGCCCATTTCTGGCCGATGTTGCCGAGCCGTCGCTGCTCCAGCCGCCGGTCAATGTGCTGCGCCTCAGCCTGCACCCGAACGGCATCGCACCGCGCATCGTCAATCTCGCGGAATGGCGGGCGCATCTGCTGGAGCGGCTGAAACACCAGAACGATGCCGCCGGCGATCCCGTCCTGGTCGAGCTGGAGCGCGAATTGCGAACCTATCCGTCCGGGCTCAAGGGTGCGCGGCCGGTGCCGGTCGAGCCCAACGGCATCGTCCATCCGCTGCGGCTGGCGCATGGCGACCAGGTGCTGTCCTTCATCAGCACCATCACCGTCTTCGGCACGCCGCTTGACGTGACGCTGTCGGAACTGGCGATCGAGTCTTTCTTCCCGGCCGACGAGCAGACGCGAGCGGTGCTGGTGCGGCTGGCGAAGGAACGTGCGGAAGCTAACTGAGCCAACCCCGCGGACCTCCTCACCCCTGTGGTGGCGCTGCCTTGCGCGTTCGGGTGCGTTCCAGGCCGAGTTGGCGCTCGCGCCAGATGATGAACATGCCGGCGGCAACGACGATCACACCGCCGACGAGCGTGTTGATGGTGGCGACATCGCCGAAGGCGAAATAGCCGACGACGACACCGAGGATCATCGAGGTGTATTCGAACGGCGCCACCACCGAGGCCTCGGCGTGGCGATAGGCTGCCGTCATCAGGATCTGCGCCAGCCCGCCGCAGAAGCCTGCGGCGATGAGAAGACCGGCCTGCAGCGGCGTCAGCGCCTGCCAGCCGAAAGGCAGCGTAAACAGCGCCATGACGCTCGCCGTTGCCGAAAACCACAGCACGATGGTCGCTGTTCGTTCAGTCTGGACAAGATTGCGCACGAGCAGGATGGCGTTGGCGGAGATCGCTGCGGAGACCAACGCCGCAATCACGCCCAGCACCTCCTGATCGCCGAGTGCGGCGCCCGACGTGAGCAGCGTCAGCTCCGGCCAGGAGATGATCAGCACGCCGACCAGACCGACCGCAACCGCGCTCCAGCGATAGATGCGGATAGCTTCGCCGAGGAACAGCGAAGAGAACATAACCACCAGCAAAGGCTGGGCATAGTTCAGCGTGATCGCCTCAGGCAGCGGCAGCCGGGTCAGCGCAAAGAAGCCGAGCCCCATGGCGCAAACGCCGACGACACCGCGCGCAATGTGGTTCAGCGGGCGTTTGGTGGCAAACGCCGTACCGAGTTTTCTCTTGTAGGCCAGGAAGGCGATGATCGGGAAGATGGCGAAGAAGGAGCGGAAGAAGACGATCTGGCCGGCCGGCAAAGTGCCGGCGGCCTTGATGCAGGTTTGCATGCCGACGAAGACCGCCACCGACATCACCTTGAGCATGATCCCGGTCAGCACACGCCCTGGATGATCGGACAGTTTCCCTGCCGCCTCGTCTCTCGGCCCTAAAGTCACGCCTCCGCCGCTTCCCGAATCGTTGCCCAGATATGTATCGTAGGACGCAGCACAGAGGCACCCATGCCGAATTTCGGTGTGACGACGGTCATCAAGGCCTCGCGATGAAGATGGAAGGGGAACGCCGTGAAATAGGCATTGGCGCAGTTTTGTCGAGTGACCGTTTCGTGTAAAGAGCGCGCAACTTTAGATTAATGGGCCAGGACACGTCAGCGGCTCCGATAGCGACAGGGAAACCCAAGGGAATGCGAACCGATACCGGCCAGGTCTTCAAGCTCGAAGACTACCGCCCCAACGACTTTTCCATCCCGCAAACCGGCCTCACCTTCCGCCTTTCGCCAGACGCAACGCGTGTCACCGCAGTGCTGACGATCGAACGCCGCGATGGCGCCGCCGCCTCGACGTCGCTGGTGCTGGACGGCGACGGGTTGGTGCTCAAGCGCATTGCCATCGACGGTCGCGAGCTTGCCCCGGCCGAGTATCTCGCCACGCCGGACCAGCTGACCATTTTGAGGCCGCCGGCCCGTTTCCAGCTGCTGCTCGAGACCGAGATCGCGCCGGCCAGCAATGAGGCGCTGATGGGCCTCTACCGCTCCCGCAATGTCTATTGCACGCAATGCGAGGCCGAGGGCTTTCGCCGCATCACCTATTTCCTCGACCGCCCCGACATCCTGTCGGTCTATACCGTGCGTATCGAGGCGAGGCTGGACGAAGCGCCGCTGTTGCTTTCCAACGGCAATCCGGTCGAAAGCGGCGCGCTTGCCGACGGCTGGCACTTTGCAGTCTGGGACGACCCCTTCCCCAAGCCGTCCTATCTGTTTGCGCTCGTGGCCGGCAATCTCGGCAAGGTCGCCGACAGTTTCGTCACCATGTCCGGGCGCGAGGTCGAACTCGGCATCTATGTCGAGCCAGGCAAGGAGGGGCTTGCCGGCTACGCCATGGATGCGCTCAAGCGCTCGATGCAATGGGACGAGCAGGCCTTCGGCCGCGAATACGACCTCGACGTCTTCAACATCGTCGCCGTTTCCGACTTCAACATGGGGGCCATGGAGAACAAGGGCCTCAATATCTTCAACGACAAGTATGTGCTGGCCGACCGGGAAACCGCCACCGATGCCGATTTCGCCAATATCGAGGCGATCATCGCGCATGAGTATTTCCACAACTGGACCGGCAACAGGATCACCTGCCGCGACTGGTTCCAGCTCTGCCTCAAGGAAGGGCTGACGGTCTTTCGCGACCATGAATTCTCCGCCGACCAGCGCTCGCGCGCGGTCAAGCGCATCGCCGAAGTGCGCACGCTGAGGGCGCACCAGTTCCCCGAGGACCAGGGACCGCTGGCGCATCCGGTGCGGCCGCGCCGCTACCGCGAGATCAACAATTTCTACACGGCGACGGTCTACGAAAAAGGCTCGGAAGTCGTGCGCATGATCCGCACTATCCTCGGGGCCGAGGCTTTCCGCGCCGGCATGGACCTCTATTTCGAGCGCCATGATGGCGAGGCCGCGACGATCGAGGACTTCCTGAAGGTGTTCGAGGACGCCTCCGGGCGCGACCTGTCGCAGTTCGCGCTCTGGTATCACCAGGCGGGCACGCCGAACCTGACCGTCAGTTCGACGCACAATCCGGCGACGCGCGAGTTTACGCTTGAGATCGAGCAGTCGGTGCCGCCGACACCGTCGGAGAGCCGCAAGCGCTTGATGCACATTCCGCTCGCCTTCGGGCTGGTCGGCGCGGGCGGTGAGCCGGTCGCCTATGATGGCGTCGAGGGAGCCACCGTCGAGGACGGCGTTATCCACATCCGCAAGCGCCGACATATGGTGCGCTTCTCAGGCGTTGCGGAGCGGCCGGCGGTGTCGCTCAATCGCGGCTTTTCGGCGCCGATCACGCTTTCGGTCGAGCAGAAGGCCGACGACCAGTTCTTCCTCGCCGGCCATGACAGCGATGCCTTCGCGCGCTGGCAGGCGTTCAACACGCTGCTCACCGATGCGCTGATAGCGGCCTTCCGCCAGATCCTCGGCGGCGCGAAGCCGGCTTTCACCGCCAGGCTGACCGGACTTGCCGGCAAGATCGCCGGCGACGAGACCCTGGAACCTGCCTACCGGGCGCTGGCGCTGTCACTTCCGGGCGAGGCCGACATTGCCCGCGACATCGGCACGAACATCGATCCCGACGCCATCTTTGCCGCTCGCGAGGCGTTGGCGCTGGCAATCGCGCGCGCCAATCAGCAAACGTTCACCGACCTATACGGCCGCCTCGCCGGCGACGGGCCGTTCAGCCCCGACGCGGCAAGTGCGGGACGCCGCGCGCTGCGCAACATCCTGCTCGACTACCTCTCGCTGCTGCCGAAAGGTGCTGCGCTCGCCGCCCGGCATTTCGAGGTCGCGACGAGCATGACCGACCGCGCCGCAGCGCTGACCGTCCTTGCGCACCGCCATGACGGTTCGCCGGAGGCGATCAAGGCGCTGGCCGATTTCGAGGCGCGTTATGGCGCCGATCCGCTGGTCATGGACAAATGGTTCCAGATCCAGGCCAGCGTGCCGGGACCCCGGACAGTCGATACGGTACGCAAGCTGACTGGTCACGCAGCTTTCTCGATGGCCAATCCGAACCGGGTGCGCTCGCTGGTCGGCACATTCGCCAGCGCCAACCAGACCGGCTTCCACCGAGCCGATGGCCAAGGCTACCGGTTTTTTACCCAGACCGTACTCGAGGTTGAAAAACGCAATCCGCAGGTGGCGGCCAGGCTGGCGACAGCGCTGCGCTCGTGGCGCTCGCTGGAGCCGGGCAGGCAAGCCAAGGCCAGGGAAGCGCTGCTGGCGATCGCCGGTGCCGAGAACCTGTCGGCGGATTTGCGGGATATTGTGGAGCGAACGCTAGCCTGATCCCTCCCCTTGAGGGAACGGTGGACAGCCGCCGAAGGCGGATGGACGGGTGGGGTCGTTGCGGCAGTGCGCGACCTCGACCAACTTCGACCGTGATTGCGAGAGTCGAGCGCTTCGCCGAGGACCCCACCCGGCCCTTCGGGCCACCCTCGCCTCAAGGAGGGATTTCAGCGTTATTTCAATCAATTTTTAATGTTTTTCGGCCGCGCCTCTGGACAAGGCGAATCACCTTTGATTCTTTACAGACGATTCGGACGTGCGGTGTTGCCGGATCGTCAAGCGTACGGAAATTCGGGGAGTGCCATTTATGGCCAAGGCGGACGCGTGGGGCGCGCCCGAAGGGACGGCTTTTGAGCGGCGCAAGGCGCGAGGCGACGGCCTCGCCGGCAATACGCGGCTCATCGCTGAACCAGCCTACCGGCGGCTCCTGGCTGCCGAACCCCTTCTGCGCCGTTCGATACCGGCTCTCATCATCATCTTCCTGATCGTCATCGCCGCACTGCGCGTGCTGTCGCTGATGAACGAGCGCGACGAGGCCGAGCGCGACGGCAAGGCGGTGCTAGGTCTCGCCGCCGGCCAGATGGCGAACGCAATCTCGGCCGACCCGACCGCGGCATCCAGCGGTGCAATTGATCTTCTGGAAAGCACGAGCCGCCAGGGCGCCATGGGCAGAAGCCATGTGCTTGTGATCACCGACAGCGCCTTCAAGATCATTGCCGTGTCGCCGCTGTCGACCGGCTGGCAAGGGCGATCGCTGGACAGCCTGGTGCTGGACGGCCAGCCGCTGTTCATGTTCGGCGACCGCGCCGGGGTCATGGATGTCAGCATCGGCGGCCAGGACTGGTACGCGGCGGTGAGCCTGACCCGGGACCGCAAGAACGCCGCCGCCGTGCTGGTGCCGCAGGAAGCGGCGTTCGACAACTGGCGCAAGACCGTCTCGCTCAACGTCACGCTGTTTGTGCTGACAGCCGGCGTGCTGATCATCATCCTCTACGCCTATTTCGGCCAGGCATCGCGCGCCCAGACAGCCGACCGCATCTATCTCGAAGCCCATCAGCGCATCGACATGGCGCTGGTTCGCGGTCGCTGCGGCCTGTGGGACTGGGACATGGTGCGCGGCAAGATGTACTGGTCGCGCTCGATGTACGACATGCTGGGCTACGAGCCCTGCAACTCGATGCTGTCGTTCGGCGAGGTCGACGACATCATCCACCCCGAGGACGGCGACCTGTTCGAGCTGGCCAACAAAATCGTCGAGCGCGAGATCGACCATATCGACCAGGTGTTCCGGATGCGTCACGCCGACGGCCAGTGGGTGTGGATGCGCGCCAGGGCCCAGGTGATCGACCCGGAAGCGCCTGAGATCCAGCTGATCGGCATTGCCGTCGACGTCACCGAGCAGCGGCATCTGGCGCTGCGCTCGGAGGCGGCCGACCTGCGCCTGCGGACCGCGATCGAAAACATCAACGAATCCTTCGTGCTGTGGGATGCCGCCCAGCGCCTGATCATGTGCAATTCCAAATACCAGAAGGACAACGGCCTGTCGGACCGCGACGTCATGCCGGGCGCTGCGCGCGCCGTGCTTGAAGAGCGCATGCTGGCCTTCGCCTCGGAACGGCGGCTGGCCAACACCAACGGGCCACAAGGCGGCGCGACCTTCGAGCGGCAGCTTTCCGACGGACGCTGGCTGCAGGTCAACGAACTGAGGACCCGGGACGGCGGCACGGTCTCCGTCGGCTCCGACATCACCCAGATCAAGCTGCACCAGGAAAAGCTGGTCGACAGCGAGCGCCGGCTGATGGCGACCATCCACGACCTCAGCCTTGCCCGCCGTGCCGAGGAGGAACGCGCCAAGGAACTGGTCGAACTCAACCGCGAATACATGAAGGAAACCGAGCGCGCCGAGGCCGCCAACCGGGCCAAGTCCGAGTTCCTGGCCAACATGTCGCATGAACTGCGCACGCCGCTCAACGCCATCATCGGGTTCTCCGAACTGATGGAACAGGGCCTGTTCGGGCCGTTGGGTTCGCCGCGTTACGAGGAATATGCCAACGACATCAACGGCAGCGGCAAATATCTGCTGGGCGTCATCAACGACATACTCGACATGTCGAAGATCGAGGCCGGCCAATTCTCGATGGACCGCGAGGAAATCGATCTCTGCCCGCTGATCCGCGAGACGGTGCGGGTGATCTCGCTGCAGGCGGCGGAGAAATCGATCACGGTCGAAACCCGCATCGCCGATACGATGACGCTGTTCGCCGACCGCCGGGCGATCAAGCAGATCGCCATCAATCTGCTGTCGAATGCGGTGAAGTTCACCGGCCAGGGCGGCCATATCTCGGTGCGCGCCCGCAACACGTCAGGCGCGCTGGTGCTGACCATCGAGGACAATGGCTGCGGCATTCCGAAGGAGGCACTGAGCAAGCTTGGCCGCCCCTTCGAACAGGTGCAGAACCAGTTTTCGAAGAACCACGCCGGTTCCGGCCTCGGCCTTGCCATCTCGCGCTCGCTGGCCGAGTTGCAAGGAGGAGCGCTGAAAATCCGCTCGACCGAAGGCGTCGGCACGATCGTGTCGGTGCGCATCCCGGTGAAGAAGGCGCAACCGGCGGTGAAGGCGGCGGCCTGACGGCCCGCCAATGCGAGCGGTGCTCTCCGCCGCGTTCAAGGACTGAGTAGCCCCGGTCATGTAAGGGCTCCGGCGGCTTTCGCCGCCGGAGACATATCGCCATTTCACTCCATGCTGTCGTCGCCGCCGTCCCATTGGTGGTGGCGGCCCATGCGGCCTTTCTTTGGGAGTTCGTTGCGCTCGATCTTGCCGTCATTGTTGCGGTCGAACATCGCGAACACCTTCTTCTCGCGCCCGGTGATGTCGTCCGTGGTCAGCGTGCCGTCGCCCTTGCTGTCGTAGCGGGCAACGATGCGCTTGGCCATTTCCTCGAACCGCGCCTTCTCCAGCGCGTCAGCGAGCTGGGCGACTGTCAGCTTACCGCCATTATCGGCGACCAGCTTCTTCAGCCGCGCGTTCATGGCGTCGGAAAACTGGTCGAAGCTGATGGTGCCGTTGGAATCCTTCATCGCCTTGTCGAGGCGCATCATGGTGCCCTCGCGCATTCTGGCGCTGGCATTGTTCTCGGCATAGGCGGTGGTGCCGACGGCGCCGGCAAGCGCGATGAAGGCAAGGGCAAGTCCGGTTGTCTTTCTCATGGGTATCTCCTGTTGCATCGTCACCCCCGATGCGATCCGAAACAGCCGCCAGCGCTTCACGCCCTCACAACCGTTTCGTACGAAGCAAAAGGTCGAAATCCTTTCTGACCTTTTGCGACGTCTCCTTGAGATGTGCTTCCAGCACACCGAAATCCGGCAGGTCAGTCACCGCCAGAAGCAGATCCGACAATCCCGGCGGAACGTCATCGCGTTCGAATGCGCCGGTGAGGCAAAGCCGCGTCATCTGGGTCAGCGCCAGATAGAGCTGGTAGGCTTCGCAAAGCTGCTGCCTGACGTCGGCCTCGGCGAAATCCGGCGACAGATGCGCCAGGATTTCGCCGGTCGCGGTCACCCTGCGGCCGGCTTCGACCTGCCCGGTTATAACCGCCACCTGCGCGATGAATTCGAGGTCGATGAGGCCGCCGGAGATGAGCTTGATGTCCCAGAGATCGCGCGGCGATTTTTCCTTCTCGATCAGCGCGCGCATCTCGGATGCCTCCGCCCTCACCTTGGCGGCGTCGCGCGGCAAGGCCAGAAGTGCCGCCACCTCGGCCTCGACCTCGGCGCAAAGGGCCGCGTCGCCGCCGATGGCGCGCCCCCGGGCCAGCGCCATGTGCTCCCAGGTCCAGGCCTCCTGGCGCTGGTATTTCGTGAAGGCATCGATGTGGGTGGCCACCGGCCCCTTGTTGCCGGATGGCCGCAAGCGCAGGTCGAGCTCGTAGAGAACGCCTTCGGCGGTCGGCGCCGAGACAGCCGCGATCAGCCGCTGCGTCATCCTGGTATAGTAGTGCGATGGTGCGAGCGGCTTGTCGCCGTCGGACTCGTCGGCATTCGCGTCGTGGTCGTAGAGCAGAATGAGGTCGACATCGGAGCCGGCGGTGAGCTCGCGGCTGCCGAGTTTGCCCATGCCGAGCAGCGACACGGTGCCGCCGGCGATGCGGCCATGACGCAGCGCGAATTCGGTGGTCACCGCCTGCAATGCGGCGTCGATGGTGAGGTCGGCGAGATCGGAAAAGGCGCGGCCGGCGCGCGCCGGGTCGATCGAGCCGGCGAGCAGCCTGACACCGATCAGGAATTTCTGCTCGGAGGCAAAGATGCGCAAACGGTCGAGCACGTCCTCATAAGCCCGGTCGCCTTCGATGAAAGCGGCCAACCGCGCTGAGAGATAGGCTCGGTTGGGCAGTTCGGCGAGCAGCGCCGGGTCGAGCAGACCGTCGAAGACATGCGGGCGCCTTGTGATGATTGCCGCCAGCCGAGGCGCGGCGCCCATGATCGTCGCCATTAGTTTCAGCAGGGCGGGATTCGACTGCAGCAGCGAAAACAGCTGGATGCCGGCGGGCAGGCCGGCGAGGAATTCGTCGAAGCGAACCAGCGCCTCGTCGGCCCGGCGCGTCTGGCCGAAGGCTTTGAGCAGCGCCGGCGTCAGTTCGGTCAGCCGCTCGCGCGCTTCCGCAGACTGGGTGACGCGGTAGCGGCCGAAATGCCAGCCTCGAATCACGCGGCAGATGTCGCTTGGCCGCTGGAAGCCAAGGCCGTGCAAGGTCTGCAGCGTGTCGGGATCGTCGACATCGCCGGTGAAGACCAGATTGCCGACGCCGGCCGACAATTCAGGCGCGGTCTCGAACAGCGCGGCGTAATGGCGCTCGACCTCATGCAAAGCCGCGCGAAAGGTTTCGGCAAATCTGGCGGCATCGGCAAAGCCCAGCATATGGGCGATGCGTTCCAGCCCTTCATCATCGTCGGGCAGAATATGCGTCTGCTCGTCGGCGACCATCTGGATGGCGTGTTCGACGCGGCGCAGAAACCAATATTGCTGCGTGAGCGCGTCGCGTGCATCGGCGGTGATCCAGTTGCGCGCCGCCAGCGCACCCAGCATCGGCACCGTCTCGCGGCCGCGCAGCTCCGGAAAACGGCCGCCGGCGATCAGTTGCTGGGTCTGGACGAAGAATTCGATTTCGCGAATGCCGCCGCGGCCGAGCTTGACGTTGTGTCCTTTGACCGCGATCTCGCCATGACCCTTGTGGGCATGGATCTGGCGCTTGATCGAATGAACGTCGGCGATCGCCGCATAGTCCATGTATTTGCGCCAGACATAGGGCTGCAATTCCCGCAGGAACGCATCCCCGGCATCGAGATCGCCGGCCACGGGACGCGCCTTGATCATGGCGGCGCGCTCCCAGTTCTGGCCGCGCGCCTCATAGTAGCGAAGTGCTGCCTCGACCGGGATCGCCAGCGGCGTCGAGCCTGGATCGGGACGAAGCCTCAAATCGGTGCGGAAGACATAGCCGTGCCCGGTGCGGTCCTGCAGGATGCGGACCAGCCTGCGGGTCAGGCGCGCAAACAGCTCTGTGGCCTCGAGCGGATCGACGATCGCCGGCGCATCCGGATCGAAGAAGACGACGAGGTCGATGTCGGAGGAGAAATTCAGTTCATGTGCGCCAAGCTTGCCCATGCCGAGCACGATCCAGCCGGATTGCCGTGACGGATTTTCGGGATCGGGCAATTTGACCTTGCCTTGGCTGTGCGCCTCGCGCAGCAGGAAGTCGACCGCCGCGCAGGTGCAGGCATCGGCGAGATTGCTGAGGCGCCTTACCGTCAGCGCGGCATCGGCCTCGCCAGAGAGGTCTGCAAGTGCGATCAGGAAGTGAGCTTCACCCTTCCACTGCCTGAGTTCCATCATCAGGCTGGATTCGGAAACGGTCTCGGAAAAGGCGGCCTTGCCGATCGCTTCGGCGATGGCGAGCAGCCGAGCCTCGACACTGCCATCGAACAGCGCGTCGAGGATTTGCGGCCGGCGGCGCGCGACATCGCGGAGGAAAGGCGAGAGATCGAAGACGGCAGCGAGAAACTCCTGGGCCGCGCCCTTGCCTCCTAGGAATTTCGCCAGCCGCGGCAGGTTCTCGTCCTTGGCATCGCCAGCGATCTCCGACAGTTCACGCCGGGCGCGGGTCTCATCCAGCGGCGCGAGCTGCGCCGCCAGTTGCAGGCGCCATTCGGTCTCGATCCGTTTCTGCGCCATCCGCACCGCCATCAATGGTCCTCCCGCCCCGGGAAGCTCATGATAACGGACAATCCGGGATTGGCAGGCAGAAGTTCAAGCCGGCCATTGTGAAAAGTCATGATCGCCTTGGCGAGGCTGAGACCAAGGCCGGATCCCGGCTGCGAGCGGCTCTTTTCCAGCCGCACGAAGCGCTCGGTCGCCCTGGCGCGGTCGGCATCGTCGGGGATGCCATGGCCATTGTCGGAAACGGAAAGGCGGATTTCGTGACCGACGCGCTGCAGGGCTACGCGCACGGCAGGCTTTTCCGTCGCATCGGTCGAGTATTTGATGGCGTTGTCGACGATGTTCGACAGTGCCTGGCCGATCAGCTCGCGGTTGCCATCGACGGAAAAATTCCCGTCCGCGGCAGTTTCAAGCACCACGCCAGCCTCCTCCGCCACCGGCTCATAAAGCTCGACAACGTCATGCACCGCGGCGGCGAGATCGACCTTGCTGGTGCTCTCCGAGGAATAGCCGGCCTCCAGCCTGGAGATCATCAGGATGGCGTTGAAGGTTTTTATCAGCTGGTCGGATTCGGCGATGGTGCCTTCCAGCGCCTGCCGGTAGTCGGTGGTCTTGTGCTTGCCCGAAAGTGTGGCCTCGGCGCGGTTGCGCAGTCTGGTCAGCGGCGTCTTCAAATCATGGGCGATGTTGTCGGAGACCTGCTTCAGCCCTTCGTTCAGCGTCGCGATCCTGGCCAGCATGGTGTTGAGGTTTTCCGACAGGCGGTCGAACTCATCGCCGGCGCCGGTCACCGGCAGCCGTCCCGTGAGATCGCCGCCCATAATGCGGCGGCTTGCCTCCGAGACGCTGTCGATGCGCTTCAGCGCGGCGCGGCCGACAAGGAACCAGATCAGCAGCCCGCCCAGGCCCATCATGCCCAGCGCCAGCATCAGGGCGCGGCGGACGACGGCGCGGAAGCGCTCGGGCTCGCCGAGATCGCGACCGACAAGCATGATCATCTGGTTGGGCAGCCGCAGCACCAGCGCGATGGCGTTGTGGCCCTTCTCGCCCTGGGACTGAATTTCGGTCTCGCCGGGCTGCGCGCCGTTCGGGTCAGAAGCCTGGTTGCGCTGCCGTTCGAGCTCACCTTCGCCGAAACGGCGATAGGAGAAGGGTTCGGTCGTCCAGCCATCGGTCTCGAGCACCCCCGGTGCCAGGCTCTGCACGTTGCCGGTGAGGATCTGGCCGTTGACGTCGGCAATGAGATAGAGGTTGGCGCCGGGCTGGCGCGAGCGCTGCTCGACGACGCGCACCAGCCGCGGCAGGCCGCCGCTCTGATAGGCACGGGCGAGGCCGAGCACCTCGTCATTGATGGTCTGCTGGGTCTGGCCGGTCAGCATGCGGGCCGACAACGACGTCATGTAGAAGACCAGCAACACGGCACATAGCGCGAAAAGCAGGAAATAAAGCGCTGAAAGCCGCGCCGCCGTTGTCCTCATGATGGCCGGCAGGGAAAGGGCCATCGAGTTCTAGCTCATGATGAGATTTGGCTGAAATCTCATCATGACCTACCCCTTTGTTGGAGCACGATCTTCTCCAAAAACCGGTACCTACTTCTTGGGATCATGCTCTAGCCGCTCTTCAGCATATAGCCGGCGCCGCGAACCGTATGCAGGATCGGCTTGTCGAAACCCTTCTCGATCTTGCCACGCAGGCGCGAGACGTGAACGTCGATGACGTTGGTCTGCGGATCGAAATGATAGTCCCAGACATTTTCGAGCAGCATGGTGCGCGTCACCACCTGGCCGGCATGGCGCATCAGATATTCGAGCAGGCGGAATTCGCGCGGCTGCAGCGTGATCTCGCGCGCCGCGCGCTTGACCGAATGGGACAGCCGGTCAAGCTCGAGATCGCCGACCCGGTAGACGGTTTCGGCCTCTCTGGCGCTGGCGCGGCGGTTCAGCACCTCGACGCGGGCGAGCAATTCGGAAAAGGCATAGGGCTTGGTCAGATAGTCGTCCCCGCCGGCGCGCAGACCGGTGACGCGGTCATCGACTTCGCCCAGCGCCGACAGGATCAGCACCGGCGTGGTGTTGCCGCGCGAGCGCAGGCCGGCAATGACGGAGAGCCCGTCGCGGCGTGGCATCATGCGGTCGACGACCATCACGTCATAGTCGCCGGCATCGGCCAGCGCAAAGCCGGTTTCGCCGTCGCCGGCGACATGGGCGGTGTGCCCAGCCTCGGCAAAGGCCTTCTGCATATAGTCGGCCGCCTCGCGATCGTCTTCTATGACGAGAATCTTCATAGAGCCGTTATACGCGATTTCGCCGGAAGATTGAGGGGCCGCCATGAGCGCAAAAGCTTTCGTTCAAGCATGTCGTTTTGCCAAAACCGCAGTGCACTTTTGGGCGACATGCTTCGCTGTTAGAGCGGCAGCGGGCGATGGGGGCCCGCTGCCGCCGGGGGCAGAACACGATGACTGACTAACGCGATCGGCCCCTTGCTTCCCGTGCGGCGGCTCGGGGGTGTTGAAACCGCCGCACTGGAAACTGTGTGATGTCAGCCTTTGGCGACTGGCAGCGCGACGAAGCGGTTTGAATCGTCGCGGGTGATCTGCATCAGCACCGCCTTGCGGCCGGACTTGACCGCATCGGCCATCGCCTTGGCGACGTCGTCGGTGCCGTTCACCTCCGTCGAGTTGACCGAGGTGATGACATCGCCGGGCTGGATGCCGCGGTCGGCGGCATCGCTGTCGGGATCGACATCGGTCACCACCAGGCCCTTGCCGTTTTCCGACTTGGTGACGGTGAGGCCGAGATCGGCCAGCGCGGCGGGCTTTGCCGGTGCCGCGGGCTGCTGCGGGTCGGCCGAGGCCTGCTTGTCAGTGGATGGCAACGTGCCGAGATCGACCTTGATGGTCTGGCTCTTGCCATCGCGCCACACCGTGACGTCGACCGACTTGCCGGGTGGGTAGGCGCCGATCAGACGAGCCAGTTCCTTCGGCGATGCGACGTCCTTGCCTTCGACCTGGGTGATCACGTCACCGGCGGTGATGCCGGCCTTCTTGCCGGGGCCACCGTCCTGGGCGCCCGAAACCAGAGCCCCGTTCTGCGACTTCAGGCCCAGCGATTCGGCGATGTCCGATGTAACCGGCTGGATTTCGACGCCGAGCCAGCCACGCTGCACCGAGCCGCTCTTCATCAGATCCTGCACCACCTGCTTGGCGGTCGAGGCCGGAATGTCGAAGGCGATGCCGACGCTTCCGCCCGACGGCGAGAAGATCGCGGTGTTGATGCCGACGACCTGGCCGTTAAGGTTGAAGGTCGGGCCGCCCGAATTGCCGCGGTTGACCGAAGCGTCTATCTGGATGAAGTCATCATAGGGACCGGCGCCGATATCACGGCCACGGGCCGAGACGATGCCGGCGGTGACGGTGCCGCCGAGGCCGAACGGATTGCCGACGGCCACCACCCAGTCGCCGACGCGAACCTTGGAATCGTCGGCGAAATCGACATAGGTGAACTTGCCGACGCCATCGACCTTGAGCACCGCCAGATCGGTGCGCGGATCGGTGCCGATCAGCTTGGCGTCAAGCTCCTTGCCGTCATTCATCACCACTGTGAAGGCGGAGCCTTCCTCGACGACATGGTTGTTGGTGACGAGATAGCCGTCATCGGAGATGAAGAAGCCAGAACCCTGCGCCACCGGACGCGGCTGGTCGTTGTTATGGTCGCGGTGGCTGAAGCGACGATTGCCGCCGTCATGGCCGTTCTGATCACCAAAGCCGCGGAATTGCTTGAAGAACTGGCGCAGCTGCGGATTGTCGGGCAGGTTGTTCATGCCGTCCGGATCGTCGGACTGATCGGAGCCGTCATCGGCGGCAGGCTCGATCTTGGCCTTGACCTTGACGCTGACCACGGCCGGCGAAACGCGCTCGACGACATCGGCAAAGCCCGGCACCTGGGGCGCTTCGACCCGCACGGCGTCGGCCAGAACGGGAGCTGTACCAGTGGCAACGGCGCCGAAACCGATGCCGCCGGCAATGGCCAGCGAAGCGGCGGCGGCCAACAGGCGTTTGCGGGTGCGGGAATATGGGTTGGGGGCGATAGTCATGGGTCTCGTATCCTCTTTTCACTGGATGCGGCTCAGGCAGAGCATCCTCGGACAAGAGAAATAGAGAGGCGCACATTACGGCGCCATTTCCGGTGCATGAAAGTTTTGTAATGTTGGGCGGTCGCACAAATCGCTTGGTTGCGCTCGCCTGCTGCCCTATGGTGTACACAACTCAGCACAAGGCTTTCACAATGACAGCAAGCACCACCATGACCATTCGAGTCTCGTCCGAGACCAAGCTGAAGCTGGAGCAGATCGCTACCGATACCAGGCGTAGTAAATCGTTCCTCGCCGCCGAGGCGGTCTCAGCCTATGTCGATCGCGAGCTGGATATCATCGAAGGCATAAAACGTGGCATGGCCGACGCAGAGGCTGGCCGTGTCGTGCCCCACGACGACGCCATGGCGGAGCTCGACGCGGTGATCGAAGCAGCGAAAGCCAGGCGCGCAGGCAAGGCGTGAAGCGGTTCGTCACCTGGTCGCGAGAAGCGCTGGACGATCTCACGCAGCAAGTTGCCTTTATCGCTCAGGACAATCCTGCCGCCGCCCGACGCCTCGCGGACCGTATCCGTGAAATGGGCCGGGGCCTTGGTGATATGGCGACGGGCCGACCTGGCCGGGTAACAGGCACTTATGAGAAGCCCATCGGCCGCCTGCCCTACATCATTGCCTATGAATTGCGCCTGATCGCCGGCCGTCAGAGCATTGTTATCCTGCGCGCNCCTGCGCGCCATCCACACGTCGCGGGACTGGCCTTTGGAGGAATGGCCGAGCTAGTCGCTCAGCATCTTGTCCAGCGCCGCCTGTTCCTCGGCGCTCAGCGCCTTGGTTGCCAACGAGCGGCGGGAGCGTGTGGTCAGCACAATGAAAATGCCGCCGACTAGAAGCAGAAGCACCGGCGTGCCCCAAAGCAAGGCGTTGCGCGGGCTGAAGCGCGGCTTCAACAGCACGAACTCGCCGTAGCGCGACACGATATAGTCCATCACCTGCTGGTCGGTATCGCCGGCAACCAGGCGCTGGCGCACCAGGATGCGCAGGTCGCGGGCGAGGTCTGCATCGGATTCGTCGATGGACTGGTTCTGGCAGACCATGCAGCGCAGGCCTTCCGACAGTAGCCGCGCCCTCGCCTCGAGCGCCGGATCGGTGAGAACCTCGTCCGGTTTCACCGCTTGCGCCGCGCCGGCAAACAGCAGCGCCAGAAGCAGGGTGAGCGAGGCCAACGAGAACCTGGTGCTCACGGCGCGCCTGCCGACGGCATGGAGGCTGCCTGCTTGCGGCGGCGCGAGGGTGCGCCAACCCGCAGGCGCCGGTCGAGCAGCGACATTGCGGCTCCCGCCATCATCACCAGAGCTCCGCCCCAGATCAGCGTCACCAGCGGCTTCCACCACAGGCGCACCACGACCGACCCATCGGTGCCCTCATCGCCCAGCGACAGATAGAGTTGGCTGAAGCCGATCGTCTCGATGCCGGATTCGGTCGTCGTCGTCTGCCGCACCGGAAAGAAGCGCTTGGCCGAGGTGATCTCGGCTGAAACGCCGCCACCGGCGCCGATCACGGAAAAGCGGCCGCGCTGCTCGCTGTAATTCGGACCCTGCGCCGGGAAGAGGCCGTCGAAACGCAGCGTGTGGCCGGAGAGTTCGACGCTCTCGCCGGCATGCATCGACAGTATCCTTTCGGTGCCGAAGCACAGCGTGCCGACAATGCCGAGCGTCGTCAGCCCGAGGCCGAGATGGGCAAGTGCAGTGCCGAACACCGAACGCGGCAGGCCGGCGAAACGGCGCAGCATGATGGCGGGCGACACATTGCCAAAGCCGGACTTGACGGCGAGGTCGGTGAGCGCGCCGCAGACCAGCCAGCAGGCGAGGCCGACACCAAGGGCGGCGAACACCGACGCGCCGTCGATAAACAGCCCCGTGACCAGCATCGCCAGGAGAGCGGCGCCGAAAGCCGCCATCAGGCGCTGAGCGACGGCATAGAGGTCGCCGCGCTTCCAGGCTAGCAGCGGCCCGAACGGAACCACGACCAGCAGCGGCACCATCAGCGGGCCGAATGTCAGGTTGAAGAAGGGGGCGCCGACCGAGATCTTGCCGGCCGAAAGCGCCTCGACCGCGAGCGGATAGAGCGTGCCGACCAGCACGGTGGCGGTGGCCGTGGTCAGGAACAGATTGTTGAGGACAAGCACGCCTTCGCGCGAGATCGGGTGGAACAGGCCGCCGGCCGTCAGCCGCGAGGCGCGCAGCGCAAACAGGGCCAGCGAGCCGCCGATGAACAGCGTCAAAATGCACAGGATGAAGATGCCGCGGGTCGGATCGGTGGCGAAAGCATGCACCGAGGTCAGCACGCCGGAGCGCACCAGGAAGGTGCCGAGCAGCGAGAGCGAGAAGGTGAGGATGGCAAGCAGCAGCGTCCAGATCTTGAGCGCCGAACGCTTCTCCATGACGATCGCCGAATGCAGAAGAGCCGTGCCGGCCAGCCACGGCATAAAGGAGGCGTTTTCGACCGGATCCCAGAACCAGAAGCCGCCCCAGCCGAGCTCGTAATAGGCCCAGTAGGAGCCCATCGCGATGCCGCCGGTGAGGAACATCCAGGCGACCAGCGTCCACGGCCGCACCCAGCGCGCCCAGGAGGCATCGATGCGGCCTTCGATGAGGGCGGCGACCGAGAAGGAAAAGCAGATAGAGAACCCGACATAGCCGAGATAGAGCAGCGGCGGATGGATGGCGAGGCCAAGATCCTGCAGGACCGGGTTGAGATCGCGGCCCTCGATCGGCGCCGGATTGAGCCGGGTGAACGGATTGGATGTCGCCAGGATGAACAGGAAGAAGGTGGCGCCGATAGCCCCCTGCACGGCCAGCACATTGGCGCGCAGCGTCGCCGGAAGGTTGGAGCCGAAGACGGCGACCAGCGCACCGAAGAAGGTCAGGATCAGCACCCAGAGCAGCATCGAGCCTTCGTGATTGCCCCAGGTTCCGGTGATCTTGTAGATCAGCGGCTGCAGCGAATGCGAGTTTTCCCACACGCTCGCCACCGAGAAATCGGAACTTGCATAGGCGCCGGCGAGTGCTGCGAACGATAGCGCCGTGAGCGCGAAGCCTGTGACCGTGACGGGACCGCCGACAGCCATCAGCCTCTGGTTGCCGGTACGGGCGCCGATCAGCGGCACCAGCGTCTGCACCAGCGACAGCACAAAGGCGAGGACGAGCGCGAAGTGTCCGGTCTCAACCATTACTGGCTCTTGCTCTCTTGCCACACGCCCTTGGCCTTCAGCCCGTCAGCGACTTCCTTGGGCATGTAGCGCTCGTCATGCTTGGCCAGCACGCTGTCGGCGACGAAAACGCCGTCGGCGCCAAAGCTGCCTTCGGTGATGACGCCCTGCTCCTCGCGGAACAGATCGGGCAGGATGCCGGTATAGCTGACCTTGACCGATTTGTGCGTGTCGGTGACCGAGAACGCAACCGCCGCGCCCTGCCCGCGCACGACCGTGCCCTTTTCGACGAGGCCGCCGAGCCTGATGCGCTGTCCCGGCTGCAAGCTGGCGGTGGTCAGATCGGCGGGCATATAGAAATAGGAGGCCTTCTGGCCCAACGCATAGAAGGTCAGCCCGGTGGCGGCGCCGAGGAAGGCAAGACCTCCGACAATCACCGACAATCGCTTCTGCTTGCGCGTCATGTCCTACTCCGTCGCCGTCAGGCCGAGCGAGGCGGCAAAGGCGGTGAATTTCTTCGCTTCCTCACTGTCGGCGCCAAACACGGCAATACCGCGATGCAGCGCGTCGCGCGCCTGGTCGGCCTTGCCCAGCACAACATAGGAACGAATGAGCCGCATCCATCCTTCCGTGTCGCGCGGATTTTGCCGCAATTTTTCGTCGAGGCCGGCGACCATGGTTTCGATCATGGCCTGCCTGTCCTGCGGCGCCATCGACGAGGCGGCATCGACGGCTGCGGCGTCGGGGCCTTTGGCGGGCTCTCCTGACGCGACGCTGCGGTTGGCGGCCTCGGCCAGTGCCTGTTGGACAGCTCCGCGCCATGGCGAATCCTGCGGCAGGGAATCGAGCATTTTCTGCCAAGCCGTGGTTGCCTCGGGTATGCGGCCTTCCTGGGCCAGCGCCATCGCCAAATAGAACGAGGCTTTCGCGTTTCCCGGGTCGAGTTTTAGCGCCTGTTCGAAAGCGTATTGCGCATCGGCCGAAACGATGCCGCCGGCCGCATTGGCGATCGCTTCGCCGAGACCGGCCTCGCGGGCAGCCGTGTCGCCATCGAGGCGGATGGCATTGCGATAGGCGGTCACGGCATCGGGAAAGCGCTGCAGGCGCAGATAGATCGGGGCGAGCACGTCCCAGCCGCGTCCATCGCCAGGGTTGGCGGCAAGATGGGCCTCGGCGCGCGCCACCAACTCGTCGACCGAACTATCGGCCGGATTCTTGGCCAGCCGTTCGGCAAGCGGCTGCGACGGCAGATCCGGCGAGCCGAGCTGGCTGTAAAGGCCCCAGCTGAGCAGAGGGACCGCCAGTACCGCAGCCGTTGCCACCAGCCTTGCCGCCTTTGACGGCTGCCGCGTGCCAGGCGCATCGGCTTGACCGACATTGGCTTGACCAACATCTCCCAGGCGAAGGATGCGGCGGGCGATTTCGGCGCGCGCCTCCTCGGCTTCCGCCGGCTGGATCAGCCCGCGCGCGGCGTCACGCTCAAGCTCGGCCAGTTGGTCGCGATAGACTTCGAGGTCGTGGTCGCTGCTGGTCGGAGCGTCCTTGCCGCCACTGGTCAGCGGCAGCAGCACCGTCAGGCTTGCGCCTAGCGTGAGGATTGCGGCTATGACCCAGAACAGCATGGTTCTTCCAATAGAGCGAGAGCCCTGCTCTCACAACATGAGGGTGCTGCGACGCTTTGACGGGATTCCGACCCCGGCCCAATGTTCAGGTCAGCGGCGTCCAGCTGCCGTCGGCGTTGCGGCATGCGGTGCCCCGCGCGGTCTGGCCGGCCGTGCCGGTAAACACCGTATGGGTGTACTGGCGGCAATCCTGCGAGCCGACGCGGTAGGGCTGGGCCGCGACGACTTCGCCGGAATGAGCCGAACTGTCGCTCTTCCACGTCACCTTCTGGCCGCTCGCCGTATATTCGAGCGCCTTGTATTCCGCCTCGAGCGCCTTGCGCTTCTCGGTGCTGTTCAGGCCGCTGCCGATCGATCCGCCGACGAGCCCGCCGGCCATGGCCGAGATGATCGTCGTCGCGACTTTGGCCCCTGAAGGAGGCGACGCGGGCGGGTTGGTGATGGAGATATCCGGGCCACTGCCCTTGCCCAGCGTCCCGCAGCCGGAAAGAGCGAGCAGTGCGGAAACGAGCGCAACGCGAATCTTCATGCCAACAACCGGTTTTCTTGAACGGGATGCGCTGGGGGCCGCGTCATCGGGGGGCGTCAGGACGTCATAGTATTGATATTTGTCGGAAATTTGGCCGTTCTTAACGGCTTTTGCGCAATCGAGGGGCCGCCATAACACAGGCATTCGGCCGTGTCGATTGGCCCTGGGCAGTACATCATTGCAAGCTCCGCAAGCGCACAACCGCCTTCAGCCCGCCCATCGTGGAGCGTTCCAGCGCCAGCGCCCCGCCATACTCGTTGACGAGGTCGGCAACGATGGCAAGTCCGAGCCCGGTTCCCGGCTTTGTCTCGTCGAGGCGCCGGCCGCGTTTCAAGACGTCGCGGGCCTTGTCCTCGGGGATGCCGGGACCGTCATCCTCGATCGATAGCTCGAACAGGCCGGCTGCGGCCGGCGTGACGGATACGGCAACAGTGCTCTTCGCCCATTTCATCGCATTGTCGAGAAGGTTGCCGAGCAGTTCCTCCAAATCCTCGCGCTCGCCAGCAAAGACGATGTCGGCCGCCGGCAGCGTAAGCGACAGGCTGACATCAGGCTTGAGTTTTTGCAGCACGCGCACCATGCGCTGCACCAGCGGCGTCACCGGCGTGCGGTAGACGACGCTGTCGCGCTGCGCCGCGACCCGTGCCCGCTGCAGGTAGTGGTCGACCTGTTTCTGCATCGACGCCGCCTGGTCGGCGATGAGCTGGCCCTTGGCGCCGCCGAGAGCCCGGCCCTCATTTATCAGCACGGCGAGCGGCGTCTTCAGCGAATGGGCAAGGTTGCCGACCTGCGTACGCGAGCGCTCGACGATGCGCTTGTTGTTTTCGATCAGCGCATTGGTTTCGTTGGCGAGCGGCTCGATCTCGGCGGGAAACCGGCCATCGAGCCGCTGCGCCGTGCCTTCGCGCACCTGGGCAAGCGCGTTGCGAACCCGGCGCAAGGGCTGGAGGCCGAGCAGGATAGCGATCGCATTGATGGCGATCATGCCGACGCCGAACAGGCTGAGATAGGTCAGCAATCGGCCTTGGAAGGTGGCGATCTCCTGTTCGAGCTCGGTCTTGTTGCCCATCACGCGGAAGCGCGCGGCGCGGTTCTTGGCGTCGAGCACGAATTCGCTCTCGAACACTTCGAGCTGCTCGTCGCCGATACCGTCGGTGGAGTAGCTGCGCTGGAAGCTCGAATTGAACGGCACCTCGGCGACGGTCGGCGACGGGATCGTCGTGGTCATCGAGGACGAATGAAGGTTGCCGTGCACACCTTCGGAAGCCGGCTCCACCGACCAGTACCAGCCCGAATTCGGCTCCGAGAAGCGCAGGTCGCCAAGGTCGGGAGCACCGGTGAGCTGGCCGGATTCGGAAACGCCGACCGAGCCGATCAGATTGAACAGATGCGCCGACAGCAGGCTGTCGAAGCCGCGCTCGCTGGCCTGGCGGTAGAGCGTGGTGATCAGAGTGAAGATGACGATCAGGGTGAGGATCGCCCAGATCGTGGAAAATCCGATGACGCGGAAGGCCAGCGAGCGCGGCCAGAGCCGCGCCGAAAAAGGCTTCCTTGCTGGTATGGGGAGCGGTTCCGCCTTACGCCTCCGGCTCACGCATGCGATAGCCCATGCCGCGCACGGTTTCGATCATGTCGATGCCCATCTTCTTGCGCAGCCGGCCGACAAAGACCTCGATGGTGTTGGAATCGCGGTCGAAATCCTGGTCGTAGAGATGCTCGACCAGCTCGGTGCGCGACACCACCTCGCCCATATGGTGCATCAGATACGCCAGCAGGCGGAACTCATGCGAGGTCAGCTTCAGCGGCACGCCGGCGACATCGGCCTTGGAGGCCTTGGTGTCGAGGCGCAGCGGCCCGCAAGTGAGCTCGGACGAGGCATGGCCGGCGGCGCGGCGGATCAGCGCCCTCACCCTGGCCAGCACCTCCTCGATGTGGAACGGCTTGGTGACATAGTCGTCGGCGCCGGCATCGATGCCCGACACCTTGTCGCTCCAGCGGTCGCGCGCTGTCAGGATCAGCACCGGCATCTTGCGGCCGTTGCGGCGCCAGCGCTCGACGACGCTGATGCCGTCCATCTGCGGCAGGCCTATGTCGAGCACGACGGCATCGTAGGGCTCGGTGTCGCCGAGGAAATGCCCCTCCTCGCCGTCATAGGAGCGGTCGACGACATAGCCGGCATCGACCAGCGCGTCGGCCAGCTGCCGGTTGAGATCCTTGTCATCTTCGACGACGAGTACGCGCATGATCGGTCAGGCCTGTTGATGTGTCAGATATAGGCCGATTCCGGTGGTCTGGGAAACGAGCCCTGCAAGGGGGAAGATTGGATCAGTTCGCCGGGACGACGATCTCGGAGCGGCGCGGACGCTGGCCGTCCTTGCCCGGCACAAGCACGACGATGACGCAGACCTCCTGGCCGCCACGCGTCGTCTGCGAAGCCTTGGCCAGCGTGCCGCCATTCTGCTCGGCAACCTGCTGGCCGATCGCGTAGCAATCCGCCGCGGCTGCCGGCGTCGCTTGCGACGCCAACAGGCCGGCCGCCGTGAGCGCCAGTATCGCGGTTCTGACATGAGAGCGAAGCGTTTTCATGGTCGGCGTTGTAACGCAACTGTGCTGAACGTGAAATGAACGGTGAACGGGTGAAAATCCATCCCCGCAATACCCCCTGCGCGCGCAACGAATGAATGCGATCCTACCGCCCAGTCCCTCAGACCGGGCAATGGATTCATAACCGGAAAACCGGCTGCGCGGCTATGGTGTTTGCGCGCAGGTTCTCAATTCGCAGCCAGATTGGGAACAGGTCAAGGCGAGACCATTCTGAAGGGCCGCCCTAAATAGCGCGGGAAACGCCAAATCATCGGAGTGCGCCATGACGGATAAAGACCTTGCCGACCTTTACCGGGGCTATATCGCTTGCCTGAATGCCCAGGACTGGGCGAAACTTGGAGACTTTGTCGGCGACGAGGTGCAGCACAATGGCGAAATGCTCGGCCTGTCGGGTTATCGCCGTATGCTCGAAGGCGATTTCGAGGCGATTCCCGACCTCCGCTTCAACATCGAACTGCTGGTCTGCCAGCCGCCGCGCGTGGCGGCGCGCCTGCATTTCGACTGTCATCCCAAGGGCGTGCTGTTCGGCCTGCCGGTGAACGGCAAGCGCGTGTCGTTCGCTGAGAATGTTTTCTACGAATTCGGAGAGGGTCGCATCCGCGAGGTGTGGTCAGTCATCGACAAGGCCGAGATCCCGGCGCAAATCTAGGTTGCTTCAATCATTTTGCTCGGTGAGGGCGCGTATCCGCAGCACCCCGTGGTAGAGCGCCAGGTCCTCGTCGTAGCGGGCCTCGGCGAACTCCAAGGACAGGCGGGTCTGGTCGCGCGAGCCGGTGGCGAAAGCGGCGCCGTCAAGGCGCGCCCGGATGCTGTCCATGATCAGACGCGTCTCGGCCTCGCCTTGCGCCTTCGACCAGACATGCAGCGTGATGAGCTGGTCGTCATCATTGTCGGCGCCGGTGTCCAGATCGAATGCGCTGGTCCTGCCATAGGTCACATAAGGGAAGGCGGCACTGTCGGCCGCCTGCTCGCGCAACCCGGCGCCGCCGAGCAGCGCCGTCAGCGAGGCATCGCTCTTCAATCTCATGAACAAGGCTTGCAGCAAATCGCCGGGCGCCGTCATCGTCGTCTCCGTTCGCCTGTCACGCTTTGAACAACCTCAGTTTCGCGCGCAACCTAACCGCGTTGCACGGATTTCGCCAGATGACGATCCGCCTGATGGAAGGCGGCGAATCGGGCGGCATGGCCCTTTCACGGACCGGGTTCTATTTGGCATGCGGGGAGTTTCAAGAAGGGTGTTATGAGGAGCCCTGTTTTCTCCGGCAATTCGAGGTCATTTCATGCGAACGCCACCGCTGCTGCCGGCTTTTGGAAAGCTCGGCGTCAAGCCCCCGGTCGCGATTGCGGCAGCACCCGCCCTGTCGAAGAGCACCGTGGCCCTGCGCATGCGCGAGATACTTTCAATGCATGGCGGCCTGGCCTTGAAGCTGTCGGTGGTGGCCTGGACAATCCTGATCCTGGCGGCGGCATTTTTCATGTCAAAGGCCTGATGCCGATATGACAAACCGCTACGCGTTGCGCATGGACGAGCCCGAGAGCTGGACTATCTTCGACATCTTCACCGGCCAGCCTGTCGAGCTTAAGCAACAGGTAATGGTGGCCATGAATGTGCGCGATGCGGAAGCGATGGCCGACCGCCTGAACAGCCGGGACGTCAAGCGGCGGGCAAAAGCCGACCGCAAGTCCTGACGCACGCTGATCTCAGCCGCTCTGATTGCAAGACGAACGCGCGCTAACCGAAATCCGCGGCTGTGAGCACATATATGCTCTTGCGGGTGCGGGCGTAGGCCTTGCTGGCAATGTCATGGATGGAGCTGGACGCGGTGTCGAAAGCCGCCAGATAGGTGGCTTCCGCGGTCGCCGTCCCTGATGGCGCCTTCGAGAGGGCATCGGCTGCGACAGAGAAGGAAATCTGGAACATGCCGTCGTGGCCGACAAAGCGGATGCGCTTGCCGGCCTCGTCATAGAAGCGACTTGGATTGGGGAATGTCAGGCTCATGACGTGCCCCCCTTCGGCGCGGCGGCGGCTTTCTTGACTGTCGCCCGCTTCTTCTTCGGTGTCGGGTTCAAGGCTTCCGCGACGCGGTCGGCCTCTTCCTTGGCCAGGCGCAATTCCCTGAGCCTTGCCGTCTTGATCTCCCTGGCCCTCGCTTCGGACATGTAGTCGGAGGTTGCCTTGTTGCGCTCGGCCGTCTTCTTCTGCTTGTCCATGAAGCGGGCTTCAGCTTTTTCCATGATGCTCTGATTGCCTTCGGCCATCGCCTAAATCTCCTTCGTGCCTGAAATTGTGAAATCGAACTTACGATATAAATAGTCACTTTTGCCTCGAAATTCAATTTTTTGAAATATCTAGGCGCCTCGCGACGTTTCGAACCCTGCAGACATCATAATACTTTTTAATATTTAATTTTGGCCACGAATAATTTTTGGCACTCCTATCTATCGAGTGCCAACACGCCTATAAGAACGGCGCGGTCGCCTATGCCGGCCCCAGAAAGAAGTTCTCATGAAGTTTCGGCCACTCCACGACCGCGTCGTCATCCGGCGCGCCGAAGGCGATGTCAAATCCAAGGGCGGCATCATCATTCCCGACAATGCCAAGGAAAAGCCGCAGGAAGGCGAAGTCATCGCCGTTGGGCCGGGCGCACGCGACGAAAACGGCGCGCTTGTTCCGCTCGACGTCAAGGCCGGCGACTTCATCCTGTTCGGCAAATGGTTGGGCACCGAGGTCAAGATCGACGGCGAGGACCTGCTGATCATGAAGGAAGCCGACATTATGGGCGTCATCGACAAGAGCGAGACGGCCGCTATCGGCAAGAGCGGGACGGTCGTCACCGAGAAGAGCGTCAAAGCCAAGAAGGCTGCCTGACCGGCCTGGCTTTGCCAGGCTCCGGCGAGCCGCTTGCTTCACCACACCAACGGGATTGAAAAAAATGTCTGCCAAGGAAATCAAATTCGCCACCGACGCGCGCGACCGCATGCTGCGCGGCGTCGAGATCCTCACCAATGCGGTGAAGGTCACGCTCGGCCCCAAGGGCCGCAACGTCATCATCGACAAGGCCTATGGCGCGCCGCGCATCACCAAGGACGGTGTGACGGTGGCCAAGGAAATCGAGCTTGCTGACAAGTTCGAGAACATGGGCGCGCAGATGGTGCGCGAAGTGGCTTCGAAGACCAACGACCTCGCCGGTGACGGCACCACCACCGCCACGGTGCTGGCCGCATCGATCCTGCGCGAAGGCGCCAAGCTGGTTGCCGCGGGCATGAACCCGATGGACCTCAAGCGTGGCATCGACCAGGCTGTCGCCGCCGTGGTCAAGGACATCAAGGCGAAGGCCAAGAAGGTCAAGTCGTCGGCCGAGATCGCGCAGGTCGGCACCATCGCCGCCAATGGCGATGCCAGCGTCGGCGCCATGATCGCCAAGGCGATGGACAAGGTCGGCAATGACGGCGTCATCACCGTCGAGGAGGCCAAGACCGCCGACACCGAACTCGACGTCGTCGAAGGCATGCAGTTCGACCGCGGCTATCTCTCACCCTATTTCGTCACCAATGCCGACAAGATGCGCGTCGAACTGGAAGAGCCTTACGTGCTCATCCACGAGAAGAAGCTCGGCAATCTGCAGGCGATGCTGCCGATCCTCGAAGCAGTGGTGCAGAGCGGCAGGCCGTTGCTGATCATCTCGGAAGACGTCGAAGGCGAAGCACTGGCGACGCTGGTCGTCAACAAGCTGCGCGGCGGCCTCAAGGTCGCGGCCGTCAAGGCGCCGGGCTTCGGCGATCGCCGCAAGGCGATGCTGGAAGACATCGCCGTGCTGACATCGGGCCAGATGATTTCCGAGGATCTCGGCATCAAGCTCGAAAACGTCACCATCGAGATGCTTGGCCGCGCCAAGCGCGTACTGATCGAGAAGGACACCACCACGATCATCGACGGCGCCGGCACCAAGGCGACCATCCAGGCGCGCATCGCGCAGATCAAGGGCCAGATCGAGGAGACCACGTCCGACTACGACAAGGAGAAGCTGCAGGAGCGGCTGGCCAAGCTCGCCGGCGGCGTCGCCGTGATCCGCGTCGGCGGCGTCACCGAGTCTGAAGTGAAGGAAAAGAAGGACCGCATCGACGACGCGCTGAATGCGACGCGCGCGGCGGTGGAAGAAGGCATCGTGCCCGGCGGTGGCGTGGCGCTTCTGCGCGCCAGATCGGCGCTGGCCGGGCTGACTGGCGCCAATGACGATGTGACGGCAGGCATTTCGATCGTGCTCAGGGCACTCGAAGCGCCGATCCGCCAGATCGCCGAGAATTCCGGTGTCGAAGGCTCGATCGTCGTCGGCAGGCTGTCCGACAGCAAGGACCACAATCAGGGCTTTGATGCCCAGAACGAGGTCTATGTCGACATGATCAAGGCGGGCATCGTCGATCCGGCGAAAGTGGTGCGCACCGCACTGCAGGATGCCGGCTCGATTGCAGCGCTTCTGATCACCGCCGAAGCGATGATCACCGACGTTCCGGCCAAGGATGCGGCGCCTGCGGGCGGCGGTGGCGGCATGGGCGGCTACTGACCATCGCCCGAAAATTGCCCGCTGGGAATCTGGGCGGGCATAAATCAGAACAGGCTGCCGGGGACATTTCCCCGGCGAGCCAGGAATTTCCGTCAGTCAGTCAAGACTGTCATCAACGACAGGGAGATCGACAGATGATCACATTCGCCCCGAAGCCAAACGCTGTATCCGCGACCAAGCCGGCGGAGGAGAGCCGCTTCGATCGCATCCGCCGGATTGCCGCCGACAAGCACAGGCAGGCCGATGCCGGGCCGATTCGCCGCGAGCCGTCGAAGACCGGCGACAAGCGGCCGACGTGACGGCTGCCAACCTCACGACACCGGCAACGCTCCGCCCTCTTCGGTGCGGCGGGCAATGAACTCGTCGAGCACATCGGATGTGGCAACGGCCGACGCAGGCGGCTGGAAGTCGGCCAGCGTCCGCTTCCAGATGCCGGTGGCGCGCTCGGTGGCCGACTTCGAACCGGACTGCGTCCAGCTGCCGAAATTCGACCAATCGGCGACCAGCGGCTCGTAGAAGGCGGTGCGGTAGCGCGTCATGGTGTGGCCGGCGGAGAAGAAATGCCCGCCCGGCTGGACTTCAGCGATCGCCTCGAAGCCGATCGAATCCTCGTCGCCGGGGGTCGTAGCGCAGAGTTCGGCAACCGTCTGCAATGCCTCGATATCGGTGATCAGCTTCTCGTAGGAGACGCTGAGGCCACCCTCCAGCCAGCCGGCGGCATGGATGCAGACGGTGGCGCCGGCAAGCACCGAGCCCCACAGCGCGAACTGCGTCTCGTGCGCCGCCTGCACATCGGAAATGTTGGCCGCACTGCCGCCGCCGGACCGCCAAGGCAGGCCGGTGAAGCGGGCCAGCTGACCGGCGCCCAGCGTCGCCTTGACGTGCTCGGGCGTGCCGAAGGCCGGTGCGCCGGACTTCATGTCCACATTGGAGGAGAAGGATCCGTAAACCACCGGTGCGCCCGGCCGCACCATCTGCGCCAGCGCGAGACCAGCCAGCGCCTCGGCATGCTGCAGCGTCAATGCGCCGGCGACGGTGATCGGCGCCATGGCGCCGGCCAGGCAGAAGGGCGTGATGATGGACACCTGGCCGGCCTTGGCGAAGTCGATGATGCCTTGCGCCATCGGGATATCGAGCTGGCGCGGCGAATTGGTGTTGATGACGGTATAGCAATGGACGCCGGCCAGGAACTCGTCCTGCGAGAGGCCGCGCGCCAACCGGATCATCTCGAACCCGTCCTCGACCTGCGGCGTGCCACGGGCGAAGACGAAGGGAAACTTGTCCGACAGGGTCAGCTGCGCACGGTTGACGGCATAGTGGCGTAAACGGTTGTCGACATCCTGAGGCTCGATCCAGGGGCCGAGCATATGCAGCACATCGAAATTCTGAACAAGCTTGGTCAGTTCTTCGAAAGCGGCGAGCGTGCCCGGACGCCGTCCGCGTTCGAGATCGGTGACGTTGGGCGCCCCGGCCCCGGCGAGGAACGTCATCGAGCCGAGCTCCAGCATGAGATCGCGGCTACGGTCGCCCGCCAGCGCCCGGATGGATTTCGGCGCCGAGGCCAGTGCCGCAGTGACAATATCGCGGCCGATGCGCACCATCCGGCTGTCCTCGTCGACCAGCGCACCGGCTTTGGCGTAGATCGCCCGTGCCTCCGGCAGCAGCACCTTGATGCCGAGCTCTTCCAGCACGCGCAACGCCGTGTCGTGGATGGCCGCGACCTGGTCGTCCGAAAACACCGGCTGCGGCAGGAACGGGTTCTTGAGCGAGCGATAGTTCGGGTGGCGGCTTGGCCCGCTGCCGGCCTCACCGGTGTGCCCGCGCCGGCGCTCGCGCCTGGTCTCCCTTATGATGTCATCGACCATGGCCAAAACTCCTCATTGCCGCATCGCCTGCCCTCGGGGTCGTATGGCGAGGCCGGAATAATTCGCGCCGGCCGCTCGACGCCGACAATGTGCACCGAAAGCGCGGTCCCCTCCCCGGCGAATTCGTCGCCCAGCAACGTCAGCGCGACGCTTTTGCCTATTGTGTAGCCATAGCCGGCTGAGGCGACGAAGCCGACGCGCCGGCCCTTGTGCCAGACTGGCTCGAAGCCACTGGCGTCGGCATCGACGGCGTCGACCTCCAGCGTCACGATCCGGGCGGCGCTCAACAAACCGTGCGGTGTGGCCTGGCTGCCCTTGTGAGCCGGGCTGAAATGGAAGAATAGTCTTCGCCGGGTATGCCCGCCCTGAAATTGCCCGCTTGCGGTTCTCAGGTGGGTTGGGTGAGTTTCGGGAATGGCCAGTCCTTTAGAACGACGTCCAAGACGAAGAGGTCCGATCGCCGCCGCACTGCTGGCGGTGGACGCCTGGATCGATTCCTCGCTCTACGAAATCGGCTTCAAGGCCGGCCAGTTCTGGGAATCGGCAACCATTTTTTCGCGGCGCTTCCGAGTCACCGGCTGGCGACGCGGCATCATCGAGGTGCTGAGCGAAGGTTTTACGATGGGCGCCGGCGGCGTCGTCGTGCTGCTCGCACTCGCGATGCCGGCCTTCCAGATCACCACCGGCGACTGGCGCAGTCAGGGCGATTTCGCCGTCACCTTCCTCGACCGCTACGGCAACGAGATTGGCCAGCGCGGCATCATCCAGCGCGATTCCGTGCCTGTCGACGAGATGCCGGACCATGTCATCAAAGCAGTGCTGGCGACCGAGGACCGGCGCTTCTTCGAGCACTACGGCATCGACGTGCTCGGCCTGTCGCGCGCCATCTTCGAGAATGTGCGGGCCAATTCCGTCGTCCAGGGCGGCTCCAGCATCACCCAGCAGCTGGCCAAGAACCTGTTCCTGTCGAATGAGCGGACCTTCCAGCGCAAGATCAAGGAAGCCTTCCTGTCGCTGTGGCTGGAGGCCAATCTGTCGAAGAAGGAGATCCTGCAGCTCTATCTCGACCGCGCCTATATGGGCGGCGGCACGTTCGGCATCGAGGCGGCGGCGGATTTCTATTTCGGCAAGAGCGTCAAGGATCTGAACCTCGCCGAGGCGGCGATGCTGGCCGGCCTGTTCAAGGCGCCGACCAAATACGCCCCGCACATCAACCTGCCCGCTGCCCGCGCTCGCGCCAATGTGGTGCTGTCGAACCTCGTCGATTCCGGTTTCATGACCGAAGGCCAGGTGCTGCAGGCAAGGCTGCATCCAGCCGAGATCGTCGACCGCGGCGAGCAGAAGAGCCCGGATTATTACCTCGACTGGGCGTTCGATGAGGTCAAGAAAATCGCCAAGCCCGGCCAGCATTCGCTCGTCGCACACACCACTTTCGATGCCAACATCCAGAAGGCAGCGGAAGAATCCGTCGAATTTCACCTGCGCCAGTTCGGCAAGGAGTACAACGTCACCGAGGGCGCCGTTGTGGTGATCGAGACCAATGGCGCGGTGCGCGCCATTGTCGGCGGCCGCGACTATGGCGCAAGCCAGTTCAACCGCGCCACCAAGGCGCTGCGCCAGACCGGCTCCTCGTTCAAACCTTACGTCTACGCCACCGCCATGGAGCACGGGTTCACCCCGGACTCCGTCGTCTCAGGCGGGCCGATCAGCTGGGGCGGCTGGTCACCGCACAATTACAATGGCGGCTCGGCCGGCAATGTGACGCTGATCACGGCGATCGCCAAATCGATCAACACCGTGCCGGTACGGCTGGCCAAGGACTATCTCGGCATCGGCCCGATCAAGGCGATGGCCGAATCATTCGGCGTGGAATCGCCGCTGGAGTCGCACAAGACCATGGTGCTCGGCACATCGGGCATGACGGTCATGGACCAGGCGACGGGCTACAGCGTGTTCGCGCAGAACGGCTTCGCCGGCTCGCGGCACGGCATCACCCAGCTCGTCACCCGCACCGGCGATGTCGTCTACGACTTTGCCAAGGATGCGCCGGCGCCGCATCGGGTTCTGTCGGAACAGGCTCTGAAATACATGAACACCATGCTGGCTGCGGTGCCGGCGATCGGCACCGCGCGGCGCGCGCAGCTGCCCAACATCGTCGTCGCCGGCAAGACGGGGACGACGCAATCCTACCGCGACGCCTGGTTCGTCGGCTTCACCGGCAATTACACCGCTGCCGTCTGGCTCGGCAATGACGACTTCACCCCGACCCGCAACATGACCGGAGGCACGCTGCCGGCGATGGTGTGGCAGCGGCTGATGGTCTACGCGCACCAGAATATCGACCTGAAGCCGATCCCCGGCCTCGACAAGCCCTTCGTCGACGAAGAGATCGCGGCCAAAGCCGAGGAAGCGGAGAAGAAAAACGCCGATCAGGCAGCCGCCGATGCCGCGGCCGAGCGCCCGGCGGTGCTGTCCAGCCGCACGACACAGACGCTGCGCGAGATGACCAAGGTGTTCCAGGCCGCGCCCGTGCTCGGCTCGCCGCAGACACCGGAGACCCTGTCGGCGCTTTGATTCCACAGCGCTGCTTGCTCTGTGGCCTGCCCCGCTATATCCCCGAACGATAATTCTCTCGTCCCGGTTCTTCATGCTCAAGACCGCCTTTTTCACGCTGCTTTCGCTTGCCATAGCCATCGGCCTCGGCGGCGGCAGCGTCTGGTATGCGCTGCAGGCGCAGAGCGGCGTCGGCGCGATCAGCATCGGCCAATGGACCGCCTTCCCCGAGATCGGCACGCAAGATGCCGACCCCTATTCGAAGGCGCGCGTGGCGCGCGAGGGCGTGCTGGCGCTCGGCAAGGCGGAAGGCTTGTCCTTCATCGCCGAACGCGATGCGGCCGGCGATGAGCTTCAGCGGCAATGCGACTACAGGATCGAAGGCAGTTTCCCGACCGCCCGGTTCTGGACGCTCTATGCCGCGGATCAATCGCTCGGCGTGGTCGACACCGGCAAGCCGAGGCTGGCGGCGCTGCAATCCTACCAGGTGCTGCGTCAGCCCGACAATTCGGTGATCATCGCCGTCGGCAACCGTCCGGCCCCCGGCAACTGGCTTCTGACCGAAGGTTTTGGCCGGATGTACTTCGTGCTCACCTTCTACGATACGCCGATTGCCTCAAGCACCGGCCTTTCCGACGTGTCGCTGCCCCGGATCGTCAAGGCTGGCTGCAATGCGTAGGTTGCTGCACGCCATCCTGCTCGGCCTGCTCGGCGCCGGCATCGTCCACATCGTGGTGCTTTTGCTGGTGCCGGAATTTACCGAGCGCGATGCCTGGTCACGGCTGGCGATGGCGTCCGACCTCTACAAGATGACCAGGCTGGATGCCGAGGCGGGCGGCGCGCCGGTGGTGAAGTCAGTGGATCCGCTGTTTTACGCCGCCGCCTGCCGCTTCGACCTTGCCGAAGGCGTGGTGCGGATCAAGGCGCCGGGCAGCGTGCCGTTCTGGTCGGTGTCGGTCTATGACCGCAACGGCCACAATTTCTATTCATTCAACGACCGCACGGCGACCGGCAGCAAGCTGGACACCGTGGTGCTGACGCCGGCACAGATGATCGACGTGCGCAGGGAGCTTCCCGAAGACCTGCAAGGGGCGATCTTCGTCGAGGCGCCGATCGAGGAAGGCATCTTCGTCATCCGCGCCTTCGTGCCTGACGACAGCTGGAAGCCAGTTGTGTCGCAGTTCCTGGACCAGAGCTCCTGCGAACTGCAGGACTACTGACCTCACCCCGACGACCAGCAAATTCAGTGGTGCGGAACAGGCGTCCGTGGTGTGCCCGGCTGGTCCGCCGGTCGCGCCTGGCCCGCCAATGGCGGATGCTCGTAGCGGACGCCGGGAAAAATGATCACCGCCGCCGGCGTACCGGTGTCCTGAACTGCTCGATTGACTGGTGCCGATCGCGGCACGAAAGACAGTACCATGCCCATGGTTCGCGTATTCCTCTCGGTTGCCCCGGAGCACAACGCAACGCCTCCAAATGTGATTAAGGCCGGCAGAGGGTTAACGGAGCGCTAACGGATCGCGGCTAATTTGATGTTTGTTCCAGGCCTTGCGCGAAACCGACACAGTTGCGGTTGAGCATGGTCCGGGTTGTGTCGAGTGTCGGGCGTATCTTCCGTGTCAGCTTCGGATTTCAGGCAAATCGCCATACGGACGGAATCGGGAAAAGCCGAAAGGCTGTTTCGCGCCGCCGTGTCGGCGTTCTGCTCGCTGACCCGCCCGTCGCGCCGCGAGATCGCCCAGCTCGAGGATCTGACGCTGCCGCTGTTCGACAGCGTGCCGGTCGAATCGCGCCGCTATGTCGCCGCCGCCCTGTCCGAATGCGAATATGCGCCGGCCGCCCTGGTGCGGCGGCTTTGCGAGGAGCCGGTCGATGTCTGCGCGCCCTTGCTCGTCCGTTCGCGGGCGCTGGGCGACATCGACCTGATCGCGTTGATCGGCCGCCACGGCCTGCCGCATGCGCGCGCCATTGCCCGCCGCAAGGATTTGAACCCGACCATCGCGCAGTTGATCAAGGCGCTGGAAAAGCCGACCCTGGTGCGCGTGCGGCAGCCCGAGCCGATCGCCGACGTGGCGGGCAACGGTGCCGAAGCCGCTGCCGCCGCTCCCAGCGCACCAAAACTGCCCGGCAGCGCCGCCGAAACCGCCAGGCGCCGCCTGCGCTCGATGATGCTCGCCGAGGGCGAGGCGACATCGGTCAATCCCTTCGTCGGCTCAGCAACTTACAGCAAGCTGCGCGAGACGGCGCTGACCGGCAAAGCCGCCTTCTTTCAGACCGCGCTTGCCGACGCGCTCGACATCGACTTCTCCACGGCGCGGTCGCTGACCGAGCATTCGAGCTATGTCTCGTTGCTCGCCGCGCTGCGGGCGCTCGACCTCAGCGAGGACAGGGCATTCCTGATCGTGGTCGCGGTTTACCCCCGGGAGTTTCCGCACCCGCAGGCGATCCGCATCTTCCTCGACCGATACCGGCTGCTGCACCACGAGGCGGCGCTCGACAAGGTGCGCGGCTGGAAGGCCGAAACATTGTCGCGAGCGGTGCGCGGCAACACCCCTGTCGCCGCGAATGGCGACCAAGCGCCGGACGTCGACAAAGCCAGCCTAGGGGCCAGCCTCAAGGCGTCTTGACGGAGAGAAGCTCCTCGACGGAAACCGTTGCGGCCTCGATCTCGACCACCCAGATGTCGGGATCGAATTTTTTCTCCCGCTCAAGCCTGGCGTCAAGCGCGGCGGCATCGTCGCCGGCGCCGAGCAGCGTGAAAAAGCGATCATCCGGTTTGTCCGAATCGTAGCTCGTCTGGGGCGCCGGGCCGAACAGGGAGACGTCGCCCAGCCTGCCGCGGGAGAGCACGAAGACAGCGCCGGCCTCGGTCGCGCCGCGCTTGACGACGGCCGCAAAGCCGCCGGCGCCGAAAACACGGCGCAGCAGGGCCGACACCCAAAACTCGGTGGTTACGCGCATGACGAGGCTCCGGAGGACATGCGCGGCGTCTTAGCCGGATTTTCGTCTATCCGCGAGCGGTCGTCTTGACCACTCAATTGGTCAGGCCGATCTCGCGCATCTTAACGTAGACGACCTCGTCGGGCTCGCCCGTTTCCGGCAGGCCGAATAGCGACTGGAATTCCTTGATCGCCGCCTTGGTGCGGGCGCCGACGACGCCGTCGAGCTGCATGTCGTCATTGCCGAATGCCTTCAGGCCGGCCTGGATCTTGACGATGCGGGCATCGGGCGCCTGGGCGGATACCGGCGCGGAAACCGGGATGGGCGCAGGCGCGGCCTCGGGCGCGGCAACTCGAGCGGCGGCCATATCCACGGGCCTCGGCACAGGATGCGGGATGCCAGCTGTTGTCTGCTTGGCGCCGAGCTGGTCGAGCAGGACGGCGTCGATCTCACCGGAGGCCGGCAGGCCAACTTTCTGCTGGTATGCCTGGATCGCCTTTTGGGTATTCGGCCCGGAAATGCCGTCGACCGTTCCCGTGTAGAAATCGAGATCCTTCAGGATGCCCTGGACCTGCTCGACGGTCGGATCGCTTTTGACCGGAGCCGGGCCGGGCCGCAGGATGTTGATGGTGGTTTCGGGTTCGTCCGCGCCGGGGTGCGGAAAACCCTCGATGCTGCGGGTGGCGAAGAAGGCGCCGGCATGCGGAAACGGCTGGTACCACAGCGCGTTGGCGGAAACGTAGAACAGCGTCACCAGGAAGGCGGTCGAGCCGCCGACCAGGACCGGATTGCGCGAGATCGCGCCGCCCAGCGCAATCGCGCCGGCCTCGAACGCGCCGCTGCGGCGCTTGACCGCCTTAGGCTGTTTTGCGGAGCGAGCCATTCCTGTCCCCTTTCGCGTCGCCTTTCGTCCTGGTCGCGGGCATCGGCAGCACGCCGTTCCTCTCGGTCGCGCTCCTCTTCGGCCCGTTCACCGGCAGGCTGATCGTGACCGTCGTCCCCTCGCCCGGCATGCTTTCGATCGACATCGTGCCGTCGTGCAGCGCCACCAGGCCCTTGACCAGCGACAGGCCGAGCCCGGTGCCCTCGAAGCGGCGCGTATAGTCGTTCTGGATCTGCATGAACGGCTTGCCGAGATTGACAAAATCTTCCTCGGCGATGCCGATGCCGGTGTCCCTGACCCAGAAATGCAGCCGCGAGCCGATCCGCTTGGCGCCGACGACGACATTGCCGCCATCGGGCGTGAACTTGACCGCATTGGAGACGAGGTTGATCAGGATCTGCTGCACGGCACGACGGTCGGCATTGATCTCCCCGGCGTCCGGCGCAATCTGCGCCTGGAGACCGATGTTCTTGGCATTCGCCTGCAGCTGCATCATCGACTGGCACATCTCGACCGCTTCGATGAATCGGAACGGTTCGGGCTCGGTCGCGTAGGCGCCGGCCTCGATCCTCGAGACATCAAGGATGGAGGTGACGACGGCAAGCAGATGCTGGCCCGACTCCTTCACCAGGCCGACATACTCCTTCTGGCGCGGGTCCTTGAAGCCGCCGAACATCTCATGCAGCAGCATGTCGGAAAAACCGATGATGGCGTTGAGCGGCGTCCGAAGCTCATGGCTGACGACCGCCAGGAAGCGGCCCTTTGCCACCTCGGCCGACGCTGCGGCCTCATTGGCGGCAGCAAGCTCGTCGCGCAATTCGGCAGTCTCGTCGTTCTCGCGCAGCAGCAGGGTGAAGGTCTCCTGCTGCTCTTCGGCACGCATCAGTTCGAGCTGAAATGGCCGGTAATTGTCGGCCGTCGAGGCGCTGCCGTCCTGCGGCAGCCTTACCCGAAGATCGAGCCGGCGCGCCAGGGCGCCATCGCGCATGTCGGCAAGCGCGCTGAGATAAGCGACGCGATCGGACAGGTGGATGCGGTCGAACAGCCCGGCGCCGAAAAGCAGTTCCGGCGGCAGCTTCAGGATGGTGCGCGCCTTGGCTGAGGCATCCAGGACCTCGCCATGCCGGGCGACATGCAGGACAACGGCGTCGATCATGTCTTCAAGGCGGTCGTTTGGAAGCAGCGCGGGCTGCGCGCGTGCGGCATCGCCTAGGGCTGCGAGCCGGGGAACCAGCGTCAGGCCCCAGGCGAGCGGCAGCAGCCAGTGCCACGCCGCGACTTGCGCCCCGCCGAGCGGGACGACAGAGGCGACAAAGGGCTGCAGCAGCATTGCGGCCAAGGCCGCGAGGCCGCCCCAAAGTGCCGCGCGCTTTGAACCGCCGATCCACCAGGCCTCGAATGGCACTGCCAGGGCCAGCAGCGCAACCGGCGACGCCAGGCCGCCTGCTGCCGCGACGGCGCCGGCAAGCGCAAGACCGCCGGCGGCAAGGGCAACCTGGGCTGCCAGCGTCATCTTGCCTGACGCCGCCACCAGCAAGGCGGCGAACCAGCAAAGACCGAAGGCGGCGAAAATGGTTGCGACGGTGACGGCGGCGCCCATGCCCGAGGTGACCAGTGTCACCGCCGCACCGGCGGCGAAGAACGGAGCGGCAAGCATGATGCCGATGAACCGGCGCTGGCGCAGGCGGTCGCCCTGGCCGATGATGGCCGGATGGACCATGCGTTCGCAACCGGCCGCCAGCGCGCCAGGCAGTTCAAGATATCTGGCAGTTGTCAAACTCAACGCACTCGCACCCGGTCGTGACTGCCCCTGCTTTGCAGGTCGCTTTTGCTTGTTTGAAACTCGCATCCAGCGTTTAAGGAATGAATAAGGCTGACCGGAACAACGAGCGCGCTGCGGCAAAAATTGGAGCGCCGGTACCGGAATGCACCGCCATTTGTAGCCATAGTAAACGGAGCGTTATGTGCAAAGGGCGTGCCCGTGGCTGCGAAACCCTGAGCCGGCATGCCTGCTCTTCTGAAGATATCCATGCGCAACAATCGCTTAGATGGTTACTGCAAGGTTAAGAAAATTGTCGGCATTTGAGGCTAATGCACTGCAAAACGCCTCGCTTCGAATTTGCCTAAAATTTGAGGAAAATTTTCACTGAGCAGGAAAGCCGTCCTTTGCGCCTCATGTGCCATTGTCGCTGATATAAAGAGGTCATTGCGCATGGACGCATGATCCGGTCATTGGACGAGAGGGCAGATCGATGGGCTTTTTGATAAGAATGGCGTTCTGGTTTTCGCTGGTGTTGCTGGCGCTGCCGCTGACCGTCGGCCCCGACGAGGATGGCCGCGAGAGCGTCGGGCCGTTCCAGGCGCTTTTTGCGGCGCGCGAAGCGGTCGGCGACATCACGGGCATTTGCGAGCGCAAGCCGGACGTCTGCGAAACCGGCAAGTCGGCGATGCATACGATCAGCGCCCGGGCCAAGGAAACCGCCAAGATCGCCGCCGCCATGCTGGACGACAAGAGCGCCGAGACCTCGCCCGATACATCGCTGGCCACCGGCAGCGTCGCCAAGGACATCGTGCTGCCGGCGACAGTCAACATACCTGCCAAGCTGGTGGCGAAGAACTAAACACCGTTTCAGCTGTATCTACAGCGACACCGCAGGCCGGTCGGACCTCTCGATGCCTGCGGTGCTTTTCTTCTTTTTCCGTGACGCCGCAGCCGCGGATGACTATATCCCGAGCAATGGCCACGACGATCCAGACGATCCGCGACGACTTCTCCCTGCTCGACGAGTGGGAAGACCGCTATCGCTATGTCATCGAGCTCGGCGAAGCGCTGCCGCCATTTCCCGACGCCGAACGCAACGCCGCCAACAAGGTGCCGGGCTGCGTCAGCCAGGTCTGGCTGACCACGAGCCGAGCGCCGGGCGCCGATCCGGTCATCACCTTCACAGGCGATTCAGACGCTCATATCGTGCGCGGTCTGGTCGCCATCATGCTGGCGCTGTTTTCGGGACGGACTGCCAGCCAGATCCTTGAAACGGACGCAGAGGCGACGCTGAGGTCGCTTGGCCTCGACGAACATCTGTCGCCGCAGCGGGCCAATGGCCTGCGCTCGATGGTCAAGCGCGTCAAGCGGGACGCCGAGATGGCTCTCAAGCAGACTGCTTGATTGCTCTATCTTCTCTTCTTTCGACGCAATTCCAAGGGAAAGCGCTCGGCAGTTTTCCTGGAATTGTTCTAGAAACAAAAACGGCGCCGTAAGGGGCGCCGTTGATCTTGTCCATTGGAGCCGGTGTTACCGCCCCTTGCGCTTGCGGCCGAGGCCCATCTTCTTGGCCAGCTGCGAACGGGCAGCGGCATAGTTGGGGGCAACCATCGGATAGCTGGCGTCGAGATTCCACTTCTCGCGGTATTCATCGGGCGTCAGACCGTAATGGGTCATCAGGTGGCGCTTCAGCGACTTGAACTTCTTGCCATCTTCAAGGCAGACGATGTAATCGTCATGAACAGAGCGCTTCGGGTTTACCGCAGGCTTCTGCTTGTCGGCCGGAGGCTGTTCGCTTGCTCCGCCCACGCGCCCGAGAGCGGCATGGACATCAGCGATAAGGTTCGGCAATTCGCCGACCGGCACGGGATTGTTGCTGACATAGGCTGCCACCACATCGGCGGTCAGCTCGATCAGCGCATCGCTATTTCTGGAAGGTGTTTCGACGATATCCATGGTTTAGGCCCCAACGAAGGATGTTTCTGTTTGCGCCCTTTTTGGAAGATCGGGCATGGCGCGAATTTCACGCGGGAAGAGCTTCATGGATTCGCGTCCGGGCATCTTAATGAGCCCACAGACAAAGTAAGTCAATTCGCATCTTGCGCTATATTCAACGATATTCATCGAATAGTCGCTCTTCAGCTTCAATCTTTCGTGCACTCTGTAACTTCGCGATATTTTCTGGTCGGACCAGGACTAGCATGACGTAAGGTCACACCACCGCTAAATCAGCAAGGACTCATAAAGCGGGCAGCGATGCTTGGTCTATGCTTCGAGGTTTGGGCGGCTGATTGTCGGATTCGTACCAAACCGCAAGTTGCAAAGCGTTGGCGAAACACGCCGAAGAAGATCTTCGGTCTGACCGGATTCAATACGGCGTGAGGTATTTTCCATAGACCCAGCCACTAACAAAACCACCATTTTGCGCCGGGTCGTGCCAAACTTGACACCATTGATAGCGAATTGCCTGTTTCTGTTTCCAGTGCGGCTGGCCGGCGATCTCCAGAAGATTCAAGCCGCCGGTGCACTTGCCGGTCATCTGCAGGATCGTCCCGTTGGGATAGGCGGCCTGCTTCTGCGAGGTGCCGGACGGATATTTGCGAACGTTGAGCGTGTCGCCGAACGGCACGCCAGCCACTTGCCAAGCGGCGAACGCGGTTGCATGAGACTGGCCGGTGAAAGCCAGAACGGTCGAAGCGACGACGGCGAGAGCCGCAGCGGTGTTGATATGGAAATTCATCATCCTCTCCTTTTGGCTCATCTCCCGAGCCCGCCGCAACCAATACATCCCGGCCCTTGAACCCGCGCTGATCGGCGTGTTCATTTGCCATTCAAGTAATTTCTTCAGTGAGACGCAATGACCAAGACCTCAGCTTTTCCGACCGCCAGCCCGCCGAGCCCCGAGAAACACCCCGTCTTCGACACGCATCACGGCATTACCCGCACAGATGACTATGCCTGGCTGAGGGCCGAGAACTGGCAGGCGATGTTCAGGGACCCTTCCCTGCTTGAGGGCCGCATCCGCGCCCATCTCGAAGCCGAAAACGCCTATCAAGCAGTGCTTATGGCCGATACGCTAGAGCTTCGGAAGCAGCTGTTCGGCGAGATGAAGGGGCGCATCAAGGAAGATGATTCGACGGTGCCGATGAAGGATGGCCCCTATGCTTACGGCTCATCCTTCAAGCTTGGCGGCGAACAGCCCCGCTATTTCCGCATGCCGCGCGATGGCGGCGATGAGCAGATCCTGCTCGATGGCGACGCGGAAGCCGAGGGCAAGCCCTATTTCCGCCTCGGCGGCGTCGACCATTCGGCCGATCACCGCAAGCTGTTGTGGGCGTTCGACGACAAGGGCTCTGAATTCTTCACACTTCGCGTGCGCGATCTCACCAGCGGCAAGGAACTGAGCGACCAGATCGAGGCCACCAGTGGTGGCGGCGTCTGGAATGCCGCCGATGACGGCTTCTTCTACACAAGGCTCGACGACAATCATCGCCCGTCCAAGGTGCTGTTCCACGCGCTCGGCGGCAGCCCCCTTAATGACCGGCTGATTTATGAGGAAACCGATCCCGGCTTCTTCATGGATGTCGGCGGCACGCGCTCCAACGAATGGATCATGATCGGGATCAACGATCACGAAACCTCGGAATATCACCTGATGCGCGCCGATGAGCCTTTCGCCGAGCCAAAGCTGGTGGCAAAGCGCGAGACTGGCCTGCAATATGATCTGGAAGAAGGCGGCGACATCTTCTTCGTCCTCACCAATGCCGACGGCGCCAAGGACTTCAAGATCATGACGGCGCCGGCTGATGACCCGGTTCGCGCCAACTGGGAAGAGCTGGTGGCGCACGAGCCAGGCCGGCTGATCCTGTCGGTGGTCGGCTTCAGGGATCATATGGTCAGGCTCGAACGCAAGGAAGGGCTGCCGCGCATCGTCGTGCGCGATCGCCGCAGCGGCGAGGAGCATCTGATCTCGTTCGACGAAGAGGCGTTCTCGCTCGGCCTGTCGGGGTCCTATGAATACGACACCGAGATCATGCGCTTCACCTATTCGTCGATGACGACCCCGGCGCAGGTCTTCGACTACAATATGCGCAGCCGCGAGCGTGTGCTGCTGAAGACCCAGGAAGTGCCTTCCGGTCACAATCCGGATCATTATGTCACGCGCCGGCTGATGGCGCCGGCCGCCGATGGCGAACTGGTGCCGGTCTCGCTCCTGCATCACCGCGACACGCCGCTCGATGGCTCCGCACCGTGCCTGCTTTACGGCTACGGCTCTTACGGCATTGCCATCCCGGCGGCGTTCAACACCAACTGGTTCTCGCTGGTCGACCGTGGCTTTGTCTTTGCCATCGCCCATGTCCGCGGCGGCAAGGACAAGGGCTATGGCTGGTATGACGACGGCAAGCGGGCGCACAAGATGAACACGTTCACCGATTTCATCGCCGTCGCGCAGCATCTCGTCGCCGAGCGTTACACCCAACACGACCGCATCGTCGCGCAAGGCGGCTCGGCCGGCGGCATGCTGATGGGTGCGATCGCCAACATGGCGCCGCAAAATTTCGGCGCCATCGTTGCCGAGGTCCCCTTTGTCGACGTGCTGACCACGATGCTCGACGCAAGCTTGCCGCTGACGCCGCCGGAGTGGCCGGAATGGGGCAACCCGATCGCGTCGGCGGAAGATTACCAAACGATCGCCGCCTACTCACCCTATGACAATGTCGCCGATCACGACTACCCGCCGATACTGGCGCTGGCCGGCCTCACCGATCCGCGCGTCACCTATTGGGAGCCGGCCAAATGGGTGGCGCGGCTGCGCGAGCGCAAGAGCGGCGACAATCCGGTGCTGTTCAAGATCAACATGGATTCCGGCCATGCCGGCGCGTCGGGCCGGTTCTCCAGGCTGGAGGAGATCGCCTACACCTATTCCTTTGCGCTCAAGGTGACTGGCAAGGCCGAACCCGAGGTTACGGGCAAGCCCGAACCTGAGGTGACGGGCAAGGCTGAGAATGCAACGGAGGCGTCGCAATGATCGATCTATCCACCTTGACGGCTTACATAGCGGTTGTGCTTGGCTTTGTGTTTATTCCAGGCCCAGCCACGCTTTTGACGGTCACGCGAGCGACGAGTTCCGGAACCAGGGTTGGCGTCGCGACGGGCGCGGGCGTCGCGGCTGGCGATGTGTTCCATACCATCATGGCGATGGTCGGCATTTCGGCGATCATCGCCACTTCGGCAACGCTGTTCAGCGTCGTAAAATACATCGGCGCGGCGTATCTCGTTTACCTCGGCATCCGCGCAATCATCGAGAGAATACCGGCCGACCCTACTGCCGGCGCACTCGCGATCTCCGCCAGCAAGGCGTTTCGTCAAGCTGTCCTGACCGAAGTGCTTAACCCAAAGACGGCGCTTTTCTTCCTCGCCTTCCTGCCCCAGTTCGTGCGGCCTGAAAACGGATCGGTGATGCTCCAGCTGATGACGCTGGGAATAATCTTTGTTCTGCTCGGCCTTTTCAGCACAGTCGTCTTTGCCGTGAGTGCGGGCCGGCTGGGCACGTTCCTGCGCCGCAATCCGTCGGTGGTGAAATGGCAAGGCAAGGTGGTTGGCGGCATCTACTGCGCGTTAGGCGTCCGTCTGGCCTTGCAGCAGCGCTGATGTCGATGCGAAAGGCGCGCCCGTCGAGGCGCGCCGGTCGTCACTTTTTGAATTCCAGGCTGCTCATTTTCACTCGCATTTGCAATGGCTGCGCGCTACCCAATGCGCGCCACCTTCCAGACCATGACATACGCAAAGGGGCCACTATGTTGCTCGTCGACACCTATCTCGAGAAATCACCGATCCAGGGCATCGGGGTTTTCGCCAGGAACCACATTGCCAAGGGCACGCTGGTCTGGAAGCTCGACCCCAGATTCGACCGGATCATCGACGTCGAGACCTATGAAGGCGAGAGCGGCCCGGTGAAGAACTATCTCGACCGTTATTCCTATCCAGACCGCCGGGATCCGAACTACATCGTCTTCGAAGCCGACGACGCCCGCTACATGAACCATGACGACGAACCGAATTGCGATGTCTCCTCGCCCGAGGAAACCTATGCCTTGCGCGACATCGCACCCGGCGAGGAACTGACCTGCAATTACAGCCATTTCTTCGAGACGGGCTTCGACTTCCTCGGCGATCGCCACCTGTAGCCGGGATCACTTGGCCGGCTTGCTGCGCACCGGGTAGCCGTTGGGATGCGGCGGCACCGCCTTGAGATAGGCGGCTATTGCCGCGCGATCTTCCGGCGGCAGTTCGGCCATGTTGCGCTGCACGTCGACCATGGCGCCGCCGACCGAATCGAAATCAGGGGTAAAACCGGTTTCGAGATAGTTGGCGATGTCGGCTTCCGACCAGTCACCGAGCCCGCCTTCGCCCGATGTGATGTTCGGCACGATGCCGCTGCCTTCGGCGGCCGCCGCGCCAGCCAACCACTGGCTCTTCCTGGTGCCGCCGGTGACATCGCGCGGCGTGTGGCATTCGCCGCAATGGCCGGGCCCCTCGACCAGATAGCGGCCGGCGAGTACCAGATCAGGCGTGCCATCGGCAAAGGCAATCACCGGCTCTTTGCTGAGATGGAGCCGCTTCCACAGGCCGAGGCCGCGGCGGATGTTGAAGGGGAAAGTCAGGGAATTGTCGGGCGCCTTGCCGGCGACCGCCGGCAGCGTCTTCAGGAACGCATAGAGATCGGCAATATCAGCCGGCTTCATGCGGGCGTAGGACGCGTAGGGAAAGGCCGGATAGAAATGCTCGCCCGACGGCGACACGCCCTTCAGCATGGCGTTGGCAAGGTCCTCGACCGTCCAGGCGCCGATGCCGTCCTTGGGATCCTGCGAGATGTTGGGCGGCACGAAGGTGCCGAACGGCGTCTTGAGCTCGAGGCCGCCGACCAGTTGCAAACGGGCGTCGCCTTGCGAGCCCGGCTTGGCGTGACAGGAGGTGCAGCCGCCGGCATTGAAAATGCGCTTGCCCCTGGCGGCGTCGCCGGGGCCGAGCTGCGCCAGGGTGCCAGTGTCGAGCTTGACCGGCGCCGACAACAGCCAGCCGGCGCCCGCACCGACGACGCCCAGGACAAGGGCGACGCCGACAAATTTTTTCCACAAGGGCATTGCCCGGGATCAGCTCTTCTTCACCCGATAGGTCTTGTGGCAGGTGCCGCAATCACTGCCGAGCGTATCGATCTGCGCCTTCAGCGCATCGACATCGGCGGGGGCGGCGGCGACTGCGGCCTTGACGTCGGCGAGGTACTTGTCTTCGGTCGATTTGAAGCCCGCCATGTCTTTCCAGATTTTGGGCGAGGCGGTGGTATCACCGCTGTCGCTGCCGGCCGGGAACAGCGTGTCGACATCGAACTTCTCGGCATTGACTTGCAGCGCCTGCAGCGCCGTCAGCACGGCGGCGGCATCGAAGTCCGCTTCGCCCTTGGCGATCTTCGACAGGCCGCCGACGATCTTGCCTCGTTCCTTCATCAGTCCCTGTCGGTCGAGGATCGGGTCGGCAAAAGCCGCCGAGGCGGCGAGGCTGAGCATAGAGATGGCGATAACAAGCTTTCTCATTCAATTGGCTCCAGGATGATGAGGGGTCGCGACCTAACGTTAACGGAGGGCGGGCCGGGATTATTCCCTGTCCGCCGGCCGGATTCTGCCGAATTTTGTGTGCCTGCTGCTTCAGCTGAGAAAGAAAAGCCCCGGAGTACCGGGGCTTCTCTGGGTCGATCAGGCTTTCGCCTCTTCGTACATTTCAAGGACATGGTCCCAGTTGATGAGGCTGTCGACGAAGGCCTCGAGATATTTCGGCCGCGCGTTGCGGTAGTCGATGTAATAGGAATGTTCCCAGACATCGACGCCGAGGATCGGCGATGCGCCATGGACGAGCGGGTTCTCGCCGTTCGGCGTCTTGGATATTGCCAGCTTGCCGTCCTTCACCGAGACCCAGGCCCAGCCCGAGCCGAACTGCGTGGTGCCAGCGGCGATGAAGTCGGCCTTGAACTTGTCGTACCCGCCGAGATCCGCGTCGAAAGCCTTCTGCAGGGCGCCCGGAAGCTTGTTGCCGCCGCCGCCCTTCTTCATCCACTTCCAGAAATGGATGTGGTTGTAGTGCTGGGCTGCGTTGTTGAAGAGGCCGGCATTCTTGCCGAACGACTGTTTGACCACCTCTTCGACCGACAGATCGCCAAGGCCCGCTTCGGCGGCCAGCTTGTTGCCGTTGTCGACATAAGCCTTGTGGTGCTTGTCGTGGTGATACTCCAGCGTCTCCTTCGACATGTAAGGCTGCAAGGCCTCGTAGTCGTAGGGCAAGGCGGGCAATTCAAAAGCCATCGGTCATACTCCTCATGGAAAAATCCGGTGCGGATACCGGATTAAGATAGGGCTGCATTGATCTGGAACAACTCCGGAATGAAGCGCCAATTGCCTTTTAGCGGCTCAACCGGCGGAAGTCGAATGCGCCCATTCCCAATAAAGGTCGCGCGCTTTCTTGGCCACCGGCCCGGGCTGCAGATCGCGGTCCTCGATGCGGGTGATCGGCACGACCTTGGAATGATTTCCGGTCGAAAATATCTCGTCGGCTTCGAGAAAGTCGCGCACCGACAGCATCTTCTCCGTGGTCTTGAAGCCGTAATCGCCAAGCAGCGTCATGGTGCGCGAGCGGGTGATGCCGGACAGGAAGGTGCCGTTGGGCGCCGGCGTCAACACGTGGCTGTCCTTGACCAGGAAGATGTTCGAGGTTCCGGTCTCGGCGACATTGCCCAGCATGTCCAGCACCAGCGCATTGTCGAAGCCGCGTCCCTTGGCTTCGAGAATGGCGCGGCCATTGTTGGGATAGAGGCAGCCGGCCTTGGCATTGGTCGGCATGGTCTCGATGGTCGGCCGCCGGAACGGCGACACGGTGATCGAAAAGCCGGTCGGCGAGATCATCGGCGATTCGTAAAGGCAGAGGCAGAAACGGGTCGAGGCCGGATCGGCCGGCACGCCCATATAGCCGCCATGCTCGGCCCAGTACATCGGCCTGATGTAGACCGCTGTCTTGCCGTCGAACTTCTTCAGCCCGTCCCAGGTCAGGCCGACGATCTGGTCGACGTTCATCGACGGCGCGAGGCCGAGCGCGGTCGCCGATGCGTTCACCCTAGCGGCATGCAGCTCGAGATCGGGGGCGACGCCTTCGAACCAGCGGGCGCCGTCGAAGACGCTGGTGCCGAGCCACATGGCGTGGCTGCGCGGACCAAGGATGGCGACGTTGCCTTCGTACCAGTCGCCGTCGACGAAGGTCCATGTCGCCGATAGCGCCGCAGTCGCCAGTGTCATTGTTCGGTTCCGCTTCAAAGCTGTTTGTTGCCAGGCATTGGAAGATGCTTTGACCGGCGCCGTCAACCGGCATGGAGCGGATTTGTTGAGGCCAGAGCCCCCCAAGAAAGCGATCAAGACTGTAATCGATGCTTGCACCTTGCGCCGCCTGCCCTCAAAACTGTCGCCATGCATTACGCGGCTTACGTTTTCGACGCCTATGGCACGTTGTTCGACGTGCACGCAGCCGTGCGCCGTCATGACGGCGAGATCGGCCCCGACGGCCCGCTGCTTTCGGAAATCTGGCGCGCCAAGCAGCTGGAATATTCCTGGGTGCGCACGCTGATGGGCGGCTATGCCGATTTCTGGCAGCTCACCGAACAGGCGCTCGATTTCGCCCTGCTCAAGGTTCCCTCCGCCGACAAGGGACTGAAGGCCAAGCTGCTCGAAGCCTATTGGCGGCTCGACTGCTATCCGGAAGTGCCGGCCGTGCTCAAGGCGCTGAAAGCATCCGGCGCCAAGCTCGCAATCCTGTCCAACGGCTCGCCCGAGATGCTGGAAGCGGCGGTCAAGTCGGCCGCCCTCGACCAGGTGCTGGACGATATCTTTTCGGTCGACGCCGTCAGGCGCTTCAAGACCGACCCGTCGACCTACGACATGGTGGCGACGGGCTGGCGACTCTATCCGGGCGCCGTCTCGTTCCAGTCGTCCAACCGCTGGGACGTCGCCGGCGCCACCAAATTCGGCTTTCGCACCGTATGGATCAACCGCGCCAACCAGCCCGAGGAATACCGGGATTTCCCGCCGGCGCTGATCCTGCCGTCGCTTGAAGGCCTGCTGACCGGCGGCTGATCACTCTGTTGCCTTCGAGCAACAGTGGCAGGGCGGTCACAGCTTCGCCTTTGTTTGTCCACCCTCAGGCCAGAATCGGAACCGCCTATCGCGTCAGGCATTGGGGGAGGCCGACCACTGCGCCGCTTGAAGGCATTCACGCTTTCTTGCGATTCGAGACTTAAAAAAGGCAACCATGTTGAAGACCGAAATCGACCCCTATCGCCTGAGCCGTCGCGGCTTTCTGAATGCTGCAGCCCTTGGCGCCGCTTCGATTGCGGTCTCCGCCTGCACCACCACCGGACCGGCGCCGGCGCCGGTCGAACCGCCACCGCCGACCTATGACGAGCCGCCGCTCGGCGACTATGCGACGATGTACGGCCCGATTTCCGACAGCGGGTTCGAGCTCCCGGCCATCCCGATCAAGAAGATGGACCCGCAGTTCCTGCGCCAGATCGTTCCCGATCCGACCGGCCAGCGGCCAGGCACCATCATCGTCGATACGACCAACCATTTCCTCTATCTGGTGCGCGAAGGCGGCCAGGCGATCCGTTACGGCGTCGGCCTCGGCCGCGCCGGCTTCGAATGGTCGGGAGACGCCGTCGTCCAGTGGAAGCAGAAATGGCCGAAATGGACGCCGCCCGATGAGATGGTTGCCCGCCAGCCTGAACTGGAAGAATACAGCGCCAAGAACGGCGGCATGCCCGGCGGCCTCAAGAACCCGCTCGGCGCCCGCGCGCTCTACCTGTTCCACGACAACGTCGACACGCTCTACCGCCTGCATGGCTCGCCGGAATGGAACTCGATCGGCAAATCCGTCTCGTCAGGCTGCGTGCGCCTGATAAATCAGGACATCATCGACCTCTACGACCGCGTGCCGTCGAAGAGCCCGGTCATCGTGACGTCCGACATCGGCCAGCCGATGGCGGCGAGCGCAAACCGCAGAGCCATCCCGATCGATGGCGGGGTGCCGGATGGCTCGGTCCTGCTCGGCCCGGTGACCTGATCGACTTCATCGATGCCATGAAGCGGCAGGTTCCGCTCCATGCGGCAAAGCTCGCCAGGATCCCGATAGCTTTACGCGAATGCCTGGGGTTCGCATCCAAGATGTGCAATGCCGGCAACAGGAGGCCAAAAAAGACGTCCAGACGAACCATGGAGCCGCTGCAATCGGGGCGGCCATGCCCTGTCAATCTCGACGCTGCTGTGTTTCGTTACCGATTGATGTATATTAGACGGGAGTATGATTGCAGAGACATACATTTCATTAGATCATTGATGGCGGGGGAACGCCGATGGTGGGATTTGATTTCGATAGTCCGCCTGCCGACGGCGCCGAGGCCAACCTGTCGGCCGAATGCGAGCGCCAATTGCTGCCGCTCGTCCGCGGAATTGTCGAGGCGGCGGTTGCCGCCGGGTGGAGCCAGGAAGACGTTCTTCTGGCCATGGTCGAGCTGTCCTGGGATCTGTACGAGAAACGCCGAGGCGATCTTTAGCAGGCCTGCGTGAGCCGGATAATTCCGTAGCGCCGGCCAAGCCAGGCCATGTTTTTCTCGCGCGAACTTTTTTCTTCACTTACAATGTTTTTTCTATCCACGGGATGCGCTACGCTGCCTTTGGGCAGGACTATGGGGGATACAAATTACCGTCCGGATTTCCGGGTTGGCTGTTTGCACGGCACGGAATTTCGATGGGCTGGCAAAGCGGCTGAGGCAAGGCTGAATGAAAAATGCGGGCGAGGTTCAGGAACGCAGCGCAGGCGCCGATCGGGTCGATCGGCACGCCCTCGGACATAATGCCCGAAAATGCCAATCCCAGAAGAGCAACCATGCGGGGGAGCGGGATATGCTCTGTCCGCAGCCCTGGATCGCTCCCGGAGGGTCGCCATCGCCGAAGTCGCCTACCTCGCGGGATTTTCGGATCAAGGCCATTTGGCCACCGCCATGAAGAAGCACAAGGGAAAGAAGCCATGATTCGGGCGATAACTGCTGCCGGATCGTCCGTGGCAATGACAGATAGTCGACCAGCTCTGTCAATGGCCGCGCGATCTATATTCGGAATACAACGCTGGATTGCGACGGCACACTATGCACAATAACTAGGCAAAATGGTAAGATAAGATCGGAAAATAGTCAGGTAGCCTTGGCTAAAAATTCAAACCTGTAAATTTATAGTCAAAATCCTGGTAAAATTTTCATTTGAGCTCAAATTCTTCTTTGCAATATAAAGCAGCATCTGTAGGATTCGAAGGAACGCCCAGGAGCAAACGTGAATTCTGGGCGCCTCGATACAGCACAGGATTGGATTGATCGGCGCAGCAGTGGCAGAGACGAAGATGCAACATAGAGGCAACGTCCAGGAAAGCGCCGGGACAGAGCGGCGGCGCGCGGATCGTCGCATCTTCGACGGAATTCCGGAAAGCGCGGGGCGCTACCTGGTCACGTTTCGAGGCGGCGCGGCACATGTCGTTCATGGGCCGGGATCACACACATTCAAAGCGGCGGAACATTTCGCTTCGGTTCTGCTTACACCCTCACCAGGGATTGCGGCATCGCTGGGCAGCGACAAAGTCCACGAATACGACGGCGACGTCGGCATGATCATGATCGTCCCAGCCGACCTCGGCGGCAAGGTGACCCGGTCATCCACCACGGAAAGCGTAATCGTGGCGCTCACCCCCGAGAGTCTCTTCGAGCTGGCAACGCGTGAATTCGACACCGGCCATGCCGAGCTTCAGCCGCCGCCGTACGGGACCGTCGACTTCCAAGCGCTGCAACTCGCGCAGTTGCTGAAGGCGGAACTGACGGATCGGGAAACTCCAAACGAGTTCTATATCGATTCGTTGGTCACCATGTTCGGCGTCCATTTGCTTCGGAACTACGCAGGAGCGCGAAAGTTGCCACAAGCCCCAAAGGGCGGTCTGTCTAACCGCAGCGCCCGGCGGGTGCGCGAATTCCTGGAGGTAAATTTTTCCAGCAAAATCGCGGTGGCCGAGCTGGCCGCACTCTGTGGCCTTTCGCCGAGCCATTTCATCCTGGCATTCACCAAGACCTTTGGCGAGCCGCCGCACAAATACCTGCTGCGGCTGCGTCTCGATTTCGCCGAAAAACTTCTCATCGAGAGCGACCTGTCGATTGCGGAAGTCGCTCATCTCAGTGGATTCTCGGACCAGAGCCACTTGACAGTCACCATGTCCAGATACCGGAACAGAACCCCCAGGCAGGTGAAGCTGCAACGTTAACGACTGTTGCGGCGCGCATGATTGTCCGCGGCGATACCTCGATTGATCTTCAGTATAGTCGAAGGTTGTGTGGCAGAGCAGTCACAGTTGTCGCGCAGGGACCAAATACCGGATTTTCCTACAAAGATTCCGGATTATTCCAAAATACCTGCACCGCGAATGTGCTCATGGTCGCGATTGAAGTCATTTGGGGCGGGGGAGCAACCAGATGATACAGCATGTCGGATTGTCCCATGGACATTCAATTCGCGGAAATCGAGGTCTTCGCGCCTAAGGCCGAAGCGGCCTGGGCTGCACTGCAACGCCAATACGCCAGCCGGATCAGCGCTGCGGAACTCGACCATCTCCTGGCCTGTTTCGTGCTTGGACTGACCTCTCCGGCTTGTGGTGAAGGCGATCCGGGATTTCATTTCGATCTCTGCCGCGCGCTGGTGGCGGTAAACCTGCCGCCGGAACGGACGGAGGCTGCACTGCATGCGGTTCCAGAACCGACGCAGCCATGGGTCGCGAGCGCCTATCAGCTGATTGAAAAACAAGGCGCGAAGGTCGGTCTCTCGTTGCGGGAGAAGACGCGCAATTTCGAAGATTTTTTGGCCACCGAGGCGAATGGTGCGGCACATCAGAGCGCCTCGGCAATTGCGAGGAAAAACTAGCATGACCAAACGCGTCGAGGGGCGGAGAAGGATCGAACTTTCTTCAAGCTTTGTCGGAAACTGGATCGCGGGCGCGGCCGACAGCCGCTCGGTGCGGCGCCGCCTGATGGCGGTGCTGCGCAACGCGTGCCGCGTGCTCGGCATGCGACGCAAATGTCTGGGGCTTGGCACGCTGGGCAGCGGCAGAATTGCGGCAGCGGCGCTGGGTGCAATCGCATTCGGGAGCATCGCCACCCCGGCGTCCGCGCAGTATGCCGCCGGCGGCGGCACCGCGACGGCCAGTGGCTCAGTCGCTATCGGCCCGGCCGCGACGGCCTCTCAGCTCAATGCTGTTGCGATCGGGACCCGGTCTGTCGGGTCAACGCAATACGCAGTGGCAATCGGCCAGGATGCGCAGGCCACAGGCACCGGCGGCGCGGTGGCGATCGGCGGCGGCGCGATTTCAAACAACATCAATACGGTAGCCATTGGCGTTCAGTCCGACGCCACTGCGGCCGGGGCCAGCGCACTGGGCACAAACTCCCACGCTTCGGGATCGAACTCCACCGCGGTCGGTGTCGGCGCCACGGCCAGCAACAATTATGCGTTCGCCACTGGCTACGGGTCGGTAGCCAGCGCCCAATACGCATACGCCATGGGCTATCAGTCCAGTGCTAGTGGCCTGCGCGGTATGGCGCTTGGATATCAAGCAACCCAGAGCGGAATCGATTCCCTTGCCCAAGGTACCAACGCCAATGCAGGCAGTCAAAACGCCATCGCGATAGGCTTCCAGTCGGTCGCGTCCGATATCAACTCTATCAATATCGGCGCGCGCACCGTTGCGGGGTCAGGGGCCTTGGCCCAAGGCGCCATCGCCCTTGGCACGGATGTCACAGCAAATCAGCAAAACGCCCTTGCCATTGGCGTCCTGACCAAAGCAACGGGAACGAACGCCGCAGCGGTGGGTAGAGGAGCCAGTGCATGGGGCAACCAGTCCATCGCATTCGGCACGGGCGCGCAGGCGGGCGTTCAGGCCAACACGGCTGTGCCCAACAGCATCGCGATCGGTACCAATTCGCTCTCTTCGGGCGCTTTCGCCACGGCGATGGGTGCTACCTCGGTTGCGAGTGGCTCCGCCAGCACAGCGATCGGCAACACGGCTGTCGCCAGCGGCGCGAACGCCTCCTCATTCGGGTCCGGCGCGAATGCGACGGGAGACAATTCTCTTGCCGCCGGTGTCAGCGCCGCCGCTAGCGGGATTGCCAGCACCGCGCTCGGCATCGGCTCCAAGGCCAGTGCCACCAACGCCGTGGCGATCGGTAATGCTGCGGTCGCCAATTCCGCCGACGCGGTTGCCATCGGCACGGCCGCGACGGCCACGGGCGGCAAGGCTGTCGCCATTGGCGCCGGCAACACGGCTTACGGCAACGGCGCGGTCTCCATCGGCGATCCGAGCTATGCCAGCGGCACCGGCGCCTTCACCGGCGGCGCCAACAACATCGCCAACAGCGACGGCACGGCAACCGCCACAGCCGCAAACCAGGCCGCAGGCGCGGTTGCCATCGGCAACAACAACAAGGCCGTCGGGCAAGGCTCCGTGGCGCTGGGCAATGGCTCGACGGCGGGTGCAGCCGGCCTTGCCGGCAATGTCGCGCTGGGCAACGGCGCGACGGCGACGGCAAGCTCCGGCGACGTAGCGCTCGGTTCGGGCTCGGTGACCGCGACGGCGGTCGGCACCAGCGGCGCGACGATCGGCGGCACGGCCTACAGCTTCGCCGGCACGACGCCGACGAGCACTGTCAGCGTCGGCGCGCTCGGCGCGGAGCGGACCATCACCAATGTCGCGGCGGGCCGGCTCAGCAACTCGTCGACCGACGCGATCAACGGCTCGCAGCTGTTTGCGACCAACCAGCAGGTGACGCAGAACACGGCGGCGATCGCCGCCAACACCGCCGACATCACCAATCTCGGCAACACGATCAACAGCATCAGCACCGGCGGCGGCATCAAGTATTTCCACGCCAATTCGACGCTGGCGGATTCGCAGGCGCTGGGGACGGATTCCGTTGCCATCGGCCCGAATGCCGTGGCCAACAATGCCGGCGACGTGGCGATCGGCGCGAATGCGGTGTCGACCGTGACGACGGCGGTCGGCGGCACCACGATCGGCGGCGTTGCCTACACCTTCGCCGGAACCACGCCGGCGGGAGCGTTTTCGGTCGGCTCGGTGGGCGCGGAACGCCAGATCCAGAATGTCGCGGCCGGGCAGTTGAGCGGCTCCTCGACCGACGCGGTCAATGGTTCGCAGCTGTTTGCGACCAACCAGCAGGTGACGCAGAACACGACCGACATTGCCGCCAACACGGCTGACATCACCAATCTCGGCAATTCGATCAGCAACATTACCGGCGACACCTCGCTGGCCTACACCGACGCCAATGGCGACGGCATACGCTATGTGCGCACCAACGACCGGACGCTCGCCGTCGCGGACTCCTTCGCGCAAGGGATCGGCTCGTCCGCCCTCGGCTACCAGGCGACCGCGAGCGCCGACAATGCGCTGGCGCTCGGCCGCGACACCCAGGCCAGCGTCATCGGCGGCGTGGCGCTCGGCGCCGGCTCGGTTTCGGACCGGGCGGTCGCGCCCGTCTCGGGATCGATCCTCTCCGGCACCGGCCTCATTCCCTACAACACCGCGGACATGAGCCTGCTCGGCGCCGTCTCGGTCGGCACCTCCACCTCCTATCGCCAGATCATCAACGTGGCCGACGGCACGCAGGACCAGGACGCGGTCACGCTTCGCCAGTTGAAGGGCGCGCTGAGCTCGTTCGCGGTGACGGGGAGCCTGTACTTCCACGCCAATTCGACGGCCGCGGATTCGCTTGCGGTCGGCGTCGATTCAGTTGCGGTCGGTCCGCGCACCACCGTCAATGGCGACAACGGCANATCGGCATCGGCAATGGCGCCATCGTGCAGCAGACGGCGCCGGGAGGCATTGCGATCGGCCAGAATTCGACGGTCAACCAGGCCGACAGCATCGCCCTCGGCACCAACGCGACCACCAACGGAGCGCAGGCGGTGGCGCTCGGCGCCGGCGCAAAGGCCAACGAGCCGGGCAGCGTCGCGCTCGGCGCGGGCTCGACGACGGCGGCGGCGGTCGCCACCACCGGCACCACGATCAACGGCGTTGCCTATACCTTCGCCGGAACAGCTCCGACGAGCACGGTCAGCGTCGGCACCGTCGGCAACGAGCGCACCGTCACCAATGTCGCGGCGGGCCGGATCAGCGGCACCTCCACCGACGCCATCAACGGCAGCCAGCTCTTCGCCACCAACCAGGCGGTCGAAGCCATGCAGGGTAGCGTCGGCGACCTCAACCAGTTCGCCGTCCAGTACGACAAGGACGGGAACGGCAACAAGTCCAACTCGATTACCCTTGCCGGCGGCGACCCGAACACGCCGGTGGTCATCCACAATGTCGGGCCGGGCGTTGCCAACACCGATGCGGTCAATGTTCAGCAGTTCAACAGCGGGTTAGCACTCAACCTGGACAATTCGAAGAACTACACCAACCAGGTGGCGGCCACCACGCTGCAGCAAGCCAATGCGTATGCGGACTCCAAACTCAGCCAGCTCAACATGGACATGGGAGAGGTCAGGGGCGAGGCGCGCCAGGCTGCGGCAATCGGCTTGGCGGCCGGCTCGCTGCGCTACGACGATCGTCCCGGCAAGCTGAGCGTGGCCGCCGGCGGAGGCTATTGGCGCGGTGAAGGCGCCCTGGCCTTCGGCGCCGGCTACACCAGCGAGGAAGGACGTGTTCGAGCGAACCTGTCCGGTACGACGGCAGGCGGACACTGGGGTGTCGGCGCGGGCGTCAGCCTTACGCTGAACTAGAGCCCGGCCATGATCAGGCAGGCAGTCCTTGCTGTCGCGATATCCATGACGTCAATGCTCCTGTCCGGCCCGTTAGCGGCCGGGCAGGAAGCGATCCCTTCCGGCTACAGGGTAAAACCTTCCGACGTAGCGATCCCTGCGGATGCGAAGCTTGGCGAATATCAACGGACCACCCGTCCGTTCGAGAACTGGACGCTGATCTGCGACGAGAACCTGAAGGCGCGCCAAAAGGTCTGCAATGTCACCCAGATCATCGAGGACCAGGCAGGACAGGTTGCGTTCAGCTGGTCGCTTGCCGCCACCAAGGAAGGCAACCCCTACATGATCTTGCGCGCCCCGCCGATCGCCAAGAGCGACGCTCCTGTCTCGCTGACGTTCGAGGGGCGCAAGGAGCCGATAAAAATTCAACTCGACGGATGCAATCAGGCCGTCTGCGTCGGCATGCTGCCGGTTGGTCCGATCATGCGCGAACAGATTTCGAAGGCCGCGGCATCCGTCATCTCCTTTCCGACCACGGATGGCAGAACGATCAACGTAACCGCAACCCTCAAGGGCTTGGCCGCGGCCGTTGCGGCGATCAATTGACGAGGCAATCGCGATGAACCAGCAATCGATCCATGACCGGATAATGTCCCGCAACCAGGGAAAGGGTGCTGTCCGGGTCGGCATCGAAGACCGGAGCAGACCGCAACGAAACCGGGCGAAGACCGCTGTCTTCTCGTTGCTCGCCATTGCCGTCGTCGCCACGGCCGGCTTCGCGGCCATGCGCTACGACCTGCTCCACAATCTATTGCCGCAGCCGGCGGTCGCGGAGACCAACCAGCCCAATCCGGCTCTGGCCGAAACGCCGTTTCTGCAGCATGCCAAAGAGGCAGGCTTGCAGTCTTGTTCCAACATTTTCCCGGCCCTTGGGCAGATGCTGACGACCGGCACGACGTACAGCGTCCAGTCGATCTGGAACAACGAGGCCCCCGACAAACACCTCGTGGAAGCCCTGGTCGGCATGAACTACGCCACGCAGGGCTACAGCGGCCCGGCGGCAGGCTTGGTGTTCGCAGCACCCACCGCATCCGTTTGCGAAGGTACGATGGTCAGGGTGGCGCCATTCGCGGCCAATTGCGCCGATGTTCCGGCCCTGCTTCCGAAAGACAGCAAGCTCGCCAACAATCTTGGACAAATCAGCGTCTATGAACTCGCCAATGGAGGGGGCAACGCGATGCTGCTGCCGACCGGCAACAGCTGCGTCGTCATTTCCGTGGCCTCGGCAGCAGGAAAACAAGGAGGCGTACAATGAGGGTGAATTCCGCCATTGCGGCGATCGGCATGCTGTTGCTTTGCGCCGGGCGGCTGGGCGCGGCGGACCTAGCCCCGGCGGCGGACGTGCCCGAGCCGCCGGCCCAGGAGGAGAGAGGCATCTGGGCTGCGATCGCCTATTCGAGCCCCGACGAGAAGCACGGCTTCTTTTGGGGCGCCGACAAGCGGCAGGAGGCGATGGACATCGCGCTGAAGCATTGCCAGAACGCCGGCGGCGGCAGCTGCGCCGTGGTCAGCGTATTCCGCAATCATCGCCATTGGGATGACGACGACAATACCGGCTTTCCCTACAAGCATTGCGGCGCCCTCGCCGTAGGCGAGAAGCCGGAAGGGCGGCTGACCAGTTGGGGCGCCGAGACGGCGCAAACACGCCGGGATGCCGAAGACCTGACACTGCAGGCTTGCGAGCGGAACGGACAAAAATGCAAGATCCGCGAGTGGGTGTGCACATGACGCATCAGAGCGAAGCAGCGGAACGCCAATCGAGGCGCATGTTTGCGCTCAGTGTAGCGCCGTGCTCAAGCGGGGTCAGCCCTTTGCCGTGATGCGCATCGACGGTATGCGACACCGGCTCGAAGCAGAAGAAATCGGCATCCTGCGACGGCGAATAGAGGATGAAGACGTCGAGCAATGGCGAGGCGGTGAGCGAGATGGCGATCCTGTCCTCGGGCCGGGTGATCCTGGCGCGGCGGTCCCAGCCGTCGAAGGCGTTGTTGACCCAGCTTCGCGGCAACAGGGAGGCGTTCGAGAAATTCCACGCGGGGTAATCGGCCACCGGCGCCACGCCGACCGGCAGATGATGCTTGTCCTCCAGCCAGACCCGCGCCGCCTTCGCCTCGAGCGTCGTTCCGGCGCTGCGCGGGAACCACGGATGAAAGCCGAGCCCGTAAGGCAGGCGAATGCCGGTGCGATTCTCCACCGTGAGCGTGGCATCCAAGGCCCCGTCATGCAGCGCATAGGCGACCCGCGCCGTATATCGGTAGGGGCCGATTTCACCGGCTTCGAGGACCAGTTCTGCCTCGGTGGCGCTGTGGCTGGCAATCCGCCACTCCCTCTGGAAGCCGTCGCCATGGATTGGAAAGGCCTCCCCCGGCACGTTCGGCTCGATCGCATGGAAGCGGCCGTCGAAGGCGAAACCGCCGCCTGAGATGCGGTTCGACCAAGGAACCAGAAGTTGGCAGCCGGAGGCGCCGGTGCCATCGTCAGAGCGAAGCAGCGGCACCGTTGCGCCGCAGACCAGTGCGTCGAAGCGGGCGATCGCCGCGCCCTTTTGCGGCGCCAGGACCAGACGGGCGCGGTCGTCGCGCAGTTCCAGGAGGCCGGCCACCCCTCACCAACCGCCGTCGATAGCGATGTTCTGGCCGCTGATCATGTCCGAGGCGGGCTGGCTGACACTTTTCACCGCCCCCTGGACAGGCTGCCCAGAATCCCGCGCACGATCGCGCGGCCGACCGACGAGCCGACCGAGCGCACCACCGCTTTGATCGCGGCTTCGGCCACCGTCTGGCGGTTGGACGGGCGCGGCGCCGGGGCGCGGCGACCGCCTGATTGCGGCGGCGGCGGATCGTCATTGCCGAAGCCCGGAATAGTCCAGCGCGAGCGGCCAGTGTCGGCCTGCTGCGCCTGCTCGTCCTGCGCATCCCTGGCTTTCTTCTGCAGCATCTCGAAGGCCGATTCGCGGTCGATGGTCTGGTCGTACTGGCCGGCGACCGGGCTCTGGTCGATCAGCTTGCGGCGCTCGTCCGCCGTGATCGGGCCAAGCCTGGACGACGGCGGCCGGATCAATGTCCGCTGCACCATGGACGGCACGCCCTTGACCTCCAGCGTCGAGACCAGCGCCTCGCCGGTGCCGAGCTGGGTGATGGCGGTGGCGCAGTCGAAATCGGGATTGGGCCGGAAGGTGTCGGCGGCGGTCTTGACCGCCTGCTGCTCACGCGGCGTATAGGCGCGCAGCGCGTGCTGCACACGGTTGCCGAGCTGGGCGAGAACCTTTTCAGGGATATCCAAGGGGTTCTGCGTAACGAAATAGACGCCGACGCCCTTGGAGCGGATCAAGCGAACCACCTGCTCAACGCGGTCGATCAGCACCTTCGGCGCCTCGTCGAAAAGCAGATGCGCCTCGTCGAAGAAGAACACCAGCTTCGGCCTGTCGGGATCGCCGACCTCGGGCAATTCCTCGAACAGCTCCGACATCAGCCAGAGCAGGAAGGTGGCGTAGAGCCTGGGGTTCATCATCAGCCTGTCGGCAGCGAGCACGCTGATGGCGCCGCGGCCGTCGCGGGTAGTGCGCATGATGTCGGCGATGCGCAAAGCCGGTTCGCCGAAGAAATGCGCCGCGCCCTGCTGTTCCAGCACCAGAAGCGTGCGCTGGATTGCGCCGACCGACGGCTTGGTGACATTGCCGTAGCGCCAGCTGATCTCGTCGGCGCGCTCGGCGATGTTGGCCAGCAGCGCCTGCAGATCCTTCATGTCGAGCAGCAGCAGGCCGTCCTCATCGGCGATGCGGAAGGCGATGTTCATGATGCCTTCCTGCGCTTCGGAGAGGTTCATCAGCCGCGACAGAAGCAGCGGCCCCATTTCCGAGACGGTGGCGCGGATCGGATGGCCCTGCTCGCCGAACAGGTCCCAGAAGATGACCGGGAATTCCTGGAAGTCATAGGGATCGAGCTTGACCTGCTCGGCCCGCTTGACCAGGAAATCCTGCGCCTTGCCCATCATGGCGATGCCGGACAGGTCGCCCTTGATATCGGCGCAGAACACAGGCACGCCGGCATTGGAAAACCCCTCGGCCAGGATCTGCAGGCTGACCGTCTTGCCGGTGCCGGTGGCGCCGGTGATCAGGCCATGGCGGTTCCCATATTGCAGCAAGAGCTGTTCGGCGCGCTGATAGCTGTCGTCGGGTTTGCGGCTGGCGCCGAGGAAAATGCTGGTGTCGTCAGCCATATGGCCATGTCTCCGCAACTGATGTGTTAAAAGCCTGTGGCCTTGCCGCAGGGTATAGTCAGGCCATTGCGCAGCGACAATGCTATTCTCCAATTGGGCTATCCATCCAGTTGGCTATTCATCCAGATTGGGCCAATCGTCTAAATTGAACCAATCCTCCAAATCGGTTTTTGGAACTTGCGGATTTTGCCGCTGTTTGGCAATCGTTCATGGTTCGTCCACGTAGGCTGCCCTATATCCAGGACATCAAATCCAGCCGTCGCAGGCGCATTGCATTGCGATATCGGGCAGGGAACCGTAGACTGGACCGCTGAGGTTGGTGCGGCCGCATAAAAACGAGGAGCATGGATGGGCGCCGGAGCCTTGACCAGGAGTGTCGAACCCGCTGACGTCGAGCGCCAGCGTTGGCTGGCCTTGGCCGAAAAGGCGCTCGCCGGCGCCTCCTTCGAGGAAAAACTGGTCTCGCATACCGACGATCAGATTCGCATCGAACCGCTCTACGATCGCGCCGGCGGCGCCGAGCCGCTTGTGCGCGCCAACCCCAAATTGCCCTGGATCGTCAGCCAGCGCATTGACGATCCCGATATCGGCCGCGCCAAGGCGCAGGCCTTGGACGATGTGGCACAAGGCGCGACGGGATTGTCGCTTGTCTTCGAAGGTGCTCCGAATGCGTTCGGCTATGGCCTGCCAAGGACGGCGCAGGCGCTGGAGACGGTGCTGGACGGCGTACCGCTCAACCGCACGCAGATCCGCATCGACGCCCATCCCTGGAGCCGTGCCGTCGCCGACTGGCTGGTGGCGTTTCTGAGCAAGCGCCGCTCCGACCCGGCAAAACTGAACCTCTCATTCGGCATCGACCCGGCGGCAATCTTTGCCGGAACCGGCCGGCTTCGCATGTCGATCGAGGCGTTGCAGGCATCGATGCCGCAATCGCTGGCGCATTTCTTCTCGCTGGGCGTGCCGGGTGTGCTGCTGGAGGCCGACGGGCGGGTGTTCCACAATGCCGGCGCCACGGAGGCGCAGGAACTCGGCACCATGCTCGCTTCCGCCGTCTCCTACCTCAGGATGTTCGAGGATGCGCGCCAGCCGCTTGTCTATGCCGCCCCCCATATCGGCTTTGCGCTGAGCGTCGACCAGGACCAGTTCCTGTCGATGGCCAAGGTCCGGGCGTTGCGCAGGCTGTGGGCGCGCATCCAGGAAACCTGTTCCATCCCGGCATCGACAGCCAACATCCATGCCGAGACGTCGTTCCGCATGATGACGGCGGCGGATCCCGAAACCAACATCCTGCGCACCACCATCGCCAGCTTTGCAGCGGCAGCAGGCGGCGCGGACTCGATCTCCATCCTGCCACACGCCATCGCCCTCGGGCTGCCGGCCGGCTTTGCCCGCCGCATCGCCCGCAATGCGCAGTTGATCATGGCCAATGAAAGCCATATCGACCATGTCGCCGACCCAGCATTTGGGTCGGGCGCAGTCGAGGCGCTGACCCTGGGCCTGTGCGAAGCGGCGTGGGAAGAGTTCCAGCGGATCGAAGCGGAAGGCGGCGTTCTGGCAAGCCTGCAGCAAGGGCATATCCAGAAGCGCGTGAAGGCAGCATCCGAGCGCCGCGCCGAGGCCTACCGGTCGGGTGAACGGGCAATCATCGGCACCACGCTTTACCCGCTGAAAAACGATGCCCCGGTCGAGACGCTGGCGGCTGAGCGGCGGCCGCCTTTCACAGAGGGCGTGGCGGTGTGCGAGGCGCTGTTTCCCGTCCGCATCGACCAGGCAATCGGAGCCGCACAGTGATCCCGGATTTCAGCCACATTGGCTGGTCGGCGCCACGGCGCGCGCCGGTCGAGGTCAAGGGCCAGCGGCTGACGCCGGAAGGTATTGCCGTCAAGCATCTCTACGGCCAGGGCGATCTCAAGGGGCTGCCGCATCTCGACACCTATCCGGGAATGCCGCCCTTCGTACGCGGTCCCTATCCGACTATGTATGTCCAGCAGCCGTGGACGATCCGGCAATATGCCGGCTTCTCGACGGCCGAGGAATCCAACGCCTTCTACCGGCGCAATCTCGCCGCCGGCCAAAAGGGCCTTTCGGTCGCTTTCGATCTGCCCACCCATCGCGGCTATGACAGCGACCATCCGCGCGTTGCCGGCGATGTCGGCATGGCGGGCGTGGCCATCGATTCCATCCTCGACATGCGCCAGCTGTTCGACGGCATCCCGCTCGACGAAATGACGGTGTCGATGACCATGAACGGCGCGGTGCTGCCGATCATGGCGCTCTATATCGTTGCGGCCGAAGAACAAGGAGTTGCGCAGAAGGATCTCGCCGGCACCATTCAGAACGACATTCTGAAAGAGTTCATGGTCCGCAACACCTACATCTATCCGCCGAAGCCCTCGATGCGGATCGTGTCTGACATCTTCTCCTATACCTCCCAGCACATGCCGAAGTTCAATTCGATCTCGATCTCCGGCTATCACATGCAGGAGGCCGGCGCGACCGCGGACCTGGAGCTCGCCTACACCATCGCCGACGGCATCGAATATGCCCGCGCCGGCGTCGCCGCCGGGCTCGATATCGACCGTTTCGCCCCGCGGCTTTCCTTCTTCTGGGCGATCGGCATGAACTTCTTCATGGAGATCGCCAAGCTCCGGGCGGCGCGCCTGTTGTGGGCGACCCTGATGCAGAAGAATTTTGCACCGAAGGACGAACGCTCGCTGTCGCTGCGCACCCATTGCCAGACCTCCGGCTGGTCGCTGACGGCGCAGGACCCCTACAACAACATCACCCGCACCATGATCGAGGCGATGGCGGCGACGCAGGGACACACCCAGTCGCTGCACACCAACTCCTTCGACGAGGCGATGGCGCTGCCGACCGACCACTCGGCCCGCATCGCCCGCAACACGCAGCTGATCCTGCAAAAGGAATCCGGCACCACCCGCATCATCGATCCGTGGGGCGGCTCGGCCTATATCGAACGGCTGACGCACGATCTGGCGGCGCGTGCGCTCGCCCACATCGAAGAGGTCGAGGCGCTTGGCGGCATGGCGGCGGCAACCGAACAGGGCGTTCCAAAACTGCGCATCGAGGAAGCGGCGGCGCGCACGCAGGCGCGCATCGATTCCGGCGAACAGATGCTGATTGGCGTCAATGCGCATCGCCCGGAGAACGATAGCGAGGTCGACGTGCTGAAGATCGACAATGCCGAGGTCAAGGCCCGGCAATTGTCGAAGCTGCAGAACCTGAAAGGCACGCGCAATGTCGGCGCGGTCGAGAGCGCGCTCGATGCGCTGACCCGCGCTGCGCAGGGTAACGAAAACCTTCTGGAATTTGCCATCCGCGCCGCGCGCGCCAATGCCACGGTCGGCGAGATCTCGCTGGCGCTCGAAAAGGTGTTTGGCCGTCACGTCGCCTCGGTGCAAACGATCTCCGGCGTTTATCGCAATGCGCTTGGCGACAATCTGACGGTCAACCGATTGCTGGAGAAGCTCGAAGCTTTCGAGAAGAAGTCCAGCGGCAAGCCGCGCATCCTGGTCGCAAAGATGGGACAGGACGGCCACGACCGTGGCCAGAAGGTGATCGCCACGGCCTTCGCCGATCTCGGCTTCGACGTGACGGTCGGCGCGATGTTCCAGACACCCGAGGAGATCGCCAGGCTGGCGGTGGCGCAGGACGTCCATATCATCGGCGCCTCGTCGCTGGCGGCGGGGCACCTGACACTGATCCCCGAATTGCGTGATGCGCTGAAGAAACTCGGACACGCCGACATGCTGATCGTCGCCGGCGGCGTCATCCCGCCGCAGGACTATGACGCGGTGCTGGAAGCTGGCGCCGCGGAGATCTTCCCGCCAGGCACGGTTATTCCAGAGGCTGCGGATCGGTTGCTGGACCGGCTGCTGGCGGGCTGATTGAAACAGTTGCACTGCTTATCAAAGTTGCGTTACAATATCGGGCGCAACCTATGGTATAGCTATGAACACCATCATTCACGGACTTGAGGACGGATCGGGCGTTGTAATCCTGCCGCGGGAAACGCTCGACAGCTTGGGCCTGCAAGTGGGCGATGAACTCCAGATCATCGAAACCGACGACGGCATCATCCTATACGTCGAACGGCAAATGCGTGCTGCTCGCGATGTCATGGACAAGTATGAGCCCGCGTTGGCAAATAGGGTGAGCTGGCGTCAGGCGTCCGACAGCTTGACGATTTCCCATTCCTTGCCGTTGACGCTTGCGACGTCGCCGACCTTCTTGCCGAACAGCGCCACGGCCATTGGCGAGACATGTGAGATGCTGCCCTTTGAGGGGTCGGCCTCGTCCTCGCCGACTATCTTCCAGTGCACTTTCTTGTCGTCATCGCCTTCCAGCGTGACACCCATGCCGAAGCGCACCTGGTCGCTGCCCGGTTCCGGCACGGAAAGCTCGGCGCTTTCGCGGCGCGCTGTCCAGTAGCGCAGGTCGCGCGAGACAACGGCAATGCGCTCGCGATCGGCTTTTCGCTCGGCTTTCGCCAAGATGTCGCGCAGATCGGCCAGATTGTCCTCGATCATCGCCAGGCCGCGCTCCGTCACCAGATTGCGGTGTTGGCTGATCGGCCGCTCGCCGATGCCGGCAATGGCGTTTTCGCTGTCTTCCTCGCGGGTGAAAGCCCTGCTCATCGGATAAACTTAGGCCCGCTTCGGCGACTGTACAAGCCACTTGGCGGACCCGGTCATTGGCCGGACTATGGCCGAGCGGAGACCTATGCGGCTGGCCCAATTCCTGCGAAGAACCATTTCATCGCAGGGATCTGTGCCGATGTTGAACAGACGAACGCTTCTCAAGGGGACTGTCGGCTTTGCGGTGCTCGGCGTTTCGCTGGACAACGCCTTGGCGAAGACGGCAGCGCTTGGCTCGATCAATGCCGCCGAGCTTGGCGTGGAGCCGGACGCACCGGACGACCAGAGCAAGGCCTTCGCCAGGATGCTAGCCGAGGCAAGCCAGCGCAATGCGCCGGTGTTCCTGCCGCCGGGCACCTATGTCGTGTCCAACCTGACCCTGCCCGCCCGCGTCAGGCTTTCGGGCGTGCCGGGCGCCTCGCGCATCGCCGCCTGTCGCTTGCGCCGCGCCCAGGNCTCGCGCATCCTCTATGGCGGCAATGGCCATTTGCTGACGGCCGAACAGGCCGAGCATATAGAGTTCACCGCATTGGTCTTCGACGGCGCCAACGGCGGGTTGGCCGACGATGCGCAAGGCCTGCTCGACCTGCGCCGCGTCGCCCATCTCGTCATCGACAATTGCACGATCACCGGCAGCGGCAAGCATGGGCTGGCGCTGGAGCATGCGTCGGGCCGCGTCGAGCGCTCCGAGATTTCGGGGGCTGCGGACGCCGGCATCTACTCCGTCGAGGCCGCTGGCCTGGCGATATCCGATAATGCCGTATCCGACTGCGGCAATGGCGGCATTCTTGTCCATCGCTGGCAGCAGGCCGAGGACGGCACGATCGTCAGCGGCAACCGCGTGCAGCGGATCGGCGCGCGCAGCGGCGGCACCGGGCAGAACGGCAATGGCATCAACGCATTCCGTGCCGGCAATGTCTCGGTCACCGGCAACATCGTCTCGGACTGCGCCTTCTCGGCGATCCGCGCCAACAGTTCCAGCAATCTGCAGATGACCGGCAACACCTGCTCGCGGTCGGGCGAAACCGCGCTCTATTCCGAATTCTCCTTCGAAGGCGCCATCATCGGCAACAACATCGTCGATGGTGCCGCTAACGGCATCTCGATCGTCAATTTCAACGACGGCGGCCGTATGGGTGTCTGCTCAAACAACATCGTGCGCAACCTCTCGACCACCGGCCCCTACCCCGCCGACGCGCCGGGCTTCGGCGTCGGTATCAGCGTCGAGGCCGACACCACCGTCTCGGGCAATGTCATCGAGAACGCGCCGCTCTACGGCATGCAGATCGGCTGGGGCGCTTATATGCGCAATGTTGTGGCTACGGGAAACATCATCCGTCAGGCCGGAACCGGCATCGCCGTCACTGTGGTAGAAGGCGCTGGAAACGCCATCATTTCCGACAACGTCATCGACGGCGCCAAGAACGGCGCCATCATCGGCCAGCGCTGGGCCGAACCGGCGACCGGCGACCTCGCGCGGTCAAGCGTAAGCGGCTATGCGCATCTGACGGTCGAGCGAAACAGGGTCAGCTGAGCGCCGTCGTCGGCCGCAGCGAGCCGACCTTGGCGCCGATGCGGCTTTCGATCGGCGGATTGGCCCGCTCCAGAAGGTTCGCCGCCAGTGCGCCGTCGGCGCTGAGAAGTTTTGCCAGCACAGTGGCAATCATCACCTCGGCGGCGCGGCCGGCGCCGTCATCACATTTTAGCGCGATGCCGAGGCCAAGCTCCGGAACGGCAGCGCAATAGACACCCTCGGCGCCCGTCTTGACGAATATGCGGCCGGGCGCGGCCTGCATCAGCGCCACATCCACTTTGCCGGTGCCGGCGACCAGGTAAGGCTCGGCCATACAGGCAGACAGCAGGCGTTTGGCCGCCTTGGCGCGCTCAGGGCCAAAGCTCCTGCCCGTCGCCATGCGGGCAAAGCCAAGGGCAAAACTTTTCAGCGGCACGGCATAGGTGGGGATCGAGCAGCCATCGGTTGCCCGGTGATCCGCATCGTGGGCAGCGCCGGTCACCGCCTGCATGGCGTCGCGCACCATCTCCTGCAAACCATGGCCTGCCTTGACGTAGCCTTGGTGGGCAATCCCTGAGTGCACGCAGGTGCAGAGAAATCCGGAATGCTTGCCCGAGCAATTGTTGTGCAGTGCGTTCGGCGAGACGCCTGTGCGGGCCAGTGCGATCGTCGCGTCGTGGCTCGACGGCCAATGCGCGCCGCATTCCAGCGCCGACTTGTCGAGCCCGGCCTTGGCCAGCATCGCCTGCGCCAGTTCGACATGCGCGGGTTCGCCCGAATGCGAAGCGCAGGCCAGCGCCAGTTCGCGGTCGCCCAAGCCGTACGCATCGGCAGCACCCGTTTCAACCAGCGGCAGCGCCTGGATCGCCTTGACCGCCGAGCGCGGAAACACCGGCCGCGCCGTATCGCCGATCTCCAGGACAGGCTTGCCGTCACCGTCGAAGATTGCGACAGCGCCGCGATGGGCGCTCTCGACGATCGCGCCGCGCAAGACTTCGACCAGAACCGGATTTGTCATCACCACCCCGAAATATACGGGCCGCTTCTACCTGATCCGGTCGAGGATGGAAACGTAGTTGGCGACGGCAGCGCCACCCATGTTGAAGATGCCGCCAAGCTTTGCGTCCGGCACCTGGATGCCGTCTGCTTCGCCGGTCAACTGCATGGCGGTCAGCACATGCATCGACACACCGGTGGCGCCGATCGGATGGCCCTTGGCCTTCAGCCCGCCCGAAGGATTGACCGGGAGCCTGCCGTCTTTTGCCGTCGTGCCGTCCAGCGCCAGCCTGGCGCCCTCGCCCGGCTTGGCCAGGCCCATCGCCTCATATTCGATGAGTTCGGCAATGGTGAAGCAGTCATGCGTCTCGACGAAGGAGAGGTCGTCGAGCGTCACGCCGGCCTTCTTCAAAGCCTGGTTCCAGGCCTGCGCGCAGCCTTCGAAAGACAGGATGTCGCGCTTCGACATCGGCAGGAAATCCTGGACATGCTCGTTGGCGCGGAAGGCGACGGCGCGGCGCATCTTCAGCGCCGTCGAGGTGTCGGTGAGCACAAGAGCGGCGGCGCCATCGGAAACCAGGGAGCAATCGGTGCGCTTCAGCGGACCGGCGACGAAGGGGTTCTTCTCGCTTTCCTGGCGGCAGAATTCGTAACCGAAATCCTTGCGCATCTGCGCGTACGGATTGTCGACGCCGTTCTTGTGGTTCTTGGCGGCGATCATCGCCAGCGCGTCCGACTGGTCGCCATAACGCTGGAAATAGGCCTGCGCGATCTTGCCGAAGACGCCAGCGAAACCGGCCGGCGTGTCGCCCTCCTCCGGCAGATAGGAAGCCTTGAGCAGGTTCTTGCCGATCTCGGGGCCGGGGGTCGTCGTCATCTGCTCGGCACCGACCACCAGCACGATGCGGGCGGCATTGGCGTCGATGGCGCGGATGCCTTGGCGGACCGCTGCCGAACCCGTGGCGCAGGCGTTCTCGACCCGCGTCGCCGGCTTGAAGCGCAGCCGGTCATCGGCCTGCAGCACCAGGCTGGCGGTAAAATCCTGAGGGGAGAAGCCGGCGTTGAAATGGCCGAGCACGATCTCGTCGACCTCATCCGGGCCAATGCCGGCATGGTCGAGCGCGTCGACCGCGACCTTTGTGATCAGGCCCTCGAGCGTCTCGGCTTCAAGCTTGCCGAAGCGCGAATGCGCCCAGCCGACGATGCATGCGGTCATGGCAACCTCCGTTCGCCGCAAGCCTAACATGTCATAGCGCGGCATCAGCCTCTAATATTGTTCAACAGTGAACCGTTTTCCAGTCCAAGGGATGGGCCAGAGCGACACGATCGGTTGATCCGAGCGCGAGTTTTTTATTGATTGATCCGTCAATAAAAAATAATCTCGGTTTTGATCTGGATCTCCCCAATGCCGAAAGTCGGAATGGAACCGTTGCGCCGCAAGGCGCTCATCGACGCGACGATCTCGGCGATCGGCGAGCGCGGCTCGCTTGATGTGACCATGTCGGAGATCGCCGGACGGGCGGGCGTGTCGTCGGCCCTTGCCCACCACTATTTCGGCGCCAAGGACGAACTGCTGCTGGCGACGATGCGGCACATACTGGCCGAACTGACCATCGACATGCGGCGCGCCCTGCAATCCGCCGGCTCGCCGCGCGAACGCGTCTCGGCGGTGGTCGCCGTCAACTTCTCCGACATCCAGTTCCGGCCGGAAACCATCGCGGCCTGGCTCACCTTTTATGTCGAGGCACAGAAATCATCGGCCCTGCGCAGGCTGCTCAGGGTCTATGCGCGGCGGCTGCACTCGAACCTGATGAGCGGACTGACCGGCATACTGCCGCGCAACGAGGCCGACCGCGCGGCGGAAGCGGTCGCGGCGATGATCGACGGGCTGTACATCAGGCGCGCGCTGAAGGACGGCGTGCCGGATGCTCAAACCGCGATCGCGCTGGTCGAAGATTATCTCGAAATCAAACTCGGCGGGCGACAGACACAGTGACAGCCTCAGTGATATCAAGGCGACCCAACATCCTGATCGTCATGGTCGATCAGCTCAACGGCACGCTGTTTGCGGACGGGCCGGCGGACTTCCTGTATGCGCCGCACCTCAAGGCGCTGGCCGCGCGTGCCGCGCGCTTCCAGAACAACTACACGGCCTCGCCGCTTTGCGCGCCGGGCCGCGCCGCCTTCATGAGCGGGCAATTGCCGTCGCGCACCCAGGTCTATGACAACGCCGCCGAATTCGCTTCCTCGATCCCGACCTATGCCCACCATCTGCGCGGCGCCGGCTACTACACTTGCCTGTCGGGCAAGATGCATTTCGTCGGCCCTGACCAGTTGCACGGTTTCGAGGAGCGGCTGACCACCGACATCTATCCCGCCGATTTCGGCTGGACGCCGGATTACCGCAAGCCCGGCGAGCGCATCGACTGGTGGTATCACAATCTGGGCTCTGTCACCGGCGCCGGCGTTGCCGAGATCACCAACCAGATGGAGTATGACGACGAGGTCGCCTTCCACGCGGTGCAAAAACTTTACGATCTTGCCCGCACCTCCGAGGACGAGGCCAGCCGGCCCTGGTGCCTGACGGTTTCCTTCACCCACCCGCACGACCCCTATGTCGCACGGCGGCAATATTGGGATCTCTATGAAGACTGTCCGGCGCTTGAGCCGGAGGTGGGATTCATCCCCTATGCCCATCAGGACCCGCATTCGCAACGGCTTTACCGGGCCAGCGACTACGACAGTTTCAACATCACGCCGGAGCAGATCCGCCGCTCGCGGCGCGGCTACTACGCCAACATCTCCTATCTCGACGACAAGGTCGGCGAGTTGATGTCAGTGCTGGAGCGAACGCGCATGCTGGACGACACCATCATCCTGTTCTGCTCCGACCATGGCGACATGCTTGGCGAGCGCGGCCTGTGGTTCAAGATGAATTTTTTCGAGGGCTCGGCGCGAGTACCTTTGATGATCGCCGGCAAAGGCATTCCTGCAGGGCTGATCGAGGCGCCGGTCTCCAACCTCGACGTGACGCCGACGCTGTGCGATCTCGCCGGCATCGACATCTCCGCGATCGCACCGTGGACCGATGGCCAGTCGCTGCTGCCGTTGCTTGATGGCGGACAGCGCACCGCGCCGGTGCTGATGGAATATGCCGCCGAGGGCTCCAACGCGCCGTTGGTGGCGATCCGCGACGGCCGCTACAAATTCATCCATTGCGAGATCGACCCGCCGCTTCTGTTCGATCTCGAAGCCGATCCGCAAGAACGCACCAATCTTGCCACCGATCCGGCGCATGCCGATCTGGTGGCGGCCTTCACGGGAGCCGTGCGAGCGCGCTGGGACATGGCGGCATTCGATGCCGCGGTGCGCGTCAGCCAGGCGCGGCGCTGGGTGGTTTATCCCGCGCTGCGCAACGGCACGCATTACCCCTGGGAGTTCCAGCCACTGCAGAAGGCGTCGGAACGCTACATGCGCAACCACATGAACCTCGACAATCTCGAGGAACAGAAACGCTTTCCGCGAGGCGAATGATGACAATTGTCCCCTCCCTCGAGCACCTCAGACAGGCCTATGCCGTGACGTCGAAGGCGACGCAGATCACGCCTTTGCTGGAATCGACAGCCTTGGCCAAGGAGACGGGTGCGGCCCGCGTCTTCATCAAACCGGAATCGCTGCAATGGGCGGGATCGTTCAAGGTGCGCGGCGCCTATTGGCGGTTGAAGCGGCTGTCGCCGGATGAGGCCATAAAAGGCGTCGTCGCCTACTCCTCCGGCAATTTCGCGCAAGGGTTGGCAGCCGCCGGCCAGGCGCTCGGCATTCCCGTCACCATCGTCATGCCGCTCGACGCGCCGGCCGCCAAGCGCGATGCGACCGCAGGCTATGGCGCGCGCGTCGTGCTGACCGATCATGGCGAGCGCGCCCGTGAAGAGGTCGCAGCCGCCAAGGCCCGCGAGATTGCCGAGACCGAAGGGCTGGCGTTGCTGCATCCATTCGACGATCCGGAGATCGTTGCCGGCCAGGCCGGCGCCGGGCTCGAAGCGCTCGAACAACTCGAGGCAAAGGACGCCAGTGCCGACCTTCTGTTCTGCTCGGTCGGCGGCGGCGGACTGATCGGCGGCATGTCGCTCGCCTTCCACTATCTGTCGCCGGCAACCGAGATCATCGGCGTCGAGCCGGAAGGCTTCAACGGCATGGGTGCATCGCTAGCGCATGGCGCCATCGAGACCATGCCGATCGCGCCGAAATCGATTTGCGACGGGCTGATGTCGCGGCGGCCGGGCGACGCGCCGTTCGCGGCGGTCAGGAACGCCGGCGTGCGCGGCATCACCGTCGACGACCAGTCGGTTAGGCAAGCGATGAAGATCGCCTTCGAGCGGATGAAGCTGGTGCTCGAGCCGTCAGGCGCCGCCTCTCTGGCGGCGCTGCTCGGCGGCAAGGTGGATGTGACGGGTAAAACGGTCCTGGTCATGGCTACCGGCGGCAATGTCTCGCTCGCCGATTTTATTTCGCATATGAACGATGGGCGCATGTGAACCATGCTTGAAGCAGACTTCGTCATCATCGGCTCCGGCTCGGCCGGCTCGGCCATGGCCTACCGGCTGTCGGAAGACGGCAAGCATTCGGTGATCGTCATCGAGTTCGGCGGCACCGATATCGGGCCGCTGATCCAGATGCCGTCGGCGCTGTCGATCCCGCTCAACATGAGCCTTTACGACTGGGGCTTTGCCAGCGAACCAGAGCCGCATCTCGGCGGCCGCGTGCTGGCGACGCCACGCGGCAAGGTGATCGGCGGCTCGTCCTCGATCAACGGCATGGTATATGTCAGGGGCCACGCACGCGACTTCGACCACTGGGCCGAACAGGGGGCGGCCGGCTGGGGCTTCGCCGACGTGCTGCCCTATTTCAAGCGCATGGAGGACAGTGACGGGGGCGAGGACGGCTGGCGCGGCCACGGCGGCCCGCTGCACGTCCAGCGTGGCCCGCGCAAGAATCCGCTCTACGGCGCCTTTGTCGAGGCCGGCCGCCAAGCCGGGTTCGAACTGACCGACGACTACAATGGCTCGAAGCAGGAAGGCTTCGGACCGATGGAGCAAACCATACGCGGCGGCCGCCGCTGGTCGGCGGCGTCAGCCTATCTGAAGCCGGCGCTCAAGCGGCAAAATGTCAGCGTGATCAGAGGCTTCGCCCGCCGGGTGATCATCGAGAATCAGCGTGCCGTCGGAGTCGAGATGGAAGCTCACAAACAGATTCAGGTCGTTAAGGCACGACGTGAGGTGATCGTCGCCGCATCGTCGATCAATTCGCCCAAGATCCTGATGCTATCCGGTATCGGCCCGGCCGCGCATCTCACGGAGAACGGCATCCAGGTCGTGGCCGACCGGCCCGGTGTCGGCCGCAATCTGCAGGATCATATGGAGCTCTACATCCAGCAGGAATCGACCCAGCCGATCACGCTGAATTCGGTTCTCAACCCATTCTCCAAGACGCTGATCGGGGCGCAGTGGCTGTTCTTCAAGACCGGCCTCGGCGCCACCAACCATTTCGAGGCCGCGGCCTTCGTACGCTCGCAGGCCGGTGTCGACTACCCCGATATCCAGTACCACTTCATCCCGGCGGCGGTGCGCTATGACGGCAAGGCGGCGGCGAAGGCGCATGGCTTCCAGGCGCATGTCGGGCCGATGCGGTCGAAGTCGCGCGGTTCGGTGACGCTGCGCTCGCCCGACCCGAAAGCGACGCCGGTCATCCGCTTCAACTACATGTCGCATCCAGACGACTGGACCGAGTTCCGCCACTGCATCCGGCTGACCCGCGAGATCTTCGGCCAGAAGGCTTTTGACGGCTTTCGCGGCAAGGAAATCTCGCCGGGTTCGCACGTCCAGTCGGACGAGGATCTCGACGCCTTCATCCGCGATCATGCCGAGAGTGCCTACCACCCGTGCGGCACCTGCAAGATGGGCCGCGCCGACGACATCATGAGCGTGGTCGATCCGGAGTGCCGGGTAATCGGCGTCGACGGCCTGCGCGTCGCCGACTCCTCGATCTTCCCGCGGGTGACCAACGGCAACCTCAACGCGCCGTCGATCATGACCGGCGAGAAGGCCTCCGACCACATTCTCGGCCGCACGCCACTGGCGCCGTCCAACCAGGAACCCTGGATCAATCCGCGCTGGCAGGTGGCGGATCGATAGGGCATTGTCCGGCGGACTGCTCCGCAATAGCGAATACATCTGGAGAACAGCATGCGCGCCCAGCCAACGGCATCGCACTATGTCAACGGCCGCTACATCGAGGACGAAGGCGGCGCGCCGCTGCCGGTGATCTATCCGGCGACCGGTGAGGTCATCGCCACTTTGCATTCGGCGACTCCGAACGTGCTGGAGCTCGCCATCGAAGCCGCGCGGGCCGCACAACCGGCCTGGGCGCGGATGAAGCCGGTCGAGCGTGGCCGCATCCTGCGCCGCGCCGCCGACATTTTGCGCGCGCGCAACGCCGATCTGGCGCGGATCGAGACGCTCAACACCGGCAAAGCGATCCAGGAGACGCTGGTGGCGGATGCACTATCGGCCGCCGACTGCCTCGAATATTTCGGCGGCGCGGTTGCCGCCTTCAACGGCGATGCGATCGATCTTGGTGGACCTTTTGCCTATACGCGCCGCGAGGCGCTCGGTGTGTGCGTCGGCATCGGCGCCTGGAACTATCCGATCCAGATCGCCGGCTGGAAATCCGCCCCCGCGCTCGCCATGGGCAACGCCATGGTGTTCAAGCCCTCGGAGAACACGCCGCTGTCGGCGCTGGCGCTGGCCGAGATCTACTCAGAGGCGGGCCTGCCCGACGGGCTGTTCAACGTCGTGCAAGGCTATGGCGATGTCGGCGCCGGCCTGGTCGGCCATGATGTCGTTGCCAAGGTTTCGGTGACCGGCTCGGTGCCGACCGGCCGCAAGGTGCTGTCGCTCGCCGGCTCGAAGATGAAGCATGCGACGATGGAACTCGGCGGCAAGTCGCCGCTGATCGTGTTCGACGATGCCGATCTCGAAAACGCCATCGGCGGCGCCATGCTCGGCAATTTCTATTCGACCGGGCAGATCTGCTCCAACGGCACGCGTGTTTTCGTACAAAGCGGCATCCATGACCGCTTCGTCGACCGGCTTGTCGAGCGGACGAAAAAGATCCGCATCGGCGATCCGCTCGATCCTGAGACGCAGATGGGGCCGCTGGTCAACAAGGCGCAGCAGGAGAAGGTCGTTTCCTACATCGCGGCCGGCAGGCAGGATGGAGCAACGCTCGCCTGCGGTGGCAACGTGCCGTCGCTGCAAGGGTTCGATGGCGGCTTCTTTGTCGAGCCGACGGTGTTCACCGGTGTCACCGACACAATGCGCATTGCGCGCGAGGAGATTTTCGGGCCGGTGATGAGCGTGCTGAAGTTCGACGGCGAGGACGAGGTGATCGACCGCGCCAACGACACCAAATTCGGCCTCGCCGCCGGCGTCTTCACCCGCGACCTGCAGCGCGCTCATAGGGTGATCGCCGAACTGCAGGCCGGCACCTGCTGGATCAACGCCTACAATCTGACGCCAGTGGAAATTCCGTTTGGCGGGGTGAAGCAATCCGGCATCGGGCGCGAGAACTCGCTGGCGGCTTTAGCGCTCTATTCGCAGCTGAAGGCGGTGTATGTCGAGACCGGGGACGTGGCGAGCCCGTATTGAGGGTTGAAAGCGAAGTGACAGCTGATCTCCCCCCTTGCGGGGGAGATGGCCGGCAGGCCAGAGGGGGGTGTGACGGATCGCCACCTTTGGTCTGATCTTCGAGTAGCTGAGACGTCGGCGGGACAGCACCCCCCTCTGCCTTGCCAGGCATCTCCCCCGCAAGGGGGGAGATTGGCAGCTCCAACGCCTCACCCCTTCTGCGCCGTGCCGTCCAGATACTGCGTCAGCGCGCAGACCAGATGATAGAAGATGCTGGCCGGCACGTCCGATGCCAAGGAGCGGCCGCGTTCGTCGATGCGGTCAATCCACAGGCCGAGCGGGGCCGGATCGATGTGCCAGCGGAACAGGCGGCCGACGCGCGCCTCGATTTCCGGCTTGAGGTCGGGACCACCCGAGCCATCCAGCGCAATCGCCGCCTTGATCGCTTCGGCCTGTGGCCAGCTCCGCGACACAAGCTCGAGCGGCAGACCCTGTCTGGAGACCGCGCCGTAGGCAAGGCCGGTGGCGCGGTTGAGGCCGTTGGCGATGGCCGAGGCGTAGAGCTTGCGGGCAAAATTGCTCAACTCGCCCTGGCCGCTGCGGGCGACGAAATCGGTGAGCAGCGAGGCCCATTCGAAATGATGACCGGGCTCCGTCCATGTGCCCTTCTCGCCGGCGGCCGGCTTCCACCCGGCGTCGAAATATTCGCCCAGCGTCCAGCTCTCGGCATCGAAGAAATGACTGCGGAAAAGGTCGATGATGCGCGCGGCGCGGCGCAGATAGGTGCGGTCGCCGGTCGCCTCATACCAGGCGAGGAAGGCCTCGAGCAGATGCATATGCGGGTTGGAGCGCCGCTCGCCCTCCCCGTCCGACGTCTCGAGGAAACCGGTCATGCGGCTGTCCTCGAGATGCGCGTCGAGGAACACGAAGGTCTCCTGGCCCAGCCGCAGCGCATCCGGATTGCCGCACATATGCGCATGCGCCAGCGCCAGCAGCACGCAGGAATGGTCGTAGGCATCCTCGGTTGGGTCGGCGACGGAGCCGTCGACATTGAGCGTGCGCACCCAGCCGCCCCGGTCCGTGCGGCCCTTGCCGGCCATGAAGGCGATGCCATGGGAGATCAGGCGATCGGCTGGACCGTCCCAGCCGCGGGCCTTGGCAACGGCGAAGGCGTAGACTTGCCTCGCCGTCGTGCGCATGCGCTTGGGCTTCAACAGCGCCTCGCCGTCGAAGCCGAGCGCCTCGTGGAAGCCGCCATGACGCTCATCGACGCCTGAAGTCGACCACAGCGGCAAGGTCTCCTCGAACAGCCAGTGATGCACGCGCCGACGCCAGGCGCCGCTCTCGATGACGCGGTCGTGTGCCGGCGTGAACCTGGTTTCCAGCCGGCCCGACTTTTCCAGCTGCTCGACGATTTTCTTGACGTGCTGGCTGTGGCTGACCGGGGCGACGAAGGTGGCGTCCGCCGTCGAGACGATGGCGACATCCTTCATACCGATTGCCGACAAAAGCCGGCCGTCGCTTCTGATGTAGGAGTTTTCGCAATCGATGGCGACGACATCGCCGACGACGACATTGCCCTTGGCGTCGGCAGGGCCGACATCGAGCAGCGACTGCCAGGAGCCGAGGTCGTTCCAGCGGAAGCCGGCCGGCACCATGGCGATGTCCTTGGCCCGTTCCATGATGGCGTAGTCGATCGAGTTCGACGGGATGGCGGCGTAGAGGTCGAGCGGCATATAGAGGCCGGACAGGTCGCTCGTTGCCGCCTTGTAGGCGGTTTCGGTGGCCTGCCAGATGTCGGGTTGGAAGGTGGCGAAGGCGTCGCGCATGGCGCCGGCGCGAAACAGGAAAATGCCGGTGTTCCAGTAGAAGGTGCCCGCACTGAGATAGCTCTGCGCAGTGGCGAGGTCGGGCTTTTCGACGAAGCGCGACACGTCGAAGACGCCGCCGCTTTCGGCTGCGACTTCGATATACCCATAGCCGGTCTCGGGCTGCGTCGGCTTGATGCCGAACACCACCAGACGGCCGGCAAGCGCTGCCTGGCTGCCCGCCTCGACGCTCTGCCAGAACTGCTTGGGCGTGGCGATTTCGTGGTCTGACGGCACCACCAGCACCAGGCTGTCGCCGAACTCCGACAATGTGCGCAGCGCGGCCAGCGCCACGGCGGCAGCCGTGTTGCGCCCGGTCGGCTCGAACAGCGGGCCACCGCCGGCGAGGTCGAGGCCGGCAAGGTCGGCATGCACGCGCTCGGCATGGCGCTCGGCGGCGATCAAGAAGATCGGCGTTTCGCCCTCCGGCCGCGCCGTCAGCCGGCGCAGTGTCTTGGCCAGCATCGAGCCGTCGCCGGAAAGATCGTGGAACTGTTTCGGGTTGTCCTCGCGCGACAGCGGCCACAGCCGCGAGCCGACACCGCCGCTCATGACAAAACTGACGATGCGCTCGCTCATGAAAGGTCCAATCAGAACGTCTGGTTGTAAGCGCCGACTTCGGGGCTGCGGCGCAGCACGGCGTCGACGGCCTCGAACATCTGCCGGCGGCGGTCGGACGATGTCGGGCTTTCGACAACCACGACAAGCTCCGGCTTGTTCGATGACGCCCGCACCAGCCCCCAGGTGCCGTCCTCAGCCACGACGCGCACGCCGTTGACGGTGATCAGGTCAGCGATCTTCTGGCCGGCAAAAGTCTTGCCGGCGCGCTGCATCGCCTGGAAGTCCGCCACCACCCGATCGACCACGCCGTATTTCACATCGTCGGCGCAATGCGGGGACATGGTCGGCGTGCCGAAGGTCAGCGGCAGCGCGCGATAGAGATCGGCCATCGAATTTCTGGGGTTCCGGTCGAGCATCTCACAAATGGCTATTGCCGTGATGAGACCGTCATCATAGCCGCGGCCGATCGGCGGGTTGAAGAAGAAATGGCCCGACTTCTCGAATCCGGCGACGGCGCCAAGCTCGGCGACCCGGCGCTTGATATAGGAATGGCCGGTCTTCCAGTAATCTGTCTTCGCGCCGTTGCCACGCAAAACGCTGTCGGTGTTGAACAGGCCGGTCGATTTGACATCGACGACGAAGGTCGAGCCGGGATGCTGGCTGGAGATATCGCGCGCGAGCATGACGCCGACCTTGTCGGCGAAGATCTCGTTGCCCTCATTGTCGACCACGCCGCAACGGTCGCCGTCGCCGTCGAAGCCCAGCCCGACATCGGCGCCGGTCTCCAGCACCTTGTCGCGGATGGCGTGCAGCATCTGCATGTCTTCAGGGTTGGGGTTATAGCGGGGAAAAGTGTGGTCGAGCTCGACATCGAGCGGGATCACCTCGCAGCCGATGCGCTCCAGCGCCTGCGGCGCGAAGGCGCCGGCGGTGCCGTTGCCGCAAGCCGCCACAACCCTGATCTTGCGCGCGATGCGCTTGTCCTGAGTCAGGTCGTCGAGATAGGTCTCGCGAAAACCGGCGACGAAATCGTAGCAGCCGCCGCCGGCGAGATCGAAGTCGCTCGACAGCACGATCTGTTTCAGTGCGCTCATCTCCTCTGGTCCGAAGGTCAGCGGCCTCGCCGCACCCATCTTGACTCCGGTCCAGCCATTATCGTTGTGCGATGCCGTGACCATGGCGACGGATGCCGCGTCGAGCGCGAACTGGGCGAAATAGGCCATGGGCGACAGCGCCAGGCCAATGTCTTTCACCTTTGCGCCCGCAGCCATCAGGCCGGAAACCAGCGCCAGCTTGATGGCAAGCGAATAGGAACGGAAATCATGCCCGGTGACGATGTCGGGACCCGCGCCAAGACGGCGGATCAAGGTGCCCAGGCCCATGCCCAACGCTTGGACGCCGATCAGGTTCAGGTCCGGCGGTTGCGTCGAACCGGCATGGCCAAACCACCAGCGCGCGTCGTATTCGCGAAAGCCGGACGCCTTGATCAGCGCTTCGGTTTCGAATTCGAAGCTGTTGGGCCGGGCGTCGCCTACGATTTTCAGGGGCAAGGCAGCAAAGCTCCAGATGGCGAAAACACGATCTATCGAGGCTGCGACTTAGCACACAAGGCTTTAAGCCGGGTTTATCCCGGGAGGAAAGCCAAGCTTTGCGGCAATGCCCAACGAAAGCCAACGAAATGCGACAGAAGCGCTGCCATTGCCGCTTGCAGGAACGGTATGCGGCAGCTATAAGCCCGCGGTCTGGTCACGGAGTGTAGCGCAGCCTGGTAGCGCACCTCGTTCGGGACGAGGGGGTCGCAGGTTCAAATCCTGCCACTCCGACCAGAAAAAACAGGTCCATTCCGGACACATAGGTTACGGTTTATATCGGAGACATGGGTAACACTTTTGGCCCGAAGGGGTTTTGGAGTGGTTCGAGCCTGCATGTCTCATCATCGAAGTAGCCCAAATCATAATCCATGAAGGAAGCCAGCCAGATATGGTCCTCGACCTGTTTGATGCCGACGGTCTGGCCGGCAAAGACGAGGCTGAGGTTGATCTTCTTGCGATTGTAGCAGATGCGGCCGCAGGTGGTGACGGTGACGGCCTTGTCGTGAAACGGATAATCGAGATCCGGCAGGCCGGCATAGATGCGCGGTGACGGGGTGTAGCGCTCGGCTGGACAGGCCATGTCGAGCGCCTGATGTGGGCGTTCTGAGTTGAACTCATTGATGAAGTCATCGAACCTGGCCTGCTGCTGCAGGAAATTGGCGCCAGCCGGTTTGGTGGTTTCCTTCTTGAGAGTCAGGTGCATGCGCTCATGGCGCCCGTTCTGCTGCGGACAGCCCGGCTGGATGCGCTCGATGTCGATGCCCAGGCGCAGCCACCAGACCGACAGTTTGCTGAGATTGAACAGCGCGTTTGGGCTGGCAAAGGGAACGCCATTGTCGGTCCTGATGGCGCTGGGCAGGCCGAACTCTTTGAAAACGCTCTCGAACACCGTGAAGGCATAGGCTTCCTTGGTAGTCGACAACGCCTCGCAGGCGATGAGATAGCGGCTGGCGAAGTCGGTGATCGTCAGCGGATAGCAATAGCGCCGATCGGCGAGCATGAACTCGCCTTTGTAGTCGGCACACCACAGATCGTTGGGCCGATAGCCGTTTGAAAGTGGTGTTCCCATCGCCCTGTTGCGCCTTCGCTTGCGGCGCTCGACCAGGCCATGGCGGTCGAGAACCGCATGCACCGTCGAGATCGCAGGCCGGTGAACGTCAGGATACAGCCGGGCCAACCGTTCGCGTATCTTTGGCGCACCCCAGGTCGGCTTGTCTTGCTTGAGGCGCACAATCAGCTTCTCGATTTGAAACGGAAGCTGATTGGCGTGGCGGTAGGGTCGGCGTGATCGATCCGTCAGCCCCTCAAGGCCACTGTCATTGTAGCGTGTGAGGATCTTGTAGCCGGTCTTGCGCGAGATATCGAACTCACGGCAAAGCACCGATATCTTCTCGCCGTCCAGCAGCCGGGCAATGAACTTCAGCCGCTCTTCCATGACGTTACACTCCTTCCAAGGCACCTTGCTCTCCTTGCAAAGGGCCGAAAGTGTAACCCATGTCTCCGGAATGAACTGTCACCCATCTCTCGGGAAGGGCACAAAGAGATAGTGTGGAGGCCTGAGTGGGAATTGAAGATCGGAAGAGCACNGCTCTCCTTGCAAAGGGCCGAAAGTGTAACCCATGTCTCCGGAATGAACTGTCACCCATCTCTCGGGAAGGGCACTGAACATCAAGGGCTTGACTTCCTGGCGCCGCACCGACGGATTCCTGATTTCGGCCTGCCGGCTGTGCCGGCAAGCCTGCCCAACCGAGTTATGAACTTTCGGGGCGCACGGTCTCCACGCGCAGCGAGCCGGCTGGAAGCGGCTGCAGCAGTTCGGCTTCCGGCTTCGTCAGACTGAGCCAAGCCGCCCAATCGCCGGGCCGAAGCACCACGACCTGCCGACTGTGATAGGGCGCAATATCCGGTCCAGGCTCGGTTGTCAGCATGGTGAAGGTTGGCGGCTTGTTGCCGGCAGCTTCACGCCAAAGCCCTGCGATGGCCATGAACGGCGAGCCGTTGAGCGTGAAGCGATGCTTTGCCTTCGGATACTTCGTGCCCGTGAACTCGAAGAAGGCGGATGCCGGAACGAGGCAGCGTTTGCTGCCGGCGAATTGCCTGCCTTCGGAGCGGAAGTTGAACACTGGTCCGCCTTTCGGTCCGGCCGGTGGAAATCCGAACGTCATCGACGTCAGTTCGACAGCGCCGGTGTCGCCGGCGGCGCGCATGATCGGGGCCGGATCATTAATGTGGATGTCATCAACCTGCGGCAGGTCAAGTTCGGTCTGATGGGTCGGGATCTCGAGTGCCAGCGACTCCAGCATCCGGCAATATTCAGCCCAGAGAATATGCTGCTCATAGTCGTTGCACATGGAAGGCTCCCGACCGGTCTGCCAGTTTACGTTACGCAAACAAAGAGGCGATGGAAAGCCGTGGCCGTTCAACCCTCGCGGTCGCGCTCGACCAGGATATCGGCCTCGATCGCCGCGTTGACGAAGGGGGCGCGGGCATAGCGCGGCTCTTTCAGGTCTTCGAGAACGCCGAGGCAGGCTTTGCGGGCGGCGACGTGATAGCCGCCTGTCTTCACGGGCCATCGGTTCATGAGGATGTCAGCGGCCTGCGCGACACGCTCCACCTTGTAGATCGTGTTTCTGGACCTGCCGAGCGCCACGCGAACCGGCTCATCGAAATGCTGATCTTGCATGCTTCCCCTCCCGAACGCGATCGCGAGTCAATTCGGGGGAGGCAAGTTCGGTTCCACGGGAGCGATTTGCCAACGCAATAAACCCGCCTTCTGAAATCACTTTGCGCGCATCGGCCAAATGGCGGATTTGATTTGCTTGGTGATCCCGTCTGCCTAGGGCAAACTGCCTGCCGGGGCTGCAGGAGGAGAAATGCGAGCACGCGCAGCTACGATCGGCGATCTCGAAAGTGTCTTCCGCGATCTGTCCACGCGGATGTCGGACGAGTATGTGGCCGCCGGCAAGGACAGCAAGGTCGCCTACGACAATCTGATGATGAATTTGAAGGAAGGCCGGGCGCACGCGCTGGTCGACGGCGACAAGACGGTGGCGATCGTCGCCTGGCACGAGAACAGCGACGCCGCCGACACGCTGTTTGCCGCGCAGGAGGGTTTCTTCAGCGCCGCGACAGTCCGCTTCTGCAGGCGCCACATCCGCCACATTCAGGCGCTGGCCGGCAACCTTCCCATCCACTCGCGCAGCTGGCTGCAGCGGGCCGACGTCGGCAAATGGTTCCGTGTCATCGGTTATGTCGAACGCGGCCGAGAGAACGGCGCCACTGTGTTCGAATTGCCGCCGGCACGGGGAGCGTCAGCTGCGCGGGCTGCCTAGGGCTGCGCACCCGCGGATGCCATCACGGAAAAGCCCCCGCCAGGATGGCGATGGGCCAATATCGCCTGCAATGGGCTCATATCGGGGGCTCAGATGTCGGGGCTCAGATATCGGGCTGATCCAGCGCCTCGAAAATCACCCGTTCCAGCGGACCGAGATCCTCTTCGATCTCGCTGACCTCAAGGCCTAAATGCCGAGCATCCAGGGCAGCTCGCGTGGTTAGGGTTCGAGCCGTTGCCTTGTCGACAGGCAGTTCGCCCGGCAGGTGCTCGTGGATCCAGCCCTGCAGGAAATCAACGCCGCGCTCGCTCATCGATTTATCCCTTCCGTTATCTGGGGATCATTCCCCCAGAATGACCCCAGAAGCGACGATCTGAGCCGTCAGGCTGGTGAGCCTGCCTCGCTTCACGAGCGTCGGTTTTTCGTAGATTTTCTTCATGGCGGTGCCTTTCGCGACAAATCGCTCGTCGGCAACAACGTCCGTCGCGGGGCAGCGTTCCCTGGCCGGCTGTTGAGCCCGACCCCCTGACACATCGTATTTGAGAACAGCCCCGCTCCCGCGACCCGTGATGTTGATGCCGCGGCAGGTTGCGAAGCCAATGCGGGGCGTGGCATTTGTCGATGCCGATCATTGGGATGACAAGCAGGACATGGCACGGCCGCCAGACATCGTCCGACAACAGGCCGCGAGCGCAGGCGTCAGCCTGAACCGGGCGCTTTCCAAACTCGGCCTGTGTTCGCGCAAGCAGGCCGAGCTGCTGATCGCCGAAGGGCGCGTGCGGGTTGGCGGCAAGGTGGTGCGCGATCCGTCGCTGCGCGTCGATCTCGGCCGCGACCGCATCGCTGTCGACGGCGAGCAGATCGTCGGCGAGGCAAAAGTCTACCTGATGATCAATAAGCCGCGCGGACAGGTCACCACGCGCGATGACCCGCAGGATCGTGGCACCGTCTATGACTGCCTGGTGGATCTGGAGTTGCCTTTCGTGTCGCCGGTCGGCCGCCTCGACAAGGCCAGCGAAGGCCTGTTGCTGATGACCAACGACACGCGCTGGGCCAACGGCCTGCTCGATCCGGCCTCGCATGTCGCCAAGACCTATCATGTCCAGATCGGTACCGCGCCCGACGAAGCGATGCTGGCGCGCTTTCGCGACGGAGCGATCGTCGACGGCGAACTGCTGACCGCAAGTTCGATCGAACTGCTGCGCAGCGGCGGCCGCACTGCCTGGCTGGAAATCGTGCTCGACGAGGGCCGCAACCGCCAGATCCGCCGCCTGCTCGGGGCATTCGACATCGAGGTGCTGAGGCTGGTTCGGGTGGCGATCGGCGGTTTGCAGCTCGGCGAGCTCGCCAAGGGCAAGGCGCGGCATCTGACATCGGAGGAATTGGCGGTGCTCGCGCGTTAAGAGGCAGGCTTGCTGAGAACACTACTTCTGGTTCCACCTGCGTATCACCGGCTCGCTCAGATCGTGCTTATAGCCGAGGATGCTGAGGCTCGCGGTATCAAGCACGAAGTGCGCACCGCCTTCGGGTGGCAGACCGAGCCAGCGCGCGGCCAGCACGCGCAGGAAATGCGAGCTCGAAAACACCAGCACATTGCCCTCGATTGCCCGCAGTCCGGCGATGATCCTGTCGGCCCTGGCGCCGACATCCGCTGCCGACTCGCCGTCGGGACAGCCATCACGGAACAACTGCCAGCCGGGGCGCTGCACAAGAATCTCCTTGGTCTTTACGCCTTCGTAGGCGCCGTAATCCCATTCCTGCAGGTCCGGCTTCTTCACGGCAGTGGCGCCGAAACCGGCAAGCGTGCAGGTGCTGAAGGCGCGCTGCGACGGGCTCGACCACACCGCCTGGAAGGACAGATCCTTGAGCCTGTCCGCCACGCCGCGAGCCGCCGCCTCGCCCTTTGGCGTCAAAGGTATGTCGGTGCGGCCGGTGTGTTTTCCCGAAGCGCTCCACTCCGTCTCGCCGTGACGGACGAGGTAGATTTCGGGGTACGGATTGCTCATGCGCCGGCCTTTCGGTTTTACGTCCGCACCCTACCCGGGAGGGCCTGGCCAGCGCCAGCCGCGTGCAGGCGGAAAAGGAAAGGCCGCAACCGAATCGGCTGCGGCCTTGTGCTCAAACGTCAGTGCCCGGAGCGGTCAGGCGGGCTGCAGATCGCCCGACAGCGCCAGGTCGGCTTCCTCGGACAATGTGCCGGCCATGGCAGCGGCGAACTTGGTCTGGTCGAGTTCGCCTTCCCAGCGCGCCACGACGATCGTCGCCACTGCATTGCCGACGAAGTTGGTCAGCGCTCTGCATTCCGACATGAAGCGGTCGACGCCGAGGATCAGTGCCATGCCGGCGACCGGCACAGTAGGCACCACCGAGAGCGTGGCGGCCAGCGTGATAAAGCCGGCGCCGGTGATGCCGGCGGCACCCTTGGAGCTCAGCATGGCGACGAGCAGCAGCAGGATCTGGTCGCCATAGGTGAGCGGCGTGTCGGTCGCCTGGGCGATGAACAGCGCCGCCAGCGTCATGTAGATGTTGGTGCCGTCGAGGTTGAAGGAATAGCCGGTCGGGATGACCAGGCCGACCACCGAGCGGTTGCAGCCGGCGCGCTCCATCTTGGCCATCAGGCCGGGAAGAGCGGCTTCCGAGGACGAGGTGCCGAGCACCAGCAGCAGCTCTTCCTTGATGTAGCGGATCAAGGCGAGGATCGAGAAGCCGTTGTACCAAGCGACAGCGCCGAGCACGACCAGCACGAAGAGCAGCGACGTCAGGTAGAAGGTGCCGATCAGAAAGGCGAGGTTGGCAATCGCGCCGATGCCGTATTTGCCGACGGTGAAGGCCATGGCGCCGAAGGCGCCGATGGGGGCGGCCTTCATCAGGATGGCGACCAGGCGGAAAATAGGCGAGGTCAGCGCCTGCAGGAAATCGACGACCGGGCGGCCGCGCTCGCCGACCAGAGCGAGAGAGATGCCGAACAGTACCGAGAAGAACAGCACTTGCAGAATGTCGCCTTGCGCGAAGGCGCCAGTGATGGTGTCGGGGATGATGTTGAGCAGGAAGCCGACGATGGTCGTGTCATGCGCCTTCTCGGTGAAGGTGGCGACCTTCGAGGGGTCGAGCGTCGCCGCATTGATGTGCATGCCGGCGCCCGGTTGGACGACGTTGGAGACGACCATGCCGACGACCAGCGCCAGGGTCGAAAAGACCAGGAAATAGATCATCGCCTTGCCGGCGACGCGGCCAACCTTTTTCAGGTCGGAGACGCCGGCAATGCCGGTGGTCACCGTCAGGAAGATGACCGGCGCGATCACCATCTTGACCAGCTTGATGAAGGCATCGCCGAGCGGCTTCAGCGAAGCACCGAGTTCGGGATAGAAATGACCGAGCAGCACGCCGGCGGCGATCGCCGTCAGGACCTGCACGTAGAGATGACGGTAAAAGGGTAGCTTGCCGCGCGGTTCGGCGGCAGCGAATGCTGGCTGCATGACGTCCTCCATGGCGCCCCGATCGAAAGCTCGACCTCCCGGGGCAGTTGTTTCCGCAGCCTTGCGACTGCTGTATCGGTGATTGCAACTGCCGTGCCAGACTGTGCGGCATTACCGCAGCCATTGATTTTGTTGGGTATTCGACCGATGGAGGCTGATGCCGCTCAACCGCAAGTGCGGACATCCGCATGATTGAATTGTGCTTTGTGCGAAATTATGCACAAATAGGGAATGCTGCAACGCCCTGCCGCGGTCCTGTCGCCGACGTCCGAGCAACTCGGCAAAAGCGCGCGTCGCGCCTGGCTGCTGTTTGCGGCGATCGCGCTGGTGATCGTTGCCACGGCGCTCACCGGCGCCGGCTTCTACGCGCGCCGCGCCGAGGTCGCGGCACTGGCGGCGCAAGGCCGCACCGATGCCAATCTGAAGGTAGCGTTGCTGCGCGCCGTGCTGGAAAGCCCGCGGGCGCTGCCGCTGCTCTTGTCCGAGGACCAGCAGGTGCACGACGCCCTGCGGAACAAGGGCGCTGTCACGATCGACGTGCTCAACCGCAAGCTCGAAGGGCTGGTCTCCGGCACCAAGGCTTCGGTGCTTTACGTCACCGGCGTCGACGGGTTTGCGATCGCCTCCAGCAACTGGCGCGAAACAACCAGCTTCGTCGGCAACGACTATGGCTTCCGCGCCTATTTCTCCGGCGCCATGCAATCGGGAACGGCCGAATATTTTGCGCTGGGCAACACCAGCAAGCGCCCCGGCCTCTACATTTCGCGTCGCGTGGGCAATGCGGCGGCACCGCTCGGCGTCGTCGTCGTCAAGATGGAATTCGACCAGCTTGAAGCCGACTGGCATGAGGCCAACCGGCCGGCCTATGTCAGCGACGACCACGGCGTCGTGCTGATCACCAGCGTGCCGTCCTGGCGCTTCATGACCACCGCGCCGCTGGCCGGCCCGGTGGCTGCCGCCATCCGGAGCAGCCAGCAATTCGGCAACGCGCCGCTGATCCCCTTGCCGATCACACGCCCCGAGGCATTGAGCCCTGACGTGTCGATGGTGCATGCGATAACACCGGGCGGCAGCGATGCCGAATATCTCAGGCTTTCGACACTGGTCCAATCGACGCCATGGCGGCTCGATTATCTCGTGCCGGTCGAAGCGCCGATCGCGGCTGCGGTGCGTGAGATGCGGCTGCTGGCGCTGGGCGTCGTGGTGCCGTTGCTGGCGCTGGCCGGCTACCTCCTGTGGCGCCGTCAGTCGGCGCAGATGCGCATCGCCGCCGAACAGGCAGCGCGCATCGAGCTCGAGCGCCGCGTCGTCGAGCGTACGCATGACCTCAGCCTGGCTCGCGACCGGCTGCAGGCCGAGATCACCGATCACCGCAGCACCGAAGCCAAGCTGCAGGTCATGCAGCAGGAATTGGTGCAGGCCAACCGTCTTGCTACCCTCGGCCAGGTTGCCGCCGGCGTCGCGCATGAGATCAACCAGCCGGTGGCGACCATCCGCGCCTATGCCGACAATGCGCGTGTGTTCCTGGAGCGCAAGCAGACCGCCTCGGCCGAGGAGAACCTTGGAGCGATTGCCGCGCTGACCGAGCGCATCGGCGGCATCACCGAAGAGTTGAAGGTCTTTGCCCGCAAGGGGCGCACGGCAGCCGAACCGGTCGAACTGCGCGGCGTCATCGAGGGCGCCGTGGTGCTGCTCAGAAGCCGCTTTGCCGGCCGGCTGGACGCGCTCGATATCACGCTGCCGCCGGTAACGCTCAAGGTGATGGGCAACCGGCTGCGGCTCGAACAGGTGCTGATCAACCTGTTCCAGAATGCGCTGGAAGCGCTGGACGGGCGCGACGGCGCCAGGGTGCAGGTGTCGGCCCAGGAGACGGCCGACGGCGTGGCGCTTGCCGTCGCCGACAATGGGCCGGGCATTTCGCCTGCCATCCTCAAGTCATTGTTCACGCCGTTCAACACCTCGAAGGAAAAAGGCCTCGGGCTCGGCCTCGTCATCTCGCAGGACATCGTCGCCGACTATGGCGGACGCATCGAGGTGGCGAGCGGCCAGGCCGGCACGCGCTTTACCATTCACCTCGCCAGGGCAGCATGATGGACACCGCACCGGTCGTATTGATCGACGACGACAGCGAATTGCTGAGGGCCACGCGGCAGACGCTGGAACTCGCTGGTTTTTCCGTCTCGGCCTTTGCGGTGGCGGCCGAGGCGCTGGCCGGGCTCGACGCCAATTTTCCCGGCGTGGTGGTGTCCGACATCCGCATGCCCGGCATTGACGGCCTGCAGCTCTTCGACCGCGTCTTGCAGCTTGATGCCGACATTCCGGTAATCCTGGTCACCGGACATGGCGACATCGCGGTTGCGGTCAAGGCGATCAAGGACGGCGCCTACGACTTCATCACCAAGCCGTTCGCCGCCGACCGGCTGGCGCAAAGTGTGGCGCGGGCGGCGGAAAAACGCCGACTGGTGATGGAGAACCGCGCGCTGCGCGAAAGCGCCGAACAGGCGCAGGACGGCCTGCCGCTGATCGGCCAGACGCCGGCGATGGAGCGGCTGCGCCGCACGCTGCGGCAGATCGCCGACACCGATGTCGACGTGCTGGTGACTGGCGAGACCGGCTCCGGCAAGGAGGTGGTGGCGAGCCTGCTGCACCGCTGGAGCCGCCGCGCCAAGGGCAATTTCGTGGCGCTGAATTGCGGCACGCTGCCGGATACGGTGATCGAAAGCGAACTGTTCGGCCATGAGGCCGGCGCGTTCACCGGCGCACAGAAGAAGCGCATCGGCCGCATCGAGCATTCGAGCGGCGGCACGCTGTTTCTCGACGAGATCGAAAGCATGCCGGCCTCGACCCAGGTGCAGATGCTGCGGGTGCTGGAAATGCGCGAGGTGACGCCGCTCGGCACCAATGAAATCCGGCCGGTCGACCTGCGCGTCGTCGCCGCCGCCAAGGTCGATCTCGGCGATGCCAGCCGGCGCGGCGCCTTCCGCGAGGATCTCTACTACCGGCTCAATGTGGTGACGATCTCGATCCCGCCGCTGCGCGAACGCCGCGACGACGTCGCCCTGCTGTTCTTCTACTTCGCAGAGCGTGCAGCCGCCCGCTTCCGCCGGCAAATGCCAGCCGTGCCTGCCTCAGTGCACCGCCATCTGAGCCAGCACGACTGGCCGGGCAATGTGCGTGAACTCGCGCATTTCGCCGAGCGTTTCGTGCTGGGACTCGAGGAAGCGGCGCAAGCGCCACCTTCCGCCCCGGCGGAGCCGGATGACGCCAGCTCACTGCCGGAACGGCTGGAACGCTATGAAGCCAATGTCATCCGCGAGGCGCTTGGCCGCAATGACGGCGATGTCCGGCGCACGATCGAAGCGCTCGGCATTCCGCGCAAGACCTTCTACGACAAGCTGCAGCGGCACGGCATCGTGCGCAGCGATTTTTCCAGGTAATTCATTTTCCAGGCAATTCAGGCGTGTGGACCCGAAAGCAGGGTAGATTTTGTGAACCGGCGCAAAAAAACCGTGGCAAGTCGGCATCAGAAAGTGTTGAAGACCGCATCGGCGGCCTTCGGCACGGCGCGATCCGGTTGCGCTCGGCAGATGTTGATGATTTGTTGCCGGTCAGCGGAGAATGAATGATGCGAGAACCTGTCGGTCAAGATGAATATGGATCGACCAATCCGTTCGATCCGGACGATCTGACGAATTTGAACGCGATCGGCCCGGCCATGGGCGGCGGCAACGACTTCGAGAAATACGCCGTTGCCGTGATCATCGTCTTCGGCGCGCTGATCATTGGCGGGCTGATGGCCGCTTCCATGACCTTTGGTCACCGGAACGGCTTCCTGTTTGCGCTTGGCGGCGCAACCGCGGCCTGGATATCGGGCAATGCGCTGCTCCTCGACCGTCCCCGCATCTACGCGGCGTTCGTCGTGATCGCCGCGCTGATGCTCGTCGGGTCGACGCTTACGCTCGTCCTCTGATCAATCTCTTGTTTTGATCAGTAGCCAATCGCCTCGCCGGATGCGGCGCGGCTGTCGATGGCGCCGTTGTAGCGGGAGCCGCCGCCCTTCTCGATTTCCGCCAGGCTCTTGCCGCCGACAAGAATGCCGGCCGCCTGCCCCAAGTAGAATCCGCGAGATCGAGGTGGTAGCCCATGCCGGCCAGCAGTTTTTCAGTGTCGGGCGACAGGCCGAAGGGTTCGACATAGATCGTGTCGGGCAGCCATTGATGGTGGATGCGCGATGCGTCGATCGCCTCCTGGATGTTCATGCCGTGGTCGATGACGTTGACGATGGCTTCCAGCGTGATGGTGATGATGCGCGAGCCGCCGGGGCTGCCGATAACCATGAACGGCTTGCCGTCCTTGGCGACGATAGTCGGGCTCATCGATGACAGCGGCGTCTTCTTCGGCTGGATAGCATTGGCCTCTCCCTGCACGAGACCGTAGAGGTTGGGCACGCCAGGCTTCTGGGTGAAATCATCCATCTCGTTGTTGAGCAGGATGCCGGTGCCGTCCGCGACCACGCCGGCGCCGAACGAGCCGTTCAGCGTATAAGTGACCGCGACCGCATTGCCGTCATCGTCGATGATCGAATAGTGCGTCGTTTCCTTCGACTCGCCGAAGCCCTTCGGCATCAAATCCTGCGAGACGCCGGCGCGGAACGGGTCGATCTTGTCGCGGATCTCCTTGGCGTAACCCTTGTCGAGCAGTTTCGAGACCGGATTGTCGACGAAATCTGGATCGCCGAGCGCCGAGTTGCGGTCCACATAGGCGTAACGCATCGCCTCGACCATGACATGCACCGTCTCGGCCGAGCCGGCGCCGAGATAGGACAGCGGGTAGCCCTCCAGCACGTTGAGGATTTCGCAGATGATAACGCCGCCGGAGCTTGGCGGCGGCGAGGACGTGATCTCATAGCCGCGATAGGTGCAGCTCACCGGTTGCAGCTCGCGTACCTTATATTGCTCGAAGTCTGCCTTGGCCAGAATGCCGCCCCTGGCGCCGCTCGCCTTGACGATGGCGCCGGCGATGGCGCCTTTGTAGAAGGCGTCGGCGCCTTTTTCGGAGATGGCGGCGAGCGAGGCTGCAAGATCGGGCTGGAGGAGACGCTCGCCGGCGCCATAGGGTTTGCCGTCCGGCTTCAGGAAGATGGCGGCGGCGGCAGGGTCCTTCGCCAGCCGTGCGGCATTGCTTGCGAATGAAGCAGCGTCGCCCTGGTCGAGGATGAAGCCATCCTTGGCATAGGCAATTGCCGGCGCCATCAAATCCTGGCGTGGCAGCGTGCCATATTTTTCACGAGCCATCTCGAACCCTGCCACGGAACCCGGTACGCCGACCGCAAGGTAGCCATCAAGGCTGGCGCCCTTCACCGGATTGCCGTCCTTGTCGAGATACATGATCTTGGTTGCCGCCAGCGGCGCGCGCTCGCGGAAATCGAGGAAGGTCGATTTGCCGTCCTTGAAGCGGATGGTCATGAACCCGCCACCGCCGATATTGCCGGCATTAGGGTAGACGACGGCGAGCGCATAGCCGACGGCGACCGCCGCATCGACGGCATTGCCGCCCTTCTTCAGCACCTCGACGCCGGCTTCCGACGCCAGATGCTGGGCAGTGACGACCATGCCGTGCTCGCCCTTCGCCGGTTGAGGCGAGGCGGCATGGAGCGCGCCGGATGGCGCGAGCGCAATTGCGAGCGAAAGGGTGACGCCAATCAGCGTCCGGCGGGTCAAGGGCATGGCGGTGCTCCAAGTGCGGTGTGCCTAGAAGAGCTACATGGAGCGGCCGAGTCCATCATCAATATGAGCGAACACATATTGGTGTTCGCCTGCCGGCAGAGGCAAGCTGATCTCCCCCCTGTGGTGGAGATTAGCCAATCTCAAACAATCCCGCCTGAACCGCCCACAACCGCCGGCCGTTCCGCCGCGACCTTCGCCCGGTAGCCCGCCGCGCGATATGCGGCGACTGGATCGATGGCGCCGCCTGTGTTCAGCCGCGCCATGGCAAGGATCGGCTCGACATCGGTGCGGTAGGCAGCTTTCAGAGTCTGCGTCGCCATCAGCGCATCATTGCCGTCTTGGAAACCCTCGAGCGCCTTGCGGTCGACCAGCAGCGCCTGCGCATAGGCGCGCTGCACCTCGACTGCCGACAGCATCAGGCTTTCGATCGGGTCGGTGACGTTGTGGCTCTGGTCGAGCATGTGGGCGGGATCGAAACCCTCGGCGCCGGACAGCTCGGCATCGACCAGTTCGTTGAAGACCAGGAACAGCCGGTAGGGATCGATCGAGCCGGCATCGAGGTCGTCGTCGCCATATTTGGAATCGTTGAAGTGGAAGCCGCCGAGTTTCTTGAACTGGATCAGCCGCGACACGATCATCTCGATGTTTACGTTGGGCGCATGGTGGCCGAGGTCGACCAGGCAGTAGGCCTTGTCGCCCAGCTCCTTGGATATGAGGTAGTTAGTGCCCCAGTCCTGCACGACCGTGGAGTAGAAAGCCGGCTCGTACATTTTGTGTTCGGTGAACAGTTTCCAGTCGGCGGGCAGTCCGGCATAGATCTCCTTCATGGCGTCGAGATAGCGCTCGAAGGCTTTGGCGAAATTGACCTGGCCGGGGAAATTCGAGCCGTCGCCGATCCACACTGTCAGCGCCCTGGACCCCAGCGTCTTGCCGATCTCGATGCATTCGAGATTATGCTCGACGGCCTGGCGGCGCGTGCCGGCATCGGCATGCGAAAGCGAGCCGAATTTGTAGGAGAGCGTCTGATCCCTGGCATCCGAAAAGGTGTTGGAGTTCATGGCGTCGAAGCCGAGGCCGAAGCGCGAGGCGGCCTGCTTCAGCCGGTTCGGATCGGCCTTGTCCCACGGGATGTGCAACGAGACGGTCGGTGTCGCCTGCGTCAGTTGGCTGATGACGGCGCAGTCCTCGATCTTGTCGAAAATGTCGCGCGGCTCGCCGGCGCCGGGAAAGCGGGCAAAGCGTGTGCCGCCGGTGCCGACGCCCCAGGACGGAATGGCGACGGCGAATTTCTCGACCTTGTCGCGGATGGCATCGATGGCGATGCCGCGGCGGTCGAGGCGTTCCCCGAGCGAGGCGTAGTCGCGTTCGAGGTCGGGTTTGCGCTGGGCGTTGTGGCTGGAGACGAGATCGGCGGCGATGATGGTTTCGGACAAGTGCTATTCCTCCCAATGCGTTCAGTCAGCGCTGCCCCTCATCCGGCCCTTCGGGCCACCTTCTCCCCGTATAGTGACGGGGAGAAGAGAAGCGCTCCGCCCTTAACTCAGCGCGTAAAGCTCTGCGCGTTGCCGGCGTCGACGTTGATGATGTTGCCGGTGGATTTGGCCGACATGTCGGACGCCAGGAAATAAATCGCTTCGGCAATGTCTTCCGGAAACACCGAGCGCTTCAGCATCGAGCGCGAGCGGTAGTGTTCTTCCAGATCGTCGGTCGACATCTTGTAGGCGGCGGCGCGCTGTTCCTTCCACTCGCCGGTCCAGATCTTCGAACCGCGCAGCACGGCGTCCGGATTCACGACATTGACCCGGATCTGGGCTTCCGCGCCTTCCAGCGCGAGGCAGCGGGCGAGATGGATTTCGGCGGCCTTGGCGGTGCAATAGGCGGCGGCGTTGGGTGACGCGGCAAGGCCGTTCTTGGAGGCGACGAAGACGACATTGCCGCCGATCTTCTGGGCGCGAAACAGCCGGAAGGCTTCGCGCGAGACCATGAAATAGCCGGTCGACAATATGTCCATGTTCTTGTTCCACAGCGCCAGCGTCGTCTCCTCGATCGGCGCCGAGGAGGCGAGGCCTGCGTTGGAGACGAGAATATCAATGCCGCCGAACTCGACGGCTGTCTGGGCGAAGCCGGAAATCACCTGCTCCTCCGCGGTGACGTTGATCAGCACCGGCCGGACGAAGTCCTTGCCATAGGCTTTCGCCAGTTCGCCGTTGGCGTTGGCAAGTGCGGTCTCGTCGATATCGGCCAGCACGACGCAGGCGCCTTCGCGCAGCAGGCGATTGGCGGTGGCGCGGCCGATGCCGCCGGCGCCGCCGGTGACCAGCGCGATTTGGCCGGCGAGCGACTTCGGCTTCGGCATGCGCTGCAGCTTCAAATCCTCGAGCAGCCAGTATTCGATGTCGAAGGCCTCCTGCGCCGGCAGGCCGACATAGGACGAAACGGTCGAGGCCCCGCGCATGACATTGATGGCGTTGACGTAGAATTCGCCAGAGATGCGGGCGGTGGCCTTGTCGCCGGCGAAGGTGAACATGCCGACGCCGGGCATCAGGTAGACCACGGCGTTGGGGTCACGGATCGGGGGCGAGTCCGGATGCTTGCAGCTGTCGTAATAGGCCTGGTAGCCGACACGGTACTCAGCAATATCGTCGGCGAGTCGGGCGATAACGGCTTCGACGTCGGGCTTCGCTGGGTCGAACTCGATAACCAGCGGGCGAATTTTTGTGCGCAGGAAATGATCCGGGCATGAAGTGCCGAGCGCCGCCAGCGGGCGCAAATCCCTGGAGTTGACGAATTCGAGCACGGCGGCGGAATCGTCGAAATGGCCGAGCTTGTGGCTCTTCTCCGAAATCAGGCCGCGAATCCTCGGCATCAGTCTCGCCGCGATGGCGCGGCGCTCAGCGGCGTCGAGCGATTTGACGACTTCGCCGCCGAAGATGGCGAGACCCTCGGAGCGGCGCTCGAACCACTCGATCGCCTGGTTGATGACCGAGATCGTCGTCTCATAGCACTCCTTGGGTGTGTCGCCCCAGGTGAACAAGCCGTGGCTTTCGAGGATGACGCCCTTGGCCTCGGGGTGTTCGACGCAGAATTTCTCCAGCCAGAGGCCAAGTTCGAAGCCCGGCCGCTTCCACGGCAGCCAGCCGATGGCGTCACCGAATATCTCCTTGGTCAACGCCTTGGAATCCTTGGCCGCGGCAATCGCGATAATGGCATCGGGATGCATGTGATCGACGAACGGCTTCGGCACATAGGCGTGCAGCGGCGTGTCGATCGAGGCCGCGCGCGGGTTGAGATTGAAGGTGCAGTGGGGAAGATAGCCCACCATCTCGTCCTCATGCGCGACGCCGCGATAAAGGCCTTTCAGCGCCTGCAGTTTGTCCATGTAAAGCGTGGCGAAACCGTCCAGCTTGATCGAGGCGCTGTCGCCGCCCGAGCCCTTGACCCATAGCACTTCGACTTCGGCGCCGGAGAGCGGGTCCTTCTGCCGGATCTTGGACGAGGTGTTGCCGCCGCCATAATTGGTGACACGCTTGTCGGAGCCGAGCGTGTTGGAGCGATAGACCAGAAGCTCAGGCTCGCTCAGCCCCTTGGCTTTAGCATCGTCCCAAAGGTTGGCAAGGCGCGAGCCGGAGCGCTTGTCGAGCATGATTATCCTCCCTGGACGCAAAAGGCGCGGTCCATTTTGCCGGAAATGTCTACGCAAGCATCTCGGTTGTCAATCATAAACGATCAAGATCGATCATATTGCACTGCACAATGAAATTATATGAGCGGAAATGATTGACACTGGTGGTTTTCTAGTGCCTCATGACCATGCAGGGAGGAACCATGCACGAAAAAGAGCGCCACAGGATCATTCTGTCCGCCGTCCAGGAAAAGCCTGTGGTGACGGTGCAGGAGATGGTCGACCTGACGGACTCCTCCGAGGCGACGATCCGGCGCGATATCGCGGCTCTTCATGTGCAAAAGCGCCTGCGTCGCGTGCGTGGCGGCGCCGAGGCGATCTCGCCACCGCAGTTCATCGGCCTCGCCGGCCGGCCCTTTTCCGTCAACGAAACGCTTAACGCTTCGCAGAAGCGCGCGATTGCGCGCGAAGCGGTGGAGCTGTGCAAGGACGGCGAACCGATCATCATCAATGGCGGCACCACCACCTTCCAGATGGTGCATTTCCTGACCGGACGCCGCATGCCGATCTTCACCAATTCGTTCCCCATCGCCGAGCACCTGCTCAAGCATTCGAAGAACACCGTCATGCTGTCGGGCGGCACCATCTACCGCGAGCAGAACATCATCCTCTCGCCCTTCGACAATGACGTGACGCGTAATTTCTACGCGCGCCGCATGTTCATGGGCGCTCAAGGGCTCGGGCCGCTTGGCCTGATGGAAGGCGACCCGCTGCTGATCCAGGCGGAGCAGAAACTGATCGACCAGGCCGACGAACTGGTGGTGCTGGTCGACTCATCGAAATTCCGCCAGCGCTCGAGCCTGATCCTGTGCGGGCTCAAGCGCATCGCCACCGTCATCACCGATGACGGCATCGAGGATCGCGAAGCCAACATGCTGGAGGCCGCGGGTGTGACGCTGATCGTCGCCCGCAAGTCGGCAAAGGAAGAATCCTCGCTGCAGGCCTGAGGCCAACCGCAGCGACGATGGAATGCAACGCTCAAGGGAGGAAATACGATGAGCTTTCTGAAGAAATTGATGGTGACGGCCGCGTTCTCGGCCGCCATGTTCGTGAATGCCGCCTATGCCGAGAACGTCAAGATCGCGCTGGTGGTGAAGTCGCTCGGCAACGGCTTCTTCGACGCCGCCAATAAGGGCGCCGAAGAGGCGGCCAAGGAACTCGGCGATGTCGACATCATCTACACCGGCCCGACCAAGGCGACCGCCGAAGCGCAGATCGAAGTGGTCAATTCGCTGATCGCGCAGAAGGTCAACGCCATTGCGATTTCGGCCAATGACGCCGACGCGCTGGTGCCGGTGCTGAAGAAGGCCATGGAGCGCGGCATCACCGTCATCTCGTGGGATTCGGGCGTCGCCAAGGAAGGCCGCCAGCTGCATCTCAACCCGTCCGACACCGGCCTGATCGGCGAGACCATCATCAAGCTGGCCGCCGACTATCTGCCGGAAGGCGGCGAAGTCGCCATTCTGTCGGCTTCGTCGACCGCGACCAACCAGAACGCCTGGATCGACGCGGCCAAGAAGATCCTGCCGGAGAAATTCCCCAAGATCAAACTCGTCGCCACCGTCTACGGCGATGACGATTCGGCCAAGAGCACCGACGAAGCCAAGGGCCTGCTGAAATCCTATCCGAACCTCAAGGCGATCATCGCGCCGACCACCGTCGGCGTCGTTGCCGCTGCCCAGGTCGTCACCGACGCGAACCTGATCGGCAAGGTCAATGTCACGGGTCTGGCGCTGCCGTCGGAGTTCAAGAAGTTCATCGACAACGGTTCCAGCCAGGCGGTTGCCCTCTGGAATCCGATCGACCTCGGCTACTCCGCCGTCTACCTCGCTCATGATCTGGCGGTGAAGAAGGAAGAGGCAAAGCCGGGCGCAACGCTGTCGATCGGCCGCGTCGGCAAGGTCACGCTCGATGACAGCAACTCGGCTGCGATGGCTCCGCCCTTCCAGTTCGACAAGTCCAACATCGAAAAGTTCTCCAAGATCTATTGATCTCGGACGTCTCGGACCAAGCGCGGCGGGACCAAAATCCCGCCGCGACTTTAAACGGACCTTGTTTCAGGGCTTGATACGGATATGGACACGACAGCCCAGCACGGCATTGCGAAGGAGGAGCCCACGGGTCCTGCCCCGCGCCTGACGCTGTCCGGCGTCTCCAAAAGCTTTCCCGGCGTGCGCGCGCTGCACAATGTCAGCCTGTCGCTTTACCCCGGCCAGGTTACGGCGCTGATCGGTGAAAACGGTGCCGGCAAGTCGACGCTGGTCAAGATCATGACCGGCATCTACCAGCCCGACGCCGGCACGATCAGCATTGACGGCCAGGCCGTCACCCTGCCCAGCGCGCATGCCGCCTTCGGCCACGGCGTCACCGCCATTCATCAGGAAACCGTGCTGTTCGACGATCTGAGCGTCGCCGAAAACATTTTTCTCGGCCATGCGCCGCGCACGCGGCTAGGCACCATCGACTGGCGCACCATGCGAAAACACGCGCGCGAAGTGCTCGACACCATGCATGCCGGCCATATCAACGCCGATGCGCGGCTGAAAGACCTCGGCATCGCCAACAAGCATCTGGTAGCGGTTGCTCGCGCGATGTCGATCGATGCGCAGATCGTCATCATGGATGAGCCGACCGCAGCCCTTTCGATGAAGGAGATCGAGGAGCTTTTCCTGCTGATCGAATTCCTCAAGGAGGAAGGCAAGGCGATCCTGTTCATCAGCCACAAGTTCGACGAGATCTATCGGATCGCCGATCGCTACACCGTGTTCCGCGACGGCGAGATGGTTGGCGAGGGCCTTATAAAGGATGCCGGCCAGAGCCAGATCGTGCGCATGATGGTCGGCCGCTCGGTCGACCACATCTTCCCGCAACGCAAGGCCGAGATCGGCGCGCCGGTGCTGTCTGTATCCGGCCTGTCGCACCCGACCGAATTCAGCGATATCGGCTTCGAGCTGCACGAGGGCGAGATCCTCGGTTTCTATGGCCTGGTCGGCGCCGGGCGGTCAGAGGTGATGCAGGCGATTTCAGGCATCACCCGCATATCGGGCGGCACGATCACGCTGGAAGGCAAGGTGATCACGCCGAAATCGGCGGCGGATTCCATCGAAGCCGGCATCGTCTACGTGCCGGAGGAGCGCGGCAAGCAGGGCGTGGTGATCGGCCTGCCGATCTTCCAAAACGTCTCGCTTCCCTCGCTCAAGCGCACCTCCAAATCCGGCCTGCTGCGATTGTCGGACGAATTCGCGCTCGCCCGCTCCTACACCGAGCGGCTAGACCTGCGCGCCTCGTCGCTGAGCCAGGATGTCGGCACGCTGTCGGGCGGCAACCAACAGAAGATCGTCATCGCCAAATGGCTGGCGACAGCGCCCAAGGTGATCATCCTGGATGAGCCGACCAAGGGCATCGACATCGGCTCCAAGGCCGCCGTGCACGGCTTCATGGCGGAGCTCGTCGCGCAGGGCCTGTCGGTGATCATGGTGTCGTCGGAACTGCCGGAGATTCTGGGCATGTCCGACCGCGTCGTCGTCATGCGCGAAGGGCTGGTTGCGGCGGTCTACGATAATAAGGGGCTGGACGCCGAAACGCTGGTCCGGACGGCAGCGGGGATCGCGGCATGAAGGCTCTCCTTAAATACCGCGAGATCTGGCTGGCAGCGGCGATCGTCGTTTTGATTGCTGTGATCTCGACGCGTTTCCCGGCCTTTGCCGACCCCGGCAATCTCGCCCAGGTGTTCAACGACACCTCGATCCTGATGATCCTGGCGCTGGGACAGATGGTCGTCATCCTGACCCGCTCGATCGACCTGTCGATGGCCTCCAACCTGTGCTTCACCGGCATGGTGGTGGCGATGCTGAACGCCGCGCATCCGGCCATCCCGATCCCGCTGCTGATCGTCATTGCGCTGGCCGTCGGACTGGTGCTCGGCGCCATCAACGGCCTGCTGGTGTGGCGGCTGAACATCCCTTCGATCGTGGTGACATTGGGCACGCTCACCATCTATCGCGGCGCCACCTTCGTCCTGTCCGGCGGCGCATGGGTCAATGCCGACAAGATGAGTCCTGAGTTCATCGGCTTCCAGCGCGCAGCTTTCCTGGGCATTCCGGTTCTGTCCTGGATCGCCATACTGGTCATCGCGCTGTTCTTCGTGGTGATGACGCGAACCGCGCTTGGCCGTTCGATCTATGCCATCGGCGTCAACCCGACGGCGTCGGTCTATGCCGGCATCGATGTCGGCCGAACCAAATTCATCGTCTTCTGCATTTCCGGCATGATCGGCGGGCTCGCCGGTTATCTCTGGATTTCTCGTTATGTCATCGCCTCGGTCGAGGTCGCCAACGGCTATGAACTCAACATCATCGCCGCCTGCGTCATCGGCGGCATTTCGATTGCCGGCGGCATCGGCTCGGTCGGGGGCGCGGTGTTAGGGGCGCTGTTCCTCGGCATCATTTCCAACGCGCTGCCCGTCATCAACATCTCGCCCTTCTGGCAGATGGCGATTTCAGGCAGCGCCATCATCCTGGCCGTCGTGCTCAACGCGCGTGGCGAACGTCAGCAGGGGCGGATCATTCTGAGGAAGGCGGAGGCGGCATGACCGACACCCCCGCCCCGCGCCACATTCCCGACCGGCTCGACAAGCCGCTCTCCTCGGCGATCTTTTCCTGGGAAGCGCTGCTGGTCGTCGTGGCGGTCGCCATCTTCGCCATCAACAGCTTCGCATCGCCCTATTTCCTCGATGCCTATTCGCTGTCGGACCTGACCTTCAATTTCACCGAGAAAGGCCTGATCGCCTTCGCCATGGCGCTGCTGATCATTTCGGGCGAGATCGACCTGTCGGTCGCCGCCATCATCGCGCTCGCCTCGACCATGATGGGCATGGCGGTACAGGCCGGCGCCGACACGCCGGTGCTGGTGGCTATCGGCATCGTCGTCGGGCTCGGTTGCGGCGCCTTCAACGGCCTGTTGGTGACGAGGCTCGGCCTGCCGTCCATCGTCGTTACCATCGGCACGATGAGCCTGTTTCGCGGCATTGCCTTCATCATCCTCGGTGACCAGGCCTACAAGGGCTATCCCGAGAGTTTTGCTTTCTTCGGCCAGGGCTATGTCTGGTGGGTGGTGTCGTTCGAACTGGTGCTCTTCCTCATCGCGGCCGTCGCCTACTGGTTCCTGCTGCATCGCACCAGCTTCGGCCGCCGTGTCTTTGCCATCGGCAACAATCCGGTCGCGGCACAGTTTTCCGGCGTTCGTGTCGGCCGCATCAAATTCATCCTGTTTTGCCTGACCGGGCTGATGGCCGGCATGGCCTCGGTGCTGATCACCTCGCGGCTCGGCTCGACGCGGCCGTCGATCGCGCAGGGCTATGAGCTTGAGGTCATCACCATGGTGGTGCTGGGCGGCGTCAGCATTCTGGGTGGCTCCGGCAGCATTGTTGGCGTCGTGCTCGCCGCCTTTATCATGGGGCTGGTGACCTTCGGGCTCGGCCTGCTCAACGTGCCCGGCATCGTCATGTCGATCTTCATCGGCCTGCTCTTAATCGTCGTCATCGCACTGCCGATCGTCTGGCGGCGGCTGCGCGGTAACAGCTGATGCCTGAGAAATACGCCTTCAAGATGCAGCTCAAACCCGGCATGAAAGCCGAGTACAAAAAGCGCCACGATGAGATCTGGCCGGAGCTGGCGGCGCTGCTGAGACAGGCCGGCGTCTCCGATTATTCGATCCATCTCGATGAAGACACCAACATCCTGTTCGGCGTGCTGTGGCGGCGGGACGACCATAGCATGGCCGACCTGCCGAAGCATCCGGTGATGCAGCGCTGGTGGGCGCACATGGCCGACATCATGGAGACCAGGCCGGACAACCAACCGGTGGCCATCCCCCTGGAAACAATGTTCCATATGGCATGAGTGCGCTGCGCCACATCGCCGTCATCGACATCGGCAAGACCAACGCCAAGGTGGCGCTGGTCGATCTCGTCACGCTGAGCGAGGTGGGGTTGCGCCGCATGGCGAACGCGCCGCTGCGACAAGCGCCCTATCCGCATCACGATGTCGAGGCGCTGTGGACGTTTATCCTCAACAGCCTTGCCAGCCTCAACCGCGATCAGCGTATCGACGCGATTTCGATCACCACGCATGGTGCGACCGGCGTGCTGGTCGACGCCGCGGGCGAACTGGTGCTGCCGGTGCTTGACTACGAGTTCGACGGCCCCGACCGGCTGGCGGCGGAGTATGACGCTGTCCGAGCGCCCTTCGCCAAAACCGGTACGCCGCGCCTGCCGGTCGGCCTCAATCTCGGTGCGCAATTCTTCTGGCTTGAGAAGCGTTTCCCCACCGAATTCGCCAAGGCCGCCGCGATGCTGATGTATCCGCAATACTGGGCGCTGCGCCTGACCGGCGTTGCCGCCAACGAGGTGACCTCGCTCGGCTGCCACACCGATCTGTGGAGCCCTTGGGAGGCGGACTTTTCCTCGATGGTCGACAGGCTGGATTGGCGCAGGCTGATGGCGCCGGTGCGGCCGGCCAGGGACCAGCTCGGCCCGATCCTGCCTCCGCTTGCCGCGCGCACCGGGCTCGATCCGCAGACGCCGGTATTCTGTGGCCTGCACGATTCCAACGCCTCGCTATTGCCGCATCTTCTGTCCGACGAGCCGCCCTTCTCGGTCGTCTCGACCGGCACCTGGGTGGTCTCGATGGCGGTCGGCGGCAGAGAGATTGCGCTCGATGCTGCGCGCGACACGCTGGTCAATGTCAGCGCGCTTGGCGCTCCCGTCCCCTCGGCGCGGTTCATGGGTGGCCGCGAGTTTTCCCAGCTGACCAAGGACAAGCCGCAGGACTGCAGCGGCAGCGAGGTGCTGGCCGTTCTGACAAAAAAGATGCTGCTTTTGCCTTCTACCCAGCAGGGATCAGGTCCGTTCCCGCACCATGCCGCGGCATGGCTTGGTGCCGAGGGCATCAGCAAAGGCGAGCGGTTCGCCGCCATTTCCTTCTATCTGGCACTGATGACGGCGACCTGCCTCGAGCTGATCGGCGCCGACGGCCCGACCACCGTGGAAGGACCGTTTGCTCGCAACCGGCTCTTTGTCGGCATGCTGGCGGCAGCGACGGCGCGCATCGTCATCGCCTCCGAGGCGGCCACCGGCACCAGCATCGGCGCGGCACTGCTCGCATCCGATCAGCCAGTGACGCACGGCAAGGGCGAAAGAATTGAGCCGCAGACCGACCCGGTCTGGGCGGCCTATGTCACCGCGTGGCGCGCGGCAGTCGACGCGCAAGGCTGATCACAAAATCCGCTTCCCAAAGGCCGACATGACGAAGTTGACGGCGTCGGCGCCGATCCGCGGCTCCAGACCGGCGGTCAGCCCGGAAACATCCATCGACAGCAGACCGCCGGACAGCGAGATCGCCTCCATTGCCTGATGCGTCTCGCGCACCGTCAGCCCGCCCGAGCCCGCAGCCCAGCCGGTAAATTCGGTCGCCGTCGGCGAATAGCTGACGTGAAAGCCCTGCGTGCCCGACGTCGCGATGCGGATCGCCTCATGCATGAGGTCGCGCATGCCCATGGCGTCGATGTCGGTCATGGTGAAGGCCGAGACACGCGAATCCTTGAGCACCCTTGCCTCCGCCGGATCGGCATGGCGCAGGCCCACGATGACGACATTTTCCGGCGACAGCTGCGGCTGCAGCGCGCCGGGCTTGTGATCGAGACCGAGCGCGCGGGCCAGCACCGAGACTTCAGGCATGTCTTCGGCCTCCTCGTCCTCGGGCATCAGGGCGGCGATGGAATCGATCCAGATCAGGCCGAAGGAATGCGTCGCGCGCGCCGTTGCGGTCAGCGCCTTGTGGGCGATACGGCGATCGGCGCCGGCAGCGAGCCGGATCAAGCCCGAGGGCGGCCGCTCGACGTCGGCGAGTTCGACCACGTCGAAATTCATCGCCTCCAGACGCGCGCCGGTTCCCTCGCGGGCGATAATCCCGCCGGCTTCCGGTTCGGCCGAGATCGACACCATCTTGCGGCCGGAGAAATCCGCGACGTCGTGCATCGGCGCCTTCTCGACATATTCCGAGGTCATCGCCAGAAGCATGGCGCCATAATTCATGCGGAAGGCGACACGGTCGCCGACGGTAGGTCGCGGATCGGCATCCTGCACATCGAGCAGCAGATGGTCGCTGGAAGCGCCGAGCACCCTCACCCCCTTGGCGATCGGCGTCAGCCCTTCCACCAGCACGTCCTCGCGGCCTATATTGGCGATGGCGCGCAGCCGGTCGCCCTCGTCTGCAAAGACCGGCTGGTTGCCGAAGGCGTCGTAGCCGGACGTGCCTATCGGCCGCGAAGGCTTGAGCTTGACCTCGATGATGTCGCTGGTCAGCCGGCAGGCATCGGGTTCGAGTTTGGGCCACGGCACGTCGCGAAAGGTTTCGACACCGCCTTGCAGGATCGCCTCGCCCACGCGCAGATTGTTGATGCCGGGCGGCAGCTTGCCTTCGAGCAGCAGCGTCAGCGACGACGAGGCGCCGCCGGAAATGAAGTCGAGGCTTTTGCCGGACAGGCGCTCGGTCTTGTAGGCATGGGCGACGAGCTGGCCAAGGTTCTCCGGCGTCGGCATTATGGCGCCGAAGCAGCCGAGATTGGTGCCGATGCCGGCGATGCGCACGCCCTTGAATTCCAGGATCTGCTCGACAGTGGGGATCAGGTCGCTTGGCCAGATGCCTTCGCGGAGATCGCCGAGATCGATCATCAGCATGATGTCGTGGACGCGGCCCATGCGCTCGGCAATGCGCGATATCTCGCGGATGGTGGTCAGTTCCGACTGCAGGCTGATGTCGACGGTGCGCACGACCTCCTCGACGCGCGCCATGGGCGGGCTGCGCAGCAGCATGACCGGCGCATTGATGCCGCTGTCGCGCAGCCGCCGAATGTTCTCAAAACGCGATTCCGCGATGCCGGCAACACCGCCGCGCAGCATGGCCCGCGCCACCTGCGGCATGCCGCATGTGCCCTTGGTGACACCGAATACCTTGATATCAGACAATGCGCAGCGTTCGACGATGGTGCGGGCGTTGCGCTCGATGCGGCCAAGGTCGATAGCGACTTGCGGTCCCGACATCGCTCAGCTCCCGTAGACCAGCCCTTGGGGGTCGATCTCCGGCTTGCGGCCGGCGACGAGGTCGGCCAGGAACTTGCCCGAGCCGCAGGCCATCGTCCAGCCGACATGGCCATGCCCAGTGTCGAGATAGAGGTTGCGATATTTGGCCTGACCGATGACCGGCACCGAGTTCGGCATCATTGGTCGCAGGCCCGCCCAAAGCAGCGCCTTCTTCTCGTCGAAAGCGCCAGGGAAAAGGTCTTTGCCGGTGCTCAGCATAGACTTGAAGTCGCTGGGCTTGAAGCTGCGGTCGAAGCCGGTGAACTCGGCTGTCGAGGACATGCGCAGGCGGTTTCCGAGCCTGGAGTAACCAACCAGCCGGTCCTCGTCGGCGCCGCCCATGGTCGGTCCCTTGCTCTCGTCCTCCAGCGGGATGGTCGCGCTATAGCCTTTAACCGGATAGACGGGCAGGTCGATACCGTAGCGGCGGCCGATCAGGCCGCTCTCGGGGCCCATGGCGATGACGACGGCGTCGCCCGTCACCGGGCCGGCCGACGTCATGACCGCACGCACCCAGTCGCCCTCTATGTCGAGCCCCTCGACCGTGGTGTCGAACAGGAATCTGACGCCGAGCTTTTCGGCGGCATAGGCGGCCAGCCCATCGACGAATATCCTGGAATCGCCGGTCTGGTCGATTGGCGAATAAACGCCGCCGGCGATCTTTTCCTTCACTCCGGCGAGCCCGGGCTCAAGTTCGACCAGCCGGTCGCGGCCGACGATCTCGATCGGCAGGCCATGCTTCGCCAGAAACTGGTAGTTGTCGGTGCCGGTGTCGAGACTGTGCTGTGAGCGGAAGAAATAAAGAATGCCCTTCTTGCGCTCGTCATAGTGGATGCCTGTGGCGTCGGAGAGCGCGTTGATGCAGTCGCGCGAATAGAGCGCCAGGCGCAGTTTGACCTGGCTGTTGGCGCGCAGCCGGGCCACGGTGCACTGGCGCAGGAAACGCAGGCTCCAGGCGAGGAAATAAGGATCGAAGCGCAGCCTGACCTTGATGCCGAGATCATGGTTCCAGAGCGCGCGCAGGAAGGTCTTCAGCGCCGACGGGGAGGCCCAGGCGGTGGCGTCGCCCGGCGACACCAGGCCGGCATTGGACTGGCTGGTGCCGCGCGCCGGCGCCGGATGGCGCTCGATCACGGTGACCTCATGGCCGTCGGCGGCCAGATAATACGCGGCCGCGGTACCGACAACACCGGCTCCAAGCACCGTTATCTTCATGCCACCCCCCAAAGCTCTTCGCGGCACAGCGCCTCCACGCCGCACCGCCAATGCCTTCAATAGCGCTTCGCTGCGCGCCTTGCGAGCCCTCGGAAGTGCCCGGCTCAGCCCCGCGCGGAGTTCTTGCCGGTGAGGATACGCTCCCAGGCGAGTGCATCGGCGACGATCTGGTCGAGGTCGTCGCGTTGCGGGGTCCAGCCGAGTTCGGCGCGTGCAAGGTCCGAATTGGCAACCACGGCGGCGGCGTCGCCGGGGCGCCGGTCGCCCATCTTGACCTCGAAATCCCGGCCGAAGGCGCGCCGCACGCTGTCGATGACCTCGAGCACCGAATAGCCGTGGCTGTAGCCGCAATTGGCGACGAGGCTGCCGCCGCCGGCGCGCAGGCGCTGCAGCGCCAGCCGGTGCGCCGCGGCCAGGTCGCTGACATGGATATAATCGCGCATGCAGGTGCCGTCCGGCGTCGGATAATCGGTGCCGAACACCTGCATGAAGGGGCGTTTGCCGAGCGCGGTCTCGCAGGCGACCTTGATCAGATGCGTGGCGCCAGGCGTCGACTGCCCCGTCCGGCCCCTGGGATCGGCGCCGGCGACGTTGAAGTAGCGCAGCGCCGTGTACCGCAAGGGATGCGCAAGCGCTGCGTCGCGCAGCATCCATTCGCTCATCAGCTTGGACAGGCCGTAGGGCGATTCCGGCGCCAGGCGGGCATCCTCGCGCACCGGCTCCAGGCCGGCGCCGCCATAGACGGCGGCGGTCGAGGAGAAGATGAAATGCGGCACGCCCTCGTGCACCGCGGTTTCGATCAGCGTGCGGGTCTTGGAGGTGTTATTCTCGTAATAGGCGAGCGGGTCGGCAACCGATTCCGGCACCACGATGGAACCGGCGAAGTGGATGATCGCGTCGACCTCGTTATCCCGGATGATCTGGCCGACCAATTCCCTATCGGCGACATCGCCGACGACAAGCTTGGCTTCCGGCGCTACCGCCCATTCGAAGCCGGTGGAAAGGCGGTCGAGAACGACGACGCTCTCGCCGACATCCAGCAGTTCCCAGACCATGTGGCTGCCGATATAACCGGCGCCGCCCGTTACCAAAACCGTCATCCGTGTCCTCTTTTACTCATGATTTATCGGAAACTGTCTCAATCACCGCCTTACTGGAAAGCCTGCGGCAAGGCCATTAGAAACGCCTGAATGTTAAATCCGTAACAGTCTCACCGGCCTGTGGCACCGTACGGAAACAAAATTGATCCACATCAAGGGAATAGGCCACGATCCGGGGTCGTTAGGAACAGGCTTGGGGCGTGGCATTTTGACCAAAACGGCCCGGTGGACGACGAATGGGCCAACGATTATGATCCCGCGCAAAACTGGGAAGGCGACATGAACTATCAGCGGTTCTTTGAGGAAGCGATCGATCAGCTCCACGCCGAGCGGCGCTACCGGGTTTTCGCCGATCTCGAGCGCATTGTCGGCAAGTTTCCGCGCGCTATCTGGCGTTCCAACGGCCGCGCCGAGGAAATCACCGTCTGGTGCTCCAACGACTATCTCGGCATGGGCCAGAACCCCGATGTCATCGCCGCTTTCCAGAACGCGGCCGGCAAGATGGGTTCGGGCGCCGGCGGCACCCGCAACATTTCCGGCACCTCGAACCCGTTGGTCGAGCTCGAGCTGGAACTGGCCGACCTGCACGACAAGGAAGCGGCGCTGGTCTTCACCTCCGGCTTCGTCTCCAACGAAGCGTCGATCTCGACCATTGCGCGGCTTTTGCCCAACTGCCTGATCATTTCGGACGAGCTCAACCATGCCTCGATGATCGAAGGCGTGCGGCGCTCGGGCGCCGAAAAGAAGATCTTCCGTCACAATGACGTCGCGCATCTCGAAAGCCTGCTGCAGGTGGCGGGCCGCGAACGCGCCAAGCTGATCGTGTTCGAGAGCGTCTATTCGATGGATGGCGACATCGCGCCGATCAAGCAGATCGTCGAACTGGCCGAACGCTACAACGCCATGACCTATATTGACGAGGTCCATGCCGTCGGCATGTACGGACCGCGCGGCGGCGGCATCACCGAGCGCGAGGGGCTGGCCGACCGCATCGACATCATCGAAGGCACGCTGGCCAAGGCGTTCGGCACGCTGGGTGGCTATATCGCCGGCAACAGCGCCGTCATCGACGCGGTGCGCTCCTATGCGCCGGGCTTCATCTTCACCACGGCGCTGCCGCCGGCCATCGCCGCCGCCGCCACCACGTCCATCCGCCACCTCAAGCGCTCGCAGGCCGAGCGCGATGCGCAACAGCGCCAGGCGTCGCGGACCAAGGAGGTTCTGTCTGCAGCTGGCCTGCCGGTGATGGAATCGCCGACCCATATCGTGCCGGTGCTGGTCGGTGACCCCGAACTCTGCAAGATGGCCAGCGACCGTCTGCTCGGCGTGCACGGCATCTACATCCAGCCGATCAACTATCCGACCGTGCCGCGCGGCACCGAGCGGCTGCGCATCACGCCGACGCCGTTCCATACCGATGCGCTGATTGCGGGACTGCAGGACGCGCTGGTCGAGACATGGGATGCGCTGGGCATTCCCTATGGCTCCGCAGGGCGGCCCACTGTCACCAAGAGCGACCGGATTGTGCCGCTGCTGGTGCCGAAGTCGGGCGGCTGAAGCCGCCGCCCATTTAACCTCAAACCGTCCTCATCCATCCCGCCAGCCGGTGTGCCGCTTCCTCGAGCTGGTCGAGGCGGCGGTGGAAGCACAGGCGCAAAAACGCCTCTCCGCCAGGGCCGAAGGCGGTGCCTGGCGCGAGGCCGACATTGGCCTTGTCGACAATGTCGAAAGCGGCCCGGCGCGGATCGGTGATGCCGTCTACCGTGAAGAACAAATAGAACGCGCCTTGCGGCACGGTGAAGCGCGCTTTGCCGGTTGCGCCGAGAATATCGCAGACCAGGTCGCGCGCTTTCCTGGCGCGCTCCACCTGCTCGACGATGAAGGCATCACCGTGGTCCAGCGCCGCGACGGCGCCGCGCTGCATGAACTGGGCGACGCCTGAGGTCGAATACTGGATCAGGTTCTCGAACACCTGCTGCAGCTCGGGATGGGTCTTGATCCAGCCGACGCGCCAGCCGGTCATCGCCCAGTTCTTGGAAAAGGAGTTGACGAACAGGATGCGGTCTTCCGCGGTCGAAATGTCGAGGAAGGACGGCGCACGGCCGTGGCCGTAGTGGAACAGCGAATAGATCTCGTCGGCGATGATCCACAGGCCATTTTGGCGGGCGAGATTCAGGATCGCCTGCAGCGTTTCCTTATCGGCCGTCCAGCCGGTGGGGTTCGATGGCGTGTTGACGAACAGCGCCTTGGTGCGCGGCGTCACCGCAGCCGCAATCTTGTCGACATCGCAGGACCAGCCATTGCCCGACTGGTCGAGCGTGACCGCAACCGGGGTAGCGCCGGAAATACCGGCGGCGGCGGCGAAATTCGGCCACGCCGGGGAGAGATAGACCACCTCGTCGCCGCTGCCGGCGACCGCGGCTAATGCCAACTGAATGGCATGCATGCCGGAACCGGTGGCGATGAATTCCTCTTCGGCGAAGCTCTTGCCGAAATGCCTGGCATAGTAGCGAGAAAGCGCTTGCCTCAGCTCCGGAATGCCTTTCTGCCAGGTATAGAAGGTCTCGCCATTGGCGAGCCCCTTGGCGGCGGCTTCCGAAATGAAGGCAGGCGTCGGCAAATCGCCTTCACCGGCCCAGAGCGGGATCATGCCCTCGCGCGTACGGCCGTAATTGACGACGGCGACAATGCCGCTTTCGGGGGCGGCCACCGCTTCGGCGCGCAAGCTATCGATCAGGGTCATGACAGGTCCGTTTTGATGTCCGCTTTGATGCATGTCATTATCCAGAACCGCTGCGCACTTATGGGCGACATGCATTGGCGGATGCTCTTAGCAGATGCGGCAACAGAAAACCCCGGCCGCGAACGACCGGGGTTTTGGTCCAGAAATCTGGCCTTGTCTATTTCCTGGCGAGGAGATCGCGAATTTCGGTGAGCAGTGCGACGTCAGCCGGCGGCGGAGCCGCAGGTGCGGCCGGCTTCTCGCGCTCGAGCCGCTTGCGCATGTTGTTCACGGCCTTGACCATAAGGAAGATGATGAAAGCCAGGATGACGAAATTCAGCGCCACGGTGATAAAATTGCCGTAGGCGAACACCGCGCCTTCCTTACGCGCGTCGGCAAGATTGGTCGAATGCACTGTTGATGAGAGGCCTATGAAGTAGTTGGAAAAGTCGACGCCACCAAGTGCGCCGATGAAAGGCATGATGATGTCATTGACAAGAGAATCGACGATCTTGCTGAAGGCCGCGCCGATGATGACGCCGACCGCAAGGTCCATCACATTTCCTTTGGAAATGAATTCCTGGAATTCTTTCAGCATTCGACCCTCCTTGTCATGACGGACCGCGCTGCCGCCGTCCCTCCGGCGTCGGCCCGTGCGCACCATAACAAAAACCTGCGGTTGCAACAGAAGCAAAAGCTGGAAAACACCGCTTTCTCCTTACCTTGGGTCACGGTTCGACAGGGCCGCGTCGCGGCCATGCGCCGGAAAGCCGCGATGGACTTGACCTTAGAGCTGTGATTGCCTCTGGGCAGGCCGGGGTGAAAGCTGGCCGAGGAGGATTTTCGGGCCGTGCAGGGCTGGTTCATCGTCATCATTGCGGTCGCCTATGTAACGCTGCTGTTCGTCATCGCCAGCCTCGGCGACCGGCGTTCAACGGCGCTGGGACCCGGCCGCGCCCGGCCCTTCATCTATGCGCTCAGCCTCGCCATCTACTGCACCTCCTGGACCTTCTTCGGCTCGGTCGGCCTGTCGTCCGAGCGCGGCCTCGAATTTTTGGGCATCTACACCGGGCCGGTGCTGGTGTTCGTGTTCGGCTTTCCGCTGCTCAATCGCATCGTGCGGCTGGCCAAGAGCGAGAAGATCACCTCGATCGCCGACTTCCTCGGCGCGCGCTACGGCAAGAGCTTTGCCGTCTCGGCGATCGCCACGCTGATCGCCACCATCGGCGCGGTGCCCTATATCGCACTGCAATTGAAGGCGATCTCCGGTTCGGTCGGCCTGATGGTCGAGCATTATACGGGATCGCCGCCCTCCTTCGATCCCTTCGTCAGCGACATCTCGCTGGTGGTGGCCATGCTCTTGGCGCTGTTTGCGGTGCTGTTCGGCACCCGCCATGCCGACGCCACCGAGCACCAGGACGGGCTGGTGCTGGCGGTGGCGGTCGAAACCGTGGTCAAGCTCGCCGCCTTCCTGGCGATCGGCCTGATGGTCACCTTCCTGATCTTCGGTGGCCCGGGCGACATGATCGACAAGCTGGCCGAAAACAGCCAGGTGCGGCAAGCCATGGGCTACAACACCTCGCTCGCCACCTGGCTGGTGCTGACTTGCCTGAGCGGCTTTGCCATCATCATGCTGCCGCGCCAGTTCTACGTCACCATCGTCGAGAACCGCGGCGAGGCCGAACTGCGCACCGCGACCTGGGTGTTTCCGCTCTATCTCGTGGCGATAAACCTGTTCGTGCTGCCGATCGCCTTCGCCGGCCTGGCGCTGGTCGGCGCCAAAACCACCAGTGACCTCTATGTGCTGGCGCTGCCCTTGTTCGGCGGCCATGACTTCCTCGCCATGGCCGCCTTCATCGGTGGGCTGTCGGCGGCGACCGCCATGGTGATCGTCGAAAGCGTGGCGCTGTCGATCATGATCTCCAACGACCTCGTCATCCCGCTGTTCGTGCGCCGCCTGCTCAAGACCACGACCTCTGAGAATGAGGATTGGTCGACGCTGATCCTCAACGTGCGGCGCGGCGCCATCTTCATCCTGTTGTTCATCGCCTTCCTCTACTACCGCGAAAGCACCAACTCGGCGCGGCTGTCGTCGATCGGCCTGATGTCGTTCGCGGCAATCGCCCAATTCGCGCCGGCGCTGATCGGCGGGCTGATCTGGCGCGGCGCCAATGGCCGCGGCGCGGCCCTTGGCATGGTCGCCGGCATCCTCGTCTGGGGCTATACGCTGCTTTTGCCGTCGCTCTCGGCAGCCGACGCGGACATCGTCGTGCAGGGGTTGTTCGGTTTCGAGGCGCTGCGGCCGCAGGCTCTGTTCGGCACCGTCGCCGAACCGTTGAACCACGGCGTGCTCTGGAGCCTGTCGGTCAACACGCTGTTCTTCGTGCTCGGCTCGCTGTCGCGTGCGTCAGTGCCGCTGGAGCGGATCCAGGCGTCGATCTTCGTGCCGCGCGAATCCGGCCCGATGCCCAGCCTGCGCCGCTTCCGCACCGCCATCACCGTCAACGTGCTGAAGGACACCATCTCGCGCTACCTCGGCGTCGAGCGCACCGAGCGCTCCTTCCAATCCTTCGAGAAAAGCAATGGCGTCTCGCTGCACGGCAATGAGCAGGCCAGCATGGATGTCATCCGCTTTTCCGAGCAGCTGCTGGCGAGCGCGGTCGGCTCGTCTTCGGCGCGGCTGATCCTGTCGCTGCTGTTTCGCCGCAACGACCGCGAGTCCAAGGACGCCTTTCGCCTGCTCGACGACGCCACCGAAGCGCTGCAGCACAATCGCGACCTGCTGCAGATCGCGCTCGACCAGATGGAGCAGGGCATCACCGTATTCGACCGCGATTTTCGTCTGATCTGCTGGAACAGACAATATCGCGCGCTGTTCGACCTGCCCGACGAGATGGGCCAGGTCGGCGTCTCGCTCGACCGCATCCTGCGCCACCTCGCCGAGCGCGGCGATATCCCGGCCGACCAGCGCGTGGCGATGCTCAACCGGCTGACCAGCTTCGTCAGCCCATGGCAGATGGAGTTGACGACCAGTGGCCGAATCCTCGAACTGCGTTCCAACCCGATGCCGGACGGTGGCATCGTTGCCACCTATGCCGACATATCAGGACGCGTCGAACAGGATTTGGCGCTGAAGCGGGCCAATGAATCGCTGGAGCAGCGGGTCAAGACGCGTACCATCGAACTGACTAGGGTCAACGAGGAGTTGACCCGGGTCAATGAGGAGTTGGCGCAGGCGCAGATGCTGGCCGAGGAGGCCAATCTGGGCAAGACGCGCTTCCTCGCCGCCGCCGGCCACGACATCCTGCAGCCGCTGAACGCCGCCCGTCTCTACTGCTCGTCGCTGATCGAAAAGGCCGGCAAGGGCCCGGCCGGGGAGGCTGCTATCAACATCGAATCCTCGCTCGAATCGGTCGAGACGATCCTGGGCGCCGTGCTCGACATTTCCCGCCTCGACGCCGGCGCGATGAAGCCGGACGACAGCGCCTTCCGCCTGGACGGGCTGCTGCGCCAGATCGGCAATGATTTTCAGCCGCTCGCCGCCGAAAAGAAACTCGATCTGACGATCATAGCCTCGTCGCTCAGCGTGTTGACGGACCGCAACCTGCTGCGCCGGCTGATCCAGAATCTGGTCTCCAACGCCATCAAATACACCCCCCATGGCCGCATCCTGGTCGGCGTGCGACGGCGCGGCGAACTCGCCGAAATCCAGGTGATCGACACTGGCATCGGCATTGCCGGCGACAAGCTGAACACGGTCTTCAACGAGTTCACCCGGCTGGACGAAGGCGTGCGCGAGGCCGAAGGTCTCGGCCTTGGCCTGTCCATCGTCGACCGCATCGCGCGGGTGCTGCGGCTCGAGATCCAGATCTTTTCCAACCCGGGCAAGGGTACGCGCTTTTCCGTTATCCTGCCGGTTGCGGCGGTTGAGGCGCCGCGGCGCGAGGTCGAGCCGAAGGCGCCTGCCCGCACCGCGAATTCGCTGGCCGGCCTGCGCGTCATGTGCATCGACAACGACGCCCGCATCCTCGACGGCATGCGGCTTCTGCTCGAGGGCTGGGGCTGCAGCATCGGCACGTTTTCGGGTTCGGAGGATATTGGCAGGGCCGATCGTCCCGACATCGTGCTTGCCGACTATCATCTCGATGGCAGAAGCGGCCTCGACATCATCGCCCGCCTGCGTGACATCCATGGTTCCGACCTGCCGGCCGTGCTGGTCACCGCCGACCGCTCCACCGAGGTCCGTGCCGCTGCCGCCGCGCTCGACGTGCCGGTGATCAACAAGCCGCTGAAGCCGGCGGTGCTGCGTTCGATGATGGCAAGGGTCAGGCCGCTGGCGTCGGCGGCCGAGTAGAGTTTCTATCTTTTTGTTTTACGCAATTCCCAAGGGAAAGCGCTACGCACTTTTCCTGGAATAGCTTTAGCCCGCCGGCTGCAGCGGATCGCTGCCGATCTTGGACAGCTGGATCACCGCCTGGGTGCGGCTGTCGACGCCGAGTTTCTGCAGGATGGCCGAAACATGCGCCTTGACCGTCGCTTCGGATACGCTGAGCTCGTAGGCGATCTGCTTGTTGAGCAGGCCTTCGGCAAGCATGCCGAGGACACGCGTCTGCTGCGGTGTCAGCGCCTGCAGCCGCTTGATCAGGTCGGATATTTCCGGGTCGCGCTCGACGCCGAGGTCGATGCCGACGGGGGCTGCGATATCGCCTGCCAGCACCGATTGCACAGCGCTGCGGATTTCCTCCATGCTGGCCGATTTGGAGATGAAGCCGGATGCGCCGAGATCGAGCGCGCGCCGGATGGTCACCGGGTCGTCGTGGGCCGACACCACCACCAGCGGCACCGCCGGGTGGATGCCGCGCAACGCGATCAGACCGGACAGGCCGCTGGCGCCCGGCATCGACAGATCGAGCAGCACGAGGTCGACATCCTCATGGGCCACGACCAGCGCCTTGGCGCTTTCGAAATCGCCGGCCTCGTGAATGGCGGCGACATCGCCGACGCCGGCAAGCGCCTCTTTCAAGGCGCCGCGGAAAAGCGGATGGTCGTCGGCGATGACGAAGGTGTAACCCGACGGCAAATGTTCCTCCCCAAATCCCGTTGTTGCCCAAACTTCGTTATCGATTGACGGCTTTTACGGGATCGGACGATTATGCGGCGAAGCGCTTTGTTTTCAAGCGGCAATGGCCGGACGGCACTTTGCGCCGGGCAGCTCAGGTCTTTTGCGAGTTGAGCTTGGCGCCGTTGCCATTGTCCTTGTCCATCTCCTTGACGATGCCCATGAAGCCACGCAGCATGCGCTCCATATAGCTCATCGTCTTGTCGAAATCCTCTTCGCTCGGCAATTTCGACTCGAGACGGGCCGACAGCGAATTCTCCAACCTGGCGACGCGTTCGTCCATTGCCTTCATCGAGGCCTGCAAACGCTCGACCTCGTCCTGGAAGGCGGCGCGTTCGTCGGCGGCCATCTTGCAGACGAGCTGGCCGGAGCGCTCTTCGCAGATCGACATGGCGCCGGTCCGGGTGTCCATGCGGACATAGCCGTTGGCCGATTTTTCCAGCCGGTAGTGGTCGGCCTCCTCCGACCAGGCCGATGCCGCGACCAGCGAGACCAGTGCGGCGGGGATCAGTATGTGCTGCAGACGCATGTTCCATCCTCCACGAGCCAGTGTTCGCAACCTATCACAGCTTTGCGCCGTAAATGCGGACGAGTTGCCCTTCCCCGCATGATCGGTTCGGATTATAGCGCAACCATGTCTCAGATTATCTACAAGATCGCGCCCGAAGCGCTTTGGCGCGAGGCCGAGAAAAACGGCCGTTTCACCGGCGCTCCGATCGATATCGCCGACGGCTTCATCCATTTCTCCACCGCTGATCAGGTCAGGGAGACGGCGGCGAAGCATTTCGCCGGCCAGATGGATTTGCTGCTGATCGCCATCGACGGGGCGCTGCTCGGTGACGCGCTGAAGTACGAGGTCTCGCGGGGCGGCGCGCTGTTTCCGCATCTTTACGGCGAGCTCGACCTGAAGACAGTCCTGTGGGTGCGGCCATTGCCGCTGGGCGCCGACGGCACGCATCAATTCCCGGCGCTGGAGGCCGAATGAGCGTGTTCGACCGCATCGGCCAGAAACTGCTGTTCACCTTCGACCCTGAAACGGCGCATGGCATGTCGATCGCGGCGCTGCGATGCGGTCTGCCGGTCGGCGGGCGGACGGTGCGCGACGACAGGTTGAAGCTCAGCCTCTGTGGCATCGCCTTCCCCAATCCGCTCGGCATGGCCGCCGGCTACGACAAGAACGCCGAAGTGCCCGACGCGCTGCTTGGCCTCGGCTTCGGCTTTGCCGAAGTCGGCACCGTGACGCCGCTGCCGCAAGCGGGCAATCCGAAGCCGCGCATCTTCCGGCTGACCCAGGATGACGCGGTGATCAACCGCCTGGGCTTCAACAATGAGGGCCACGAGGCGGCGGAAAAACGCCTTGCCGCGCGCCAGGGACGCGGCGGCATTGTCGGCGTCAACATCGGCGCCAACAAGGACAGCGCCGATCGTGTCCGTGACTATGAGTTGGGCGTTTCCCGCTTTGCGAAATACGCCAGCTATCTCACCGTCAACATCTCGTCGCCCAACACGCCCGGCCTGCGCACCATGCAGGCGCGCGAACAGCTCGGCGAACTTCTGGCTCGCGTCGTATCGGCGCGTGCCTCGGCATCGGCCCAGCCACCAATCTTCCTCAAGATCGCACCTGATCTGGTCGAGGCCGAGCTGGAGGACATCGCCGCCGAGGTCAGCGAAAAGCAGATCGACGGGGTCATCGTCTCCAACACGACGCTGGCGCGGACCGGATTGCGTAGCACCACCAGCGAGACCGGAGGGCTCTCCGGCAAGCCGCTGTTCGAACGCTCGACGATCGTGCTGGCCAAGATGCGCAAACTGCTCGGGCCGGAGTGCGCCATCATCGGCGTCGGCGGTGTCGATTCTGCCGAGACGGCTCTGGAAAAAATCCGCGCCGGCGCCGATCTGGTGCAACTCTACACCGGCATGATCTATGCCGGCCCCGCGCTGCCAGGCCGCATTCTTTCAGGCATGGTGCGCTTTGCAGAAAAGGAAAGGCTGACGTCTTTGCGCGAACTGCGCGACAGCCGGCTCGATCAGTGGGCTGCCAAGGCGCTCTAAAAAGCCGTGCGCAGCCTGAGCCGCAGGATGGCCAGCAGGCTGAAGCCGCGCACCAGCAGGAAAACGTGCAGCGCCGCCCACAGGCCGCGATTGCCGAGAGACGGCGCCAAGCTGAACAATGCGGCGCTGAAGGCCAGGAACGACACCAGCATCATGTTGCGCATGTCGCGCGACCACGTGGCGCCGATGAAGACGCCGTCCATCTGGAAGGCCAGCACGCCGCTCAACGGTGTCAGTGCCGCCCACGGCAGATAGATGTCGGCAGCAGCACGAACGTCCTGCGACGTGGTGATCAAAGAAATCAGGCCGGCGCCGCCGAGCCAGAAGATCAGCGTCGCGGTTCCGGCGAGGCCGAACCCCCAGAACAAGGTCAGACGCACCGCCCGGCGGAACGCCGTCTCGGCGCGTGCGCCGATCGCGCGTCCCGCCAACTGCTCGGCGGCTGTGGCAAAACCGTCGAGGAAATAGCCGGCGACGAGAAAGAAGTTCATCAGCACGGCATTGGCGGCCAGCGTCAGCGTGCCGAACTGCGCGCCCTGGCGGGTGAACAGCGCGAAAGCGGCGAGCAGCGAGAACGAGCGGATCATGATATCGCGGTTGAGCGACAGCATGCGCAGGAAAGCGGGCATGTCGAGCAGGCGATGCCGCGGCAGGCGGGGTGCGGCCCGGAACCGCCAGACAACGATGGCGAGACCCAGCAGCATGGCCAGACATTCGCCGGTGACGGTCGCCCAGGCCACGCCGGCGACGCCCCAGCCAAGCTTCAGGCCGAGCAGGATGCAAAGCACGATGTTGATGCCGTTGAGCACCGCCTGCAGCATCAGCCCAAGCCCGCCCTCGCCGCGTCCAAGGACATAGCCGAGGATGGCGTAGTTGATCAGCGTGAAGGGGGCGGCGAGCATTCTGATGTGGATATAGACGCCCATCGCCTCGCCGACGCGCGCTTCGCCGCCGATGAATTTCTGGCCGGCGATGGCGATCAGCGGCGCAAGGACGACAAGCACGATGCCGGCGGCGGCCGCGATCAGCACGGCGCGCCAGAACACCGCCTGCTCCTCGGTTTCGTCGCCGCGCCCAAACGCCTGGGCGACGAGGCCGGTGGTGCCGGAGCGCAGGAAATTGAAGGTGCTGAAGACGACGTCGAAGACCAGGGCCCCGGCCGCCAGGCCGCCGAGCAGGGCGGCATCGCCGAACTGCCCGACCACCGCCGTGTCGACGATGCCGAGCAGCGGCGTCGTCAGATAGGCGAGCGTCATCGGCACGGCGATGGCGAGCACCGAACGATTGGTGACGGCGAAGGGTCTCGCGTCGGCTGGGGTTGCACCCGTGTCCAGGGGATTGCTGCCTTGCTGGTTGCGGCTTGATCGAACAGCCGATGTGCCCCATTTTCCCGCCACCGCGCAATCACTCTTGCCGTGACGGCCAACCGAAATGTTCTTCTGGCGCGAGCCCGCCGGATCCCAGTACTGGTTTTAAGCAATTCCCAAAGGGAAGCGCTACGCGCTTCTCCCGGGAAAACCGCTGCACACTTTTCCTGGAATTGCTTTAGCCATGCCCCTGCAGATCGTCCATCATCCCGACTACGATGCCGGCTTCGCCGTCAATCATCGCTTTCCGATGAGCAAATATCCGCTGCTGATGCAGGCCTTGCATATCAGGGGTCTGATCCATGCCGGGGCGCTGTCGATGCCCGAGCCGGCGCCGGCCTCCTGGCTGAAGCTCGCCCATGCGGCTGATTATGTCGTCCAGGTCATCACGTGTTCAGTGCCTGAAAAGATCGAGCGCGAGATCGGCTTTCCCGTGGGACCGCGCGTTTCGCTCAGGGCGCAACTCGCCGCCGGCGGCACGGTGCTGGCGGCGCGACTGGCGCTTATCAATGGCATTGCCTGCAACAGCGCCGGCGGCAGCCACCATGCGCGGCGCGCGCAAGGCGCGGGCTTCTGCACCTTCAACGATGTTGCCGTCGCTTCGCTGGTGCTGCTAGCCGAAGACGCGGTGAAAAACATCCTGATCGTCGATCTCGATGTGCATCAGGGCGACGGCACCGCGGACATCCTGAAAGACGAGCCACGCGCGTTCACCTTTTCCATGCATGGCGAGCGCAATTATCCGGTGCGCAAGATTGCCTCCGATCTCGACGTTGCCCTGCCGGACGGCACCGGCGATGGCGCCTATCTCGAACGGCTGGGTGTCCTCCTGCCGGAGCTCTCGGCCAAGGCGCACTGGGACATCGTCTTCTACAATGCCGGTGTCGACGTGCATGCCGAGGACCGGCTTGGCCGGCTGTCGCTCAGCGATGACGGCGTGCGTGCCCGCGACGCCATGGTGATCGGTCATTTCCGCGCGCTGGGCATCCCGGTCTGCGGTGTCATCGGCGGCGGCTATTCGACCGATGTCGCAGCGCTGGCCGCGCGCCACGCCATCCTGTTCGAGGTGGCGTCGGACTTTGCCTGAGTGGCCTTCGGTTTGAGCACAATCTTTTCCGAAAACCGGTTGCCACTTTTCGGGATCATGCCTCCGCTTCACTTCCGGTAGTTCGCGACCCTGAGCAGGATGAACACCGGCACGACGATCGCGGCGCCGAGCAGGATATAGCCCAAGAAGCGATAGACCGCGTTGAAGCCAAGATTCCACAGATCGATGAAGAAACCCTGGATGCGGTAGAAGACGTCCATCGGCGTCCAGCCGAACGCATTCATGACCAGGCCGACGAGGAACGACACGACCAGCAGCTTGACGATCACCCTGACGGGCGAGTCACCGAGAAAGCGCGTCACTGTGGACAAGGGGCCTGCCTCCAGATTGGTGTGCCCGGATTCGGGGTACAAACCACGAATACGCACTTGCTGCGCCCACATCAAGGCAGGCGGACTGGCGCAATCGGTCGGGGTTTCCAACAGCCGTTTACGAAGAGCTGTCCAAGGGCGATTGCCCGAAGCACGCCCGTCATGATATCGAGAGGCCAATGCGGGTATGATGTAATGGTAGCTTGTCAGCTTCCCAAGCTGAACGCGAGGGTTCGATTCCCTCTACCCGCTCCAGTTCCTATCCCACCTCCCGCAAGATAAAATCGTGCAGCATCTTGGCTGCCGGCGACAGGACGCGGTTCTTCACCGTGATCAGGCTGTAGGGGCGGACCTCGATGTCAAACTCGGTCTGGACGACATCGATGGCGCCGGCGAGACCGTCGGGGTTCTGGATGAATTTTGCCACCTGGATCGACACCGGGGCGATGGCGTCGGACTGCGCCACCATGACCAGTGTGAGCAGCAGGGACGAGGTGTTAAGGATGCGGTCCGGCAGGGCGATGTTGCGGTTCAGGAAATTGCTCTCCATCGCCTGGCGCAGCGGCGACCCGCCCGACTGGAACACCCAGTCGAAGGCGGCGGTGTCCTCCAGCCGCACCGCCCTCCCATTGTTAAGAGGATGGCCATTGCTCAGCGGGTGGCCGCGACGCACGATCAGGCAGGCCTTCTCGACGCCGATGACACGGGATTCGAACAGCCGCGGATTGAGGTCTTCGGGAACACGGGCTATGATGAAATCATGGCGCGTGGCGATCAGTTCGCGCGCCAGCACATTCGACGTCTCGACCTGCATGGTAATTTCGATGCGCGGATAGAGGCGGCGTATCTCGCGGATCGCCGGGACCGCCAGTTCGATCGCCGGCGCCGTCACCGCGCCAAGGAACACCGAGCCGCCCTTGCCGGCCTTGAGCTCCGATATTTCGCGGTCGGCCTCGCGCATTTCGAGCAGGATCGAGCGCGCGCGCCGGGCCAGCGCCTTGCCGTAAGGGGTGAGTGTGATGCCGCGCGGCAGCCTTTCGCAGAGCTTCACCTCGAGCACCGCTTCCATCTCGGAAATCATGCGCGAGGCCGCCGGCTGCGAGATGTTCATCACCTGGGCGGCAGCACTCACCCGACCGTGATCGTCGAGTGCTGCGATCATGCGCATGTGACGCAGGCTCAAGCCGCTACGCAGAAGTGTCTCGCCATCGCCCGGCAATTCATCGTAACCGCTTGAAATTCCCTGAGGACCTCGTAAAGCCGCCATGCCTTTTCCCGCTTCCGCCACTGTTCCAGCCCGGTTTAGTCATATACCGGTTTTGGTATAGCAACCACCGAAGATCGCATTTGACAGTTATGGCAAAGGGTCACACTTTCGCGCGTCCTCAAGACTTGACGGTCGATGACGAGCAAAATCGTATCGATTTAAATCAAAACTGAGGGCCGATTGGGAGGATACCGGAGATCGATTATGACGGCGGCGGCGCTTTGGCGCATCCGCCCGACTGCGCGGCCCGCGAAGCCCCGAGGTGTCGCGTCCATCAACCAGGGAGAGTTTTACGTGAAAATCATCAAGACACTGGCCGCCGTCGCGGCCCTTGGCATCGCTGCCATGACCTACTCGGCGCACGCAGCCGACAAGGGTCTTGTCGGCGTGCTGATGCCGACCAAGACCTCGCAGCGCTGGATCAATGACGGCGATGCCGTCAAGTCCCAGCTCGAAGCTCTCGGCTACACGGTCGACCTGCAGTACGCGCAGGACGACATCCCCAACCAGCTCAGCCAGCTGGAAAACGAAATCACCAAGGGCCCGAAGGCGCTGATCATCGCTTCGATCGACGGCACGACCCTGTCGGACGCGCTGCAGAAGGCCGCTGACGCCGGCGTCGTCGTCGTCGCCTATGACCGCCTGATCAAGAAGACCGCCAATGTCGATTACTACACCACCTTCGACAATTTCGGCGTCGGCGTGATCCAGGCGAACTCGCTGGTCAAGGGCCTCAAGGAGCGCTTCCCGAACACCAAGCCGTGGAACGTCGAACTGTTCGGCGGCTCGCCGGACGACAACAACGCCTTCTTCTTCTACAACGGCGCAATCTCGGTGCTGCAGCCGCTGATCGATGACGGCTCGATCAAGATCAAGTCCGGCCAGACCGGCATGGACAAGGTCGGCACGCTGCGCTGGCTCGCCGCCACCGCCCAGGCGCGCATGGACAACCTTCTGTCGGCCAACTACTCGGACGGCAGCCGCGTCGATGGCGTTCTGTCGCCCTATGACGGCCTGTCGCGCGGCATCACCGCTTCGCTGCGCGCCGTCGGTTACGGCACCGACGCCCAGCCGTGGCCGATCGTGACCGGCCAGGACGCCGAGACCGCTTCGGTCAAGCTGATCATCACGGGCGAGCAATACTCGACCGTGTTCAAGGACACCCGCGAACTGGCCAAGGCCACCGTCGAACTCGTCGACAAGGTGCTCTCGGGCGGCAAGCCGGACGGCCTGGATGAAAAGACCTACAACAACGACGTCAAGGTCGTTCCCTCGATCCTTTTGACGCCGCATGAGGTCGACAAGTCGAACTACCAGGCACTGGTCGTCGACTCCGGCTACATCAAGGCCGACGAACTGAAGTAATCCGTTTAGAAAGACAGGGGTCCTGCGCGACGCAGGACCCCTTTCCGTTCACAAGCGACCCCGGTATTGTTTCTACCGGACTTAGTTTGCGTGCATGTCGTTGTCTCAAACCGCAAGCAATTTTGAGCGACATGCAACAGGAGGAGCTTGCCCTGATGACGACGATTTTGGAGATGCGCGACATCACCAAGACCTTCCCCGGCGTGAAGGCGCTGTCGAACGTCAACCTCAGCGTCGAAGAAGGCGAGATCCACGCCGTGGTTGGCGAGAACGGCGCCGGCAAGTCGACGCTGATGAAGGTTCTGTCGGGCGTCTATCCCGCCGGCACATATGACGGCCAGATCATTTTTCAGGGTCAGGAATGCCAGTTCAAAGGTATCCATGACAGCGAACACAAGGGCATCGTCATCATCCACCAGGAGCTAGCGCTGGTGCCGATGCTGTCGATCACCGAAAATATCTTCCTCGGCAACGAAAACGCCCGATACGGCGTCATCGACTGGGATGCCAACGAGGCGCGCACCGCTGCCCTGTTGAAGAAGGTGGGCCTCAAGGAGGACCCCAAGACACTGATCACCAATATCGGCGTCGGCAAGCAGCAGCTGGTCGAGATCGCCAAGGCGCTGAGCAAGGACGTCAAGCTTTTGATCCTCGATGAGCCGACCGCGTCGCTCAGCGAGAAAGACAGCCAGGCGCTGCTCGATCTTCTGCTCGAATTCAAGCGGCAAGGCATGACCTCGATCCTGATCTCGCACAAGCTCAACGAGATCAACCGGGTCGCCGACAAGGTAACCGTCATCCGTGACGGGCGCACCATCGAGACGCTGGCCAAGAAGGATATCTCCGAAGACCGCATCATCACCTCGATGGTCGGCCGTTCGCTAGACGACCGCTATCCGCCGCGCGAGCCCAAGATCGGCGAAGTCGTGTTCGAGGTGAAGAACTGGTCGGTCTATCACCCGCTCCATGCCGAGCGGCAGGTGATCAAGGGCATCGACATCAATGTGCGCAAGGGCGAGGTGGTCGGCATCGCCGGGCTGATGGGCGCCGGCCGCACCGAATTCGCCATGAGCCTGTTCGGCCGCTCCTATGGCCGCCGCATCACCGGCGAAGTGCTGCTCAAGGGCAAGCCGGTCGATGTCTCCTCGGTAAGCAAGGCGGTCCAACACGGCATCGCCTATGTCACCGAGGACCGCAAGACCTACGGCCTCAACCTCATCGACCATATCAAGCATAACATTACGCTGGCCAATCTCGACGGCGTGTCGCGCCACAGCGTGATCGACGACATGCGCGAACTTGCGGTCGCCAACGACTATCGCAAGAAGACCAATATCCGTGCGTCAAGCGTCTATCAGATGACCGGCAATCTTTCCGGCGGCAACCAGCAGAAGGTGGTGCTGTCGAAATGGTTGTTTGCCGACCCTGACGTGCTGATCCTCGACGAGCCGACACGCGGCATCGATGTCGGCGCCAAGTATGAAATCTACACGATCATCGCGCGCCTTGCCTCGGAGGGTAAGGCGATCGTGGTCATCTCGTCGGAAATGCCGGAATTGCTGGGGATTACCGACCGCATCTACGTCATGAACGAAGGGCGCATGGTGGGCGAAATGCCCGCGGCGGAAGCAAGCCAGGAAAAGATAATGCGCGCCATCGTCCGGGGAGAAGGAAAAGCAGCATGAGCACCGAAAGCGCCCCCGCCCCGCAGGGCAACGTCGCCGACGAACAGCGCCCGCGCATCGCCGTCTCGGCGCTGGCGACGAATTTACGCGAATACGGGCTGATCATAGCCCTGATCGTCATCATGCTGTTCTTCCAGTTCACCACGTCGGGGACGTTGTTCAAGCCGGTCAACCTCAGCAATCTGGTGCAGCAGAACTCCTTCATCATCGTGATGGCGCTGGGCATGCTGCTGGTGATCGTATCGGGCTATATCGACCTCAGCGTCGGATCGGTCGCCGGTTTCATCGGCGCGCTGGCGGCAAACATGATGGTCATCTGGCAACTCGGACCGCTGAGCAATCCGCTGGTGGTTTCGATCGTCTGCCTGGTCGCGGGTGGCCTGATCGGCGCCGCGCAAGGGTATTGGATCGCCTATCACCGGATACCGAGCTTCATCGTCACGCTGGCCGGCATGCTGATCTTCCGCGGCATTTGCCAGGCGTTGCTTGGCGGCGGCTCGTCGGTGGGTCCGCTTCCCGACGACTTCAAGATGCTCAGCTCCGGCTTCATCCCGGATGTGATCGGCCCACTGACGCTCGTCCCGCCGGTCGTGAACGCAGCCGGCAAGACCATCATGGGCAGCGGCGTGACCCTGCACATGACGACGGTCGTGCTGGGGCTGATCGCCGTGCTCGCCTATGCCTATTTCGGGGTCCGCACCCGGCGCAAACGAGAACGCCATGGTTATGAGGCCGAGCCCTTCACCCTGTTCGTGGTCAAGACGCTGGTCGCCAGCGCGCTGGCGCTGTTCCTGGTCTATGAGTTTGCCAGCTACCGCGGCCTGCCGGTGGTGCTGCTGGTCATGGGCGTGCTGATCACGCTGTTCGTCTTCGTCACCAAGCGCATGACCATCGGGAGGCGCATCTACGCCATGGGCGGCAATCCCAAGGCGGCGCAGCTGTCGGGCATCAACACCGAGCGGCTGACGCTGATGGTGTTCATCAATATGGGCGTGCTGTCGGCGCTTGGCGGCCTGATCATCGCGGCTCGTCTCGGCCAGGCGGTGCCGGCGGCGGGTCTCGGCTCGGAGCTCGACGTCATCGCCGCAGTGTTCATCGGCGGCGCCTCGGCGATGGGCGGCGTCGGCCAGGTCATCGGGGCAGTCGTCGGCGGCTTCATCATGGGCGTGATGAACAACGGCATGTCGATCATGGGCGTCAATGTCGACTGGCAGCAGGTGGTCAAAGGCCTGGTGCTGCTCGGCGCCGTGATCTTCGACGTCTACAACAAGAACAAGGCCTGACAAGCTTCAGGCGAGGCAAGCAGGAGGCATACGGTCGCGGCGCAGCCGGCAAGTTGTCGGCACAAGAAGTCCCCCGAGGGATGGAGCTCGCGAGCGCAATCCGGACGAAGAGTTCAACCCGTGGCGCGGCGAGGTCCGAGCCGCGCAGGTCAAGGTTTGCCAAGGGGCAACCCGGCCAAGGCACATGAGAGAGGATTTCATCATGCTAATCTCCCAGATCCTCGACGACGCCGAGACCATCCGCGTCGTCGCCCGCAATGGCGGCGGCAAGACCAGGATCATCAACGGCGCCCGCAGCGTCTATTCGCTGGCCATGGAAGCCGCGCGCACCGGAACGGCCCTCGCCGCGCTGATCGAGCGCAAGGGGTTCGGTGAAGCGATAGACCTCGACGCCGTCTACAAGAAGGGCCGGCTGGTGTCCCCGATCAACCATCCCGATCCTGCGCATCTGCATCTGACCGGCACCGGCCTGACCCATCTCGGCTCGGCGGCGACGCGCGATTCCATGCACAAGAAGCTCAGCGATGGCGGCGAGGAGCAGCTTACCGATTCCATGAAGATGTTCCGCATGGGGCTCGAAGGCGGCAAGCCGGCCAAGGGCCAGACCGGCGTGCAGCCGGAATGGTTCTACAAGGGCAACGGCACCATGGCGGTGGCGCCGGGCGCCGCACTGATGTCGCCGGCCTTTGCGCAGGACGCCGGCGAGGAGCCGGAAATCGCCGGCATCTATGTCATCGGCGACGACGGCGCGCCGTTCCGCGTCGGCTTCACGCTGTCGAACGAGTTTTCCGATCATGTTACCGAGCGGGTGAACTATCTGTTCCTGGCACATTCCAAACTGCGCAACGCCTCGTTCGGGCCGGAAATCCTGATCGGCGACCTGCCGGCCGACGTCAGGGGCTCATCGCGAATCTATCGCGACAGCAATTTGCTGTGGGAAAAGCCGTTCCTGTCGGGCGAAGCGAACATGTCGCACACAATCGCCAATCTCGAACATCATCACTTCAAATATTCGGCCTTCCGCCAGCCGGGCGACGTGCATGTGCACATGTTCGGCACGGCGACGCTGTCCTTTGCCGACGGCATCAAGACTCAGGCCGGCGACGTTTTCGAGATCGAGGCCGCGGATTTCGGCCTGCCGCTGCGCAACCCGCTGGAGATTGAGCAGCCGGTTAAGGTGGCGGTGAAGGCGCTTTGAGGCAGCATCACAATTTGGGAGCCGGAAATGAACGGAATGCGGCTTGTCATTGTGTTCACGGGCGTGGCCCTGTTCCTGACCCAACCGTCGGTGGCCTTTAGCGCCGGCCAGTGCAGCCCGAAGTCCTATCGTGAAGCCCGTTTGGCGATGACGAGCCGTCTTCTGGCAACCGGCTATTCGAAAGCCCAGGTGAGCTTTCTGATGCGCAACACGGATCACATGACATCAGCGCTTCGCAGCGACAGGCTGAACAACAATGGCAAGGTCTGCGGCATCGACTCCGCCAAGGCCCATGTCCTCGGTTGCCTCGACAAGCAGTTGTTCCCGTTGAAGCGCGGCTCAAACGCTTCGCTCGACGAGGTCAAACTGACCGAAGGCTTTTGGGGCAGGAAACGTTTGGCCGCACGCGAACTGCTGTTTATCGGCCATTTTCATGCCTGCCTTGGCGCCGCGAAATCGTATCTCTTTCGCGGCTGACGCCGGCGGACGGGACTCAATAGATATCGAAATCGAAATACTTGGCCTGGATCTTCTTGTAAGTGCCGTCGGCGACGATGGCGTCTATCGCCGCGTTGAGCTTGTCGCGAAGTGCCGTGTCCTCCAGGCGGACAGCGATGCCGGCTTGCGTCTCGGTGCCCTTGACGTCACCGACAAGCTTGCAGCAGCCGTCGCTCGCCTTCTTCAGCCAGTCCATCAGAACGAATTTGTCGGAGATGACGGCGTCGAGACGGCCGTTCTGCAAGTCGGTGATCGCCTCTTCCTGGGTGGGGTAGAGTTTCGCCTCGGCGCCGGCCTTGCCATAGGCGTCCTGCGCATAGTCGGCCTGGGTGGTCGAGGCCTGCGCGCCCACCGTCTTGCCGGCAAGGGCTGCCGGTTCGGTGGAAGTGAGGTCGCTGTCCTTGGGCGCCACCAGCGCCAGCGGCGTCGTGTAGTATTTGTTGGTGAAGGCGACCTGTTTCTTGCGCTCCTCGGTGATGCTCATCGAGGCGATGATGGCGTCGAACTTTTTCGCCTGCAGCGCCGGGATGATGCCGTCCCAGTCCTGGGTGACGATCTCGCACTCGACCTTCATCTGCGCACACAGCGCATTGGCGATGTCGATGTCGAAGCCCTCGATCTTGCCGTCCGCGGTGATGGTGTTGAAGGGCGGATAAGCGCCCTCGGTGCCGATCTTCAATTTCTCCTGCGCCTCAGCCAGCGAGCCGGCCGATATCACCAGCATGGCAGCGCCCGCTGCCGATATGATCCATCTTGAAATCTGCATTTTGGTTCCCCTTGCGCGCCGTTCTCTTGCCGGCCACCGAAAGGCAGCCAAGCATGGTGAGGCAGCGCAGGCAAGTATTTTGCCTGACGGTGATCGAAGGTTCAGCCGGCGGGGCGGAAATGCTTGGAGAGCTTGAGGCCTTGCGCCTGGTAATTCGAGCCGAGATCGGTGCCGTAAAGCGCCTGCGGCCGCTTCAGCATGTGTTCGTAGACCAGCCGGCCGACGATCTGGCCGTGGTCGAGGATGAACGGCACTTCGTGGCTGCGCACTTCGAGCACCGCCCGGCTGCCGGTGCCGCCTGAGGCCGAATGGCCGAAGCCCGGATCGAAGAAGCCGGCATAGTGAACACGGAATTCGCCAACCAGCGGATCGAAGGGCGTCATCTCGGCGGCGTAGAGCGGCGGCACGTGCACGGCTTCGCGGCTGACCAGGATGTAGAACTCGTCCGGGTCGAGCACCAGTTCGCCGGCGCCGCTCTTATAGAGCGGCTCCCAGAAATCGACGGCATCCTGGGCGGCGCGCTTGTCGACATCGACCAAGCCGGTGTGATGCTTGCCGCGATAGCCGACCAGGCCGTTCTGGTCGCCGTCAAGATCGATCGACAGCGCAATGCCGCCGCCGGAAATGTTGGGCGGCTCGGTCGCCACCAGCATCTCGGCGCGGTGCAATTCGTTCAGTTCTGCCTCCGACAACAGCGCGTTGCCGGTGCGAAAGCGGATCTGCGACAGCCTCGATCCGGCGCGTACGACGATCGGGAAGGTGCGCGGACTGACTTCGAGATAAAGCGGCCCGTGATAGCCGGGGGCGATCTTGTCGAACTCATGGCCGCGATCGGTCATCACCCGGGTGAAGATGTCGAGCCGGCCGGTCGAGCTCTTCGGGTTGGCCGAGGCCGACACATTTGCGGGCAGCGCCAGGCTTTCGAGCAGCGGCACGATGTAGACGCAGCCGGTTTCCAGCACCGCGCCCTCGGCGAGACTGAACTCATGCAATTTCAGCCGGTGAAGCTTGTCGGCCACCAGATGATCGGGACCCGGCAGGAAGGAGGCGCGCACGCGAAAAGCCTTGTCGCCGAGCCTGAGATCGAGGCTCGCCGGCTGCACCTGGTCGACATCGAGCGCGCGCGGCGACTTCAGCGCGCCGGACTGAAACAGCGCGGAAATGTCCTGATCGGGAAGAATGCCTGTCTGCCGCAAAAGGCTGGCTCCGCTCCAAGGTCGGTCTCTTTGTGGCAGGTTCTTGCCGCAAAACCGCTGGATATTATTGCGGAACCTGCCTGGTACAAACCTCTTAATGAAGCCGGCAATTGACGCAAGCGCAGGTGAGGTCTAAAGGGTCGTTATCCCGTGGTGATTTGGCCGGTCGGCTTGCAGCCACGTTAAACAAGTCGCTAAAGGACCGTCGGGCCGCAAGGCCATATGGACCGGTTGCGACTTTCGCGGCCGGTTTTTTTGTGTCTGGAACAAAAACGATGAGCACCAAGAAGCGTAACTGGAAACCTCAGACCGCACTCGTGCACGGGGGAACGCTGCGTTCCCAGTTCGGCGAGACGTCCGAAGCGATGTACCTCACCCAAGGCTATGTCTACGAGACGGCGCAGGCTGCCGAGGCCCGTTTCAAGGGCGAGGAGCCGGGCTTCATCTATTCGCGCTATGCCAACCCTACCGTCGACATGTTCGAAAAGCGCATGTGCGCGCTGGAGGGTGCCGAAGATGCGCGCGCCACGGCGTCCGGCATGGCGGCGGTGACGGCAGCGCTCCTGTGCAGCGCCAAGGCCGGCGACCATATCGTTGCGGCGCTCGCGCTGTTCGGCTCCTGCCGCTGGGTGGTGGAGACGCTGGCGCCGAAATACGGCATCGAGGCAACGCTGGTCGACGGCACCGACGTCGCCAACTGGGAAAAGGCGGTGCGGCCGAACACGAAACTGTTCTTCCTGGAAAGCCCGACCAATCCGACGCTGGAAGTGGTCGACATCGCAGCGGTGGCGGCGCTCGCCACCTCGATCGGCGCCAGGCTGATCGTCGACAATGTCTTTGCCACGCCCTTGCAGCAGAAGCCCTTGCAGCTCGGCGCCCATATCGTCGTCTACTCCGCGACCAAGCACATTGACGGCCAGGGACGCTGTCTCGGCGGCATCATCCTGTCGGACAAGAAATGGATCGACGAGAATTTGCACGACTATTTCCGCCACACCGGCCCGAGCCTGTCGCCGTTCAACGCCTGGACGCTGCTCAAGGGCCTGGAGACGCTGCCGGTTCGGGTGCGCCAGCAGACGGAAAGCGCGGCCAAGATCGCGGATTTCCTGGCAGGACGGCCGGAAATCGCCCGCGTCATCTATCCCGGCCGCGCCGACCACCCGCAGGCCGACATCGTCAAGAAGCAGATGACGGGCGGATCGACGCTGATCTGCCTCGACGTCAAGGGCGGCAAGCAGGCGGCCTTCGCCTTGCAGAACGCGCTCGACATCGTGCTGATCTCCAACAATCTCGGCGACGCCAAGAGCCTGATCACCCATCCGGCGACCACCACGCACAAGAACCTCAGCGACGAAGCTCGCGCCGAACTTGGCATCGGGCCGGGAACGCTCAGGCTGTCGGTCGGTCTTGAGGATACGGACGATCTGCTGGAGGACGTTGCGCAGGCGCTGAAGGCAGCCGGGTAGGCCGCGAGGCGTCACGCTCCCGACGAAACCTCTTCCAGTTCGGCCGTCTTGGTGCCGATGGTCATGGTGTTGCCGCGCCAGTCGACGGCGCCGCTCAGCCAGCCGCGCGCCCAGATGGCGGGAAGCATCATGTCGCGGACCATCATCGCCGGGACCATGCGCAGCGACAGATGCCAGCCCTTGGCCGCGGCCAGCGCGCATTCGGGAATGTAGGCCGCCGTCAGCACGGCCGACACCGTGGCCGGCAGGCTGATGCCGGCACTTGCGGCCGCCACCAGCGCCAACGCCAACGGCACGGCGACGCCGGTCAGGATCTCGGGTGCGAAAAACAGCGGGAAAGTGACGCGGCGCAACCGCGCCCAGCGCGCCTGACGCGACCAGATGTCGGCAAGTCGGCGCTGCCCCAGTGGTTGCTCGAAAGGCGAGGCAACGAGATTGACGCGCAGGCCCAGTCCGTTGACCAGCTTGGTTGCAGCAGCATCCTCGGCGATCTCGGCGGCCAGCGCGCGGATACCGCCACTGGTATCGAGCATCGGTTTGTTCCACAGCATGCTCTTGCCTTGGGCAAAGCCGAGACCGAGCGCCTCGCCGGCATATTGCCAGCGCGCCTGCAGCGTGTTGAGGAACGCGCATTCGACCTCGGCCCAAAAGCCATCCGGCCGAGAGCCGATCGGCGTCGAGCAGATAAGCCCGGTATTGGTCCGCCAGGCCGCCATCAGGTGCTGGACGTAATCCCTTGGCATCAGCACGTTGGAATCCGCCAGAATAACCCAATGATAGCGCGCCGCTTCCCAGCCCTTGACGCAGTTGTTGAGCTTCGGGTTGCTGCTGACGCGGTCGTCGCCGATCAGCAGCCGGGCCGGCACGTTGGGAAACAGGACGATCGCCCTGTTTATCAGTTTGACGACGGGATCGTCGGCGTGAGCGACGCAGAAGATCAGTTCGTAGCGCGGCCAGTCGAGCGAGAAGGCTCGCTGCAGCGTCTCTTGTGTGAACGGCTCCACGCCGCGCGACGGCACGACGATCGAGACCGGTGGCTGCTCGCCGGACGGCGGAGGGATAAGGCGACGCGCTTGCAGTTTCGACGAAGCAAGCAGGATGCTGGCGAGATTGGAAAGAAGCAAAGCGGAGGAAGCGAAGGCGGCTGTGAGAGCTAGTTCCATCGAGATCTGGTCACTCCGGAAAGGCCGCTCGCGGCTGCTTTGTCAGTCGACAGATGGGCCTTGAGTCGCCGGCAAGGTTTGCGCACACCAACATTGTCATGTGTCACTTAAATGACATTGTTTGTCGGCACTGCGCTTTGAGGCTGGCAGGACATGCCGCTCTGCGCGTATCAAACCGCATGGCGCGACAAATGTTCCCTGCTGCGCAACCGGAGCAGCCCATGTACCGCGCCGTCACGCGCAACATCGAAGTGCAGGTCAGACCGTTCTACCTGGAGGACCGCTCGGACCCGGCGGAGAACCGTTATGTCTGGGGCTACCAGGTGACGATCGACAACCAGTCGGACGATTTCGTGCAGCTTATGTCGCGTTACTGGCACATCACCGACGGCAGCGGCCGGATCGAGGAAGTGCGCGGCGCCGGCGTGGTCGGCGACCAGCCTGAGCTCAATCCCGGCGACAGCTATCAATACACGTCAGGCTGCCCGCTCTCGACGCCCTCCGGCTTCATGGTCGGCCACTACACCATGCGCAACAAAAAGGGCGAGACGTTCGACGTCGCTATTCCCGCGTTTTCGCTGGATCTGCCGGGGACCCGACGGACGGTGAATTAGGGGTTTTCACCCCGTCACTATACGGGGAGAAATGCCCGGCAGGGCAATGAGGGGCAGCGCCAGAGTCATGAGGTTATCTTCCACGCACATGACCTAGGCTATGCGCGGCCATTCACCAAAGTTCGCGCTGCCCTCATCCGCCCTTCGGGCACCTTCTCCCCGTGAACGGGGAGAAGGAAGAGATGCTACTGAGTTGCAAACTCCGCCGGGTCGAAGTCGTACTGCTTCGAGCAGAACTCGCAGGCGACGTGGATGCCGCCATCTTCGGTGCTGTCCTTGATCTCCTGCGCGGAAAACCCCTCGAGGATGCCGCGTATCTTGTCCCTTGAGCAGGAACATTGGTCGGCGACCGGCACGCCGCCGAAGACGCGCACGCCATGTTCGTGGAACAGCCTGTAGAGCAGCCGCTCGGCGCCGATGGTCGGGTCGATCAGCTCGGTCGGCTCGATGGTGCCGAGCAGCGCCACCAGCTCGCGCCACGAATTGTCGGCCGGCTCCTGCGTCACGTCACGCGGATCGCCGTCGCCGCCCGAAATGTCGGGCACGCGCATGCGCTCGGGTGACTGCGGCAGGAACTGCGCCAGGATGCCGCCGGCGCGCCACTGCTCACGAGCGCCGCCGGGACCTGGCGTCAGCAGCTTGGCCACCGACAGCCTGAGGTCGGTCGGGATCTGCTCCGACTGGCGGAAATAGGTGCGCGCGGCGTCTTCCAGCGTCTCGCCGTCGAGCTGGACGATGCCCTGATAGCGCTGCGTGTGCGCGCCCTGGTCGATGGTCAGCGCCAAAACGCCGCTGCCCAGCAGCGTCTGCTGCGAGGTCTGGCCTCCGGCCACCAGGGCCTCCAGCCGGTCGGCGTCGAAACGCGCATAGGCGCGCAATGCCGAAGGCGTGGAGAAATCCGCGACCAGCATGTCGACCGGCCCGTCGGTGCGGGTCTGCAGGATGAACTTGCCTTCGAATTTGAGCGAGGTGCCGAGCAGCACCGTCAGCACACAGGCTTCCGCGAGCAGGCGGGCGACCGGCTCGGGATAGTCGTGACGGTTGAGGATGGCGTCGAGCATCGGCCCGAGTTGCACGGTGCGGCCGCGCACGTCGAGCGGGCCGACCTCGAAGGGTACGACATGATCGTCGCCGGCATAGCCGAACTCGCCGAGTTTGGGGTGATGTTCAGTCACTTGATGCGTTTCCAACATGACAAAGCTCCAGGGCGCGGCCATGCGGCCCGGAGGGGTGCATGCGTCCAAACGCGCTTGATTTGCGTGATGCGGCGCAAATAGGCATCACGCCGCCCCGGATCAAGCGCTTCGAGATCAAGCGCCTGGAGATCAAGCGCCCAGACACCAGGCCAAAACCGCCTTCTGGGCGTGAAGCCGGTTCTCGGCTTCGTCGAAGACCACCGAATGCGGCCCGTCGATGACCTCGTCGGTCACTTCCTCGCCGCGGTGCGCCGGCAGGCAGTGCATGAACAGGGCGTCGGGCTTGGCCCTGGCCATCAGCGCCGCATTGACCTGATAGGGCGAGAAGACATTATGGCCGCGGGCGCGGTGTTCCTGGCCCATAGACACCCAGCAGTCGGTGACGATGCAGTCGGCTTGGTCGACGGCCTCTTCGGGCGAGCGGGTGAAGTGCAGCTTGCCGCCATTGGACTTCGACCAGTCGATGTGCTTTTGCGCCGGCTCGCTGCCTTCCGGCACTGCGACGTTCAGGTTGAAGCGGAACCGCGCCGAAGCTTCGAGCAGCGAATGCAGCACGTTGTTGCCGTCGCCGGTCCAGGCGATGGTCTTGCCGGCAACCGGACCGCGATGCTCCTCGAAGGTCATGATGTCGGCCATCAGCTGACAGGGATGGGTGTCGTCGGTCAGCCCGTTGATGACCGGAATCGTGGCATTCTCGGTCAGCTCGAGCAGCCGCTCATGCGACGTGGTGCGGATCATGATGGCGTCGACATAGCGCGACAGCACCTTGGCGGTGTCGGCAATGGTCTCGGAGCGGCCGAGCTGCATTTCGGTGCCGGTCAGCATGATGGTCTCGCCGCCGAGCTGTCGCATGCCGACGTCGAAGGACACGCGCGTGCGCGTCGACGGCTTGTCGAAGATCATGGCCAGCACCTTGCCTTCGAGCGGTTTGGTCCGTTCGCCGGCCTTGAGGCGCGCCTTGCGCACCACCGCATCGTCCAGCATCAGGCGCAGATCGCCTTCGGAAACGGCGGAAAGATCGGTGAAATGGCGAAGGCTCATCGGGAATGGTTCTCGGGATTACTTCGCGGCGGCCGCGGCGATGGCGTCGGTCAGGCCCTTGGCGGCGGCGCGGATGCGATCGAGCGCTTCGCCGATCTCGGCGTCGGTGACGGTCAGCGGCGGCAGCAGACGAATGACGTTGTCGCCGGCCGGCACCGCCAGCAGATGCTGGTCGCGCAGCGCCATGTTGACCTTGGTGTTTGGCATGGCGCATTTCAGGCCAAGCATCAGGCCGCTGCCCCTGATGCCTTCGATGACATCGGGAAATTCGTCGGCGACCGCCGCCAGGCCCTGCTTCATCAGCAATGCCTTGCGCTGGACGTCTTCAAGGAAGCCGTCTTCCAGCACGACGTCGAGCACAGCGTTGCCGACCGCCATGGCCAGCGGATTGCCGCCGAAAGTGGTGCCATGCACGCCTGCCGTCATGCCGACGACAGCGTCGTCGGTGGCGAGGCACGCGCCCATCGGAAAGCCGCCGCCAATGCCTTTGGCAATCGCCATGATGTCGGGCGTCACGCCGGTCCATTCATGCGCGAACAGCTTTCCGGTGCGACCGATACCGCACTGGACCTCATCGAAGATCAGCAGCAGGCCGTGCTGGTCGCAGAGCTGCCGCAGCCGTTTCAAGGATTGCGTCGGCACCGGGCGGATGCCGCCCTCGCCTTGCACCGGTTCGATCAGGATCGCGGCGGTCTCTGGTGTGATCGCCTTTTCGGCGGCGTCGATGTCGTCGAAGCCGACCTGGTCGAAGCCTTCGACCTTGGGCCCAAAACCTTCGAGATATTTGTACTGGCCGCCGGCGGCGATGGTCGCCAGCGTGCGGCCGTGGAAGGCGCCTTCGAAGGTGACGACCCGGAAGCGCTCGGGATGGCCCTTGACGAACTGGTAGCGCCGCGCCGTCTTGATCGCGCATTCGAGCGCCTCGGCGCCGGAATTGGTGAAGAACACCTTGTCGGCGAAGGTGGCGTCAGCCAGCCGCTCGCCGAGCCGGGTCTGCCCCGGGATCTCGTAGAGATTGGAGACGTGCCAGAGCTTGGCCGCCTGTTCGGTCAGCGCCGAGACCAGATGCGGATGGCTGTGGCCCAACGAATTGACCGCGATGCCGCCAGCGAAATCGAGATATCGCTCGCCCTTGTCGGTAACCAGCCAGGTGCCTTCGCCATGATCGAAGGCCAAAGGGGCGCGGGCAAAGGTCTCGTAAAGCGCCGAACCGCTCATTATATGCGTCTCCGGTACCGGAAAAATCAAAAAAGCCGCCAAAGCGGCGGCCTTTGCGGCTTATCGTGTTTTTCGGCCATGAAGTCAACGAAAACGTCGTGCAGAGGCGCGTGGCCAGCTCCCGACGAGACGCCGGCTCATAAGCGACCGGGCAAGTTGGGGAAAACCTAAAAAACCGATTCGTGTTGCACCTGGGACTCTTGTCACCGAGTCAACACATGAGGTAATTGTAGTCGGGAAATAACTAGATTTCGTGCGGCGGACCTAATCACCTAATATATGTGGTGTCTGCCCCGGCAAAGATTGCCGGGTCGGGAACGGATTCCGGCTGCCGCACACATAGCAGGAGCGCGGTCTCATGAACTGGACTGACGAGCGGGTCGAACTTCTCAGGAAACTGTGGTCGGAGGGCTTGAGCGCAAGCCAGATCGCCGCACAACTCGGCGGGGTCAGCCGCAACGCGGTCATCGGCAAGGTGCACCGGCTGAAGCTGTCGGGCCGCGGACGCTCGACCGCGACGCCGGCGCGTCAGAAGAAGACAACGCAGGGATCTTCGATCCAGAAATCGGTGCCTCGCGCCGCAACCACGCAGCGCCATGTCACGACTTCGATCGGGGCGAACGCACTGCAGGCGCAGTTCGACGCCGAGCCAGTGGCGCGCCACTACATCCGCCCGGTCGAAAACGTCGTCGTGCCGATCTCGCGGCATCTGCAGCTCACCGATCTCACCGAGCGCACCTGCAAATGGCCGAATGGCGATCCGCTATCGGAAGACTTCAACTTCTGCGGCAACGAGGCGGCTGAAACCGGACCTTACTGCAAGTACCACGCAAGGGTGGCGTTCCAGCCGGCTTCAGAGCGGCGCAGGAGCCGGTAGTTAGGAATAGGGATTGGGGACTGGGCAGTAGGGAATGGGGTAGCGCTCGTGAGGCGCCACCTTATTCTGCCTACTGCCTACTGCCTACTGCCTACTGCCTACTGCCTACTGCCTACTGCCTACTGCCTACTGCCTACCATCACAGCCACCCACTCTTCCGAAATCGCCAATACAAAAACGAGCAGATCAGCGCGATCGAGACCAATACGACGGGATAGCCGTATTGCATCTTCAGTTCCGGCATGTCGTCGAAATTCATGCCGTAAATGCCGGCGAGCGCCGTCGGCACCGCCAGGATCGCGGCCCATGAGGCCAGCTTCTTGGTGTTCGCGGTTTCCTGGCTCTGGCCGACCAGCAGGCTGGCTTCGAAAGCGAAGGCCAGAACCTCGCGCAGGCTGTCGATCTTTTCCTGCACGGTGCGGATATGGTCGGTGACATCGCGAAACAGCGGATGCATTGCGGTATGGATCTGCGGCAGTTCGGCGCTGGTCAGCCGGCGGCAGACCTCGACCAACGGCAGCGCCGCATTGCGCAGGCGCAACAGATCGCGGCGCAGCATGTAGAGCCGCTCGATGTCGGGACCGGTCATCGGCTTCAGCAGCACCCTGTCCTCGATCGCCTCGACCTCGTCCTCGATCTGCTCGAGCACCGGCATGTAGTTGTCGACGATGAAGTCGAGAATGGCGTAGAGGACGAAATCCTCGCCCTTGGCCAGTGAGTGCGGACAACTTTCCCAGTGCTGGCGCACGGCGGCGTATGAGGTCGAGGGACCATGCCTGACGCTGACGATATAGCCTGAGCCGACGAACAGATGCGTCTCGCCGAAGGTGACGCGTCCGTCGATCAGCTGTGCAGTGCGGGCAACGATGAACAGCGCATCGCCATATTGCTCGATTTTCGGCCGCTGGTGCGGATGTTCGGCGTCTTCGATCGCCAGTTCGTGCAGATGAAATTGCGCCTTGACGCGCAGCAGAAGCTCGCGGTCGGGTTCGAGCAGCCCGATCCAGACGACATGGCCCGACTTCTTGGCCCATTCGCCGGCTTCCTCGATCGGTATGTCGGCGATGCGCTTGCCGGCGGTGTAGACGCTCGACGCGATGATGCCGGACGATGCCGGCGCCGGCTTGAACTCTCGGACATATTCCATCGCAGCCTCCTGAGCGCCTGGCCTTGGCCAGGAACCGAGACGCTAACATCCAGGTAGTTTAGCGCAATATGATTAAGCATTCGAGGGGCGCGCGATCACTTCACCGGCAGCGCCGGCAGGGCAACCTTGTCGGTCTTGTCGCCCTTGGGACGCTCGGCCGGCAACTGCTCGCCGGTGACGATGTAGTAGATCGTCTCGGCAATGTTGGTGGCGTGGTCGCCGATGCGCTCGATGTTCTTGGCGCAAAACAGCAGATGCGTGCACGGCGTGATGTTGCGCGGATCTTCCATCATGTAGGTCAGCAATTCGCGAAACAGCGAGGTGTACATGGCGTCGATCTGGTCGTCGCGGTCGCGAACGAAGCCTATTTTCTCGACCGAGCGCGAGGCATAGACGTCGAGCACTTCCTTGAGCTGGGTCAAAGCGAGTTCGGCCAGCGCCTCGAGGCCGCGAAACAGGCTGGTCGGCTGGCGGCCGTCAATGACGCTGACCACACGCTTGGCGACGTTCTTGCCGAGGTCACCGACCCGTTCGAGGTCGGCCGAAATGCGGATGGCGCCGACGATCTCGCGCAGATCCGTCGCCATGGGCTGGCGCTTGGCGATGATGACGATGGCTTTGTCGTCGATTTCGCGCTGGCCATCGTCAAGCACGATGTCGTCACGAATGACCTTCTGGGCGAGGCCGGGATCGGCATTGACCAGCGCCTGGATCGCCTGCTCGACCATGCGCTCGGCATGGCCGCCCATCGCAGCGATGCGCTTCGCCAGGTATTTCAGCTCTTCGTCATAGGCGCTGACAATGTGTACGGACTGCATGGGCGAAATGCCTTCCTTAAATCTTTGGCCTTTTGAGTCGTTTCCTCGACCCCTGTGCTGATACGCTAGCCGGATGACAGAAAGAAGAAACAGGCAGTTAGCAGATAGTACCGCCTCAGCCTGCCGGCAAATGGACCGTGAACGCCGCGCCCTTCCCAACCTCCGACTTGATCGAAAGCCGGGCGTTGTGGCGCGTCAGAATATGCTTGACGATGGACAGGCCAAGACCGGTGCCTTTCTGGGTGCGGCTGCTCTCCACGTCGACGCGATAGAAGCGCTCGGTAATGCGCGGTATGTGCTCTTCCGGGATGCCCGGGCCGTAGTCCCTGATGGTTACATCGATGCCCGGTTCCGGGCCGGCCTCGCCCCGCGCGATCGACACCGTGACGCGTCCGCCAGGCTGGCCGTATTTGCAGGCGTTTTCCAAGAGATTCTCGAACACCTGGAACAGCTCGTCGCGGTCTCCGGGCACGTCGAGCGGCCCCTCGGCGTAGTCGCGTTCGATGACGACGCCGTTCTCGCTGGCGAGCGGGCCTAGTGAATCGATGACGCTGTCGATGGTCTGGCGCAGATCGACCTCGGTTCCCGGCCTCAGGTAAGGCTTCATTTCAAGCCTCGACAGCGACAGGAGATCGTCGATGAGGCGCGCCATGCGGCCGGTCTGGTTCTGCATGATCTGCAGGAACTGCTCGCGCGCCGCCGGATCGTTGCGGGCCGGGCCGCGCAACGTCTCGATGAAGCCCGAGATTGAAGCAAGCGGGGTGCGCAGCTCGTGGCTGGCATTGGCTATGAAGTCAGCGCGCATGCGGTCGATGCGGCGCGTCTCACTCTGGTCCTTGAATACCAGCACATAGAGATCGGTGGCGTGGCCGACCGAGGACGCGCTGACCCGGTAGGCCCGTTCCACCGGCAGCTTCTCGGTGTAGTCGACGGCATCGGAGGCGACGGTTCCCGACAGCACGCCGTCCAGCAAGGCCTGCATTTCCGGCGCGCGGAATTTTAGCGACAGCGACAGGCCGGGCGCGATACCGACAAAGGCGGCAAAGGCGGCGGCATTGGCGTGGACGATGGTGGCGGTGCGGTCGAAGATGATCAGCGGATCGGCAACGGCAGCCGCAAGATATTCACCGGAAAGCCGCTGCAGCCCGCTCGCCTCGACCGTGGTAATGGTCTCAGCAGACCGGCTGGCGCCACCGGTTGGCAGAAGCGCGGCGGCCAGCAGCACTGTCAACGCAGCCAGGACGACATAGGCGGAGATACCGGCAAACCCATAAACGGCCATGATGGCGATCGCACCGGCGGCAAGCAGCCATCGGCGGTTCCACAGCCGGCCGGCGACGGCCTGCCCCGTGGTTGTCCGCTCTGCGCCGGTGTCAGCCATTCGTGCTTTCCGTGCTTCTGCGCCGGTCCCGCCGAAACTTCCGCTGGACCGGGTTTGAGGCCCCCCATAGCATGAGTCCGCAAGCTGGAAAGGTTCGTCTCGATGAAAAAAGCCAAGGAAAGTCCCGCCGCAGAGCCGGCAAAGGGGCCGCTGAAGATCAAGGTGGACGGCAAGGAGCGGGAGTTCGACATCGAAAACCCCGAGCTTCCCAGCTGGATCGAGGACCACAAACTGACCGCAGGCGACTACCCCTACGACAAGAAAATGAAGAGCGAGGAGTATGACGAGACGCTGGAGCGGCTGCAGATCGAACTGGTCAAGGCGCAGGCCTGGCTGCAGGCGACCGGCAGCAGAGTGATGTCGCTGTTCGAGGGGCGCGATGCCGCCGGCAAGGGCGGCACCATCTCGGTACTGCGCCAGTATCTCAATCCTCGAACCGCGCGCAACGTGGCGCTGACCAAGCCGACCCCGACCGAAGTCGGGCAATGGTACTACCAGCGCTACGTCGCCCATTTCCCGACATCGGGCGAATTCGTCACCTTCGACCGTTCCTGGTACAACCGCGGCGGCGTCGAGCCGGTGATGGGCTTCTGCACACCGGAACAGCATGCAAAATTCCTCGACGAGACGCCGCATTTCGAGCGGATGATCTCCAATGAGGGCATCTATTTCTTCAAATTCTGGCTCAACATCGGCCGCGAGACCCAGCTCGAACGGTTTCACGACCGCCGCTGGTCGCCGCTGAAGAACTGGAAGTTCTCGCCGATCGATATTGCCGGCATCACCAAATGGGACGACTACACCAAGGCGCGCGACCAGATGGTCGAGCGCACGCACAAACAGTTCGCGCCCTGGATCATCGTGCGGGCCAATGACAAGCGACGCTCGCGGCTGGCCGTCATGCGGCGCATCCTGTTGTCACTGCCCTATGATGGGCGCGATCTAGACGCCATCGGCAAGGAAGATAAGAAGATCGTCGGCGAAGGGCCGTCGTTTCTCGAGAAGTAGAGACTGGCCTCGATAGGCAGAGGCTGAAATTACAGAGCCCACCCCCACACGGAGGTGGGCTCTGTGGCCATTGTCTAAAGCGCATCGCATTTGAACGGATTCACGCGACGCGCTTTAGGTCTTTGTTTCATGCATGTCGTTCTCTCAAAACCGGGGCCACTTTGAGCGACATGCATTAAAGCGCGTCGGGTGAAGACAGTCTCACGACGCCTGCCGCATGCCGAGCATGTGGGGGGTGCCCCTGGCCAACACCGGGGCGTGATGGTTGCGGCGCGAGCGCACGACATCCAGCGTATGCTCGTTGAAGGTCAGCAGTGTGGCGACGACCTGCTGGTTGCCATAGGTGCGCTGGTAACCGAGCGGCGTCGCCAGGAAGTGCAACTGCAGCGTCCGCAGCACCCACACCGGCTCGACCTCGATAATGACCTGATCGACATTGCGAGCAAGGCCCCATTCGACGAAGCCGGCGATCAGTTCGGTGCCGACCGTAGACACGCCGCGCTTGCCATCGCGAAAGCCTGGCGCCACCGCGTAACGGGTTAGCTCCCAGACATTCGGTCCCGAAGGGCGCTTTCCCTCGCAGAGTTCCGGCATCACATCGCTAAGGAGATGCGGCCGTGTGGTCGGCAGCATCCGATGATAGCCTGCAAGCTCGCCATTGCGTATGACAAGGTGGTGTTCGGCCTCATCATGGTCGAATTGATCGATTTCGAGGCCGTCCGGGCGATCGAGATCGGTCCACCGCATCTCATCGACGAAGACCTTGTGACGCAGGCGATGGACGGCCTCCCATAGGTCGGGACGTTCCATCAGTTGTTGAGTGGTAAGGGAAAATAGCATTAGCCGTCTCCTGGGCTTAAGAGGAAGATACGGCCGGGCTTTCCCGAAAAAATTGCGCGAAGGTGTTGGCAAGGATTTCCAGGCTGCCACAGCCGACATGGCTAATATAGCTGCGTCTAAACGCCTCCGCGATGGCGTGCACCATGTTGGCGACGCCGAGTCTGCTTTTGGCGTTAAGAAAGCATTAGCCGTCTCAAGAGGACGACAGGGGCCGGTCTTTTCTGAAGATATGACGCCAACAATGCGGCCATTATTTCGGGCCGCCAGAACCGGCCTAGCTGATATAGCCGTGCCTGACTGCTTCGGCGACTGCCTGCACACGGTTGGCGGCGCCTAGTTTGCTCTTGGCGTTGAGAAGGTGTTTCTCAGAGGTATGCTCCGAGATGCCGAGGATCTGCGAAATCTCCCACTCGGATTTTCCGACCGCCGCCCATTGCAGGCATTCGCGCTCGCGCGGCGTCAATTCAATGTGATCGATAGATTTGCCGGCCGTCGTTTGAAGCTGCATGGCGCGGCCGATGGCATAGGTGGAGGCCAGCGAGACCATTGCGAATTCGGCTTCGGACAGTTCGACCGCCTCACCGCCCAGCGAGACCAGCGCGATCTGGCCTTCGAGCGTGATCAGCGGGAAGGCGAGGCCGTCACGCAGCTTGAACTGGCGGGCGTCGCGCATTACCTCGGCGCTGCTCTTGTCGGCGGGCATGCTTTGAACGGCATCGCGCCATTGGAATGGCGCCCGAAACTGCTTCAAATGGCTGACGACCGGATCGTGGTCGACGTAGTTGCGCGATAAGTAACGCTCCAGCCATTCGCTAGGCCAATCGCAGAGCAGCACATGGTCCTTCGTCTGGCTGCTTGGTGTACCGGGCTGCGGCACCGTTGCGGCTATCAGGGCCGTCAATCCGAAATTCGAGGTGACACTAAGTAGCTGCTCGCACACCGCAGCCGACGTGTCGGCACGCTGCACCCGGTCAATATATTCAAGTGTCCGGTCAAAATAACCCATCGCAACATCTACCCCATGTTGCCTACCGCTCTTGAGACCGATGCTACGTGCCTGCCCCGCACTTAGCCATCAACCCCGGATTGCAAAGCCACATCCTTAGCTTTTCTAACGCCAGCGACCGCCAACCCCGGGCCGACTCTGTGCGGCTATTTGCAACCTCGCCAAAGCATAACCCGAAATTTGCCCTTTGAAATCAAAAACAATTGTGCCTGCGCCGTTTTCGTATCACAAGCCAACGGCCAAGACGGGCGGAGTTTTTTGTGACATCACGCTGGATAACCATCGCCTTGCTGTCGATGCTGATCGGAGTGCAGCCGTTTGCCGGCGCTGTGCGGGCAGCGGAACCGCAGGTGCCGGTGCTTTGGGATGCCAAGGAGCGGCTGCCGAAGCCGGACCTTGCGGCGCTGCCGAGGCTCAGGTTCCTCACCACAACCGATTTCCCGCCCTTCAATTTTCTCGACGGCACGGGCCGACTGTCCGGCTTCCACATCGACCTGGCGCGGGCGATTTGCGCCGAACTCGACATCGCCGACAAATGCCAGATCCAGGCGCTGCCCTGGGCCGAACTCGACGACGCGTTGCAGAAGGGCGAAGGCGAGGCGATCATCGCCGGCATCGCCGCAACGCCGGAGACGCGGGCGAAGTACAGCTTTTCGCGCTCCTATCTACAGTTTCCGGCGCGCTTCATCATGCCGAAGACCAAGGCCTTCGCCGAGCCGATCCTCGACAAATTGCGCTCGAAGCGGGTCGGCGTGCTGGCCGGCTCGGCGCATGAAAAGATGCTGCGCGATTATTTCGGCACCGTGCAGATCATCCGCTTTCAACGGCCGGAAGACCTCTACAGCGACTTGAAGAGCGCCAAGATCGATGCCGCCTTCGGCGACGGCATGCGCTTTTCCTTCTGGCTGGGCGGCACGGACGCCGCCGGTTGCTGCCGCTTCGCCGGTGGACCCTACCTGGCGCCGGAATATCTGGGGTCCGGCATGACCATTGCCACCCGGGCCAGCGACCCAGCGCTGGCCGCAGCCATGGACTACGCGCTGCAGGAGATATCGGTGAAAGGCACCTTCGCCGAATTCTACCTGCGCTATTTCCCGGTCAGCTTTTTCTGATCCGGTCCCGGTCAGCTTCCTCTAGGGGCTGGATCAGGTCAGCGTGCGCAGGCGGGCCTTCGCCCCGCGCGCGATGGCTGCGGCGGTCAGCGTGTCGAGATCGAGCTCACGCCGGATCAACTGCAGCACCCGCAATTCCTCCATGCGCATTTCGAGATCGACGGCGGCAACTTCGAAGGCGGCGGCATAAGCGGTGTCGCGCAACCGCTCGGGCAAAGTCTCGGCGACACGCTCGAGCACGCCTTCCAATCCATCCTTTTCATGCAGCATCTTCTGGCAGTCCTGCGCAATGGCGATCAGCCTGTCCTGCTTGAAATCCTCGAACACCGGCCAGCTGCGGACGACGTCGCCGATGCGCGCCAGTTCGATATCGGTCATGTCGCGATCGGAAGCCGAGGTGATGACCATCAGGTAGATCAGGGCTTCATGGGTGGACGGCAACGGCATTCAAAACTCCTTGATAGTGAGGGTCGAAGGTAGGGACGCCACGGCGCCGTCGCAACGAAAACGCCTGATATCGTTGACGCTCCGCCCTGTCGCGCCTAGAGACCCGGTTGAAAAATCTTACCAGCCGCGAAGCCGGCCCATGACTGGAACTTTGACATGACGGGATCAAACATCGCCGATCTCAACCCCGAAATGCTTGCGGCAGCCGCCGAAAGCAAGGCCTGGCCGTTCGAGGAAGCCAAAAAGATCATCGAGCGCTACAAAGGCGGCGACTTTCCCGAGACCGTCCTGTTCGAGACCGGCTACGGCCCGTCGGGCCTGCCGCATATCGGCACGTTCGGCGAGGTCGCGCGCACCTCGATGGTGCGCCATGCCTTTCACGTGCTGACCGGGAACAAGGTCAAGACGAAGCTGCTCTGCTTCTCCGACGATATGGACGGCATGCGCAAGATTCCCGACAATGTGCCGGATCGCGCAGCGCTCGAGCCCTATCTGCATATGCCGCTGTCGTCGGTGCCCAATCCGTTCGGCGGCGACTATGCGAGCTTTGCCGACCACAACAACGCGATGCTGTGCCGCTTCCTCGACACGTTCGGCTTCGACTACGAATTCGCCAGCGCCACGCAGTACTACAAGGCCGGCCGCTTCGATGCGATGCTGGTGCGCGCCGCCGAGCGCTATGAGCAGATCATGGCGGTGATGCTGCCGACGCTGGGGCCGGAGCGGCAGGCAACCTACAGCCCGTTCCTGCCGATCTCGCCGAAGAGCGGGCGCGTGCTCTACGTGCCGATGAAGCATGTCGACGCCAAGGCCGGCAACATCACCTTCGACGATGAGGGCACCGAGACCACGCTTTCGGTGACCGGCGGGAAGGTCAAGCTGCAGTGGAAGCCGGATTTCGGCATGCGCTGGGCAGCGCTCGGCGTCGATTTCGAAATGTTCGGCAAGGACCACCAGACGAACGCGGTGATCTACGACCGCATCTGCAACATTCTCGGCGGGCGCGCGCCCGAGCATTTCGTCTACGAACTGTTCCTGGACGAGAACGGCCAGAAGATCTCGAAGTCGAAGGGCAACGGGCTGACCATCGACGAATGGCTGCGCTACGCGCCGACCGAAAGCCTCGGCCTCTATATGTATCAACGGCCAAGGCAGGCGAAAAAGCTCTATTTCGACGTCATCCCACGCGCCGTCGACGAGTACTACACCTTCCTCAACGCCTATCCGCGCCAGGACTGGAAGGAGCGGCTGGGCAATCCGGTCTGGCACATGCATGACGGCAAGCCGCCTTCCATCGACATGCCGGTGCCGTTCTCGCTGCTGCTCAACCTGGTCAGCGCCTCCAACGCGCAAAACAAGGATGTGCTGTGGGGCTTCATCTCGCGCCATGCATCTGGAGTGACGCCGGCGACGCATCCCGAACTCGACCAGCTGGTCGGTTTCGCCATCCGCTACTTCGACGATTTCGTGAAGCCGACGAAGACCTTCCGGCCGGCCGACGATGTCGAACGCGTGGCGCTGGAAGCGCTTGGCAACGCGCTTGCTGGCCTGCCGGCCGGCGCCGACGGCGAAGCGATCCAGAACGCTTCGCTCAACGTGGCGCGCAAGATCGAACGCTATCAGGACCATTCGAAGAAGAGCCCGGACGGCGGCCCTGGTGTCTCGGGCGCTTTCTTCCAGATGATCTACCAGGTGCTGATCGGCCAGGAACGCGGACCGCGCTTCGGTTCGTTCGCAGCCCTCTACGGCATCGCCGAAACCCGCGCGCTCATTGAGCGGGCGCTGGCTGGTCAGCTGGCGGCGTAATTTCCGTCCCGGCCGGCGGCGTGTCCATCGCCGGGGCATCGAGGATCGGTTGCGACGCCGTCGGTGCCGCAACCGGCGTTGGCGCCGGTGGCAGGCCGCCAAGATTGGGCGCGGCACCGAAGACGCCCTTCTTGGCGGCGCGCGCCTTGTCGCCCGCTTCGACATAGGGGCCGCCTGCCGTGGCGCGCGCCCAGCCGTTTTCGACCAGCCACTGGCCGACATCCAGCTTGCCGATGCGGCATTCGGCGGCGATCAGTGCACGGTCGGCCTCCGGCGGCACCTTGCAGGCAACGGCCCGGCCGCGCAGGAAAGACCGGAACGCGGTGCGCGCCCTGATACCGCAAGCCCAGGACTTGCCGCCCTCGGTGCAGGTCTCGTCTTGCCTGACGATGTCGATGCCGGAGACCGTCACGGAATAACCATTGGCTTCGATCAGGCCGGCGGCGGCCGCGACCGGCTGGAACAGTTTTGTTCCTCCCCAGTCGTCGACCGCTCTGCGCCCACGCGGCTTGGGCGGCCCGGCCAGCGCCAGGTCGCTCAGCGGCGCGCGTGGCTCAACCCGTTCAAGTTCTTCTACCGGCAGCAGATCGGAAGAGCACACGTCNTGGGCGGCCCGGCCAGCGCCAGGTCGCTCAGCGGCGCGCGTGGCTCAACCCGTTCAAGTTCTTCTACCGGCAGCGGCGGCGGAGCGATGGCCTCGGGATCGATCGCCCTCGAATGCACCTGAGGCGAGTGCATCGGAGGCTTGACGGGCTGGACCTCGGGGATCGCCGACGTCGCCGGCTCCTCGGGCACGGCCTCGGTGTCCGGGTCGATCTGGTCGACAGTAATGGCGGGGCCGTCGCGATGCAGCGCGCGACCGCCGGCGACGACAATGGCGACCATCACCGGGATCGCCAGGAGGGCTATGAGGATTTGAAGCAGACGCACCGCGAGACCTACTGGCTTGCCCAGACGATCCGCGCCACCCATTCGACATCGCGCATCGCGATGTCGCGGTCCGGATGGTCGGGGTTGAGCGAAATCAGCACGATCGATTTCGTCGTCTGGCGGTCGAGCACCTTGGCCATGACTTCGCCGGCATTGGTCTTGACGACGACGCGGTCGCCCTTGCGGGTAGCGGCGCCCGGCTCGACGATCAGCACATCGCCATTGCGGTAGAGCGGCAGCATGGAATCGCCCTGCACCTTCAACGCATAGGAGGTTTCGGTCGCCCGTGCCGGAAGCTCGACAAGGTCCCAGCCCTGGCCTGAGGGATAGCCGGCATCATCGAAGAAGCCGCCGGCGCCGGCCTGGGCGAAGCCGAGCAGCGGCACCGCTGAACGCTGCGGGGCTAACGAGCCCGAAGCTGTCTTGGCGCGGCCTTCGACCAGTCCGGTGAATTCGTCGAGCGAAGCGCCTGTCGCCTCGATGATCTTGGCCAGCGATTCGGTCGAGGGCCAGCGCGGTCGCCCATCCGAGGACAGCCGCTTCGACTTGTTGAAAGCGGTGGAGTCCAGACCGGCTCGCCGGGCCAGGCCGGAGGCCGACAATGAATAGCGCTCGGCGAGAGCGTCGATGGCTGCCCAAACTCGGTCATGCGAGAGCAATTCGCTCTCCTCAAAACAGGAAAAAATACCTTTTCCTTCTAACGCGCGGTCATCCGATTGTCCACCGGCGCGCGGCCCGATCCCCTAAAAAGCTGTGTGCGGCGAAGTCGTCATGGATGCCTCAAACTGCCTTGGCAAGGCTGCGCAATCCTTGGTGGGAGGTCATGCAAACCCGCTCGGCCTCGGTCGGCGGCCGCGGTTGAACGGAGCGGGCAAGCGTCCTATTGGACGCGCCAAGGACGCAGTAGCATTTGATTTGGCGCATGATCCTTTCCGAAAATCGATTCCGATTTTCGGGGTCATGCGCGAGGTCGGCGAGCATCATGTAGCGGGCGTTGTTGAGATGGAGGTTGAAGTCGATGTCGGCAGGCAGCGAAAAGCCAGCCGACTTTCGCTGCCGACCGCGTAAGGGTCACGGCGCGCCTTGCCGTGGCCATGCGCGCGAGGCGCCCTCAGACGTACATGGGGCGCTAGCTCAAGCGGCCTTCTGCACTTCGCCTTTCGCATAGGGATCGAAGCGCTGGTAGAAGGTCTCGCCCTTCTCCGCCAGGTCGAGTAGCAGCTTGGGCGCCTTGAACTCGGCGCCGTAGTTCTTCTGCAGGCCCTTGGCTATTCTGACGAATTCCCTGGCGCCAATGCCGTCGATATAGGACAGCGCGCCGCCGGTGAATGGCGCGAAACCGAAGGCGAGGATCGAGCCGACATCGGCCTCGCGCGGATCGGTGACGATGCCCTCTTCCATCACCCGGGCCGCTTCCAGCGCAATGGTTACCAGCAGGCGCTGCTGCAGTTCCTCATAGTCGACCTTCTCGGCCTCCAGCTGCGGATAGAGATCCTTCAGGCCCGGCCACAGCTTCTTCTTGGCAGGCTTGGCCGGATAGTCGTAAAAACCCTTGCCGTTCTTGCGGCCGAAGCGGCCATGGGTGTCGACCAGCGTGTTGATCAGCGCCATCTGCCTGGGGTCGACAGACTTGTCTCCGAGGTCCCTGATGGTCTGCTTCATGATCTTCTGGGCAAGGTCGATCGCCGTCTCGTCGGTCAGCGCCAGCGGGCCGACCGGCATGCCGGCGGCCTTGGCGGCGTTCTCGATCATCGGCGCCGGAACGCCTTCGATCAGCATCTTGTAGGCTTCCGACATGTAGCGCAGCACGCAGCGGTTGACGTAGAAGCCGCGCGTGTCGTTGACGACGATCGGCGTCTTCTTGATGGCGCGCACGAAATCGATCGCGGTGGCCAGCGCCTTGTCGCCGGTCTTCTTGCCCAGGATGATCTCGACCAGCATCATCTTGTCGACCGGCGAGAAGAAGTGGATGCCGACGAAATTCTTCGGCCGCGCCGAATTCTTGGCCAGTGCAGTGATCGGGATGGTCGAGGTGTTGGAGGCGAGGACCGCTGACGATTTCAGCACGGCTTCGGCCTGTTCGGTGGCAGCCTTCTTGACGGCCGAATCCTCGAACACCGCCTCGACCACCAGATCGCAGCCGGCGAGATCGGCATAGTCGGCCGTCGGCGTGATCAGCGACAGAAGTCTGTCCTTCTCCTCGGGCTTGGCGCGGCCCTTCTTGACCTGATCGGAGATCAGGCTGTCGGAATGCGCCTTGCCCTTTTCGGCCGACGCCATGTCGCGGTCGAGCAGGACGACCGGGATGCCGGCCTTGGCGGTGACAAAGGCGATGCCGGCACCCATGAAGCCGGCGCCGAGAATACCGATCTTCTTGAACTTGGTCTCCGGCACGCCGGCCGGGCGGCGGGCGCCCTTGTTGAGCTCCTGCAGCGAGACGAACAGCGAGCGGATCATCGCTGCTGCTTCCTTGGACTGCATGATTTCGGTGAAATAGCGCTGTTCGATGCGCAGACCGGTGTCGAACGGCACCAGCAGGCCCTCATAGACGCATTTCAGGATGGCCGCGGCGGCCGGATAATTGCCGTAGGTCTCGCGACGCAGGATGGCGATGGCCGGCGGCCACAGATTGAAGCCGGCGGGCGAATAGATCAGGCCGCCGGGCAGCTTGAAGCCCTTCTCGTCCCAGGGTTGGACGGCTTTCAGGCCGTTCCTGATCATCGCCTTGGCGGTCTCGATCAGCTTGCCGGGTTCGGCGATCTCGTGGATCAGCCCCATCGCCTTGGCTTTCTGCGGCGACAGCGTCTGGCCGGTGGTCAGCATCTGCAACGCCTGCTGCTGGTCGGTCAGGCGCGGCACGCGTTGGGTGCCACCGGCGCCGGGGAAGATGCCGACCTTGACTTCCGGCAAGGCCATCTTGACCTTTTCGGAGTCAGCGGCAACGCGGCCATGACAGGCCAGCGACAGCTCGAACGCGCCGCCCATGCAGGTACCGTTGATCGCCGAGACCCAGGGCTTGCCCGACGTTTCGAGCTTGCGCCACAGGCCCCCCATGCGGCCGGCATTGTCGAACAGAAGCTGTGCCGCCTTCTCCGGGTCCTTGGTCTTCTCCTTGGCAAATACGGCCAGCATCTTCTGCAGCATGGTCAGGTCGGCGCCGCCGGAGAAGCTGTCCTTTCCCGAGGTGATCACCGCGCCCTTGATGGCGGCGTCGGCCACCACCTGGTCGATGATCTTGTCGAGCTCGTTCATTACCTCTTCGGTGAAGACGTTCATCGAGCGGTCCGGCATGTTCCAGGTGACCAGCGCGATGCCGTCTGCGTCGGTGTCGACCGTGAAGTTTGTATAAGTCATGTCTCTCTCCTTCCGGCCGAAAATCAGACGCGTTCGATAATCGTTGCGGTGCCCATGCCGGCGCCGATGCAGAGCGTCACCAGAGCGGTGTTCAAATCGCGGCGCTCGAGCTCGTCCAGCACCGTGCCCAGGATCATCGCGCCGGTGGCACCGAGCGGATGGCCCATGGCGATGGCGCCGCCATTGACGTTGATCTTGTCGTGCGGGATTTCGAATGCCTGCATGTAGCGCAGCACCACCGAGGCGAAGGCCTCGTTAAGCTCGAACAGGTCGATATCCGACAGCTTCATCTTGGCGCGCTTCAGAAGCTTCTCGGTGACGTCGACCGGACCGGTAAGCATCAGCACCGGCTCGGAGCCGATGTTGGCAAAGGCGCGGATACGCGCGCGTGGCTTCAAGCCCATCGTTTTGCCGGCCTTCTTGGAGCCGAGCAGCACTGCGGCGGCACCGTCGACGATGCCCGACGAATTGCCGGCATGGTGGACGTGATTGACCTCTTCCACCTCAGGGTGCTTCTGCACGGCGACCGCGTCGAAGCCGCCCATTTCACCAGGCATGACGAAGGACGGGTTGAGCGAGGCCAGCGACTGCATGTCGGTCGACGGCCGCATATGCTCGTCATGATCGAGGATGGTGAGGCCGTTCTGGTCCTTGATCGGTATGACGGAGTTCTTGAAACGGCCATCGGCCCAGGCCTTGCCGGCGCGCTTCTGGCTCTCGACCGCATAGGCATCGACGTCGTCGCGCGAAAAACCATACTTGGTGGCGATCAAATCGGCCGATATGCCTTGCGGCACGAACCAGCCGGGCAGGCCGACGGACGGGTCCATGAACCAGGCGCCGCCCGAGGCGCCCATGCCGACGCGCGACATCGATTCCACGCCGCCTGCAATGACGATCTCGTCGGCGCCTTGAGCGATCTTGGCGGCGCCGAAATTGATGGCGTCGAGACCCGAAGCGCAGAAGCGCGATATCTGCATGCCCGGCGCCTTGTTGTCGTAGCCGGCTTCGAAGGCGGCGGCGCGCGGGATGACGGAGCCGGCCTCGCCCACTGGGTCCACGCAGCCGAAGATGATGTCGTCTACGTTTGCGGTGTCGAGGCCGTTGCGGTCGCGCAGCGCCTCAAGCGTCCTGGCGGCGAGCCGCACCGCCGGCACTTCGTGCAGCGAGCCATCCTTCTTGCCCTTGCCGCGCGGTGTGCGCACGGCGTCATAGACATAAGCTTCGGCCATTTGCTTGCTCCTTGCTTTGCCGACGTCGCTCTCAGAGAGAGCGGCCGATCAGCAATTTCATGATCTCGTTGGTGCCGCCGTAGATGCGCTGGACGCGGGCGTCGCGGAACATGCGGGCGATCGGATATTCATTCATGTAGCCATAGCCGCCATGCAATTGAAGGCATTCGTCGACGACTTTTCCCTGCAGGTCCGAGAGCCAGTATTTCGCCATCGACGCCGTCACCGGATCCAGCCCGCCATTGATGTGGCGGGTGACGCAATCATTGTAGAAGACGCGGCCGATGGTGGCCTCGGTCTTCAGTTCGGCGAGCTTGAACTGGGTGTTCTGGAACTCGATGATCGCCTTGCCGAAGGCCTTGCGACCCTTGACGTAGTCGATGGTCAGCGCCAGGGCGCGTTCGATCATGGCGATCGCGCCGGTTCCGATCTGCAGGCGCTCCTGCGGCAATTGCTGCATCAGCTGTATGAAGCCCTGTCCCTCTTCGTGGCCAAGCAGGTTCGAGGTCGGCACGCGCAGATCATTGAAGAACAGCTCCGACGTGTCGTTGGCTTTCAGGCCGATCTTGTCGAGGTTGCGGCCGCGTTCGAAGCCTTCGGCCTCGTCGGCCTCGACGACGATCAGCGAGGTGCCCTTGGCGCCTTTGGCCGGATCGGTCTTGGTGACGACGATGATGAAATTGGCCAGTTGGCCATTGGTGATGAAGGTTTTCGAACCGTTGATCTTGTACTGGTTGCCGTCCTTCTCGGCGCGCGTCTTGACGCCTTGCAGGTCGGAGCCGGCGCCCGGCTCGGTCATGGCGATGGCGCCGATCAGTTCGCCGGTCGCCAGTTTCGGCAGCCATTTCTTCTTCTGCTCTTCCGAGCCGTAGTGAAGGATGTAAGGAGCAACGATCGCGTTGTGGAGACCGATGCCGAAACCGTCGACGCCAACATGGCCGATCGCCTCGATGATGGCGCTCTCATGCGCGAAGGTGCCGCCGGAGCCGCCATATTCCTCCGGCATAGAGGCGCAGAGCAGGCCGGCGGCACCCGCCTTGCGCCAGCTCTCGCGGTCGACCATCTCGTTCTTCTCGAACTCGTCGTAGCGCGGCGCGATCTCTTCCGACATGAAGCGGTGCGCCATGTCGTAGAGCATGCCGACCTCGTCCGCCGCCCAGGCGGGCTTCGGCAAGGAGAGCACTTCGGCTGGATTTGTCATGCCGTTTCTCCCGCGCNCTGGCGATTGTTGCCGCCCGCAATACCGGGGCCGATCTTCGCCATCTCCATGATGGAATCCCACAAACGGTCTGAATTGATTCGCAGATTCTCGCCTGGGGCGGCCATGCTCTAAAACCTCATCGGTTGCGGGGCGGCGGCGTCCCCCTCCCCCTCGAGGGGAGGGTGGCCGCGAAGCGGTCGGGTGGGGTCGCCGATGACGTGCTCGACCTTATCTTCGGAATTGACGCGGGTTTGGGGCATTGCGATCATCTCCTACCAAAGCGCCAACCAGCCGGCGCACTGCACGCAAGGACCCCTCCCGGCCCTTCGGGCCACCCTCCCCTCAAGGAGGAGGGGGACGCCAGCCATTTCTAGAACGCTTCCGCAGGCAGCGCCATTAGCGTGTCCGCACCACTGGAAATGCGGGCGAGATGTGCCGATGTCTCGGGCATGATCCGCTCCATGAAGAAGCGCGCCGTCACCACCTTGTTGTCGTAAAAAGCCCCATTTTCGTGGACAGATTGGGAGCCATTGGCGCCGGTCTTGCCGAGCGCGGCCTTGGCCATCTGCGCCCACATGTAGCCCAGCGCTACCAGGCCGAAGAGATGCATGTAATCGGTCGACGCGGCGCCGGCATTGTCGGGCTTGGCCATGCCGTTCTGCACCAGCCACATGGTCGCCGCCTGCAGATCGTTGAGGCCCTTCTTCAGCGCCTTCGTGAAAGGCGCCAGCTTCTCGTCGGCGCGGTTCTCCTCGCAGAACTCGCCGACGTCCTTGAAGAAGGCCTGCACGGCGCGACCGCCATTCAGACCAAGCTTGCGGCCGACGAGGTCGAGCGCCTGGATGCCGTTGGCGCCTTCATAGATCATGGCGATGCGGGCATCGCGCACGAACTGGCTCATGCCGTGCTCTTCGATGTAGCCGTGGCCCCCGAACACCTGCTGCGCCATGACTGCATGGTCAAAACCCTTGTCGGTGAGCACGCCCTTGATCACCGGCGTCAGCAGGCCGGTATAGTCGTCGGCCGCCTGGCGATCCTTGTCGTCGGCGGAGCGGTGGGCGATGTCGGACTTGATCGCCGTCCACAGCGCCAGCGCGCGGCCGGCCTCATTGAAGGCCTTCATGGTCATCAGCGAGCGGCGGATGTCGGGATGGACGATGATCGGATCGGCTTGTCTGTCCGGCGCCTTGGCGCCAGACAGCGAGCGGCCCTGCAGCCGGTCCTTGGCGTAGGAGACCGCGTTCTGGTAAGCGATCTCGGACAGCGACAGGCCCTGCAGGCCGACGCCGAGCCGGGCTTCGTTCATCATCGTGAACATCGCCTTCAGGCCGCCATTGGCCTCACCGAGCAGCGTGCCTTCGGCCTCGTCATAATTCATGACGCAAGTCGAATTGCCGTGTATGCCCATCTTCTCCTCGATCGACCCGCAGGAGAGCGTGTTCTTCTCGCCCGGATTGCCCGAGGCATCGAGCTTCAGCTTTGGCACGATGAACAGCGAGATGCCCTTCACGCCTGCCGGCGCGCCTTCGATGCGGGCCAACACGAGATGGACGATGTTTTCCGACATGTCGTGCTCGCCGGCCGAGATGAAGATCTTCTGGCCTGAGATCTTGTAGGTGCCGTTGCCGTTCGGCACCGCCTTGGTGCGCAGCAGGCCGAGATCGGTGCCGCAATGCGGCTCGGTCAGGTTCATGGTACCGGTCCAGGACCCCTCGACCAGCTTCGGCAGCCATGTCGCCTTCTGCTCGTCGGTGCCGTGTGTGATGATCGCAGCGATAGCGCCTTGAGTCAGGCCGGGATACATCATCAGCGCCATGTTGGCCGAAACCATGTATTCGGCAACCGCGGTGTGCACGGCATAGGGCAGCCCCTGGCCGCCGAACTCGACGGGCGCCGCCAGTCCCATCCAGCCGCCTTCCCGATACTGGTCGTAGGCTTCCTTGAAGCCCTTCGGCGTCGTCACCGAGCCGTCCTCATGGCGCACGCAGCCTTCCATGTCACCGACGCGGTTCAGAGGATGCATGACGTTTTCGGCGAGCTTGGCGCCTTCGGCGAGGATCGCCTCGACAACGTCGGGCGTCGCGTCGGCAAATCCGGGAAGGTTGGAGTAGCGCTGATAACCCAGCACCTCGTTGAGCACGAACAGCGTGTCCTGGACCGGCGCCCTGTAGATCGGCATGTGTTTCCTCCACCATGCGGGTCTTGGCCGCGAGATCGAGCCCCGAAACATGAGGTTGGGGCGGCATGCGGGCCAATGTTGAAAGCGGGATAGCAAAAATTGACGTTTGCGTAAACGTCAATTTTGTCGCCGGGACAAAATTTACCTATGCCAGCCTATCGGCACGAGCGGTGCATGGCTTTGTGCAAAGCGAGGGGGGTCAAACAAAAAGAGCCGCGCGGGCGGCCGCGCGGCTCTTAAGTTCAAAGCTTTCGCCGGGAGCTGCGGAGCAAAATCAGCTGGCGGCGCTGGCCGGGGCCGAACGCTCGGACAGCATCTGGCGCACGGCCGACATCGAGCCGCTCAGCTCGTTGATGGCGTCGTCGATCAGCGCGCGCTGCTTCTGCAGGCGGGCTAGCTGCTTCTCCGACTTGTCGAGAGCCAGCCGCAATTGCTTGGTGTTGGATCCCGTGGGATCGTAGAGATCCATCATCTGCTTGACGTCGCGCAGCGAGAACCCGACCTTGCGGCCGAGGAGGATCAGCTTCAGCCGCGCCTTGTCGCGGCGCGTGTAGAGGCGCGTTGCCCCATCGCGTTTCGGATTGAGCAGGCCCTTGTCTTCATAGAAACGCAGCGTGCGCAGCGTCACGCCGTATTTCTTGGCCATCTCGCCGATGCGCACGAGCTCCTCACTGGCTTCGGCAGACATATTGTTGGTGTTGGCCGCGGCTTCGCCGGGCGAAACAAGTTTCATAGTCACTGGCTTTCCCCTGTCGTGGCATCGCGGTCTCGGACCTTGCAACGCCTGAGTGGAAGCGGGGGCATGCTTCCAGTCGTGGTTTCAACTAATTCATCGCAAAAGGCACGAACGGCGCCCCTCTTACGTTTACGTCAATTCTATAATGATAGCCGTCGCATGACGCAAGGGCGTTCTGGGATTGCGAAACCTTATGCCGCACCCCCGGCGCCGGGTCCGAACGGGCACCGCCTGTATTTCAGCAATGCCGTAACTTCTTAAGCTTGGTTAACACCTTGTTTACCACGATGGGTGAAATGTGCGGATGTCGGTCACCCGTGTTTATCCTGTAGCGAATTTTTCACGGTTTTTCGGAGAGCGGGCCTGGCCCGGGAAGCTCGTCTTCCGCCGCAGCAGTGCCGCGCGGCCGCCTTCGTTCCCGACAAGGACTTGGGAAACTGGCAGCAAGCCAGCCATTCTGAAAAACGGACGCATCGATGAACAGCAAGCGGTCCTATCTCGATACACTCAACGCCGGCAGGCCGCGCAGGCCGAACACCACACTTGATGAATTGAACCGCTCGCTGGAAACGCTGGAGCAGCGGCTGGAGCGCAAGCGCGAGGACGCCGCCGAGCGCTTCGATCCGCGCCGGCCCGCTCCGGAGCCGCGCTACGCAAGCGCCCAGCCCTACGCCCCGCCGCGCTGGTACGAGGACCCGCAGCCCACGCCGCGGCCGAAAGGCGCCGGGCCGGCCGGCTTCGACCAGAACTATCAGGCGATCGCGCGCGACATCGACCGCGTGCGCGGCCAGGAAGACAGCGTCGCCGTGGTCGGCAAGATCGCCGGCGAATTGCGTGGCCTGCGCGAGGAACTGCGCCATCAGATGACGGCCGGCCTGCAGCGCGAATTCGCCGCGTTGCGCAAGGACATCGAACGGGCCTTCCAGGCGAGCAACCAATCGGGTGGTCAGGCAGGCGGCTTGCCCGGCAAGGGCAGCGCCGAACTCGGCGTCGAATTCGAGCGGCTGTCCGGCGCCATCCAGACGCTGGCCGAGAAGAGCGACGACCGAAGCGTCAACATGCTGCGGCTCGAGCTCGAGCAGGTAAAGACGGCGCTCGACACATTGGCGCGCGAGGAAAGCGTGCTGAAGGTCGACCGCCGCTGGGACGATTTCGACCGCCGCTGGAGCGCGTTCGAGGACCGTGTCGACGCCGACCAGCGCAACCGCGCCGACGGCCCCGGATTTTCGGCCCTGACCGACCGGCTCGAACAGATCAGCAATGCGGTCCACAATCTGCCGGAATCGCTGTCGCTGCGCTCGATGGAAGAAAAGGTCCGCACGCTTGCCGGCGCCGTCGATCATTTCGTCAGCCAGCAGAGCAACCGCGGCGGCGACACGCTTGGCCTGATCGACGAACGGCTCGACGAGATTTCGCGCGCCATCGTCGCCTCGACCGTCGCCGCACAGGCCAATTCCTTCGACCCCGAACCCTTTGAACGCATCGAGAAGCGGATCGCCTCGCTGGCGCAGCAGATCGAGGAAGTCGTGCAGATTCGTCCGAGCGGCGAGGTTCTCGACCGTCTCAGCACGCTGTCGAACAGGGTCGACGAGCTTGCCGGCCGCGCCAATCTGCCGGAACAGGCGATGGAGCGCCTCGGCAAGCAGATCGCGATGATCGCCGACAAGATCGACCGCGCCCCGGCCATGCCCGACGCCGACTATATCTTCCAGGGTCTGGAACAGCGCTTCGACGTGCTGTCGGGCATGATGGAACGCCGGCAGGGCGACGCCATCGAACAGGGCAACATGCTGTTTCGCGATCTGGAGCGGCGGCTGGACGAGGTTGCCGACCGGCTGGACCAGCGCCAGCCGCAGGCTGACAGCGCCGGCATCATGGACGCCATCGACGCACGCTTCACCGCGCTCGCCCAACGCATGGAGACGCGCATTCCCGATCCTGCCAACGAGGCGGCGATCCGCGGCCTGGAAAGCCGGCTCGAAGACATTTCAAGCCGGCTGGAATCGTCGGCCGCGCAGGTCGCCGGCATCGATCCGGCACTGATCCGCAGCCTCGAGGCGCAGGTCTCCAGCCTATCGGCGCATCTGTCGAAGCCCGGCACGCCGCTGCCGGAATTCGAGGACATCAGCCCGCGCCTCAACGAAATCGAGAAGTCGCTGGCCGGAACCCGCGAATCCATCATGGGCGCGGCACGCGAAGCAGCCGAGAGCGCCGTGCGCTCACTGGCAGATTCCAACGCCAACACCGCGGCCGTTACCGGCCTTGCTCAGGATCTGAAGACGCTGGAAGCGCTGACGCGCCGTTCGGACGAGCGCAATTCACGGACATTCGAGGCTATCCACGACACGTTGCTCAAGATCGTCGATCGTCTGGGCTCGCTGGAGACCAGCGAACCGGCCGAGGCGGTGAGCGAGCTTCTGGATGCCCAGGCCGAGCCGGCGCGGCGGGCCCGCGCTGCACGCGCCTCCAAGATTTCGGTGCAGGACGCGCCGTCGATGGATATCGACCAGCCGCTGCCGCTGACCGGAGACATGGCCGATCTCGACGGCCGCGCCGCCGCCATCATGCGCAGCGAGCCGGATATGCGCGCCGACCCGGGTACGCGTAGCGACCCGGTCATGGGCAGCGAACCCGTGCGGCGCTCGCCAGCCGAGGCTGCCGCGGCCGCTGCCCAGGCAGCGCTCGGTTCCGACAGGATTGCCGAGAAAGGCGAAGCCACGGCCAAGAAGTCGCTGTTCGGTGGATTTGCGCGCGCCTTCAGGGGCAAGAAGCCGGCTGACATGCCGCCGCTTGCCGGCTCGGGGCCTAATGTCGACATGCCGAGCGTCGATCTCGACGAGCCGCTCGATCCGAAGCTCGCCAACCGACCGTTGGAGCCGGGCTCCGGCGCGCCCGACCTCAACGCCATCATGAAGCGCGTGCGCGACGAGCGCGGCCCGCCGGTGCGCCAAAACTCCGGCGATGCGTCGAAATCCGACTTCATTGCCGCGGCCAGGCGCGCGGCGCAGGCCGCGGCCGCCGAGGCCGACGCGTTGAAACGCCAGTCTACCATGAAGGGCCCGGTCAAGGCGCTTCGTATCGGCGACCTGCTCAAGGCGCGGCGCAAGCCGATCCTGATGGGAGCGGTCGCGATCATGCTGGCGCTTGCCGGCCTCCAGTTGGGCAAGGCCTTCTTCGCCGACCCGGTCGAGGTCGCAAGCAACGATACAGCGCCGATCGTCGCCTCGCAGCCGGTCGAGACTGCCTCGGTCAACGCTGCCAGCCAACCCAAGGCAGAACAGCAGGTGGCCGTTCAGGACGTGCCGGCCCGGATCGTCAGGCAGGCGGAGCCCACGGAACCGGCAGCTGGCAACGATGCGCCAATGAATGCGGCCTCGGTCGCTGGGCCCGAAGTGCCGGCGGTGGAGCCCGCGCCAGCGCCGATGGCTTTGGCCGATCCGGCCCCCGCGCCAAATGCAATGCTGCCGACCACCGCCACTGCGGAACCGGCGGCTGCCGACGCGCAGCCTGCGGCCGCCGTCATGGCGCCCTCGGCCTCGGATACGACGGCCTCGGATACTACCGGCGCCGTTCCGCCGGCTGATGCCGCGGTAGCACCTGTCGTGGCCAAGATAGACGTTCCGGCCGATGCCGGCCCGCAAGCCTTGCGCGACGCGGCTGCCGGCGGTGACGCCAAGGCGCTGTTCGAGCTCGGTTCGCGCTATGCTGAATCGCGCGGCGTCAAGGAAGACATGGCGGCAGCGGCCAAATGGTACGAAAAGTCGGCCGAGCTCGGCTTCGCACCGGCGGAATACCGCATCGGCAATTTCTACGAAAAGGGCATCGGCGTCAGGCGCGACGTCAAGAAGGCAAAGACCTTCTACCAGCTCGCCGCCGCGCAGGGTAATGCCAGCGCCATGCACAATCTGGCCGTTCTGTTTGCCATGGCCGCCGACGGCGTGACCGACAATGAATCGGCCGCGCACTGGTTTCAGGCGGCGGCCGATGTCGGCGTCAAGGACAGCCAGTTCAATCTCGGCATCCTGGCGGCAAAGGGCGTCGGCATGAAGCAGAGCCTGGAGGAATCCTACAAATGGTTCGCGCTCGTCGCCAAGACCGGCGACAAGGATGCGGCTGCAAAGCGCGACGAAGTCGCCACTGCGCTGCGCCCCGAACAGCTGGAGCGGGCGCGCGCCGCCACGGAACTGTGGAAGCCGAAGCCGCTCGACCCGGCGTCCAACTCGGCCGACATTCCTGAATCCTGGCAGGAAGGCACGCCGCAGACCACCGCCAGCGTCGACATGAAGAAGGCGGTCAAGAACATCCAGCTCATCCTCAACAAGAACGGCTACGATGCCGGCGGCGCCGATGGCGTGATGGGCGGCAAGACCAAGACCGCAATCATGGCTTTCCAGACCGACAACAAGATGCAGGCGACCGGCGAAATCGACGAAAAGCTGGTGAAGGCGCTGCTGGCGCACAAATAACGGCAGATGCGTCGCTAACGCGACGCCCTTGCCATACATTTGCCTGTTAACTGCTTGAGATGTTTTTTGTTTCGGTAGGGCGGCGGGGTTTGATCCCACTGCCCCGGCGGTGCAAGAAAGAATTGGCTTTTCGGTGCGACAATGCCCTGGAATGGCTGCAATCGCCGACAGGCAAACTGATCGAGACTGACGGGTGGGCATCTATCTCCCGATCGCGGAAATTTCCGTCAACGTCTTCGTGCTGCTGGCAATGGGCGCGGCGGTGGGTTTCCTGTCGGGCATGTTCGGGGTCGGTGGCGGCTTTCTGATCACGCCGCTCTTGATCTTCTACAACATCCCGCCGGCAATCGCCGTTGCTACCGGCGCCAACCAGGTTATCGCCTCCTCCTTCTCCGGCGCGCTGTCGCACATGAAGCGCGGCACGCTCGACTTCAAGCTCGGCGGGGTGCTGCTGGCCGGCGGCATCGTCGGCTCGACCGGCGGTATCTTTGTCTTTGCCTTCCTGCGTCGGCTCGGCCAGCTCGATTTGTTCATTTCGCTGCTCTACGTCGTGCTGCTTGGCACCGTCGGCGGGCTGATGCTGGTCGAGAGCGTCAATGCGCTGCGCGCGACGCGCAGCGGTGCGGCGCCGGTCTTGAAGAAATCCGGCCAGCACAACTGGATCCACCGGCTGCCGCTGAAGATGCGCTTCAGGGCCTCGAAGCTGTTCGTCAGCGTCATTCCGGTGCTCGGGCTCGGCGCCGGCATCGGCTTCCTGTCGTCGATCATGGGTGTCGGCGGTGGCTTCATCATGGTGCCGGCGCTGATCTACCTCCTGAAAGTGCCGACCAACGTCGTTATCGGCACCTCGCTGTTCCAGATTATTTTCACCTCGGCCTACACCACGCTGGTTCATGCTTCCACCAACCAGACGGTCGACGTCATGCTTGCCTTCCTGCTGATGGCGGGCGGCGTTGCCGGCGCGCAATATGGCGCCAAGGCAGGACAGAAGCTGCGCGGCGAACAGCTCAGGGCACTGCTGGCGCTGCTGGTGCTGGCGGTCGCGATCCGGCTTGCCATCGATCTCTTCGTCACGCCGCCAAACCTCTATTCGCTGACCGCCGCGGGCCTGAACTGATGCTGCGGTGGGGGATTTTTTCGGCCGCCGTTTTGCTTTTCGCCCTCGCTCTGCCGGCGGCAGCGCAATCGCCGAACCCCTTGCCGGAAGGCATCCAGATCGGTCTCTCCACCGACGCGGTGTCGATCACCGCCGGCTTTTCCGGCGCCGACCTGACCATTTTCGGTTCGCTGGAAAACCCCGACCCGCTGGTCGCGCGGCAGGGGCGCTATGACGTCATCGTCGTGCTCGAAGGGCCGCCGCGGCCGGTTGTGGTGCGCCGCAAGGACCGGGTGCTCGGCGTCTGGGTCAACCTGGAATCGGAGACCTTCGAGAACGTGCCGGTCTCCTACTCCGTCGCCACGACACGGCCGCTGCAGGACATCACCGAACCCAACAGCTACAAGCAGCTGTCGCTCGGCGCCTCCAACCTTTACATGCAACCGGCCGACGTAACCGACAGTCCGGCGACGATCGAGGAATTCACCGTGGCGCTGCGCGAGCGCAAGGCGGCGACCGGCCTCTACAGCGAGAATGTCGGCGGCGTGCAGTTCCTGTCGCAGAACCTGTTTCGCGCCACGGTGCGGCTGGCGCCCAACGTCCCGGTTGGAACGCATAAAGCCCGCGCGTTCCTGTTCAAGAGCGGCCTGTTCCTCAAGGAAAGCTCGGCCCAGCTCGAAATCCGCAAATCGGGTTTCGAACAGTCGATCTTCCGCGTCGCGCATGATTACTCCTTTCTCTACGGCGTCTTCTCCGTGTCGCTGGCCATGATCACGGGATGGCTCGGCAGGCTGATTTTCCGCAGGGATTGACGCGCAGGACCCATTTCCGGGGAAAAGGGGTTCCCCTTTTCTCAGTCTTGCGATAGACCGCCGCCTCCCAACCTCGGGTAACACGCACAATCATTCGGCAGAACGGTCAGGCCTCTGGACGGCGCGCGTCTTGCGGACCCCTGCCACAGCGACGACCCAATGACAGGAGGCTGCAATGCACCAGGCATTTGGCGGCATCGATTTCGGCACGTCCAATTCTACGGTGGGCGTGATCCGCAACGGCCAGGCACGGCTGGTGGCGCTGGAAGGTGAACAGCCGACATTGCCAAGCGCGGTTTTCTTCAACTTCGAGGACGGTCACACCTATTTCGGCCGCCGCGCCATTGCCGACTACACCGATGCCATCGAAGGCCGGCTGATGCGGTCGCTGAAGAGCGTGCTCGGCAGTTCGCTGGCGCATGAGAAGACGCGGATCAAGGCCCGGCAGATCGGTTTCATCGACATTGTCGGCATGTTCGTCGGCCATTTGAAGAAGCGGCTTGAGGAAGATGCCGGCGCTCCGGTGGAGAACGTTGTGCTCGGCCGGCCGGTGCAATTTGTCGACGACGATGTGGAAGCCGATGCCAAGGCGCAAAGCGAGCTTGAAAAGGCGGCGCGCGCGCAAGGCTTCAAGCACATCGCCTTCCAGTTCGAACCGATCGCGGCAGCGCTCGACTATGAGCAGGACGTGAAGCGCGAGGAACTGGCGTTGATCGTCGACATGGGCGGCGGCACGTCCGACTTCTCGATCGTGCGCGTTTCGCCGCAACGCGCCCGCTCACGCGACCGCAAGGACGATATCCTGGCCAACCGCGGCATCCATATCGGCGGCACCGATTTCGACCGGCTGCTCAGCATTGCCCATGTCATGCCCAAGCTCGGCTATCTGACCTCGACAAAAGACGGCAAGCGCAACCTGCCGGCGAGCTATTTCATTGATCTCGCGACGTGGCAACGCATCAACCTCGTTTACACCGCCAAGGCGATGACGCATCTGAGGCAGATCCGCTTCGAGGCCGTCCGCGCCGACCTTGTCGACCGCTTCATCCATATTGTCGAGCACCGTTACGGCCATGCGCTGGCCGGCCTGGTCGAACGAGCCAAGATCGCGCTGACAGATCAGGCTTCGGCTGATGTGACGGTGGCACTGCCCGGCGCGGGTTTTGCCGCCGAGATCACGCGAGACGGCCTGGAAGAGACGATTGCCGCCGAGATCGAGCGGGTGTCCGCGACGGTGCGGCAGACGATTGCCGATGCTGGCGTGAAAACGTCCGACATCACCGCCGTGTTCCTCACCGGCGGCTCGACCGCCATCCCGCTGGCACGGCGCGAAATCCTGTCGCTGGTGCCGCAAGCCGCCGTTATCGAGGGCGACATGTTCGGTTCGGTCGGCCTTGGCCTGGCGCTGGATGCACAGCGGAAGTTCTCCTGAACACATACCTGCGGCTACCCCATAATGACCATAAATACCCAAACGAGGCCGCACCATTTCACCCCGACCCTAGACCGATATCAGATGCCCTGAGGACGGCTATGCCGGGATGCCGTTCCCCGCTTCAGCGCCGAGATGCGCCTTGAGCGCCATCTGGGCCAGGCTTGCCTGGCGGTCACGATGGGTGATCATGGCGAAGTCGCGCTTCGGCAGTTCGAGCGGCACCGACCGGAGACTGCCCTCGGCGACGGCGCGTCCGACGACGAGGTCCGAGATGATGGTGGCGCCGGCGCCGGCCTCGACCGCCTGGCGAACCGCCTCGTTGCTCGGCAGCACCAGAAATATCTGCAGGTCGCCAAGCGATATCCCCTCGCGGCGGGCCAGGTCCTCCAGCACCTCGCGCGTGCCCGAACCACCCTCACGGATGATCCAGCGCAGCCCTCTGATATCCGGGCGGCCCGGCGCGATCTCGGCGATTTCGGGATGCGAGGCGGCGACGACCAGCATCAACCTGTCGACGTCGACCTTGGTGCGGCGGAGGATGTCTGACTCGGTGCGCCCCTCGACCAGACCGAGATCGGCGGTGCCGTCGAGCACATTGGCCTCGACCTGCCTGGTGTTGCCGATGCTGACGCTTAAGCGCACCGCCGGGTAGGCTTCATGGAAAGAGGCCAGCCTGCGCGGCAGCCAGTAGCTGGCGATGGTCAGGCTGGCGGCGATCGACAGGCTGCCGGCGACCGTCTGCGAGACATGCTCCAGCACATTTCGGGCGGCGGCGGCGCGTTCCAGCACCGCCTTGGCCTCGGGCAGGAAACGGTGGCCGGTCTGAGCCAGCTCGATGTTGCGGCCGACACGGTTGAACAGATGAACGCCATGCTGCTCTTCCAAAGCGCGGATGGCCGCCGACGCCGCCGACTGGGAGATGCCCAAAAGCTCCGCCGCCTTGGTCATATGGCCGCGTTCGGCAACGGCAACGAAAATGCGCAACTGGTCCAGCGTCATGTGTGCATTAAGAACCAATTCCGATCGAATTTACAAGAACAACTGATTAGACGGATCGATAGCTTTATTCTACTTTTTCAGTCGAAGTTAGAAAAAATTCGCCAACAAATCGCGGCCAACAAAATGATCGGGCGGTTCAGATCCCTTTTTGCGCATTGGACCCGTGGCCTCAGGCGGCGGCTGGCCGGCGATCGATATCATCCTGAAGAACACTATATGCGTGGCCCCGGACCGAAGACGCGGGCCAAATTCGCAGGTAGCAAAAGCACGCCGGCATCATGAACCCAGCTGCGCCGCGCGGGGCCAATTCCGCACCGTCGCAACGGCCGCTTCCCAATACACGCGCGCCTGATGAAGGCGACGGTGTCGACACCTCGCCAACCGTTTCCGACAGCATCGCCAAGACCACCTGCTATATGTGCGCCTGCCGCTGCGGCATCGACGTCCACATCAAGGACGGCAAGGTGCGCTACATCAACGGCAACAAGGACCATCCGGTCAACCGCGGCGTAATCTGCGGCAAGGGCAGCTCCGGCATCATGCAGCATTACAGCCCGGCGCGGCTGAAGAAGCCGCTGTTGCGCAGCGGCCTGCGGGGCTCGGGTGAATTCCGCGAGATCGAGTGGGAGGAAGCGTTTTCGATTGCGACCGAGCGGCTATCGAATATCCGCCGAACCGATCCGAAAAAGCTCGCCTTCTTCACCGGGCGCGACCAGTCGCAGTCGCTGACCGGCTGGTGGGCGAGCCAGTTCGGCACGCCGAACTTCGCCGCCCATGGCGGCTTCTGCTCGGTCAACATGGCGGCCGGCGGGCTCTACACGATCGGCGGCTCGTTCTGGGAGTTCGGCGAGCCGGACTGGGACAATACGAAATACTTCATGCTGTTCGGCGTCGCCGAGGACCATGATTCCAACCCGATCAAGATCGGCTTGGGTAAACTCAAGGCGCGCGGCGCCAAGGTGGTGTCGATCAACCCGTGCCGCACGGGCTACAACGCGATTGCCGACGACTGGATCGGGATCCGGCCCGGCACCGACGGCCTCTTCGTCTTCGCCCTCATCCACGAACTGCTCAAGGCGGGCCGCGTCGATCTCGATTATCTGCTCCGCTACACCAACGCCCATGTGCTGGTCATCCAGGAGCCGGGTGCGGCGGACGACGGGCTGTTCCTGCGCGACAGCGACGACAATCTTCTCGCGTGGGACAGAGTGGCGAAGACAACCGTCAACGCAGCCGATGCGGATGCGAAGCCGGCGTTGACCGGCAGCTTCACGTTCGCCGGCCGCCGCTGCGTGCCGGTGTTTCGGCTTATCGCCGACCGCTACATGGACGACAGCTACGCACCCGATGCGGTCGCGGCACGATGCGGCATTCCGGCCGACACCATCCGCCGGATCGCTGCCGAACTCGCCCACGTCGCCTTCGAACAGACGATCGAACTGCCGGTTGCGTGGACCGACTGGGCCGGACGGCGGCACGAGACGATCAAGGGACGGCCGGTGTCGATGCATGCCATGCGCGGCATCTCGGCCCACTCCAACGGCTTTCACTCCTGCCGTGCCATCCACCTGCTGCAGGTGCTGCTCGGCACGGTGGACGTGCCCGGCGGCTTCCGTTTCAAGCCCCCCTACCCGCGCTCGGCGCCCCCGGGACCGAAGCCGGCCGGCAAGGTGGTCAGGCCGATGACGCCGCTCGACGGCATGCCGCTCGGCTTCGTCTGCGGGCCGGACGATCTCCTGGTCGACGAGGCCGGCACGCCTTTGCGCATCGACAAGGCTTATTCCTGGGATGCGCCGCTCGCCGCGCATGGGCTGATGCATACGGTCATCCGCAATGCGTGGGCCGGTGACCCGTACCCAATCGACACGCTGATGATGTACATGTCGAACATGGCGTGGAATTCCTCGATGAACACCGTCGAGACCATTGCCATGCTCACCGACCATGACGAAGCGGGTAACTACAAGATCCCCTTCATCATCTATTCCGACGCCTATTATTCCGAGACGGTGCCGTTCGCCGACCTGGTGCTGCCCGACACCACCTATCTCGAACGTCACGACTGCATCAGCCTGCTCGACCGGCCGATCAGCCATGCCGACGGGCCGGGCGACGCGATCCGCCATCCGGTGGTCGAACCGGACCGAGATGTCAGGCCGTTCCAATCGGTGCTGATCGAACTTGGCGCTCGGCTTGGCCTGCCCGGCTTCGTCGAGGACGATGGCTCGGCCAGATATGCCGACTATGCCGACTACATCGTCAATCACGAACGCACGCCGGGCATCGGCCCGCTGGCCGGCTGGCGCGGCAAGGACGGCACTTCCGTCGGCAAGGGCGAAGTCAATCCCGACCAGTTGCAGCGCTACATCGGCAATGGCGGCTTCTGGCACCAGGATTTTGCTGAGGACCAGCGCTATTACAAGATGGCCAACCGCTCCTATCTCGACTTCGCAGAGCAGATGGGGTTCATCCCCAAGGCCGAGCCGATCGTGTTCCAGCTCTATTGCGAACCGATGCAGCGCTTTCGCCTCGCCGCGCGCGGTCATGGTCGCGTCCAGCCGCCCGAGAGCGAACGCCAGCGCATCGAGACCTATATGGATCCGCTGCCGTTCTGGTTTACGCCGTTCGAAGAGGCCGCGGTCGATCCGCAGAAATACCCGCTGCATGCGCTGACGCAGCGGCCTATGCACATGTATCATTCCTGGGGCTCGCAGAATGCGTGGCTGCGGCAAATCACCAGCCAGAACCGCCTGTTCGTGCACCACCAGACCGCGGCAGTTCTCGACCTGGCCGACGACGACTGGGTGTGGATCGAAAGCATCAACGGCCGGGTGAAGGGACAGATCAAGCTGGTCGACGGGGTCAATGCGGATACGGTCTGGACATGGAACGCCATCGGCAAAAGGCGCGGCGCCTGGGGGCTGAAGGACAACGCCGCCGAGAGCAATCGCGGCTTCCTGCTCAACCACATCATCGGCGACCAGACCTCGGCCGATGCGAACGGTAAACGCTATTCGAATTCCGATCCGGTCACCGGCCAGGCGGCGTGGTTCGATCTCAGGGTTCGCATCGTCAAATGCGCCTCCGAAGAAGCCGGCTTCACCGAGCCGCAATTCGAGCGCTTCAGCCAGCCGCCAAATGTCGAGCCTTCGCCCGACATCCTTCGCTTCGGCGCCGAGTTCCGCGTCCATAGGGAAGCCGTGGAATGACCTGCCTTCCCGCCCATACAGACAAGAAGCTTGGCCTGGTCATCGACCTCGACACCTGCGTCGGCTGCCAGGCCTGCGTCACCGCCTGCAAGGAGTGGAACACCGGCGGCCACATGGCGCCGCTAACCGACATCGACCCCTATGGTGGCGATGTCGACGGCGTCTGGTTCAACCGCGTGCACAGCTACGAGCTTACGACCGAAGCGGGCGGTCGCACGGTCAACTTCCCCCGCTCCTGCCTGCACTGTGAAACGCCGGCCTGCGTCACCGTCTGCCCCACCGGCGCCTCCTACAAGCGGGCGTCGGACGGCATCGTGCTGATCGACGAAAGCAAATGCATCGGCTGCAAACTGTGCAGCTGGGCCTGTCCCTATGGCGCGCGCGAATTCGATACCGACGTCGGCGTGATGAAGAAATGCACGCTGTGCGTCGACCGCATCTACAACGACAATCTGGCCGAGGAAGACCGCGTGCCGGCCTGCGTTGCCGCCTGCCCGACCAGCGCCCGGCATTTCGGCGACCTCGGCGATCCCACCTCGGCGGTGTCGCAACTGGTGGCGGAGCGCGGCGGCGTCGACCTGATGCCGGAGATGGGTTACAAGCCGACCAACAAATATCTGCCGCCGCGCGCCCAGCGCGCCGCATCGGTGCCGGCGCCAAGGCTCGAGCCGGTCACGGCCGAAGGCGGTTTTCTTGGCTGGATCGACCGCATGCTTTCGAACTGACCAATGCATCCAGCCTTTTCCGTCGTCTTCTTCACAACTGCCACAGGAGCGGGCTACGGCCTGCTGGCGCTGCTTGGCGTGCTTGGCGGACTGGGTTTTATCCCGGCCCATTTCTGGCTCGGCCTTATCGGCATGGGGCTGTCGCTCGGCCTGATCGCCGCCGGCCTATTGTCCTCGACCGGCCATCTCGGCCGCCCCGAACGTGCATGGCGCGCCTTCTCGCAATGGCGCAGTTCCTGGCTGTCGCGCGAAGGCGTGGCCTCGGTCGCGACCTTCATTCCCGCCGGGCTGTTCGGCATCGGCTGGGTGTTTTTTGGCCGCACCGGAGGCTGGATGGCCATCGCCGGGTTTCTCGCAACTATCGGCGCAATCGTCACCGTCTGCACCACCGGCATGATCTATGCCTCGCTGAAGCCGATCGCGCAGTGGCATAGCCCGTATACGCTGCCGGGCTATCTCATCTTTTCGGCGATGACCGGCAGCGTGCTGTTGAACGCGCTGCTGCAGGCTTTCGCTATCAGCCCGACCGCCGTTGCGGTAGCCGCCCTGCTGCTGACCTTGCTCGGCTGGGGCTGGAAGCTGGCGACGTGGCGATACAATGACGCGCTGAAGATCGCGACCACCGCCAACACGGCGACAGGCCTCGCCGGAGGGACGGTGCGCTCGCTGGAATGGCCGCACACCGAGGAGAACTACCTGCTCAAGGAAATGGGTTTTCGGATCGCGCGCAAGCATGGCGCAAAGCTGCGGCTGATCACGCAGTTGCTGGCTTTCGCCTTGCCTGCCCTGCTGCTGCTTTCTGTCTTTTTCGCTTTGCCCTGGCCATTCGCAGCGGTGCTGTCGGTGCTTGCGGCAATCGTCCAGTTCGCCGGCATGCTGGTCGAGCGCTGGCTGTTCTTCGCCGAGGCCAAGCACACCGTCACCCTCTATTACGGCCGGTAGAGCGTCCCGCCGTCAGGCGGCCGGTGCTCGTGGCGCCGCCGGCAAATCCTTAAGCAGGATTTCGATCGCGGCATCGATTACAGCTGTCCTGCGGTCGTGCGCGTAAAGGCCGTATTGGACCGTGAGCGGCTCGGGCAGGCCGGCTGACGTCTTCAGCACCCGCATCGAAGCGGTGCGCACGGATTCGGGCGGAAGCAGTCCAACGCCCAGTCCGTTCTCGATCGCGGCCTGAAGGCCGGTGACGCTCTGGCATGACAAGGCGATCCGGTGCTCCCGGCCGGCGGCGACCAGCGCCTCGATCATCCGCCTGCGCCAAGGGCAGGTTGCGCCGAAGGCGGCGAGATCGAGTGGCCGGTCATGGTCCAGCACATAGTCCTGGGCGCAGACCCACTGCAGTTCGACGTTCCATGTCGTCACGGCATCGGCCGCGACGACGGATGTCGGGGCAATCATGACATCCAGCGCATCCTCGCTCCACAGCCGTCCCAGCGCGACGCTGTGCTCGACCATCGCGTCGAGGCTGATGTCGGGATAGGTGCGATGCAGCCGCCCAAGCGCGGCCGAGAGCGCGGCCGTGGTGACCTCTTCGGCAAGACCAATACGCACGCCGCCGCCAATGCTAGCCTGCTGCAGACGCGCCACTGCTTCATCGCCGAGAGCGAGGATGCGGGTCGCGTATCCCAGAAAGAGCTCTCCCGCCGCAGTCGGTACGACACCGCGGCCGGTGCGCTGGAACAAGTGCCGTTGGAGCAGGCCCTCCAGCCGGCGCATCTGCATGCTTAGCGCCGATTGGGTCTTACCGGTCTGCGCGGCGACCCTGCTCAGGCTACCTTGCCGGCAGACCGCGACATAGGTGCGGAGAAGGTCGAGGCCGATCTGTTCAGATATCATTTTGTTTGAACTCTGATGTCATCGGTATCAGTCTACAATGATATCCCGCCACGCGCTATCTCACACTCAAGAGAAACAGCGCAGGGAAGAAAACCATGAAAGCGATCCGTGTTCACCGCCATGGCGGGCCAGATATGCTCGCCTACGAAGATGTCGACATCGGCCAGCCCGGACCGGGCGAGGTGCGCGTGCGCAACCGGGCGGTCGGCCTCAACTTCGTCGACATCTATTTTCGCACCGGCGAATACGCGCCGCCCGCTCTGCCATTCATTCCCGGCAATGAAGGCGCCGGCGAAATCGTCGCCGTCGGTGAAGGCGTCAGCGGCTTCGCGCCTGGCGACCGAGTCGCCTATGTCGAGACGCTCGGCGCCTATGCCGAAGAACGCATCGTGCCGGCGCATTTCGTCGTGCATCTGCCCGACGCCATCGATTTCGAGACAGGTGCGGCGATGATGCTGAAAGGGCTGACGGCGCAATATCTGCTGCGCCGCACGTTTCGCGTCGAGGCGGGCCATACCATCCTGGTGCATGCCGCGGCGGGCGGCGTCGGCCTCATCCTGACGCAATGGGCCAAACATCTCGGCGCGACCGTCATCGGCACGGTCGGTTCACCCGAAAAGGCCGAACTTGCGCGCGCCAATGGCTGCGACTATGTCATCGACTACAGCAAAGAGAATTTCGCCGCACGGGTGAAAGAGGTCACCAACGGCGAAGGCTGCCACGTCGTCTATGACGGCGTCGGCAACGCGACCTTCCCCGCCTCACTCGACTGCCTGCGGCCGTTCGGCACCTTCGTCAGCTACGGCACGGCGTCGGGGTCGATCCCGCCATTCGACATCATGCTTTTGATGCAAAAGGGTTCGCTGTTCGCCACCTGGCAGTTGCTGTTCCATCATCTCGCCAGGCGTGAGGACGTTGTCGCCATGAGCGAGGATCTGTTCAGCGTCGTCCTCAGCGGCGCAGTGAAAATCCCGGTGCACACAAGCATGCCGCTTGCCGAAGTGGCGGAGGCGCATCGCCGGCTCGAGGCACGGCAGACGACAGGCGCAACCGTGCTTATACCGTAGAAACTTAGCCCGGCCGCAGCATCGAACCGGAAATGGCGAAGATGCGCGCGGCGCCCATCATATAGGCCATCAACGTCTCGCGGCGGAACAGGCCGGCATAGGCGCGGTCGAGCACGTTGAGCGAGCCGGTATAAGCGCCGAAGGCCGGCATGATCATGCGGCCGCCATCGCCGGCAAAGCAGCGCCGCCGCACCGAGCGGCCCTGCTGGACGATGCGGGCGCAAGGGTGAAGATGGCCGGCAACTTCGCCCTCGGTTCTTATCTTCGACGGCTCGTGGCGGAACAGCAGCGAGCCGATGGCGAGTTCGCGCACCGTCTCGCCGGGCAAATCCGCCGGCGCTTCCGGGTCATGGTTGCCGGCGACCCAGAACCAGTCGCGGCCGGCCATCAATGCTTCCAGCCGATCGCGGAAGGTTTGATGCATGCGCTCGGCGCCGCCGCCGTCGTGGAAGGAGTCGCCCAGGCTGATGACGATGGCCGGCTGGTAGTCCGCGATTACCGCCTGCAGCCGGAGCAGAGTGGCGCCGGTATCGTAGGGCGGGATCAGTGCGCCGCGCCTGGCGAAGGACGAGCCCTTTTCCAGATGCAGGTCGGAGACCGCGAGCAGCCTCAGATCGGGGAAATAGAGCACGCCGCGCGAATCACAGATCGCGCGCTCGCCCGCGATGCCGACAAAGTCGGCCTCGGCGATCAGCGATGCCCGCGCCAGCGAAAAATTCATTCCTCAACCATCCCAGGACCCATGGCTTCCTCGACCAAAGTCGCGGCATCCATCAGCAGCGTTTCGTCGGCCTCGCCATTCACCGGCATCTTGCCGATTTCGAGCATGATCGGCACGGCCAGCGGCGATATCTGTTCGAGTGCCTTATGCACGATTCGACCCTGGATACGCGAGAGCATGTCGGCAAGTCTGCTGACATCGAGCAGACCGGTCGCCGCGTCGGCGCGCGTCGCCTGCAGCAGGATGTGGTCGGGCTCATGGCTGCGCAGCACGTCATAGATCAGATCGGTCGAGACGGTGACCTGACGGCCGCTTTTCTCCTGTCCCGGGTGGCGCTTCTCGATCAGGCCTGAAATCAGCGCGCAGTTGCGGAAGGTGCGCTTGAGCAGCCAGCTGTCGGCCAGCCAAGCCTCGAGGTCGTCGCCCAGCATATCCTGGTCGAACAGAGCGCCAAGCGAAGGTTTCCGCGATTTGAACATCGCGCCCATATCGCCCAGCGACCAGATGGCCAATGCGTAGTCGGTGGCGACGAAGCCAAGCGGCCTGGCGCCGGCCCTGTCCAGCCGGCGGGTGAGCAGCATGCCGAGCGTCTGGTGCGCCAGCCTGCCCTCGAAAGGATAAGCGACGAGATAGTGACGGTTGCCGCGCGGAAAGGTCTCGATCAAGAGGTCGTCGCGTTTGGGCAATACCGATTTGTCGGCCTGGAACCGCAGCCAGTCCGATACCTGCTCGGGCAGCTTCTTCCAGCGCTGCGGGTCGTCCAGCATGGCGCGCACCTGCTCGGCGAGGTAAGTCGAAAGCGGAAATTTGCCGCCGCCATAATAAGGAACCTTGGCGTCGCGTCCCGGCGCATTCGAGACGAAGCATTCGTTCTCGCGGATGCCTTCGAAGCGCAGCACTTTGCCGGCAAACATGAAGGTGTCGCCATGCGTCAGCGTTTCGAGGAAGGCCTCCTCGATCTTGCCCAGAGCCCGGCCGCCGTGCGAAGCCGAGCCTTTGCTGCCGGCCTTGACGTAACGCACATTGAGCGCCGGCACCTCGATGATGGTGCCGACGTTCAGCCGATATTGCTGCGCGACGCGGGGATTGGAGACCCGCCACATGCCGTCCTTGTTGAGGCGGATGCGGGCGTAGCGCTCGTAGTTCTTCAGTGCGTAGCCGCCGGTGGCGACGAAATCAATGACGCGGTCGAATGTCGGCCGGTCGAGGCTGGCATAGGGCGCTGCTGTCAGCACTTCCTCGTAGAGATCGTCGGCGCGAAACGGCGCTCCGCAGGCGCAGCCCAGCACATGCTGGGCCAGCACATCGAGCCCGCCATTGACCAGCGGCGGCGTATCCTGGGCGCCCAGATAGTTGGCGTCCAGCGCTGCCCGGCACTCCAGCACCTCGAAACGATTGGCCGGGATCAGGATCGCCTTCGACGGCTCGTCCATGCGGTGATTGGCGCGGCCGATGCGCTGCGCCAGCCGGCTGGCGCCCTTGGGCGCGCCGACATGGACGACCAGATCGACATCGCCCCAATCGATGCCAAGGTCGAGCGTCGAGGTGGCGACGATGGCACGGAGCGCGTTTTCCCCCATCGCCTTCTCGACGCGTCGGCGCTGGGCGACATCGAGCGAGCCGTGATGCAGCGCGATCGGCAAGGTATCCTCGTTGACCCGCCACAATTCCTGAAACAGCAGCTCGGCCTGGCTGCGAGTGTTGACGAACAGCAGGGTGGTCTTGTGGCGCTTGATCTCGCGATAGATTTCCGGCGTCGCATAGCGCGCCGAATGGCCGGCCCATGGCACGCGCTCTTCCGAATCGAGGATCGAGATTTCGGGCTTCGCGCCGCCGGTTACGACGATGAGTTCAGCCATGTCTCCCGGTGGATTCTGGCTGACCAGCCAGCGCCGCAATTCGTCGGGCTCGGCCACCGTTGCCGACAGACCGATCGTCTGCAGGCCGGGCACGATGCTGCGCAGCCGCGCCAGCCCGAGCGCCAGCAGATGGCCGCGTTTCGATGTCACCAGCGAATGCAACTCGTCGAGCACGACATAGCGCAAATCCTCGAAGAAGCGCCCGGCATCGCCGGCCGCAATCAGCAGCGCCAATTGCTCGGGCGTGGTGAGCAGGATATCGGGCGGCGCCAGCTTCTGGCGCTGCCGCTTGTGGGAAGGCGTGTCGCCGGTGCGCGTCTCGATGGTGACGGGCAGGCCGATCTCCTCCACCGGCTTGCCGAGGTTGCGCTCGATGTCGACGGCCAGCGCCTTGAGTGGCGAGATGTAGAGCGTGTGCATACCGCGCCGTGCCGCGCCAGGCTTGCGCTTGGGACGGTTGGCCAGTTCGGTAAGCGACGGCAGGAAGCCGGCCAGCGTCTTGCCGGCGCCGGTCGGTGCGATCAAGAGCATCGATTGCCCCGCTTGAGCCTTCGCCAGCAGCTCGATCTGATGAGCGCGCGGCGACCAGCNGACCAGCCTTTTTCGCCGAACCATCTGATGAATGGTTCGGGCAGAAGGACGGCGGCATTCTGTTTGGCAAGGCGCGGCTGCTCGGTCACGCGAAAGAGGTAGCGCGATGGCGCGCGATCGCCAAGGAAAATCGGAACAAAAGGTGATCGGGTGAGCTATCCCTCGCCGCGTTTACGGGGAGAGGATGCCGGCAGGCAGCTGAGGCGCAGCGCGACCTTTCAGTCGCTGGCGTGGCCCCTCATCCGTCTTCGGGCACCTTTCCCCGTGAACGGGCGAGGAAGAGGCGCTAGGGCCGCCGAAACCCAGTCGGCCCGCCATACAGATACCCAATCCGATCAACCGCATCCTTCAGCCCTTCGCGCGAGACCAGCATGGTGTGGCCGTTGGCGTGGATCATTGTCTCGGCGTCGGTCATGATCGCGACATGGCCCTTCCAGAACACCAGGTCGCCGCGTTTCAGTCCGGCATAATCGAATCCCGGATCGAGCGGCTCGCCGAGGCCTGCCGCTTGCATGTCGGAATCACGCAGCACATTGCGGCCGGCCATGCGCATGGCCAGTTGCACAAGGCCCGAACAGTCGATGCCGAAGCCGGAGGTGCCGCCCCAGAGATAGGGCGTGCCGAGAAACATCTCGGCGACCGAGACATAGTCGGCGGCGATGTCACTGACCGGGCAAATATGGCCGGCGATCAGCGCCTCGCTGGAGGGCAACAGCGCATAGTGCGTGCCGCGCGTTTCGGCGGCACCGGTTACCGTCACCGTCGAGCCCATCGACAATTGGCCGCTGATCGGGAAGCGCAGATCCGGGCCAGGATAGAGGAAGGTGCGCGGCGCCGTGACGATGTGGGTTGGCGCATGCTCGCGTGCGCCCAGCATGGTGGCGCCGACGTAGCCGACATAGCCGTCGCGTTCGGCCTGGACCCAGGCCCATCCCTCGGCTTCCTCGAAGACAAGCACATCGTCGCCGAACAGTACCTGCGTGTTGACGCCGGCATCCGGGCGCGGTGCCTTGCGCACGTCAGCCACGGAGGCTGTGATCCGAGCCGGACGGCCGGTGACGAAGCGATCGGCCGAAACCTTCCCTTTCAGCCTTGCATCGGCGAGGTCGGAACGGAAGGCGTGGAGGCGGGCATCCCTGGCAGTCAAATCGGTACTCGTTCTAATTCATGGATTGATCAGATGGGCAGTTCATGAGCCCTGGCAACGATACCATCCCCGAAGCGCTCGACAAAGAGCGCGCCTTCGACCGTGCGCCGGATCAGCACATTGCGCTTGTCGAGCTCGTCGCGATGGCGTGACACCAGTTTCAGCGCACCCATAGTATCGAGGGCGCGGGTGATGACCGGCTTGGTGACATTGAGGCGGGCTGCCAGGCCGCGCACCGTGTGCGGCGGCGGGTCGAGATAGATGGTGAACAGGATCGCCGTCTGGCGCATGGTGAGATCTGGCGCGCCGGCGCGCACCTGGGACAACATCACCTGCTGCCATAGTCGCATCGCCTGGCTCGGACGCATCGAAATCGACATCGCGCGAGCATGACGGCAAATTGTTTCGGTTCCGTTTCAGTTTAGAGGCAGTGTGCTTTGCTCACGACCCTAGGCATAGCGCCTCGAAATGACCCGCTCCAGTGCACGGATGCCTTGCGCCTCGCCGCCGGCGGGTCCATAGGGGCGATCGGACGGGTTCCAGGCGAAGATGTCGAAATGCGCCCAGCCCGTTGTCCGTTCGACAAAGCGCTTGAGGAACAGCGCCGCGGTGACCGAGCCGGCGAAACCGTCCGTGGTGACGTTGTTGATGTCGGCGATCTTCGACGCCAGCCTGCCGTCATAGGGCCGCCACAACGGCATGCGCCACAACGGATCCTCGACGGCCACCGAGGCCGCAGCCAGTTCGGACGCCAGCGCTTCGTCGCCAGTGTAGAAAGGCGGCAGATCGGGACCGAGCGCGACACGCGCTGCCCCGGTCAGCGTCGCCATGTCGATCAGCAGTTCCGGCTCCTCGTCATCGGCCAGCGCCAGCGCATCGGCCAGCACCAGCCGCCCTTCGGCGTCGGTGTTGCCGATCTCGACGGTGAGGCCCTTGCGGCTGGTCAGTACATCTCCAGGCCGGAAGGCGTTGCCGGCAATCGAATTCTCGACCGCCGGGATCAGGACGCGCAGCCGGATCTTCAGCCCGGCAGCCATGATCATCGAGGCCAGGCCCAGCACATTGGCGGCGCCGCCCATATCCTTCTTCATCAAGAGCATGCCCGACGACGGTTTGATGTCGAGGCCGCCAGTGTCGAAACAGACACCCTTGCCGACCAGCGTCACCTTCCGCGCGCCTTCCGGTCCCCAAACCATGTCGATCAGTCGCGGCGCTCCGACCGAGGCCCGGCCGACCGCATGGATCATCGGGAAATTCTGCTTCAGGAGATCATCCCCCTTGATCACCGACACCTCGGCCTTGTGAGTGGCCGCCAGGGTCCGCACGGCCTTCTCCAACTCGTCCGGTCCCATGTCGCTGGTCGGCGTGTTGACGAGGTCGCGCGCCAGGAAGACGCCGTCGGCGATGCGCCGGACACGACCCGCATCGGCGCCGGACGGCAGCGCAAAACGCAACGCCTTGCCTGATTTCTTGCCGTAGCGAGTGAAGACATAGCCGCCGAGCACCAAGCCTATGGCCGCGAGTTCCGGCTCGGCTGGAGCGGCGGCAAAATGCCAGTCGCCTTCCGGCAAGGCTCTCGCCAGCATGCCGACGGCCAGCGCCCCCTCGCCATCACCGACGCCGAACAAGGCGCCGGCAAGGGAACCGTTGTCGCCGGGCAGGGCCAGCGTCCTGCCGGCTTCGCCGGAAAAGCCGTTGGCGGCCGCCCATGCGATCGTGGAAGGCGAAAGCGCCAGAGCCTCCAGTCCATCCCTCGCGACCAGATGGACCGGCAAGGCAGTGCTTAGTGTCTCGATGAGTTCGACAGGCATTCGATGGTCTCCGGGAGGCTTGCAGATCGTCCTCAGTCAAGTGACAGGGACGTCGAATGATTTCAACATCTATGCACAGAGCCGGGCATGGGACGTGCCAGGCCAGTGGCTTCCGGCGGGCCGTTCACCGATCCGACGGCTCACTTTTTAACTGTCTGTTAGGGTTAACAGAATATTTCTGCGGGGATGAAGATGGCCACGTGAATGGCCACGCGCAGGAATGGAGAGCCCCGTGCCGATGCCCACCAACCGCAGGATGAACGTCACGGGCAAACGGTTGGTCACCACGGCACTGCTGATGGCGCTGGCGGCCGGTGTTGCCGGGTGCGGAACCAGCAAGCTCACGACCGGCTCGATCGGGCGCACCAGCGGCAAACCGCTGGAGACCATGTCGGCCAGCGAGTTGCACGGGGCGACCGGGCGGCTGGGCGAATCCTACGCAAAGAACCCCAACGACAAGCGGCTGGCGACAAATTTTGCGGCGGCGCTCCAGATGGACGGCGATGCCGACCAGTCGCTTGCCGTGATGCGCAAGCTAGCGATCGCCTACCCCAAGGACCGCGACGTGCTTGCCGCCTACGGCAAGGCGCTGGCCGCCAACGGCCAGTTCGAGCCGGCGCTCGACGCCGTGCGCCGGGCGCAGACACCGGAATATCCGGACTGGCGGCTGATGTCGGCCGAGGCCGCCATTCTCGACCAGCTTGGCCAGAAGGATGAAGCGCGCCAGAACTACCGCAAGGCGCTGGACCTCAAGCCGAACGAACCCTCGATCCTTTCCAATCTCGGCATGTCCTATGTGCTGGAAGGCGATCTGCGCACCGCCGAGACCTATATGCGCTCGGCAGCCCAGCAACCGAATGCCGACAGCCGGGTGCGCCAGAACCTTGCGCTGGTCGTGGGACTGCAGGGCCGCTTCGACGAGGCCGAGAAGATCGCCTCGCAGGAGCTTTCGCCCGAACAGGCGCAAGCCAATGTAGCCTATCTTCGCCAGATGCTTGCCCAGCAGAACGCCTGGAGCCAACTCAAGGATCAGGACAAGGCAAAGCCGGCGACCAACTGAGCGCCGCATGGGCGCCGGCCCCGCACAGCGCAAAATCCGTCCCCATATCAAAGCTGAAAAAACAAGAGCCGCACTGCATGGCAATGCGGCACTTTGTATGGCCGCAACGAGGCCTACTGGCTTGAGGAACTGTGCTGGTCGCCGAAGATGCCGCGCTGGCTGACCTGGATGCCGGCCGGGCCCAGAATGATGGCGAACAAAACCGGCAGGAAGAACAGGATCATCGGCACGGTAAGCTTCGGCGGCAGGGCGGCGGCCTTCTTCTCGGCGGCATTCATGCGCATGTCGCGGCTTTCCGAGGCCAGCACGCGCAATGCGTGCGCCACGGGTGTGCCGTAGCGTTCCGCCTGGACCAGTGCCTGGGACACTGACTTGACCGATTCCAGGCCGGTACGAGCCGAGAGGTTTTCATAAGCCTGCTTGCGCTCCTGCAGATAAGAGAGTTCGGCGTTGGTCAGCACGAATTCCTCCGCCAGCGCCACCGACTGTGAACCGATCTCCTCGGAGACCTTGCGCAAGGCAGCCTCGACCGACATGCCCGACTCGACGCAGATCAGCATCAGGTCGAGCGCATCCGGCCACGCCGCCTGGATCGACTGCTTGCGCTTGGCGGCACGATTGTTGACGTAAAGGATCGGCGCGTAGAAACCCGCGTAGGCGACAAGGATGCAGACGAACAGTTTCACGAAGGCCGGCCGGTCCGGCAGTCCGCCGAGCACGAACAGATAGATCGCTGCCAGCGCGAAACCGACAAAAGGCAGGATCAGGCGGAAGAACAGGAAGCGCGTCAGCGGGTTCTGGCCACGAAAGCCCGCCACCTTGAGCTTCTGCAACGTGCCTTCATCGGCCAACGCACGCCGCAGGTCCAGCCTGTCGACGATGTTGCGCATGCCGATCGACTGCTCTTCGCGCAGCCCCTTGCGGCGACGATCGGCTTCATTGGCAAGCCGCGCGCGCTGCTTGGCGCGCAATTCGTCACGCTCCAGCGCCACCGATCTCATGCGCGTCTTGAGCTGATTGCCACCAAGGGCCGGCAGCACCGTGAAGACGGTCGCGAACACCGCAATGCCAACCAGCAACGCTATCAGGAAGGCAGGATCGGTCAGCGATTTTACGACTTGGTCGGTCATTCGTTTTCAGTCTTTTCGTTTCGAGCTTTCCAAGGTCGGCCTAAACTTCAAAGTTCATCATCTTGCGCATCACCAGAATGCCGATCGACATCCAGACGCCGGAACAGCCGAGGATCAGATTGCCGGTGCTGGTGGTGAACAGCGGCATGATGTAGTTCGGGCTCGACAGATAGACGAGAAGGGCGACGACAAAAGGCAGCGCGCCGATGATGACGGCCGACGCCTTGGCTTCCATGGAAAGCGCCTGGACCTTGGCCTTCATCTTCTTGCGATCGCGAAGCACGCGCGACAGGTTGCCAAGCGCCTCGGAGAGATTACCGCCGGCCTGTGACTGGATCTGGATAACGATGCCGAAGAAGCTTGCCTCGCTGCACGGCATGGTTTCAGCCATGCGCAAGGTGGCATCGGGGATGGACATGCCAATCTGCTGTGAATCGACGATCCGGCGGAACTCGGTCTTGACCGGCTCCGGCGATTCACTGGCGATCAGGCGAATGGCGTCGTTGAGCGGCAGGCCGGATTTGACGGCGCGCACGATGATGTCGAGGGCGTTGGGAAATTCGTTGAGGAACGCCTTGACCCGGCGCGCGCGGCGAAACGAGACGAACCAGCGCGGCAGGCCGAGCGCCCCCGCCAGCAGCGCGCCCGGCAGGACCAGAAGCGGCGCGCCGGCGAGATAGGCAAGCACCGTCAGCGCGATGCCGCAAATGACGGAGTAGATATAGAAACGCTCGATCGAGACCTGCATGCCGGCCTGACGAATCTGGGCCTTTAACGGCGGCTTCTTGACGGCGAGTTCGTTGGTTTTCTGCTTTTCGTCGAGCTGTTTCAGCGTGTCCTGGACAGATTTACGCCGCTTGACCGCCTCCGCGACACGGTCGCGCGAAGCCTTGACGACCGAACGATCGGTCTCGGCGGCCTTGATCGTCTCGAGCCGCTTGCCGGCCTGCTTCTCGTTGCTCATCTTGGTGAACAGGAAGGCATAGGCGACCGCACCGGCGCTGAAGCCGGCGAGCACGATGAACGCCAGTACGGTGGTGTCAATTCCGAACATCGACCTCGGTCCCCAGCGCATATCGCCGTTTCAAGGAAACGGCGATATGCGCTATCGCTTTGTTTTGACGCAATTCCCAAGGGAAAGCGCTACGCGCTTTTCCCGGGAAAACCGCTTCACACTTTTTCTGGAATTGCTTCCAACCTCGATATGCGTCAGTCAGCGCGTTTCTCCATCGATTCCAGCGCATTGGCGAGGCGCTGTTCCTCGCCATAGTAGCGGGCGCGATCCCAGAAGTGCGGACGGCCGATGCCGGTCGACACGTGCTCGCCAAGCAGCCTTCCATTCGAGTCCTCGCCCTTGATGTTGTAGAGCACGATATCCTGCGTGATGATGACGTCGCCTTCCATGCCGATCACCTCGGTGATGTGGGTGATGCGGCGCGAGCCGTCGCGAAGGCGTGCTGCCTGGATGATGACATCGATGGAGCCGACGACGATTTCACGCACGGTCTTCTGCGGCAGCGAATAGCCGCCCATGGCGATCATCGATTCGATACGGTTCAGGCATTCGCGCGGGCTGTTGGAGTGGATCGTTCCCATCGACCCGTCATGGCCGGTGTTCATCGCCTGCAGCAGGTCGAAAACCTCCGGTCCGCGCACCTCGCCGACGATGATGCGTTCGGGCCGCATGCGCAGGCAGTTCTTGACCAGGTCGCGCATGGTCACCTCGCCTTCGCCCTCGAGATTGGGCGGGCGGGTTTCGAGACGCACCACGTGCGGCTGCTGCAGTTGCAGTTCGGCCGAGTCTTCGCAGGTGATGACGCGTTCCTCGCGGTCGATATAGTTGGTCAGGCAGTTGAGCAGTGTCGTCTTGCCAGAGCCGGTACCGCCGGAGATGACGATGTTGCAGCGGACGCGGCCGATGATCTTGAGGATCTCGGCGCCCTGCGGCGAGATGGCGCCGAACTTGACCAGCTGATCGAGCGTCAGCTTGTCCTTCTTGAACTTGCGGATGGTGAGCGCGGTGCCGTCGATGGAGAGCGGCGGGGCGATGACGTTGACGCGGGAGCCGTCGGGTAGGCGGGCGTCGCAGATCGGACTCGATTCGTCGACGCGGCGGCCAACCTGGCTGACGATGCGCTGGCAGATGTTGAGCAGTTGCTGATTGTCGCGGAAGCGGATGCCGGTCTGTTCGACCTTGCCATTGACTTCGATGTAGACGTTCTTGGAGCCGTTGACCATGATGTCGGCGATATCGTCGCGGGCGAGCAGCGGCTCCAGCGGGCCGTAGCCCAGCACATCGTTGCAGATGTCTTCGAGCAACTCTTCCTGCTCGGCGATCGACATTGCGAAATTTTTGATGGCGATGATGTCGTTGACGATGTCGCGGATTTCCTCGCGCGCGCTCTCGGGATCGAGCTTGGCGAGTTGCGACAGGTCAATGGTGTCGATGAGCGCGGAGAAGACCTGGCTCTTGGTGTCGTAGTAGGTTTCACTTTTTTCGCGCTGGATCTTTTTTGGCGGCTCCGGCGCCATCGACGGCGCCTCAACGGCACGACGAGTTGGCGGGGTTGCCGGCGCTCCAGGCGGCGCTGCCGCGGGCCGGGCAAGTACCGCCATGTCCGCAGGCGTTGCAGTGGCCGGCGCCGCTGGCGCCGGTGCTGGCTGACGGAACTCCGGGGTGAACCGGCCGCCGTCGTCGGAGCCTCTTTTACCAAACATGATCGACTACCAATTCCGTCCAGAACATGATGCCGAAGCGGTTTTCGAACGACATCATGCTCTACTTCTTGATTTGGAGGGGAGCGTCATTTCTTGTTACGCGAGAGCTTGCCGAGCAGGCCGCCAAGGCCTGCCTTCTTCCTGGCCTTGATTTCGCTGCGACCGGTCAGGACATGCGCGATTTCGTTGATCATGCCGACGACCGGGCTCCTGGCATCCATCTCGCCCAGCATGCGGCCGTTGTTGGCGGCATTTCCAAACAACAACGGGTCGAAGGCGATGACCGACATCGGCGTGAGGCTGAGCGGCTCGGCGAAGTCGGAAGCGGAAATCTCGGGCCGTTTCGGCACGCCGGCCTGGTTGATGATCAGCTTCGGCGGCGGATCGTTCGGGCGAAGCCTCGTCAGCATATCGACCAGGTTCTTGGTGTTGCGCAGATTGGCCAGTTCCGGCGTCGCCGTGATGACGATCTCGTCGGCCTTGATCAGTGTGTTCTTGGTCCAGCCCGTCCAGATATGGGGGACGTCGAGCACCAGCAGCGGCACGCTGCGCTGGGCGGTATCGATGAGTTGCGTGAAGGCATCGGGATCGAAATCATAGACACGTTCCAGTGTGGAGGGCGCGGCGAGCAGCGACAGATGTTCGGCGCACTGGGCAAGCAGACGGTCGAGATAGACCTCGTCGACGCGTTCGGGCGAAAATACGGCTTCGGCGATGCCTTGCGCAGGGTCCTGGTCGAAATTTATGTTGGCCGTCCCGAAAGCCAGGTCGAGATCGGCGACGACCACTTCCGACTTGAACAGCGATGACATCGCCCACGCTACATTGTGGGCGATGGTCGAGGAGCCGACGCCGCCCTTGGCGCCGATGAAGGCGATCGAGCGGCCGATCGGCTCGGCTTCCGGATCGACGAAGATCGATGACACCACGGAGACGATATCGGCCATCGACACCGGTGCGATGACATATTCGGAAATACCGAAGCGAATGAGTTCGCGGTAGAGACCGACATCGTTGTAGTGGCCGATCACCACGACTTTGGAGGAGGGATCGCAATATTCTGAAAGCTGGGCAAGCTGCTCCAGCAATTGCTTCGGTTCGCTGCGCGATTCCAGCAGGATGAGGTTCGGCGTCGGCGCCGATTGATAGAATTCGATCGCCGTGGCGATGCCGCCCATATGCACTTTCAGATGCGCCTTGGCCATGCGGCGATCCTCGCCGGCCCGCTCCACCGGATGCGCGACACCTTCCGTCTCGCAAAATGCCTGGATAGAAATACGCGGCACCGGCCGCAGCGCCTGCATCGCTGCAATATCCGATTGGGAGCTGCCGCCGCCGTCTCCGGGCGTGTCGTAGGCAAGATTGCTCATCGTCATGCTCTTTTCCGTGACTTCTCTTTCCGGTCTCTACGCGGGGCCGGCGCTCCTAATACGTCACTTCCGAATTGCCGAGGAACTCGTCCGAAATACCTCTGCCGCGATAGACGTCGATCACCGCGCCGCGGTTCTCGGCGTCGATATCGGACGACTTTCTTGGCCCGAGCAGATCGGCCGGATTGGCGAGTTGCGCGGCGAGGTTGTTTTGAGAGGAGCAGCCGTAATCGGCGTAGTGCTTGTTTTCGGAGGTTGCGAGGATGTCTTCGGGCCAGCGCCCGCATTTGTCGGTCTGGGCTCTCACCGAAATATAGGAAACCCGGATAGGCGCCGAGGCTTCCGGGGAAACCGACTGGTAGGAGGTCACCACGATCCGGTTTCGCTTGATGCCGCTGGCAACCGCCAGCCTGGCGAAATCGCGCGCCGCGGCAGTCGCCGCCACCTCATTGGCCGAGCCGATCGGGGTTGCGATCGTCAGCGCCGGGGCAGCGCTCCTGTCGTAGCCGTCAAGGAAGCCTAGAAGCGTGTCGCGCTGCGAGCCGGTCATGCCGCGATCGCCGGCGCCGACCGGGAGGTCCAGCTTCTGGTTCTTCTCGGCAATCACGATAGGATGCGTGGTGCGATAATCATCGGGAATCGCCCCGACCGTGATGCTGTCGCGCTTGGCACAACCGGCGAGCGAGGCCGCGATCGCGATCGCCAGGATCGGCATTGCCGATCGGCTGATCCGCGCACCACTGGACCGCACTGTCGTGGCGACCGCTATGGCCTTCGATGCTGACTGAGACATGTCCGCTCCCCGCTTACTTGTAGATGAAGCCGACAACGCCGTGGTAGCGGCCGTTGGGCTTGTCGGTCTGCATGGTGCCGTAGACGCGGTTGACGCGGCCAAGGAACATGGCCGGGCCATCGCCGGCGGCGTTGAAATTGTCGTCCGGCTTGGCCAGGTCGTTGCGCGCCACCGGCCGCGCCAGATAAGGCGTGATGATGATGACCAGTTCAGTTTCATTGCGGACGAAATCGCGGCTGCGGAATAGCGTGCCGAGCACCGGGATCTTGGTCAGGCCGGGCAAGCCCGATACAGCTTGGCGGACGTCGTCGCGGACGAGGCCGGCAATCATCATCGAACCGCCCGACGGCAATTCGACGGTGGTGTCGGCAAGTCTCTTGCGGATCGACAGAAGCGTCAGGCCGGGCAAGGTGCCGCCTCCTTCCAGGGTGGTAGCACCTTCCGAGGTCGGCTCCGAAACCGATGTTCTGACCTTGAGGCTGATCCGACCCGCCGACAGCACAACGGGCTGGAACTCGAGGCCTATGCCGTATTCCAGCTTTTCGTTGGTGTAGGTGACCTGCCCGGTCTGGTTGTCGGTCGAAACGTTGTTCGTACGTGCCGTGATGAGATTGAATTCGCCGCCGACCCTGAACGTTGCCTTCTCGCCCGAAACCGCCGTGAGGGTCGGTTCTGCAAGCGTCTTCATGACGCCGCTTTGCTCCATGGCATTGATGTAGGCTTTGAGGCCACTGCCGCCCAAGTTAAAGCCTGAATTCTGCGAAAGCGGCTTTCCCAAACCGTAGTTGGGCGAACTCAGCGCACCGTAGGCGATGCCGTCCATGCTGCCGCTGCCAACCATGTTGACGCCGAGCTGCTTCATCACCGAGCGGCTGACTTCGGCCACGGTCACCTTCAGCGTCACCTGGTCGTCGCCGATGATCTGTAGCAGGTTGACGATCTTCGAGACCCGGCGTTCGGCATCCGGGTTGTTGATGTCGACGCCGCCATTGGCATTACCGCCGGCCGCGGTCTGCGAATACTGGCCCGTCGTCGCTTCACCGCCGGACACGAAGATGGTTGCCAGATCGACGGCGCGCTTGGCATCGAGCGGCGTATCCACCGTCCCCGTCAGGACGACGTTGTCGTTCAGCAATTCGACCTTGATCTCGGCATTCGGAAGGAAGCGCTTGAGGTAGTCTTCCAATCCGGCGACGTCGCGTTCGACGGCCAGATCCAGGCTGGCAATCTGCTCGCCATTGGGACCGAAGACGAAGATGTTGGTTTCGCCCACCGACTTGCCGAACAGATAGATGCGCCTTGCGGTGCGGGTCACCGCATCTGCGACCGCGGGATTGGCGACAAGGATGTCGTAGGCGTCGCTCGGCAGATCGATGACCACCGATTTGTTGAGGCCGAGCTTGACACGTTGCGTGGCCGTCGAGGCCGTGACCCCGACGCTCTTGCCGGCGGCCTTGGCGTCTACGAGGCCACTTGCATGGGCTCCGAGGAAAAGCAGGCCGATGGCTGCAGCCATGGTGACCGGCAGTCTAGCGACTAACCTCATTTCCTTGCTCCTACTTCGGAAACTTCGCCCGATTTGATCAACCGCACCGTTCCGCGCCGCCCATTGCCGGAAACGAGGTAATCAGCTTCATCGGTACCCTTTTCCTTGTTGTCGGTGATCGAGCGCAGCGCCAACGTCAGGCGATCAGCCATCTGCTGGGCGACGGTGATGATCTCGGCCTGCTGCGGCGTCAGCTCCAGCGTCGCCGTCTGTCCGACCCTGGTCTTCTTGCCTTCCTCGTCCTCCTGGATGGTCTGATCGATCGCCAGGACGCGGATGTTCTTGAGGATGGTCTCGGTGGTGAATCCGCTACCGGCGTTGCCGGTGTCGGATCTGCGGGTCATGATGACGTCGACAAAATCGTTAGGCAGGATAAAGCCGCCTGCCGACGTGTCGGCCGAGATCGCGGTGGCGACGGCACGCATGCCGGTGGGCAGGATCGAAGACATGAAGCTCTGCCCCTCGCCGATCAGCTTGGAGCGCCGCAGCGGCTCACCGGTGTACATCGCCATGCGGGCGACGGAGCCCTTCAGCTTCTCCCGCGCTTCGGGTTCGGCGGCACGGGTGATGAAATTCGCATTGATGCCATCGGACGGCCAGGACTCCCAGCTGAGATTGTTCTCGAGCGGGCTTCCCATCGGCACGTCGCCGGAAAGCACGAGCACATCCTGCAAGGCGATGGCCGGTGCCTGCGGGGCATCGACGACGACCTGCTGGGGCGGGACCGCCACCATATTCTTGGCAACATAACCTGCACCACCCGCCGCGGCCACCGCCACGCCCAGAATGATCAGTCGGGATGCTGGCATCTGTCCGAACCCTCGCCTTTAGGCAACCACCTAGCCAGGCCGGACTTTGCAGCGGCAATCGTCAAAACAAGGTTAATACAATGCTTACGATCGTGATTAATTCAAGGTTTACATAATTACACGACCATGCTCCGACAAATGAAAAAGGCGGCCAAGCCGCCTCTTTTCAGGATCGATGCCGGAAGGGCAGAGGAGGTTCGCTACATCAGGTCGCCAACCTTGCCAGTGCCCAAACCATCAGGGGTGAATCCGGATAGGTCAGCAGCCCGCCAATGCCGAGTGCAATGCCGTAGGGAACGCCAGTCGTGTCGTCGGCGAAATGGCGCAGGAATAGATTGTGGCCGGTGTAAATCGCCAGCGGCGATTTCCGGTAGAGAAGGATGGCGAGCGTCAGCAGTCCACCGATGAACGTCGAGATCACGAGATACTCGACAAGGTGAGTGTTGAACCCCATCCAGACGGCGATGCCGGCGAGCAGCTTGGCGTCGCCGCCGCCCATGCCGCCGAGTGCAAACAGACCGAACGTCACGGCCAGCACCAGGGCGCCAGCAGCGAAATGCCAGCCATAGGTTGCCCAGTCCATGTCCGTAAGCGGCGCAATCAGGGCGAACACCGCCAGCAGCAGCACCGGTACGCGGTTGGCGATCGTCATCGACAGCATGTCGGAGATCGCGGCGAAGAGCATGCAAAAAGGAAAGACGACGAAGATCAATGCTTCGAGCATTGGCGCGACACCCTGTTGCCAACTGTATCCAGCCTCAGCCTAGACATATACGATTGACGATCGATGAGGCTGGGTACTCAAAATCGCCCGACGCGATGAAATAAGGGGCCGCCAATCAGGCGGCCCCTATCTCTAGGCAACCAGGTATTACGAACCACTCACCTTGCCGGCGATGTCCTTGAACTTGTTGTTCAGGGCATTGCCGAGCTGACCAGCGCCAACCATGATGGCAAGCGCGATGAGAGCGGCGATCAGACCGTATTCGATAGCGGTCGCGCCGGATTCGTCCTTCGCGAAACGTGCGATGAGATTAGACATTCGAGAGCTCCTACTCCACGTGTTACAGCACTTCCGTCAACTTCTGTGGTGGTTGATCGGATGCCGCCAATCTACGGAGAAGCTCTTTCAATCGGCTTAATAAATAGCCTTACCGATTCCTTTCCCGCTTCGAACAGCTTGCGTGGTTAACCGTAAACTAAACGCTGGAAAGTAGCTCGCCTGCCCGTGAAAAGCTGTAATCTCACGGCTATCGGCAGGATGCATTGTTATATAGCTGGCAGCAGGATTGGTGCGAATACCCCGGCGCCGGTCAAGGGTTTAACCGTTGGTTCACCAATCTCCTTCATGTTTCTTTGAACAAGTTTTGCCGCTGTGGAGCGCCTTGATGACTGCAATGAAATCGTCATTCCTGCTTGTCGCGCTTCTCGCCGTCCCGGCTTTTGTGCTGCCGGCCAAGGCCGGAGCCGGCATCGAAGTGACGATGAATCAGGCCAAGATCGTCAAACTGACACGCCCCGCCGACACCATAGTCGTCGGCAATCCGGCGATTGCCGACGCCTCCGTCCAGGATGCATCGACGATCGTACTGACTGGCAAGGGGTTCGGCGTCACCAATCTGGTTGTCCTCGACCACGATGGCAGCCCGATCGTCGACGAGCAGGTGACCGTGGTGCGCCAGGACGCGTCGTCCGTGCGTATCTACAGGCGCGCCTCGGTACAGACCATGTCCTGCACGCCCTATTGCGAAAGCTCGTACAAGAGCGACTCGGAAAAGTCGTCCGAAGCCGAGATGAGCGCTGGGCAGTAAGCGCCTCAGTTGGCTTGATTGTCTCGGGAAAGCCGCGTCGGTTAGCGGCCGGTTAATGTCGCCTGGTCGAATTTTAACGGTCATTCAAACCGGAGCTAAATGGGTTCTTGATAGTGGTGCTGACGGTACCGCATCAGGATCGGCAGGAACGGGATATGGGCGACGTTTTGGACGAGGATTCAGAACGCGAGATCTGCAAGGCCAAGGCAGGGCGCGTGACGTTTGCCCGTCTTTTCCTTCGTGATCGGCGCGGCAGCACGGCGATAGAATTCGCGATGCTTGCGTTACCGTTTGCGGCTCTCGTCTTCGCCATCCTCGAGAGCTGCGTTTCATTTGCCGGACAAGAGGTGATGGCCAACATCACCGATGATATCGCCCGTCAGTTGCGTACTGGCCAGTTGAGGCAAGCCGATGTGACGGAAGAGAAGCTGAAGGGCTTGGTCTGCGCCAGACTCGAGATCATTGTCGCGAAGGGTTGCCCCGGTTTGCTGGTGGATCTGCGCCCGTTCAAGACCTTTGCCGGGGCAGCCAGTGCGGGTTTCACGATTTCCGGCTCGACCATCACGCTGACGGGCAAGGATCCGGATACAGGCAAGGACCCGGCTTTCGGGACCCCTACAATAGGTCCGGCAGAATCAAAGAACATGCTGCGGGTCTTTTACCCTTGGCCGGTCATGACCGATTTCATGGCTCAATACATGTCGAATATGGATGGCGGCAAGACTCTGCATTACGCGACGACAACGTGGCAGAACGAGCCATTCGACAACTGAAATTGCACGTGTAAGCAAAAGGAAAAGTGCATGTTTCGTGCGGGGGCACATCCGGGGATGTCGGTTGTCTGGAAGAGAGCGGCGCGGTTTTTTTCCGATCGGCGCGGCATAGCGGCCGTCGAGTTTGCCCTCATCGTGCCTGTCTTGCTGATCATGTATTTCATTACCATGGAGGCCTCGCAAGCCATCGAGGCCAGCAAGAAGGTCAGCCGCATCAGCTCCATGGTTGCCGACCTCGTCACGCAGCAGACGTCGGTGGTCAACGCAGATCTCACCGACATCATGAAGATCGGAAACTCCAGTCTTCAGCCTTACAACCGCTCGGTCGCCAATATCTCCATTACGGCAATCGACATCAGAACCGACCCGAACAATCCGACACCGCAAGCAAAGGTGGCGTGGTCCTGGAGCGTGCTGGATGGGAAGACTGGCCGCGACTCCAACCCGACAACTTCCACCACCGTCCCGGCGACGCTCAATGTTGCGGGGACTTTCCTCATTCGTGTCAAAACCACTCTAGCATACCAACCGATCATCTCCTGGTCGGAAGGCTCCGAAAAGCCGCTCGGATTTATCTCGGCCTTCAACGAAGGCAAGATAACGATGAGCGAAACCTACTATCTCAGGCCGCGCCGGGCCACGTCGATCCCCTGCAGCGATTGCTGAAGCAGTTCTACCCATTCAACCCGGTTCATTGCGCGCTGCTGTCGGTGCTGGCTGACACCAGGCGCACGATGGAAGCGGCCATCGCATAGTCACTCGCAGCGGCGAGCGTGAACCCTCCCGAATGTCTCGATTCCACGAAATCGTAGACTTCCGGCGACTGCGATCTGAGATTGGTGAGGAAGACGGTCAGTCGGCGTTTGGCTTCGGGGTCGAGATCGCTGCGGACGGCGTGAGGGCCGTATCTGAGCACGCCGGAAGTCCAGATGATCTGGAGCGCGGCTTCTGGAATCCCCGCCGCCTCCAGCCGCGCCGCCGTGCCGTCCGGATCAGCCGGCTGATCGCCAGCAATCGCCGTCCGGTTTTCCGCCGTGGCCCGCTCCCAGCCGAATACGGCATCGGCCTGGCCATCGGCCAGCATCGCTTCTGCGGCGGCAGCCGAGCCGGCATGAACGAGGAATGGCGCATCCTGACTGATCTTGATGCCGTCGGCCGCCAGCCCGGCGAGCGGTAGAAGCGAACCGCCGACATAGTCGGAAGGCGCCATGGCGATGCGGTGCGTTTCCAGGGCCGCGAGATCGGAAAGCCTGCCGTCGCGCGTCAAAAGCACGGAGCGGATGCCCGTGGCACCGTCGGCGTCGACCGGCGCCACAAGAGGTTCGACGCAGCCGCAGCGCTCCGAGGCGGTGGCGTAGGCGGTCGCCGAATAGACCGCGTATTGAATCCGGCCATTGGCCTGCGCCTCGATCAGCGCCGCATAGTCATGCGCGACGACGAATTCCACCTTCATGCCGAGCGCTCTGCCGTAGGCGTCAGTCAGCATGGCCAGACCCGGAACCGTGTTGCCGGCGTCCGGCTCGGCAACGATGCCGATGCGAAACGTGCCGATCTGGTCGCGCCAGTCGGCGTGCGCGGCGAGCTGCGAGGCCAGGAGCGCTACAGTGGTCGCTAGTGCACTCCAACCGAGGTCAGCCCGTCTCATCGATCCATGCCCCGCACACCGTTTCCTTGAAGCGCATCGCATGTCTCAAGGATGCGTACACCACGCCTGCCCGACTTCGCGACCATCGCGTCAGGCCGTTGCCGCCTGGTTTACGATTTGCCAATGCCGCGACGGGACCTTATGTCTGGTCAACCAGACTGGCAATGACGGCACCTATGTCACGCGCTTTCCTCTTCGTTCTCGATTCTTTCGGCATTGGCGGCGCCGCCGATGCCGAACGCTATGGCGACGCCGGCTCGAACACATTGGGACATATCGCGCTGGCTTGCGCGGAAGCCCGCGCCGATCGCGAGGGCCTGCGCGAGGGACCGCTGAAGGTGCCCACCATGGTTTCGCTCGGTCTCGGCCGCGCAGCAGAAACCGCAACCGGCTTCCAATTCGACAGCAAAGCCGCCGTTTCAGCCTCCGCCTTCCACGGCGCCGCGCAGGAGATTTCGAGCGGCAAGGATACGCCGTCGGGTCACTGGGAAATCGCCGGGCTGCCCGTGCGGTTCGACTGGGGCTATTTCCCCGATAAGGTGCCCGCCTTCCCTGCCGAACTGACCGACGCGATGATCCGCGAGGGCAAGGTCCCGGGCATTCTCGGCAACTGCCATGCACCCGGCACCGAGATCATCGAGCGCTTCGGCGAAGAGCATATCCGCACCGGCCAGCCGATCTGCTACACCTCGGTCGATTCCGTCCTGCAGATAGCAGCGCACGAAGTTCATTTCGGCCTGGAGCGGCTCTACGAGTTCTGCAAGACGGTACGCCGGCTGGTCGACCCGCTGAAGATCGGACGGGTGATCGCACGGCCTTTCCTGGGCGAAACATCAGCCACGTTCGAGCGCACCTACAACCGCCATGACTACGCCGTGCCGCCGCCTGAGCCGACGCTGCTCGACCGCTTGACCGGGCGCGGCAGCCGGGTGATCGCGGTCGGCAAGATCGGCGACATCTTCGCCCACCGCGGTATCTCGGAAGTACGCAAGGCGCCCGGCAACATGGCAATGTTCGACAAGGCGCTGGGCGCGATGGACGATGCCGGCGACGGCGACCTGGTGTTCGCCAATTTCGTCGACTTCGACACCGAGTTCGGCCATCGCCGCGACGTCGCCGGCTATGCTGCGGCGCTCGAAGCCTTCGACCGCCGGCTGCCCGAGGCACTGGCAAAGCTGAAGCCGGGCGATCTGCTCATCCTCACCGCCGACCATGGCAACGATCCGACATGGCGTGGCACCGACCACACGCGCGAACGCGTCCCGGTCATCGGCACCGCACCGGGTTTCACGGGCGGCGACATCGGGCTCAGGGCCACCTTCGCCGATATCGGCGAGACGGTCGCCGAACACCTCAAGCTGGCGCGCGGCCGCCACGGCGCTTCCTTCCATTCGGCGATAGGCGGCCATGCCTGAACTGCCCGAGGTCGAAACGGTCCGGCTCGGCCTGCAGCCGGTTCTGGAATGCGCGCGGATCGTGCGCGTCGAGGCGCGCCGGCGCGATCTCAGATTTCCGTTTCCGGCGAAATTTGCGCAGCGGCTGACCGGCAAGACGGTCATCGCGCTTGGCCGCCGCGCCAAATATCTCACCATACACCTGGACGGTGGCCCGGTGCTGATCTGCCATCTCGGCATGTCGGGCTCGTTCCGCATCGAGGCCGCTGATGACAAAGAGACGCCCGGCACGTTCCATCAAGAGCGCTCGAAGGATGCCAAGCACGACCATGTGGTGTTCCATGTCGTGTCGCCTGTCGGCGTCCAGTCTCGCGTGGTCTTCAACGACCCGCGTCGCTTCGGCTTCATGCTGTTTGCGGAAGGCCTGGCCGACGCGCATCCGATGCTGGCGGGACTGGGCGTCGAGCCGACCGGCAATGCGCTGGAAGGCGCCCTGCTCGCCTCTCTGCTGAAGGGCCGCAGATCGCCGTTGAAGGCGGCGCTGCTCGACCAGAAGCTGATTGCCGGGCTCGGCAATATCTATGTGTCGGAAGCGCTGTGGCGCGCCGGCCTTTCGCCATTGCGCGAGGCAGGCACCATCGCCGGGACCAGCAAGAAGGCCAAGGAACAGAGCGAACGACTGGCCGAGGCAATCCGTTCGGTGATCGCCGATGCGATCGCCGCCGGCGGGTCTTCGCTGCGCGACTATGTGCACACAGACGGGTCGCTGGGCTATTTCCAGCATTCCTTCGCGGTCTACGATCGCGAAGGCGAGCCCTGTCCGACGCCCGGCTGTCGCGGCCACATCGAGCGCATCGTGCAAAGCGGCCGCTCGACCTTTTATTGCCGGACCTGCCAGCGGTAAGCTAGACGGTCCTTCAGTGCCGCAACCAGGAGGCCAGCCCATGAGCTATGAAACCATCATCGTCGAGACGCGCGGCAAGGTCGGCCTGATCACGCTGAACCGGCCCAAGGCGCTCAACGCGCTGAACGCGCAGGTGCTGGCGGATTTGCTGACGGCGGCAAAGGGGTTCGACGCCGATCCCGGCATCGGCGCCATGGTCATCACCGGTTCCGAGAAGGCTTTTGCGGCGGGCGCCGACATCAAGGAAATGCAGGCCGTCACCTACGCGGAGGCCTATGTGCAGGATTTCTTCGTCGGCTGGGAAGAGTTTACCCGTGCGCGCAAGCCGATGATCGCGGCGGTCGCCGGCTATGCACTGGGCGGCGGCTGCGAACTGGCGATGATGTGCGATTTCATCATTGCCGCCGACACGGCGAAATTCGGCCAGCCCGAAATCACGCTCGGCGTCATTCCCGGCATGGGCGGGTCGCAACGGCTGACCCGCTTTGTCGGCAAGTCGAAGGCCATGGACATGTGCCTGACCGGTCGGATGATGGATGCCGCCGAAGCCGAGCGCAGCGGCCTGGCCTCGCGCGTCGTGCCGGCCGGCGAGTTGATCGAGGAGGCGATGAAGGCCGCGGCCAGGATATCAGAGTTTTCACTGCCATCGGTGATGATGGCCAAGGAGGCAGTCAACCGCGCCTACGAGACGACGCTGGCGGAGGGACTGCGCTTCGAACGCCGGCTGTTCCACTCGCTGTTTGCGCTCGACGACCAGAAGGAAGGGATGGCCGCCTTTGCCGAGAAGCGGAAGCCGAATTTCACCAATCGCTAGAGTGGCGGCGGCGAGGACCAAAAAGAAGCCAAAGCGGCGTTGACGCGCCGGAAAAGCTGAACTATAAGCCGCTCCAACCGAGGCGGCCGTTGGCTGCCCGTTTGTTTTTTGCGCCCTGCGGCATCCCGCATGCGCCCACCAGATCAGAAGAGAGGCATCATGGCCAATACCTCCTCGGCCAAAAAGGCAACGCGAAAGATCGCCCGCCGCGCAGCGATCAACAAGAACCGCCGCTCGCGCGTGCGTACATATGTCCGCCAGGTCGAAGAGGCACTGGCTGCCGGCGACAAGGCAGCCGCGCTGGAAGCCTTCAAGACCGCAGAGCCGGAATTGATGCGCGCCGCGACCAAGGGCGTGATCCATAAGAATACGGCATCGCGCAAGGTGTCGCGTCTGGCTCACCGCCTCAAGGTGCTGTCGGCCTGATTGACCGTTCCTGAACTGTCGTTCTTTCAAACCCGGCCAATCGCGCCGGGTTTTTTCGTTTGCCGGCAAGCACTTAAAAAGAACGGCCGCAAAGCACGCCCGAGCCGCATTCCAGAGTCTGGAATGCTTTGCCGGCACATACACTCCCACTGATATTCCAATCCGCCGAAACGGCCCACGCCAATAAATTTGGCTGTCACAAATTGCTGATATTTTTCAACGACTTGCTGGAAGTGATCCACAGCTTGTTCACATCGCCTGTGGGCGATAGGCAGCAAGTTGGTGTCAAGCGAATTATTTCAGAAAATTTCAAACCGCACAGCCATTTTCATATTCGCGGCAAAAGGGTTTGAATCCCAATGGCTTTGTCAAAATATGCGCTTCCAGCACGGAGCCCGAACCGTTGTTCACTAACCAGATTCCTTAAAAATCCGTTAGAGGTGGCCTTGCCCTATCCACAGCGATTTCGGTAATGTCGATCTATTGAAAGGGACGGGCCATTAGCCCTTAACCCAGCCTGAATCGGCCAGCTAACAGTGGCAGAATTCATGACGTGGATCAATTCCGCGAACGGGTATGGCTTGCCTTTTCGATACGATAGGGGACTGGCGTAATTGTACATGGCAGCTTGATGGCGCACCGGCGTTTTCGCCGGGTAGCACCGCTTTGCCCGAACATGTCAGACGGACTGGCCTTAAGCAGCCGGGACCGATCCCATTCTGACGAGGCAACGTCATCCGCCGGCGGCGGCGGTGGTGTTGTAGCGAAGATACGGTCGCCGGAAACATGGGTGCAGGAGGCGCACTCCCGGCGGAAAAAAGGTACAAAGGAAAAGGGACGCACAATCATGCAGAGCGGCATCGAGCGGGAGCTTACGGGCGACCTGCCATTTCCCGGAACATTGGTCGGAGCGCACGATATGGCGGCTTCCAGCGACGCGGAACAGAAGTTCGACCGGGTCAAGGCCCAGTTGAAGGCGCGCCTGGGAACCGAGGTCTATTCGAGCTGGTTCGGCCGTATGAAGGTGGCTGAGGCTTCCCGGGGCATTGTACGCATCTCGGTGCCCACGGCCTTCCTGCGCTCGTGGATCAATGGCCATTATCTCGATCTCATCGCCGATCTGTGGAAGCACGAGGATCCCGAAATCCTCAAGATCGAGATGGTCGTGCGCACCGCGACCCGTCCTGCCCGCAATGGCGTGGAACCCGAGGCCGTGCCGGCGCGCAAGATGACCAAGCATACGCAGACCGCATTGGCGGCCGGCACGGTCGGCCCCGGCAGGGTGGAGCGGGCGCCCGCCCCTCGTCCCGGCACGCCGATCGAGAGCGAATTCCGGCACAATGTGCTGGGGTCGCCGCTCGACCCGCGCTACACGTTCGGCTCCTTCATCGAAGGCCCGTCGAACCGGGTGGCTTTCGCCGCAGCCAAAGCCGTGGCGGAATCGCAGTCGAGCGCGGTGCGCTTCAACCCGCTGTTCCTTCATGCAACCGTCGGGCTCGGCAAGACGCACCTTTTGCAGGCGATTGCGGCCGAATCCCTGAAACAGAACCCGAAATCGCGCGTCGTCTATCTGACGGCCGAATATTTCATGTGGCGCTTCGCCACCGCGATCCGCGACAACAATGCGCTGACGCTGAAGGAACAGCTGCGCGACATCGACCTCTTGATCATCGACGACATGCAGTTCCTGCAGGGCAAGTCGATCCAGCACGAATTCTGCCATCTCATCAACATGCTGCTCGACAGCGCCAAGCAAGTGGTGGTTGCCGCTGACAGGCCGCCGTCGGAACTGGAATCGCTGGAACCGCGGGTGCGCTCGCGCCTCAATGGCGGTGTCGCGCTGGAAATGTCGGCGCCGGACTTCGCCATGCGCATAGGCATGCTCAAGCTGCGGCTTGCCACGGCCAAGGTCGACGATGCGTCGCTCAATATTTCGGAGGAGATCCTCAACCATGTCGCCCGTACCGTCACCGGCAGCGGGCGTGAGCTGGAAGGCGCGTTCAACCAACTGCTGTTTCGTCAGTCGTTCGAGCCGGCGATCACCATCGACCGCATCGACGAGATCCTGGGGCACATCTATCGCTCTGGCGAGCCGAAGCGGGTGCGCATCGAGGACATCCAGCGCATCGTGGCGCGCCACTACAATGTGTCGAAGACCGAGTTGCTGTCCAACCGGCGCACGCGCACCATCGTGAAGCCCAGGCAGGTCGCCATGTACCTGTCGAAGGTATTGACGCCGCGCTCGCTGCCGGAGATCGGCCGGCGGTTCGGCGGGCGCGACCACACCACGGTGCTGCATGCGGTGCGCAAGATCGAGGACCTTTCCGGCGTCGACAACACGCTGGCGCAGGAACTGGAACTGTTGCGCAGGCTGATCAACGACCAAGCCTGATCGGCGCGGCAAACGGAGCGCGCCGGGTTAGAGTATTCGGTCGTCGCGCTTTAAATTTTCTTGTTTTGATGCATGTCGTTGTCCCAAAACCGCTGCGCAGTTTCGGCGACATGCATCGGTTGCCGGCCAACGTCCGCTTTATCCCCAGAAAGCCCGCTTAACCGGCGCGAACCGGTGGCCCGGACTTGCGTTTGCTGGCTTTTTCCTGTCAGTTTGCATAGATTCTGAGCCTGTTCAGACCTTTCGCGGGGCGCCGCCCACTGGTGACCCGTCCATTCATTCAAGCGAGCCTGTTTCGTCATGCGTGTTATCCTGGAACGGTCCAATCTCCTGAAGTCGCTCAACCACGTTCATCGCGTGGTCGAGCGGCGCAATACCATACCGATCCTGTCGAACGTGCTGCTCAGCGCCGAGGGCGCCAGCCTTGAAATGAAAGCCACCGACCTCGACCTCGAAGTGACCGAAGCGACGCCGGCAAAGGTCGAGCGCGGCGGGGCGACGACGGTTCCGGCGCACCTGCTCTACGACATCGTGCGCAAGCTGGCCGACGGCGCCGAAGTGATGCTGAAGACCGACGAGGACGGCAACGCCATGACGGTAACGTCGGGCCGCTCGAGCTTTCGCCTGCAATGCCTGCCGCAGTCCGATTTCCCGGAGCTTTCGGCGGGATCCTTCTCACACATCTTCCGGCTCGATTCCGTCGCCCTGAGAGGCCTTATCGAAAAGACCCAGTTCGCCATCTCCACCGAAGAGACGCGCTACTATCTCAACGGCATCTACCTGCACACGCATGAAACTGGCGGCAAGCTGAAGCTGCGTTCGGTGGCGACCGACGGTCACCGCCTGGCGCGCGCCGAGATCGACGCTCCGGCCGGGTCCGAAGGCATGCCGGGCATCATCATTCCGCGCAAGACGGTCAGCGAGTTGCAGAAGCTGGTCGACGATCCCGATGTCGCGGTGACCACCGAATTGTCCGACACCAAGATCCGCTTCACCATCGGCAGCGTGGTTCTGACCTCGAAGCTGATCGACGGCACTTTCCCGGACTACCAGCGCGTCATTCCGACCGGCAACGACAAGAAGCTGATCATCGACCGCCAGAGCTTCGCCGCCGCCGTCGATCGCGTCTCGACCATTTCCTCCGAGCGCGGCCGCGCGGTGAAGCTTTCGATCACCGAAGGCCAGGTGACGCTTGCCGTCAACAATCCGGATTCGGGCAGCGCCACCGAGGAACTGGCCGCTGATTACTCCTCAGACCCGATCGAGATCGGCTTCAACGCCAAATATCTGCTCGACGTCGCTGCTCAACTGACCGGCACGGAAGCCAAGTTCATGCTGGCCGATGCCGGTTCGCCGACGCTGATCCACGACATGGCCGATGAGACCGCGCTCTACGTGCTGATGCCGATGCGGGTGTAGCAGCCGCACTGCGGCACACTGCAGCATAATTGATTGCGGCGACTTCTACAGGCGGATAGCGGTTGCCGGAACAAAGTCACATAAGTAAGCTAACACTTACGAATTTCCGCAACTATGCGGCGCTGTCGATCGGCTTTTCCCCCGGCCCTGTGGTGTTTTCCGGCGACAATGGCGCCGGCAAGACCAATCTTCTGGAAGCCATCTCCCTGCTGACGCCGGGCCGCGGCCTGCGCCGTGCGCCCTATGTCGACGTGGCCCGCGAAGGCGGCGATGGCGGCTTTGCGCTCCACGCAAGGCTCGACGGGCCGGAGGGACAGGTCGAGATCGGCACCGGCATCACCGGGGGTGAAGCGGCCGGCGAGGGCGGTCGCAAGGTGCGCATCAATGGCGCGCCGGCACGGTCGGCCGACGCCATGCTGGAATGGCTGCGCGTCGTCTGGCTGACGCCGGCCATGGACGGCCTGTTCCCCGGACCTGCCGCCGACCGGCGGCGCTTTCTCGACCGGCTGGTTTTGGCTGTCGATCCCGGCCACGGCCAGCGTGCGCTCGATTACGAGAAGGCGATGCGCGGACGTAACCGCTTGCTTACGGAAGGCTCGCGCGACGGCGCCTGGTTCGACGCCATCGAGATGCAGATGGCCGAAACCGGCGTGGCGATCGCGGCTGCGCGCGCCGAACTGGTACGCCTGCTTACCGCCATGATCGACAGGCTGCCTTCCAGCGGGCCGTTTCCGCAGGCCGACATCAGCCTCTCCGGCGACCTTGAAAGCGACGTCGCCACAGCACCCGCCGTGGACGTCGAGGAACGCTATCGCGCCGCCCTTGCCGACGGCCGCGAGCGCGACCGCGCCGCCGGACGCACGTTCGATGGCCCGCACCGTTCGGATCTGCTGGTGCGCCACCGCCCCAAGGCGATGCCGGCCGAACTCTGCTCGACCGGAGAGCAGAAGGCGCTGCTGGTCGGCATCGTGTTGTCGCACGCAAGGCTGACCGGCGAGATGTCGGGGATGACGCCGATCCTGTTGCTCGACGAGATTGCCGCGCATCTCGATGCCGGCCGGCGCGCCGCGCTGTTCTCGATCCTGGAAGAGCTGAGCTGCCAGGCCTTCATGACCGGAACCGACGCCGCGCTGTTTTCCAGCCTGAGGGGACGCGCGCAGTTCCTCACCGTCGACCACGGCACGGTTGGGCCAACCGAAGAGACCTGACAAGCTTTTTGCTCCGCTATATGGTCCGGCAATGACCCCTGCCGCCCTCACCGACGAAGAGCTCGAACGCTATGCCCGCCACATCGTGCTGCCCGAGATCGGCGGCGCCGGCCAGCAGAGGCTGAAGCGGGCGCGGGTACTGGTGATCGGCGCCGGCGGCCTCGGCGCGCCGGTGCTGGAATATCTCGCTGCCGCCGGCGTCGGCACGCTTGGAATCGTCGACGACGATATTGTCTCGCTGTCCAATCTGCAGCGGCAAGTGATCCACGCCACCGATACGGTCGGCACGGCGAAGACCGAGAGCGCCAAAGCAGCGATCGCCCGGATCAATCCCCATGTCGCGGTGGAATTGCACGATTTCAGGCTGACGGCCGACAATGCTGCCGTTCTCGTCGCGCGCTACGACGTGGTCGTCGACGGCTCCGACAATTTCGAGACGCGCTATGTGGTGGCGGATGCCTGCGCGGCGGAAAAGCGGCCGCTCGTGCATGCCGCCGTCGGCCGCTTCGACGGCTCGGTGACGGTGTTGATGCCGTTCGGGACCGGCGCCGACGGCAGACCGAACCCTGGATATCGCGACCTCTTTCCTGAAGCGCCGCCGGAAGGACTGGTGCCGTCCTGCGCCGTGGCCGGGGTCGTCGGTGCGCTGACCGGCGTCATCGGCACCTTGCAGGCAATGGAAGCCATCAAGCTTATCACCGGTATCGGCGAACCACTGGTCGGCCGGCTGCTGCTCTACGATGCGCTGTCGGCGCGCTTCGACACGATCCGCTACAAGAGAAACTGAGCTTATGGATCAGTCCACCAGCGTTCTTGTTACGCAGCTCGCCTCCGATTTCGAGCGCTGGGACGAACTGCTCAGCCTGATCATGCGCGCCTTTGCACCGATGGACGGCGTCATCGACCCGCCCTCCTCGGCACATCTGCTGAACGCCGGAAACCTCAGGGACAAGGCTGGCCGCGAGACCGTGTTGCTGGCCCTGCAGGATGACAGGATCGCCGGCTGCGTTTTCGCGCTGGAGAGAGCCGATGATTTCGCAGGCTGTCGAATTTCTCGCCCGCAGCCGGAACAAACCGGCCATCGAACTGCAGACGCGAATCGAACTGACCGTAAATCATGCAACCTTTGCCGGTCTCGGCTTTCGCGAGACTGAACGCACCGCGCATGACGGCTATGACCGGCCGACCTCGATCACCTTGCGCAAGGAGTTGGCGTGAGCCTTGCACTCAGCTCACAGGAGCAGACAGTCGCCTCCGGCCATGACGGGGCGGCGATGGCGATGCGCATCGTTGCCGAAAGCGCTGCGCTGCTCGGCGCGCCGCGGCTTATCCCGATCGCCTCGGCGCATATAGACGGCGCGCTCTATCACGGCGATTCCGGCACGCTGTTTGCCGAAAGGCTGGTCGATGGCGGCGCCAGGGTCGCGGTGCGCTCGACGCTCAATGTCGGCGCGCTCGACCTGATGGGCTGCTCGCGCGTGCGCCTCGAAGAGCCGGCGCGCGGCATGGCGCGACGAATGATGGAGGCCTACCGCAAACTGGGCTGCGAGCAGAGCTGGACCTGCGCGCCCTATCAGGCCGGCCACAGGCCGGCGCTTGGCAGCGATGTCGCCTGGGGTGAATCCAACGCGGTGGTGTTCTGCAATTCGGTTCTGGGGGCACGCACCAACCGGTATGGCGACTTCCTCGACATCGCCTGCGCCATATCGGGCCGCGCGCCGGATTACGGCCTGCATCGCCCCGAGAACCGGCAGGCACGGCTGGTGTTCGATGTGTCCGGCCTCTCCGCCTCGTTCCTTGGTTCGGAGATCGCCTGGCCGGTGCTGGGCAACCTCTACGGCCGTGAGGTCGGCAATGCGGTCGGCGTCGTCACCGGCATATCCAGCCATCCCGGCGAGGATGCGCTGAAGGCCTTCGGCGCGGCGGCGGCATCGTCGGGCGCCGTCGGTCTGTTCCATATCGCTGGGGTAACGCCAGAAGCGCCCGACGCCGAGACCATCCTGGTGGGCGGCAGGCCGGAAACGATGATCCGCGTAACGCCGGAGATGGCCATGAAGGCCCGCGCCGGCCTGTCCACCGCAGCCACGCAGACCGCCGTCGATGCCGTGGCGATCGGCAGTCCGCATCTGTCTTTGGCCGAATTCGATGCACTTGAGCGGCTGATTGGCGGGCGGCGGCTCAGCGTGCCGATTTACGCCTGCACCGGCCGCCACGTGCTCACCAGGCTGGAGCAGAACGGCAAGCGCAAGATGCTCGAAGCCAACGGCGTCATCATCGTCGCCGACACCTGCGTGGTGGTGACGCCGATCCTGCCGGATCTGGCCGGCGGCGTGCTGATGACCAATTCGGGAAAATTCGCGCACTACGCCCCGGGCAATACCGGTTATGCCGTGCTTTACGGCTCGCTGGCCGACTGCGTGGAAAGCGCGGTTGCCGGTAAGCCCAGGTTTACGGATATCGCCGCATGAGCGCCGTCGCTGAAATCCTGGTGCCGGGCAGCGGAGGCGAAGGGCTGGCCTTGGTGCTGACGGCGCCGATCAGCTTCTGGGGCGGCGTCGACCCGAAGAGTGGCCGCATCGCCGATGTCCGTCACCCGCAGCATGGCGAGACCATTTCCGGGCGTGTGCTGTTCCTGCCCGGCACGATCGGCTCGTCCTCAGCGTCAGCCGTGCTGATGGAACTCGTCCACAATGGCCATGCGCCGACGGCACTCGTGCTGCACGAGCCGGACGCGATCCTGCTGCTTGGCTTGATTGTAGCCAGGGAAATGGGCTGGCCGACGCCGGTAGCGCTCAGGCTCAGGCGCGACGCTTTTGAGGCCTATTGCGGCAAGCGTGTGAGTGTCGCGGCGGATGGCGCCCTCACAACCGCATCCTGAACGCGGCCCGCTTCAAGTCCGTAGCGGCAGCACGCGGTCCGGCGGCCGGTGGCCGTCGAAGAAGGCGCGGATGTTGATGATCACCTTCTCGCCCATGTCGATGCGGCCCTCGATCGTCGCCGAACCCATATGCGGCAAAAGCACGACTTTGTTCTTGGCGGCAAGCTTCAGCAGTTTCGAGTTCAGCGCCGGTTCGTGCTCGTAGACGTCGAGCCCGGCCCCGGCGATCTTGCCGTCCTGGATAAGCTTGACCAGCGCTTCCTCGTCGATGATGTCGCCGCGCGCGGTGTTGACCACATAGGCGGTGGGCTGAAGCAGAGCCAGGCGCCGCGCCGAAAGCAGATGAAAGGTCGCCGGCGTCGACGGGCAATTGACCGAGATGATGTCCATCCGGGCAAGCATCTGGTCGAGGCTTTCCCAATAGGTCGCCTCCAGCCCTTCCTCGACCGCCGGCAGCACGCGATGGCGGTTATGGTAGTGGATGGACAGGCCGAAAGCCTTTGCGCGCCTGGCAACAGCGGTGCCGATGCGGCCCATGCCGACAATGCCGAGGCGCTTGCCCCAGATGCGCCGGCCGAGCATCCAGGTCGGCGACCAACCGGCCCATTTCTTGTCGCTGGTGAGCACATTGGCGCCTTCGGCCAGCCGCCGCGGGCCGGCCAGCATCAGCGCCATGGTCATGTCGGCCGTATCCTCGGTCAGCACGTTCGGCGTGTTGGTGACGGTGATGCCTTTCCTGGCCGCCGCCGCCACATCGATCTTGTCGACGCCATTTCCGAAATTGGCGATCAGCTTGAGATTGTCGCCGGCCTGGGCAATCAGCGCCGCATCGATCTGGTCGGTGATGGTCGGCACCAGCACATCGGCTTCCTTGATCGCCGCGACCAGCTCCGGCTGCGTCATCGGGCGGTCCTCGACATTCAGCCTGGCGTCGAAGAGTTCGCGCATGCGGGTCTCGACCGGATCGGGCAGCTTGCGCGTGATGACGACGAGAGGCCGTTTTTTGCCTGCCATTGTTTCCTCGAACCCGATCTCGTTGAGACCTCTTTAACCAAGACAGGCGAAACTGAATACCGGTCGCGGTGCCTGCCACTCCTGTAACAAGCGGTGCCGCCGAAGACAAAGAAAAAGGGGCGCCCGGACCAAAGGGCACGCGCCGAAAGGAATGAAAGTGTCTGGTTTCGCGTCGCTTCGCCTGATCCTCAGCGCAGCGCTTCTCGGCGCTCTCCTGCATTTCCCGCAAGCCGCGGCGCAAGGTGCCGCCGCACCTGTGCAGACGGTCACGCTCGGGCCGAGCGGCCTGCCGCTGCCGCGTTTCGTCAGCCTGAAATCGGCTCGCGTCAACTCGCGCGTTGGGCCCGGCGCCAACTATTCCGTCGACTGGATGTACACAAAGGCCGGCCTGCCGATGGAGATCATCCAGGAATTCGATACCTGGCGGCGCGTGCGCGATGCCGATGGCTCGGAGGGTTGGATCAACCAGTCGCTGCTGTCGGGCCGCCGGACCGCGATCGTCGCCCCCTGGCAGCGCACCAAGGGGGGCCGAATCAATCTGCTCGACGATGCCGACAAGGACGCCAGCGTCATCGCCATCATCGAGCCGGGCGTTACGGGCACGATCAAAACCTGCGATGGCCAGTGGTGCGAAATGACCTTCGACGGCCACACCGGCTGGATCGCCCAGTCGCAGGTGTGGGGCGCCTATCCCGGCGAGCACGTCAAGAATTGAGATTGCTGGAGGCCTAACGGCCGATACGGCCGAGATGGGTGTCCTGAAAACCGGTCGACAGTTTGAGACCGTAGCCGAGCGCGCGGTCGACGGCGATGTGGATGATCCAGATCAGACCAATCGCGGTCGCCGTCGAATTGGCCAGAACATATCCGGCGAGCGCCAGCAACAGCGGGACGATCAATATGTGCAAGGCATTGTAAGCGACAGCGCCGATCCGTGCCCCGGCGAGATAGCCCAGCATCGACAGGTCTGGCGCCAGGATAAGCAGGGCGAACAGCCACCAGGAAACGCCTGACGCGGCATAGGCGACTATAGCCACGACCGCGACCGCAACCCATTCGAGCCGGATTGCAAAATCGACAGGTTTCACGGGTTGGGGCTTAAACGCTGCGCTTCGGGCGCAGCCTCACCACGATGTCGACATTGGCGATCTCCATGCCTGCGGGTGGCTCCGGCAGGTTGGAGACGGTCACCGGACCGCTTTCTATATCGAAGATCCTGTTTTCGCCTTCGATGTAAAAATGATGGTGATCGGAGGTGTTGGTGTCGAAATAGGTCTTGGACCCCTCGACCGCCAGGATGCGCAGCAGGCCGGCCTGGGTGAACTGGTGAAGCGCGTTGTAGACGGTGGCGAGCGAGACCGGCACGCCGGCGGCGACCGCCTCTTCATGCAGTTCCTCGGCCGAAAGGTGGCGGTCGCCCTTGGCAAACAGCAGATCGGCCAGCGCAATGCGTTGGCGTGTCGGCCTAAGGCCGGCTTCGCGAACCCGCTTGTCCACAGCGACATTTTCCTTCCGGCCGCCCAGATCCATCTATCCGTCCAAGCCCACAGTTCTGCCTCAAGACACGCCCAGAGTGGCGAAAAAACGTCATCGGCCGAAACTGGACACCTCCCGACATATATTCTGTTGGCCGAATACGATCAATAGAGCCACGTGCGGCCAGTTGGACGCACCAAATGCGCTCTATCACTTTTGGCATAGCATCGTGCTTTCTGGAAATCGGAATCGATTTCCAGGCCGATGCGAGAGCGCGCATTGACCCGGGCAGACGGGCGGGTTAAGCGCAAACGCCGGTTTCCGGCCCGAAAGGGATTGTGTTAGGAAACCAACGACAAGGGCGCCCCACCGCCCGGGACGATTATGGGGACGAGACATATGGCGGGTAAATCCAGCTACGTTTATGAGGAATTGCTCGCCTGCGCCCGCGGCGAGCTGTTTGGGCCCGGCAACGCCCAGCTGCCCTACCCGCCCATGCTGATGTTCGACCGCATCACCGAGATCAGCGAGACCGGCGGCGCCCACGACAAGGGCTTCATCCGTGCCGAATTCGACATCAAGCCGGACCTGTGGTTCTTCGCCTGCCATTTCCTCGGCAATCCGATCATGCCGGGGTGCCTGGGCCTTGACGCCATGTGGCAATTGACGGGTTTTTACCTCGGCTGGCTCGGCGAGCCGGGCAAGGGCATGGCGCTGTCGACCGGCGAGGTCAAGTTCAAGGGCATGGTGACGCCTTCGGTCAAGAAGGTGGAATACGGCATCGATTTCAAGCGCGTCATGCGTGGACGCCTGGTGCTCGGTATCGCCGATGGCTGGCTTAAGGCCGACGGCGAACCCATATACGCTGCGACGGACCTCAAGGTGGGGCTGTCCAAGCAATCGGCCGCCTGACCGGCGCCACTGCAGCGGCGCGTTCTTCCGAGACGCAACGCCGCTGCGGCATTTTGGTTTTGCGTATGATCGCCGGCGAAAACCGACTAGGGTTTCGGGATCATCCGCTGGAAGGAGTTGCGAATGAGAAGGGTCGTCGTCACAGGCCTCGGCATCGTATCGTCGATCGGCAACAACGCCAACGAGGTGCAATCCTCGCTCCATGATGCCAAATCAGGCATCAGCTTCTCAGATTCCTTCGCCGAACACGGCTTCCGCTGCCAGGTCTGGGGCGCGCCGACGCTCGACCCGACCCCTATGATCGACCGGCGCGCCATGCGCTTCCTGAGCCAGGGTGCGGCCTGGAACCATGTCGCGATGGACCAGGCGATCGCCGACGCCGGGCTTGGCGAAAGCGACATCACCAATGAGCGCACCGGCATCGTCATGGGCTCGGGTGGCCCCTCGACCCGCACCATCGTCGAGGCGGCCGAGACCACGCTCAAGAACAACAGCCCCAAGCGCATCGGTCCGTTCGCGGTGCCGAAGGCGATGTCGTCGACCGCGTCGGCGACGCTCGCCACCTGGTTCAAGATTCACGGCGTCAACTATTCGATCTCGTCGGCCTGCTCGACCTCGGCGCATTGCATCGGCAACGCCTACGAACTGATCCAGTGGGGCAAGCAGGATGTGATGTTTGCCGGCGGCCATGAAGACCTCGACTGGACGATGTCGGACCTGTTCGATGCCATGGGCGCGATGTCGTCGAAGTATAACGATCGTGCGCCGACAGCTTCCCGCGCGTATGACGCCAATCGCGATGGCTTCGTCATCGCGGGCGGCGCGGGCGTCCTCATCCTGGAGGAGCTCGAACACGCCAAGGCGCGCGGCGCCAAGATCTACGCTGAGATCGTCGGCTATGGCGCGACGTCGGACGGTTACGACATGGTGGCGCCGTCGGGCGAAGGCGCGGTGCGCTGCATGCGCCAGGCTCTGGCGACGGTGTCCACGCCGGTCGACTACATCAACACCCACGGCACCTCGACGCCGGTCGGCGATTCCCGGGAAATGGGCGCCATCCGAGAGGTGTTCGGCGACAAGATGCCGTTCATCACCTCGACAAAGTCGCTGACCGGCCATTCGCTGGGTGCCGCCGGCGTCCAGGAATCGATCTACTCGATCCTGATGATGCAAGGCGGCTTCATCGGCGAGAGCGCCCACATCGAAAACCTCGATCCCGAATTCGAGGGCATGCCGATCGTGCGCAAGCGCATCGACGACGCCAGGATCGACACGGTTTTGTCCAACTCGTTCGGCTTCGGTGGTACCAACGCAACGCTGATTTTCCAGCGCTATTCCGCATAAGGCCAGCGTTTTATTGTAGGGGGATTGCCGGCCATGGACGGACTGATGAAGGGCAAGCGTGGGCTTGTCATGGGCGTCGCCAACGATCATTCGATCGCCTGGGGCATCGCCAGGAAATTGTCCGAACACGGGGCGGAGCTTGCCTTCACGTATCAGGGCGACGCCTTCGGGCGCCGCGTCAAGCCGCTTGCCGAGAAGCTTGGGGCGTCACTGGTGGTGCCCTGTGACGTCGAGGACAGCGCATCGGTCGCCGCCACTTTCGAGACGCTCGGCAAGGAATGGGGCGGGCTCGACTTCGTCGTCCACGCCATCGGCTTTTCCGACAAGAACGAGCTCAAAGGGCTCTACGCCGACACCAGCCGCGATAATTTCGTCCGCACCATGGTCATTTCCTGCTACTCCTTCACCGAGGTCGCCCGCCATGCCGCCCCGCTGATGAGCGAAGGCGGCGCGATGATCACGCTGACCTATGCCGGCTCTGTCCGCGTCATGCCGAACTACAACGTCATGGGCGTCGCCAAGGCCGGGCTGGAAGCCAGCGTGCGCTATCTCGCCAACGATTATGGCCCGCGCGGCATCCGGGTGAACGGCATATCGGCGGGACCGGTGCGTACTTTGGCCGGCGCCGGAATCTCGGACGCCCGCCACATGTACTCCTACCAGCAGCGCAACTCGCCGCTGCGCCGCACGGTGACCATCGACGAGGTCGGCGGCTCGGCGCTCTATCTTTTGTCCGACCTCTCGTCAGGCGTCACCGGCGAAATCCATTATGTGGATTCCGGCTATCACATCGTGTCGATGCCAACCCTGGATGAGTTGAAGCAGACCGACAGCGTACGCGATTAACTCACCAGTAAAATTAGATGCATCGGCGGAAACTCATTTTAAGGAGATATCCGCTAGAAGTCCTATGGGCTTGGGCTCTGCGCGTTCTTGCTGGGCGCATAGGATGCTTTAGCCTTTATGAATTTGCGCTTGATATTTCCCGAAAGTCGAGTTGATTTCGGGATCATGCGACAGGGACTGAGCAATGCCTGCTGTCAGCAACCCGAAGCGAACACCTGTGTTCCGGCTGCTCACCGTCGCCAGTTCGGGCCTTGGCAGTTTCATCCTTGGGCTTTGGGGCCTCCGGCATGGTTTCGGGGACGGCTTTGCCGGCATGCAGGCGGAAACCATGATCGGCATCGCGTCGGCGCTATGCGCGCTGGCCGCCGCCGGTGCTGCCTTGTCCTTCTTCGCCGGCGTCGATGAATCGGTGGACTACGTTTTCAACGAAACCCATTTCGACAAGCTGACCGGGCTTTTTGCGCGGCCGGCGATGGTCGGCAGAATTGCCGACGCGGCGTCCGCGACGATCAGGACCGGTGAGCCGGTGTTCCTCATCGACATCGACATCGACCGCTTCAAGCAGATCAACGACGCCATCGGCTACAGTCATGGCGACGAACTGATCCGCGGCTTCACCAAGCGGTTGAAGGCCTGCATGCCCGAAGGCGCGGTGATGGGGCGCATCGGCGCCGGCGAGTTCGCTATCCTTGTCTGGGAACACCAACTCCAAAGGTCCATGGAAAGCACCGTCGAAACCATGATCGAGGAGATGCTGAAGCCGTACCAGCTCGATTCCCACCTGCAGTCGGTCGGCCTGTCGGTCGGCATCGTGGCGATGCCAAAGGACGGCGTCGATCCGGTCCTCATCCTGCGCCGCTCCAACCTGGCGCTGCAGAATGCCCGCGCCGGCGGCGTGGGCAACTGGTCGGTCTTCCATTCCGACATGGGCCAGGTCGCCGACTACCGCCACTGGATCGAATCCGAACTGCACATCGCCTTCGACCGTGGCGATTTCGACCTTCACTACCAGCCGCAGCTCGATCTGCCGACCGGCCGTATCGTCGGCTACGAGGCGCTGATCCGCTGGAAGCACCCGGAACGCGGCATGATCCCGCCGATGGAATTCATTCCGATCGCCGAAGAGACCGGCATGATCCACCCGATCGGCAATTGGGTGCTGAACAAGGCCTGCAGCGATGCCCGTCATTTGCCCGAGGACTGCTTCGTTGCCGTCAACATCTCGCCGGTCCAGTTCATGACCAAGGATTTCGTCGGCATCGTGCGCGATACGATGGCCAGCACCGGCATCAAGCCGTCGCGGCTGGAGCTCGAAGTGACCGAGACGGCGATGATGCAGGACCGCGACCGCGCCGCCACCATCCTGCAGCAGCTTGCCGACATGGGCATTTCGGTGGCCGTCGACGATTTCGGCACCGGCTATTCCAATCTCAGCTACCTGATCGACTTCGCCTTCGGCAAGCTGAAGATCGACCGCTCCTTCGTCAGCCGCATCGACACCGATTCGAATTCGGGCGCCGTCGTCTCTACCATCGTCGGCCTGTCGCGGGCGCTCGGCGTCGGCATCATCGCCGAAGGCGTCGAGACCGAGAACCAGGCGACGCTTTTGCGAGCAGCTGGTTGCGAGATGGTGCAGGGCTATCTGTTCGGCAGGCCGGCGCCGCTCAAGATCAAGCCTGGCGACATCAGACCGACCATTCCCGTCCACGAGCCGGCGCGCATCGTCAGCATGCATTGAGGTGACCGGCACCGTCCTATCGGCGCGCGGAGAAAACCTTGAACATGCCGTCGCGGGCGAGCTCGGCATGGCTGGAGAAGACGGCCCTCAGAACCGGCTCATAGGGCAGCTGGCGGTTCGCCACCATGAACAGCCGCCCGCCCGGCTTCAGCGCCTTGCCCGCCGCCTGGATCATGCCGGCGCCGATTTCCGGCTCGGCCGCCCGGCTGCGATGGAAGGGCGGGTTCGTGACGATGGCATCATAGCGCCGCTCGACCGGCTCGCTCAGCAGNGACGTGTGCTCTTCCGATCTGAAGCCGGGCTCGAAGCCTGTCTGGCCGATATTGCCCTTGGCCGCCTCAAGCGCTTCGAAATCCGCTTCGTAAAGGTCGAGCCCCGTTATACCGGGTGAACGTGCCGCGACCTCGGCGGCGAGATAACCCCAGCCGGCGCAGAAATCCGCAATGTTGCCGCGCAGGTCTTTGGGCAGGTTGTCGACCAGAAGTTTCGAGCCGGCGTCGATCCGGTCGAAGGAGAACATGCCGGGCGCGGTGCGGAAGCGGTCCTCTACGACCAAGGCGGGATTGGCGACGCGCAGTTTTTCCGCAGGCGCCAGATCGACCGGACGGCGAAGCCAGAAGGCGATGCCGTGATATTTCGGCAGATGCCCTTCGATCGGAACAAGCTCGTCGATGCGCTTGCGCAGGCTGGCGATGCCTTCGTCCTTGCCGCCGGCGACAATGATCAGACCGCCCGGCGTGACGCGTTCGATCGCCTCGGCAATACGCATCTCGTTTAGCCCACGATGGCGGCCGGCAAACACGAGCGCTGCATCGAATGCATCGCCTTCCGCGCGCGGCGTTACCTTGTGGCCGGCACGCTCCAGCGCTCGGAGATACGGCCGGAAACCCTGTGCAAGATGGAGCTCTGCCTCGAAGCCTTCCGGCAGGCGAAACCCAGGCTCGGCGCCCAGGAACAGCACACGCTCACCCTTTTGCGGCAGAGGGAGCGCCCCGGCCTCGAAGGGGTGAAACAGTGTCTTCAGCGGCTCAGCGGCCATTCTTCGATTCTCATGTCGTAGACGGGTCTTAAACGAAAACGGGCGCGACATAAGCCGCGCCCGTTCAACTCTATTGTCAGACCACTCAGGCGGCGTTTTCTTCGCCTTCGGCCTTCTTGTCGCGGGCGATTTCCTTGCCGGTGGCCTGGTCGACGACCTTCATCGACAGGCGGACCTTGCCGCGCTCGTCGAAGCCCATCAGCTTGACCCAGACCTTGTCGCCTTCCTTGACGACGTCCGAGGTCTTGGCGACCCGGTCGTTGGCAAGCTGCGAGATGTGGACGAGGCCGTCACGCGGACCGAAGAAGTTGACGAAAGCGCCGAAGTCGGCGGTCTTGACGACCGTGCCTTCGTAGATTTCGCCGACTTCCGGCTCGGCGACGATGGTATGGATCCACTTCTTGGCCGCCTCGATCTCCTTGGCGTTCGACGAAGCGATCTTGACCGTGCCGTCGTCCTCGATGTTGATCTTTGCGCCGGTCTTCTCGACGATCTCACGGATAACCTTGCCGCCGGAACCGATCACGTCGCGGATCTTGTCGGTCGGGATGTGCATAACCTCGATGCGCGGTGCGAACTCACCGAGTTCGGGGCGGGCGCCGGTCAGAGCATGCGCCATCTCGCTGAGGATATGCTGGCGGCCGTCCTTGGCCTGGTCCAGCGCGATCTTCATGATCTCCTCGGTGATGCCCTCAATCTTGATGTCCATCTGCAGCGAGGTGATGCCGCCTTCGGTACCGGCAACCTTGAAGTCCATGTCGCCGAGGTGATCTTCGTCACCCAGGATGTCGGACAGAACCGCGAAGCGCTCGCCTTCCTTGATCAGGCCCATCGCGATACCAGCAACCGGCTTGGCCAGCGGAACGCCGGCATCCATCAGCGCCAGCGATGTGCCGCAGACGGTGGCCATCGACGACGAACCGTTGGACTCGGTGATCTCCGAGACGACGCGCAGCGTGTAGGGGAACTGGTCCGCGCTCGGCAGCATCGGACGGATAGCGCGCCAGGCGAGCTTGCCGTGGCCGATTTCGCGGCGGCCCGGCGAACCCATGCGGCCGGTCTCGCCGACGGAGTAGGGAGGGAAGTTGTAGTGAAGGAGGAACTTCTCCTTGTACATGCCGGTCAGCGAATCGACATACTGCTCGTCCTCGCCGGTACCCAGCGTGGCAACGACCAGCGCCTGGGTCTCGCCGCGGGTGAACAGCGCCGAACCGTGCGTGCGCGGCAGGACGCCGACTTCCGAGACGATCTTGCGGACAGTCTTGAGGTCACGGCCATCGATGCGCGAACCGGTGTCGAGGATGTTCCAGCGCACGACCTTGGCCTGGAGTTCCTTGAACACCGAACCGATCTGCTCGGAGGTGTACTTGGCGTCTTCGCCTTCGGCCGGAGCGAACGCTGCCTTGACCTTCGCCTTGACGGCGTCGACGGCGGCGTAACGCTTCTGCTTGTCGACGTTCTTGTAGGCATTGCTGAGCTCGTCGCCGACGATCTTCAGCATTTCGGCTTCAAGCGCGGAGTAGTCCGGCGCCGTGAAATCGCGCGGCTCCTTGGCGGCAACTTCGGCCAGCTTGATAATGGCGTCGATCACCGGCTGGAAGCCCCTGTGGCCGAACATGACGGCGCCGAGCATCAGCTCTTCGCCGAGTTCCTTGGCTTCGGACTCGACCATCAGCACGGCGTCGGCGGTGCCGGCGACAATGAGGTCGAGCCTGGATTCCTGCATCTCATCGACATGCGGGTTGAGCACGTATTCGCCGTTGATGTAGCCGACTCGGGCGCCGCCGACCGGGCCCATGAAGGGAACGCCCGACAGCGTCAAAGCGGCCGAGGTGGCGACGATCGACAGGATATCGGGATCGTTCTCGAGGTCATGCTGGACGACGGTGACGACGATCTGGGTGTCGTTCTTGTAGCCGTCGGCGAAGAGCGGGCGGATCGGGCGGTCGATCAGGCGGGAAACCAGCGTTTCCTTTTCGCTCGGACGTCCCTCGCGCTTGAAGTAGCCGCCGGGGATCTTGCCGGCGGCGTAGGTCTTTTCCTGGTAGTTGACGGTCAGCGGGAAGAAATCGAGGCCTGGCTTCGGCTCCTTCATCGAAACGACGGTGGCGAGAACCTTGGTTTCGCCATAGGTCGCAAGCACCGCGCCGTCAGCCTGACGTGCGATCTTGCCGGTTTCCAGGATGAGCGGACGGCCGCCCCATTCGATTTCCACTTTGTGGTAGTTGAACATATCTTGTCCTTAGTAAGCGGAAAGGGCCGCGCCGTTTCACGGTGCGCGGATGCCCTTTCCCTGGCTTCCTTTCTCGGGCAGCCACGGGCAAGACAACGGGAAGCTCGGGTAGATTCGGCGCTGGTTAGCGCACGAGCGTCCTGCAATCCTGCCCCATGACCGTCCATGGGCGGTTTCGAGTGGCCTCTGCACGCTCGAAACCAGGTCTGGCCAATCGATGCGACTGGCAGAATGCGCGACCGGCGGGCTCTCCTTCGAAAGCCCGCCGGTCAATTCGTCAACGGCGCAGACCGAGCTTCTCGATCAACGTCTGATAGCGCGCGTCATCCTTGCGCTTGAGATAATCAAGCAGGCTGCGGCGCTGGGAGACGAGAGCGAGCAGACCACGGCGGGAATGGTTATCCTTCTTGTGGTCCTTGAAGTGGTCGGTCAGGTTCTTGATGCGCTCGGAAAGGATGGCCACCTGGACTTCCGGAGACCCGGTATCGCCCTTGGCGGTTGCGAATTCACCCATCAATTCCTGTTTGCGCTCGGCAGTAATCGACATCGTGTTTTTCCTTATCTGTTTGAGGAAACGGGTCGCCCTCAGCCGGGATGTCGTCCAGCAGGGGCCGGTGCAAGCAAAGCGACATGGCGCGATGCTGCGGCGCATATAAGGCAATTCCCTGGAAAACACCAGCCCATTCATAAAGCCGGCTCGTCGCAGCCCTTTGCTCAGGAATCCAGGATCCCCCTGACACCTGAAGCTTACAGCCACTTCTTGCTTTTGAAGAAGACGATCAGCCCGACAGCAACGGCCAGCATGAACAGCAGCGAAGCCGGGTAGCCATAGTAGGCTTTCAGTTCCGGCATGTTCCACGGCGAGCTCTCGGGATCGAAATTCATCCCCCAGATACCGACCAGGAAGGTTAGCGGCATGAAAATCACCGAGACGATGGTGAGATAAGAGATCACATCGTTGGTGCGCGCCTGGCTCAGCGACAAATGCATTTCGATCAAGCCGGTCAGCATATCACGCTGGTTCTCGACCAGCTCGATCAGCCGCAATGCGTGGTCGAGCGTGTCGTTGAAGAAGATTTTCGTCTCCGGCTTCACATAGGGCACGTCGTTGCGGATCAGCGTCGCCAGCGTGTCGCGCATCGGCCACAGCACGCCCTTGAGCACATTGGCGTCGCGCCGCAATTCGTGCAGCTGGCGCATCTGATGCTTGTGAGGCGTGTTGAGCATCTCGTCCTCGATGCCATCGACCTCCTCGCTAGCGGCCTCAATCGGCGGGAAATAGCTGTCGACGATGGAATCGATGAGCGCATAGGCCAGATAGTCGGCGCCGCGCATCCGCAAGCGGTTGGGCAACGCTGCGGCGATGCGCTTGCGCACGGGGTCGAACGGATCGCCTTCGCGCTCCTGGAAGGTGACGACGAATTTCTTGCCGAAGAACACCGCGATCTGCTCATAGCGATGCACCTTGACGTCGTCGATCATGCGCATGACGACGAAGGCGTGGTCCTCGAAGAAGTCGACCTTCGGCCGCTGGCCGGTGTTGACGACATCTTCCAGAGCCAGTGGATGCAGGTTGAAGATCCGGCCGGTCTCCTCGATCAGCTGGATGTTGGCGAGACCGGTGCAGTCCAACCAGACGACCGGCCAGTTGTCGCAATGGGTGTTGAGATCGTCGATGCTGGCATCGTTGATGGTCTTGAATTTTTCAGGCGAAATCAGCGTCAGCCGCAGCTCGGACCGTCGCGCCGCCGGATCGGCGATCAGCGTGCCGGGCGAGGCTCCAACCGGCGGCCGGCGCGTTGTCACCGGCGCCCGCTTCTTCACCGCCTCAGCCTTTGCCATGTGCCCCTCGGATGTGACGTCGACGTAAAACTAGACGGGAGTGGTCAGCCGGCAAAGACCCGCTTCGGCTTGAACATGCCTTGCTCGATGGCGCCGATGGCGACAAGCTTGCCGCGCGCGGTGGCGCAGGCTTCCTCGGCTTCCACGGGCGCGTCGCGGCCGCGGATGATGACGGGATTGCCAAGGCGGATCTTGGTCGCCGCTTCGTCGCTGATGGCAATCTGCGGCAGGCAGTCGAGCGCGGCGGCCGTGTCGACGAGCAGCGCATCGATTGCGCCAAAGTCGATCGGCGCGTCGGCAACATCGGCGTCGCCCTCTTCGTCAGCTTCGCGCTGTTCGCCGAAACGGGCGGCTTCCAGTTCGGCGACGGTGACGAAATCCTCCTGGGTGAACGGCTCGACCTCGACCCTGCGCAATTCGGCGATGTGGCCGAAGCAGCCGAGGTCGCGGCCCATGTCGCGGGCCAGCGAGCGCACATAGGTGCCTTTGCCGCATTCGACCTCGAACGAAGTGTGGTCGGCAGCGTGCTCGACGATGTCCAGACGGCCGATCTCGATCTCGCGCGCGGGGATGTCGACTGTCTCGCCCCCACGGGCGAGATCGTAGGCGCGTTCGCCTGATATCTTGATGGCCGAGAATTGCGGCGGTGTCTGCATGATGACGCCGGTGTAGTTCGGCAGCAGCGCCCTGACATCTTCTTCCGCCGGACGGCGGTCGGAACTTTGCGTCACCGGGCCTTCGAGATCGTCGGTCGAACGCTCCTCGCCCCAAGCGACGGTGAACCGGTAGATTTTGGCGCCGTCCTGCACATAAGGCACGGTCTTGGTTGCCTCGCCCAGCGCGATCGGCAGCATGCCAGAGGCCAGCGGGTCGAGCGTGCCGGCATGGCCGGCCTTTTCGGCCTGGAAAAGCCATTTGATCTTGGAGACGGCTTCGGTCGAACCCATGCCAACCGGCTTGTCCAGCACCACCCAGCCGGAGATCGGCCGGCCCTTCTTCTTGCCGCGGCGCCCCACTATTTCTCGTCCTTGTCGTTGTCTTCGCCATCGGTACCCAAGTCTCGCGCGACTTCCGGCGATTTCAGCAAATCGTTGATCCTGGCGAAATTGTCGAAGGACGTATCGAGCTTGAAGCGGAACTCCGGCATGAACTTCATCTGGCGGAGCGCGCCGGAGACGCGGCCACGCACGAACTTCGCGTGCTTGTTGAGCGCGTCGATGACCGCACCCGTGTCCTTGGCGCCGAGCGGCGAAACGAAGGCCGTTGCGACCCTCAGATCAGTGGACATGCGCACTTCCGAGACCGAAACCACGGTGTTCTCGATCAGCGGGTCGATAATCTCGCCGCGCTGCAAGGTTTCCGACAGCGCATGGCGCACCTGTTCGGCGACGCGAAGCATGCGCTGGGATGGGCTGGAGGCGGTTGGACGGGGCATTTTTCTCAATCCGGAAAGCGTGAGGCGCGGGATGGGACCGTGCCGCCATGTCTCATATTTGTTCTATGCATGTCGTTTATCCCGCACTTTTGGGCGACAGGCATTAAAGTTAGGGCGGCGGTCTTTCGACCACCGCCCGGTCGTATCGACAGTATACGAACTCAGAGCGTCCGGGTCACCATCTCGACGCGGAAGCACTCGATGATGTCGCCGACGCGCATGTCCTCGTAGTTCTGGAAGGCCATGCCGCACTCCTGGCCGCCCGGAACTTCCGCGACTTCATCCTTGAAGCGCTTGAGGGTCTTCAGCGTACCTTCGTGGATGACGACGTTGTCGCGGATCAGGCGCACGCCCGCTCCACGCTCGACCTTGCCTTCGGTGACACGGCAGCCGGCGATCTTGCCGACCTTGGTGATGTCAAAGATCTCGAGGATCTCGGCATTGCCGATGAAGGTCTCGCGGCGTTCCGGCGACAGCAGGCCGGAAAGTGCTGCCTTCACATCGTCGACGAGGTTGTAGATGATCGAGTAGTAGCGGATTTCGATGCCCGCGGCCGCCGCGGCCGCACGTGCCTGCACGTTGGCACGGACGTTGAAGCCGATGATCGCGGCCCCCGAGGTCTCCGCCAGCGACACGTCGCTTTCGGTGATGGCGCCGGCGCCGGCATGAACGATGCGCGCACGCACCTCGTCGGTGCCAAGCTTGTCGAGAGCGGCGTTGATCGCCTCGATCGAACCCTGCACGTCGCCCTTGATGACCAGCGGGAATTCCTTCAACCCGCTCGTCTGCAGCTGCGACATCATCTGTTCGAGCGAGCCGCGCTGGCCGGCATGGCGAGCCACTGCCTTCTCGCGCGCCAGACGCTGGCGATATTCGGTGATCTCACGGGCGCGGGCCTCGTTGTTGACGACAGCGAAGCGGTCGCCGGCTTGCGGCGTGCCTTGCAGGCCGAGCACCTCGACCGGCATTGCCGGCGGCGCCTCCTTGATCTGCTCGCCATGGTCGTTGACCAGCGCGCGCACCCGGCCCCATTCGTTGCCGGCGACGAGGATGTCGCCCGGCATCAAAGTGCCGGTCTGCACCAGTACGGTGGCGACGGGGCCACGGCCCTTGTCGAGCTGGGCTTCGATGACCACGCCCTCGGCGGTACGGTCCGGATTGGCCTTGAGGTCGAGGATTTCGGCCTGCAGCAGGATCGCCTCGAGCAGCTTGTCGAGGTTGGTGCCCTTGGTCGCCGACACTTCGACGTCCAGCACTTCACCGCCCATCGATTCGACGAACACCTCATGGCGCAGCAGTTCCGACCGCACCTTCTGCGGATCGGCATCATGCTTGTCGATCTTGTTGATCGCCACGATGATCGGAACGCCGGCCGCCTTGGCATGGCTGATCGATTCGATGGTCTGCGGCATGACGCTGTCGTCGGCCGCCACCACCAGGATGGCGATGTCGGTCGCCTGAGCGCCGCGGGCGCGCATCGCCGTGAAGGCGGCGTGACCGGGCGTGTCGATGAAGGTGATCTTCTGACCGTTCTTCTCGACCTGGTAGGCGCCGATATGCTGGGTGATGCCGCCGGCTTCGCCGGAGACGACATTGGCATTGCGGATGGCGTCGAGCAGCGAGGTCTTGCCGTGGTCGACATGGCCCATGATGGTCACGACAGGCGGCCGCGATACCAGGTCCTCGGCATTGTCGGCAATGTTGAACAGGCCTTCCTCGATGTCGGACTCGGCGACGCGGCGGACCGTGTGGCCGAATTCTGTGGCGACCAGCTCGGCCGTGTCGGCGTCGATGATGTCGCCCGGCTTCAGGATCTGGCCCTGCTTCATGAAGTACTTGACCACATCGACAGCGCGCTCGGACATGCGCTGCGCCAGTTCCTGGATGGTGATGGTTTCAGGCAGGATCACTTCGCGCATAACCTTCTCGCGCGGCTCGTTATGCATCGCGCGCTTGAATTTTTCCTGGCGGCGACGCATCGACGACAGCGAGCGGGCGCGCGCGTCCTCGTCGGAAAGAGCCGTGTTGAGGGTCAGCTTGCCGCGACGACGGTCTTCCTCGGCCTTGGTCGGCTTGGCCGGGCGCGCCACTTCGGGCGTAACCGGACGGCGTACCGGGGCACCGGCGGCGGTGCGCTTCGGCTTGACCTCTTCCTCATCGTCCGACGCCACAAGCTCGGCAGCCTGCGGCGCGCGGCGGCGCGCTTCTTCCTCGGCGCGGCGGCGGGACTCGGCCTCGGTCTGCAGGCGGGCTTCTTCCTCGGCCTGACGGCGCGCGGATTCCTCGCGCTCGCGCTTGCGGCGTTCCTCATCCTCGTTGCGGCGCTTGGCCTCTTCGATGGCGCGTTGGCGGTCCTCGACGTCGCGAACCTTGGAGCCTTCGAGCGCCCTGCGGCGCGCTTCCATTTCATTGCGCGACAGTTCGTTCAGCACCATGCCGCCGCGTTCGGCCGGGGGCGGCGGAGGCGGCGCCTTGGGCGCTTCCTGCACGACGGGGGCTGCCACTACCGCGGGCTTGGGCGTAAATACGGGTGCAGCCACCGGCTCCGGCTTGTCGCCGGGCATGGAGAATTTGCGCTTCTTGATCTCGACCTGGACCTGCTTGGTGCGGCCATGCGAGAAATTCTGTCGCACGACGCTCTGCTCGGTACCGGGGCGCTTCAGCGTCAAGGTCTTCTTCGGTGTAACACTCAACGTCTTATCGTCGCCCGATTTCGTATCGCTCATTCCATATCCTCTGCAGCATCATCTTCGTCAGCAACGGCCGCAAGCATTGCCAGATCGTCGGGGGTTCCGCCCCGATATCGGTCGAGCGCAACCATGCGCCTCTCAACCGCCTTGCCCGCGTCTCCCGCGAGAACGGCAGCATGTATCACATTTGTACCCCCCAATGCCAAGCTCAACTCGGCCTCGGAGAAAAGTTTGTAGGCAAGGACTGCCGGCCCGCCGAGGTGGACAGTTGCCCGCCGCGCCTGACTGATCTTGCGCACGCCATCGTCGGATGCCTCGGTCGCGTGGAGCACGAAAAGCGCCAACCCCGAGCGCACCGCGCTCTCGACCTTGGTTGCGCCGAGTGCGATCGAGCCAGCCTTGCGGGCAAGGCCGAGCATACCCAAAGCGGATCGTGCAAGCAGTCCGTCGACCATGCCGCCGAGATCGGGCGGCACGACGACGTGCGCCTTGAAGGCGCGGGCAAACAGGTTCTTCGCCGCCGCCTTGTCGATATGTAGGCGGTCGGCGCTCACCCAACAACCACGGCCGGGCAGATTTCTCTTCAGGTCAGGAACGACGGCCGAATCCGGGCCGACGACGAAACGGATCAGCTCATCCGGCTCGGCTTGCTTGCGCGTGACGATGCAGGTGCGATCGTTCATCTCGTCCTGGGGCGGGTTGTGTGCGATGCGGTTTCACCTCACGCACCAACGGCTTCGTCAGCCGGGACCTGTTCGGCTGCAAGCTCGTCTTCGGTGATCCAGCCGGCCTTGAGGCGGGCTGCCAGAACCATCTGCTCGGCGTCGGCGCGCGACACGCCGTGATTGGCGAGCACACCCGGGAATACCTTGGTCTCGCCGTCCTTGCGTTCCTTCCAGCCGGTCAGGTCGTCGGCGGCATAGCCGGCGAAATCCTCGATCGTCTTCACGCCATCCTCGCCGAGCGTCACCATCATGGCGGTGGTGACGCCAGGGATCTCGCGCAGTTCGTCGGTGACGCCCAGCGCCTTGCGCTTGTCGTCATGCTCGGCTTCGATCTTCTCCAGATATTCGCGGGCGCGGGTCTGGATTTCCGAAGCGGTGTCTTCGTCGAAACCGTCGATCGAGGCGATCTCGCCCGAATCGACATAGGCAACTTCCTCGACGCTGGTGAAGCCTTCGGAGGCCAAAACCTGGCCGACCATCTCGTCGACATCGAGGGCTTCCATGAACAGCGACGAGCGTTCGACGAATTCCTTCTGGCGGCGCTCGGACTCCTCGGCCTCGGTCAGGATGTCGATGTCCCAGCCGGTGAGCTGCGAGGCAAGACGCACGTTCTGGCCGCGACGGCCGATGGCCAGCGACAGCTGGTCGTCGGGAACCACCACTTCGATGCGCTCGGCATCCTCGTCGAGCACGACCTTGGCGACTTCCGCCGGCTGCAGCGCGTTGACGATGAAGGAGGCGGCCGAAGGCGACCACGGAATGATGTCGATCTTTTCGCCCTGCAATTCGCCGACCACGGCCTGGACGCGGCTGCCGCGCATACCGACGCAGGCGCCGACCGGATCGATCGACGAGTCACGCGAAATGACGGCGATCTTGGCGCGCGAGCCTGGGTCGCGGGCGACCGACTTGATCTCGATGATGCCGTCATAGATTTCCGGCACTTCCATGGTGAAGAGCTTGGCCATGAACTGCGGATGGGTGCGCGACAGGAATATCTGCGGGCCGCGCTGTTCGCGGCGCACGTCGTAGACATAGGCGCGGACGCGGTCGCCGTACTTGTAGTTTTCACGCGGGATCAGCTCGTCGCGGCGGATAATGGCCTCGCCACGGCCGAGATCGACGATGACGTTGCCATATTCGACGCGCTTGACGGTGCCGTTGACGATCTCGCCGATGCGGTCCTTGTATTCGTCATACTGGCGGTCGCGCTCGGCCTCGCGCACTTTCTGCACGATGACCTGCTTGGCCGACTGGGCGGCGATGCGGCCGAAATCCATTGGCGGCAGCTGTTCGGCGATGAAGTCGCCAAGCTGGGCGTCCGGATTGCGCTCGCGGGCCGAGGAAATGGCGATCTGGGTGGCGTAGTCGTCGACCTTCTCGACCACTTCCATCAGCCGCTGCAGCTTCATCTCGCCGGTGTTGCCGTTGATGTCGGCGCGGATGTTGGTTTCCTGGCCGTAGCGCGAGCGCGCGGCCTTCTGGATCGCATCAGCCATGGCGGCAATGACGATCGACTTGTCGATCGACTTTTCACGCGCCACCGCGTCGGCGATCTGCAGCAGTTCAAGTCTGTTGGCGCTTACAACCATCTTATTTCTCCCGAGCTTGTTGCCGAGCTTTTAGGCCCGGCCGCTCATCATAGTTCCTGTTCGATTTCGTCTTCCGCGCCGCCTTCAGCACCTTCGGGTGCATCATCAGCTTCGCCGCGGCGTTTCTTGGCTTCCTTGCGTTCCCGGTTGTCCTTCGAAAGGGCATCGCGAATAAGGTCGTCGGTGAGGATCAGCCGCACATCGGCGATCGCGTCATAAGGAATGCGAACCGTCGGCTCTTCGCCGTAGGCGGCCTTGTCGCGCTCGAGCAGCATGTCGTCTTCGCCGGCTTCGGCGATCTTGCCCTTGAAGCGCTTGCGGTCGGCGACCGGCACCGAGGTTTCCATCTTCACAAGATGGCCGGTCCAGGTGACGAAATCCGACTTGCGTACCAGCGGCCGGTCGATGCCCGGCGACGACACTTCGAGATGATAGGCCTTTTCGATCGGGTCATCGACGTCGAGCGCCGGCGACACAGCGCGGCTGACCTCTTCGCAATCCTCGACGGTCATGGTGCCGTCTTCGCGTTCGGCCATGATCTGCAGCGTCAGGCCGTTCTGGCCCGACAGATGCACCCGCACGAGACGGAAGCCAATGCCTCGCAACACCGGCTGAACGATCAGCGCGATGCGCGCATCGATACCGCTTTCGCGGATGATGCGGTCGTCGGCTTCGCTTGCCGTTGCAGTCATGCGGTTCCTGTCGTTCTCTGGATCAGGATGATCGTCGTCCCGAACCATCTCTTTGCTGATGGCTGACCGGCAGGTAATAAAAAAGAGCGGGACCGGGTGGACCCACTCTTCGTCATACCGACCAAGAATTTGAGGCTGATATAAACGATCCCGGCCGGTGTTTCAAGTCTGTTGACGGGCCGGGCAGAGTGCAGCCGGGGACGGCTGGCAGGATTGCGCGCGGCGCATGCCGGCTATGCGGTAACGGCCCTGTGATCCCGGATTTCACATCCCTATCTATGTTGCACTGCACAAATCAAAGATGAGCGCGCGGTGGCGCGCGAAAGGTCAAGACAATGAGCAACCGTACCGTGTTTTCCGCCATAGGCGACGCCTTTGCCCTGTTCGGCAGCGCCGTTGCCGCCTCGCGGGCCGTCGAAGCCGGCCGCAAGCCGCGCGCCAACGATCTGCGCCGGCTCGGCATGGACCCGACCGCTTTCGGCAAGATCGGCCGTTTCTGAACCAGACCGGCTGTCGATGCGGGACACTTTCCCGCATCGAACTATTTTCTGATGAAGGTGAGATAGGCCGGCCGTCGGCCCTCGCGAATGGCTTTCGCCTCGTAGCGTGTGCCCGGCCAGCCTTCATAGGGCCGATGCCAGTCGGCCCCATCTTGCACCTGCCAGAGGAGCGCGCCATGCGCCCGACAGTGCAACAAGGTCCAGTTCACATAGGTGTCGATGTCGGATGCGAAGCGGAATTTTCCGCCCGGCTTCAGCACGCGCGCGAACCGATCGAGGTTGAGCGGGCTGACAAAGCGCCGCTTCCAATGCTTTTTCTTCGGCCAGGGATCGGGGTAGAGCAGATCGATGCCGTCGAGCGACGCCTGCGGCAACCAATCGAGCAGGCGCGTGGCGTCGTCGTCATAAACGCGAAGATTGGCAAGCGGCTTTTCCCGCACCGCCATCATCAACTTGGCCATGCCGTTGACGAACGGCTCGACACCGATGAAGCCGGTCGCCGGTGCCTCCGTGGCACGGTGCAGCAGATGCTCACCGCCGCCGAAGCCGATTTCCAGCCGAACCGTTGAAACATCCGCTGAGAATAGCGCGCGCAATTCTGCCGGTGCCTGGACGGAGAGGTCGAGGCCATACGCTCCAAGACCGCTTTCCAGCGCCGCGGCCTGCTGCGGGCGAATGGTCTTGCCGTGCCGGCGGCCGAAGAACCCTTCGGTCGCGCGGCTCCGCCTGTCCTGTGGATCCATGGCCTGGTCGCGCGCCGCGCTTAGATTGAGATGAGATTTGGGATTGAGATGAGATTTGGCTGAAATCTCATTCTCAATCTAATCCTTTGTTGGAGCATGATCTTTTCCAAAAAACCGGTACCACTTTTTGGAATCATGCCTAAGCAGCGATCGCGTCCTTGAGCGCCTTGGCCAGATCGGTCTTTTCCCAGGAGAAGGACCCGTCTCGGCCGGCCTTGCGGCCGAAATGGCCGTAGGACGAGGTCTTTGCGTAGATCGGCTTGTTGAGGTCGAGATGCCTGCGGATGCCGGATGGCGACAAATCCATCACCGTGCGCAGCGCTTCCTCGAGCTTGGCCTCGTCGACCTTGCCGGTGCCGTGCAGGTCGACATAGACCGACAGCGGCTGGGCAACGCCGATGGCGTAGGACAGCTGGATGGTGCAGCGGTCGGCGAGCTTGGCCGCCACTACATTTTTGGCGAGATAGCGCGCCGCATAGGCGGCGGAGCGGTCGACCTTGGTGGTGTCCTTGCCGGAGAAGGCGCCGCCGCCGTGCGGGGCAGCACCACCGTAGGTGTCGACGATGATCTTGCGGCCGGTCAGGCCGGCGTCGCCGTCCGGTCCACCGATGACGAACTTGCCCGTCGGGTTGATGTACCACATGCAATCGTCGGCGATCTTGAGGTCGCCGAGCGCCTCACGGATGTAAGGCTCAACGACCTTGCGGACCTTCTTGGAATCCCAGGTCGCGTCGAGATGCTGCGTCGACAGCACGATCTGCGTCGCTTCGGCGGCTTTGCCATCGACATAGCGAACGGTGACCTGGCTCTTGGCGTCGGGTCCGAGCTTGCCGGCTTCGCCGTTGTTTTCGTGACGGGCAGCGGCGAGCAGTTCGAGAATCTTGTGGCTGTAATAGATCGGCGCCGGCATCAGGTCCGGGGTCTCGCGGCAGGCATAGCCGAACATGATGCCCTGGTCGCCGGCACCCTCTTCGCCCTGGCGGTCGGCGGCGTTGTCGACTCCCTGGCCGATGTCGGGCGACTGGCCGTGCAGCAGAACCTCGATCTTTGCCGTCTTCCAGTGGAAGCCGGCCTGCTCGTAGCCGATTTCGCGGATCGCCTTGCGGGCGACCGACTTGAACTTGGCCGGGTTGACGACCGAATGCCCGGCGGCGTCCTTGAGGATGTTGCCGGCTTTGTCCCGCTTCAGCAGAGTATCGGGAACCCTTACTTCGCCGGCGATGACGACGCGGTTGGTGGTTGCGAGCGTCTCGCAGGCGACGCGGACTTTCCACGGGTCCATGCCGGTCTTCTTGGCCTCGCGATAGACCAGATCGACGATCTCGTCCGAGATGCGGTCACAGACTTTATCGGGATGACCCTCGGCCACGGATTCCGAGGTGAAGAAGTAGTTCTGCCGCGTCACGGGTGTCCCCTCTTGAAAAAACGATCGGCAGGGCTGCCGATTTTGGCGCGCCACGTGTTAACGGTGCCGGGCGCCGCTCGTCAAGCGGTGCCGCGGTTCTGGCATGAGTGCCGCAGCAATATATCTTGTACCACCGGCGGCTTGGCGCCGCCGGCAGTCGAGCCTCTGGGCTACTCGGGCCCGGGGGATTACTGGGGCCAATGGGTCAATCGACCCACCGAATCACTCGGCATCTTCGGCAGAAAGGGACTTCACAAGGTCGATAATCCGGCGGCGCACCTTCACATCCGCGATCTTGACGAACGCGCGGTTGAGCTGAAGCCCTTCCGGACTGCCGCAGAATTCGACGGCGAAAGCCATCGAAGTGTCCTCGGCAAATCCTCTATTACCCACCGGCTCCTGCCCTGGCGCATCCTCGAAAAAGAAGGCGACAGGCACGCTGAGTATCGAGGCTATTGCCTGCAGACGGCTGGCGCCGACGCGGTTCGTTCCTTTTTCATATTTTTGGATCTGCTGAAACGTAATACCGAGATTTTCACCAAGCTTTTCCTGGCTCATTCCAAGCATATTGCGCCGAAGGCGGACGCGACTTCCGACATGGATGTCGATCGGATTCGGTTTCTTCTTGTTTTCTTCTGTCATTTTTTCCTCGCCGAATTTTTCCGGCCTTTTCTATTTTTCTCGCCCAAACGAAGCCGGAGCCAACTGCCCCAACAGAAACACCAACCGACTTCGAGAAAATTAGGCGGTAACAGTATGAGTTTCTAATGTGTCGACTGTCAATTCACCCGTAGCCGTTGCCTTACGTTCAAGCTGAGGGCGATTGCGGCAAACACCAACATGATCAGCATTCCGTTAATGCGCCGCCCCGCGGCGGAGATGATGGCTTGGCCGGAGATCGGCACCCGCACGTCGATGGCGCCACGTGCATCGACCGCCAATGCGTCGACGATGCGTCCCCGCGTATCGACAACGGCGGAAATGCCGTTGTTGGCGGCGCGCAACAGCGGCAATCCGTTTTCCACCGCGCGAATCTGAGCCTGCCTGAAATGCTGGTACGGCCCAGGCGTGTCGCCGAACCATGCGTCGTTGGTGACGTTCACAATAAGCTGGGATGACGTTGCGTCAACAGCCACAAGATCAGGAAAGATCACCTCGTAGCAAATAAACGGCAAGGCGCTGATGCCGCCGGGCAAAGCGATCGGATGGCGCTCGTTGCCGGCGGCGAAATTCATCGGCCCGGCGACGAGCTGTCCGATGCCGAAGCGGCTGAGCAGACCGGAAAACGGCAGATACTCGCCGAACGGGACCAGATGGACCTTGTCGACGGCATCAGCGATTTCGCCCTTGTCATCGATCGCCACCACCGAATTGTAGTAGCGGCTGTCGGCATCCGCCCCGGATCCGCGCTCCTCGCGCACGACGCCGGCAATCAGCATCTGACCAGGCTGCAGCATGTCGCCGACCGCGGTCAGCGCGTCCGGACGCTCGGTGAACAGGAAGGGTACCGAGGTCTCCGGCCACAGGATCAACTGCGGTTTGTTATGGCCGGGATCGGGCGCTGCGGCCGACAGGCCCATCATCGTGGCGAAGATGCGGTCGCGCACCGAGGCGTCCCATTTTTCGCTGAGGTCGACATCCGGTTGCACGATACGGACATCGAGAGTGCGGGTTGTCGGCTTGTCGGGGGTCGCGAGCCTGAAATAGCCGAAGCCAGCATGGGCGGCGACGAGAATGGCAAGCAGGACCACACCGAGACGGACATGCCGGCGTGCTGCAAGCAAGGCCGGCATGGCGAAGACAAAGACCGCCAGCGCGTTCATGCCGACCATGCCGGTCACCGACACGCTTTGCATCAACAGCGGCACGGGCATCGCCGCATAGCCGACGGCATTCCAGGGAAAGCCGGTGAACAGGAAGCCGCGCAGCCATTCCGTCAGGCCAAAAGCAAAGGCAAGGGCGGCAACGCGGCCAATATCGTTGGTCCATAACAGCCGCGCGACGACGGCGGCGAAGCCGTAGAAAAATGCCAGCGCCAAAGGAATGCCGACGACCGCGAAGGGTAAGGCCCAGGCGAAACTGTCGGCCTCGACCAGAAGCGCCTCGCCGATCCACCACAGGCCGGCGAGGAAATAGCCGAAACCGAACCACCAGCCGATGGCAAAAGTCGGCCGCAGGCGCCTGAGCCAGCCGTCGGAAGCCTCGCCGGTGGCGCCGTCGAGCAGCCAGACCAGCAGTGGAAACGAGACGAAACAGACGGCGAAGAAATCGTAAGGCGCCTGGGCGAGCACCGCCAGCGCCCCGGCAAGAAACGCCACCAGCGCGCGTCGCCAGCCCCAAAGCAGAATTATCCGGCCGGCAAGGCGCTCCATACAGACTTCCCAAGTCGCGCGAATCAGGAGCCAAGATTTATCAGATTTATTGAAACGCGAACCGGCCGATCGCTGCGCTATCGGTGCCATCCCTCGATGGTGAGCCCGCTCAGGTGCTCGGCCTCCTCGCGCGGCACGGTGCGCACGGTCTGGGTGAAGGTCCAGACATGGCCTTCGGGGTCGCGCGCCCGATACTGCCGTTCGCCGTAGAAATGGGCGGCAGGCTCCTCGACGATTTGGGCTCCAGCCGCCATTGCCCGCTCACAATGCACGTCCAGGCCGTCTTTCAGATGCACACAGACCGACTGAGTGTTCTTGCCGCCGACGCTTACCGGACTGGCAATATGATCGGCCCATTCGCAATCGACGATGATGTAGCCGTCGCCAAAACGCATTTCGGCATGGACCAGCCGTCCGTCGGCGTCGCTGACCACCATGCTCGGCTCGAAGCCGAAGGCCGTTTCGAGCCATTTCAATGCGGCTCGCGGGTCCTTGTAGAACACACCCGAGCCAAAGGTTGAGTGCTTGAAGGGATCGTCGATCGTCATCGGCCGGGCGACGTTCTGTCCTAGGCCTGCTCGGTGCGGGGGGCGGTCACGCGGCGGCGACGCTCGCCCTTCTGGTTCTGGACGATGCGCACCCGCTTGACGCGGCGCGGATCGGCGTCGAGCACGTGGAATTCGAAGCCGGGGATGGCTTGCACAACCTCACCACGCGCGGGCACGCGGCCCAGCGTGTTGAAGATCATGCCGCCGATCGTGTCGACATATTCACCATGCTCACCGGCGGTAAAGTCCTCGCCGATCATCTTGGCGACCTCGTCGATCTCGGCCTTGCCGTCGACGACGAACACGCCCTCGCCGGTCTGGGTGATCAGCGGCTCGTCCTCGTCATGCTCGTCCTCGATATCGCCGACGACCATCTCGACGATGTCTTCCAGCGAGGCGAGACCATCGGTGCCGCCATATTCGTCGATGACCAGCGCCATCTGGGTTCGCGTCGTCTGCATATGGCCCATCAGGTCGGAGGCAAGCATCGAGGGCGGCACGAAAAGCACCGGGCGGATCAGATTGAGGTCGCCGATGGTGCGGCCGAGATCGACCTGGGCGAGGTCGAGAAGCGTCGTTGCCGGCGTCTTCCTGGATGTTCTGCCCTTCTTGACCCGGGCGACCTTGGTGATGTGGGCCAGCACGTCGCGGATGTGAACCATGCCGCGCGGATCGTCGAGCGTCTCGGAATAGACCGGCATGCGGGAATGGCCGGACTGCTCGAACAGACCGAGCAGATCGCCCAACGTCGTGGTGATCTCGACGGCCTCAATATCGGCGCGCGGCACCATGACGTCCTCGACGCGTACCTCGCGCAGGCGCAATATGTTGTTGAGCATGGCGCGTTCGCCGGGCGAGAAAGACCCGGCATCGCTGGTCGTCTCGGCAAGCGCGCCGGCGATTTCCTCGCGCAGGCTGGTGCCGTTCCGCTGCCTGAAAAGGCCCAAGACGCGGTCGAACAGGGACGGACCGGCAGGCGATGGCTCGCTGGCAATGCCACCAGAAGCGGGGCTGCCGGAACTGGGACTCGGACTCGATCCCTCTTCCGTCGTATCGGAAGGCTTTGTCGCACTGCCAGCCTCGGGGCGGGCGGCAGTTTCTGGTTTGTCGTTCATCGTCGTCCGGTCAATTGGTCTTTTGTCATTACGTGTAGGGATCGGGAATGGCAAGCCTTGCGAGCGCTGAGCGCTCGATGGCTTCCATCTCATCGGCCTCTGCATCGGTCTCGTGATCGTAGCCCAGCAAATGCAGCAGGCCGTGGATGACGAGATGGGTGATATGGTTCTCGAAGGGCTTGTCTTCCAGGGCTGCTTCGCGCGCCACCGTCTCGGCGGCCAGCACGATGTCACCCAGCATGGGCGGCAGCTTGCCACCCCTGGGGAACGGAAAAACAGGGAAAGACAAGACGTTGGTCGCCTTGTCCTTGCCGCGCCAGCCGGCATTGAGGGTACGGATATGGGCATCGTCGGAAAAGACGATGCTGAGTTCGGAAGGACCGGCAGCAGCGGTTTCGGCAAAGGCAGCCGACACGGCGCGATCGACCAGACGCGTCAGCGCCGCCTCATCGGGCCAGTCGCCGGCCTCGACCGACATATCGATCTCGACGGGAACCGAACTGTCCCCGCCGCCAGGTCTTATGTCTTCAGGCATGAGCCCGCATCGTCACATCAGCTCTCGGCGCCGAGGCCGCGCGCCAGCTTGGCGTCGCGGTCATAGGCCCTGACGATTTCGGCCACCAGCGGGTGGCGCACAACGTCGACATCGTTGAAGCGCACGGTCACCGCGCCGGCCACGCCGTCAAGGACACGCAAGGCTTCGACGAGGCCCGACTTGGTGCTTGGAGGCAGATCGATCTGCGTCGGATCGCCGGTGACGATCATGCGCGAATTCTCGCCGAGGCGGGTCAAAAACATCTTCATCTGCATCGGCGTGGTGTTCTGCGCCTCGTCGAGGATGACGGCGGCATGCGCCAGCGTGCGGCCGCGCATGAAGGCCAGCGGCGCGATCTCGATGACCTCGGCGGCAATGGCGCGCTCGACCTTGTCGGCCGGCATCATGTCGTAGAGCGCGTCATAGAGGGGCCGCAGGTACGGATCGACCTTTTCCTTCATATCGCCGGGCAGAAAACCCAGCCGCTCGCCGGCCTCGACCGCTGGCCGTGACAGGATGATGCGCTCGACCATGCCGCGTTCGAGCAGCATCGCCGCATGCGCCACCGCCAGATAGGTCTTGCCGGTGCCGGCGGGGCCAATGCCGAAGACAAGTTCCGAACGCTCCAGTGCCCGCATATAGGCGTCCTGATTGAGCGAACGGGCATAGATCGTCTTCTTGCGGGTGGAGATCTGGGCGGCCGAAACTTTGCCCTTGCGTTCCAGCGTCGGCAGCGTCAGCTGGTCGTCGGCGGCAATCGCCATGCGCACGGCGCCATCGACGTCGGACTGGCCGATATCGGTGCCTTTCTGGAGAATGCCGTAGAGATTGTCGAGCGCGCGGCGCGCCTGCTCGGCCGCCGAGGCCGAGCCCTTGATGGTCAACTGGTTGCCGCGCGAGCGGATGTCGACGCCGAGCTTCTGCTCAAGCCGGGCCAAATTCTCGTCGAACTGACCGTACAGGGCGCTGGCAAGCTTGTTGTTGTCGAAAGTCAGAACGATGTGCGCCATGTCAGAGGCCCCGGATGTCTGGTTCTGGGGCAGAGTCTTCACTTCAGCAGCGCTCAACCGTCTCTCCTCATCTGCCGAGGCCATCAAGCCAACTCGGCGAACAGGCTATTGTAGCCCGTCTTCGTGATTCGCACCCGGATAATGTCACCGATTTCCCCGGCCTTTTCATCAACAATAACCGGCTGCAGCCAGGGCGAGCGGCCGACCTTCTGGCCGGCCTGACGTCCGGGCTTCTCGATCAGCGTGTCGATGGTGCTGCCGAGCAGGCTCAGGCCGAAATCCTGCTGTTGTTTCAGCAGCAGCGCCTGCAGGCGTTGCAGGCGCTCGTCCTTGACCGCTTCCGGCACGTGATCGGGCATATCGGCGCCCGGCGTGCCGGGACGCGGCGAATATTTGAACGAGAAGGCCGAGGCGTAGTTCACCTGGCGCACCAGACCCATCGTCGCCTCGAAATCCGCCTCGGTTTCGCCGGGGAAGCCGACGATGAAGTCACCGGACAGCGCGATGTCGCCGCGGGCCGCGCGGATGCGCTCGAGCAGCGCCAGATAGTCCTTGGCCGTGTGCCTGCGGTTCATCGCCTTGAGGATGCGGTCTGACCCGGATTGCACCGGCAGGTGCAGATAAGGCATCAAAGCCGGGAGATCGCGATGGGCAGCGATCAATTCGTCGTCCATGTCGCGCGGATGGCTGGTGGTGTAGCGCAGCCGCGCCAGGCCAGGAATTTCGGCCAGCCGGAACAGCAGGCGACCAAGCCCCCATTCCATGCCATCCTCACCATTGCCGTGCCATGCATTGACGTTCTGCCCCAGCAGCGTCACCTCGCGCACACCGGCATCGGCCAGCCGCTCGGCTTCGGCGACGATCTGCGCCACCGGCCGCGACACTTCCGAGCCCCTGGTATAGGGCACGACGCAGAAGGTGCAGAATTTGTCGCAGCCTTCCTGCACCGTGAGGAAGGCGGTGACGCCGCGCTTAATCATTTCGGCGCGCTTCGGCTGCGGCAGATGCTCGAACTTGTCCTCGATGGCGTATTCGGTCTCGACGATCTTCTCGCCGCCACGCACCCGGGCCAGCACATCGGGCAGCCGGTGATAGGTCTGCGGGCCGATGACCAGATCGACAGCAGGCGAACGGCGGATGATTTCCGCGCCTTCGGCCTGCGCGACGCAACCGGCGACGCCGATCAGCATTTCGCGCCCAACTGCTGCGCGTTCAGCCTTCATGTCGCGGATGCGGCCGAGCTCGGAATAGACCTTTTCCGCCGCCTTCTCCCTGATATGGCAGGTGTTGAGCAGCACCAGATCCGCGTCGGCGATGACATCGGTCGCGGTGTAGCCGTCGGCGGCCAGCGCATCGGTCATGCGCTGTGAGTCATAGACATTCATCTGGCAGCCATAGGTCTTGACGAAGACCTTTTTGGCCGGGGCGGACGCCGCAGCAGCGCTTTGCAAGGCGCTGTCGGTTTCGTTCCGCTCTATCGTGTTCAAATCCATCCGGCGGCTTCTAACGCCTTTCCGTGACAAAAAACAGACGATTCTCCGGCATCGGCCTGTAGGCGCTCGGCCTGCGCTAGCGGCTCGGTCGGGGATCGGCGAGCGCGGCCTGCATCATGGCGCGCACCTTGCTTTCCATCATCCTCGACGTTTCCTTGCGGTTCGAGCCCTTGGAAAAGGCGATGGGCTCGCCGAAATGCACCTCGACGTCAATGGCGCCTTCGGCCATCAGCACCTTGAGATGCGGCATCAGGTCCTGATCGCCGATCCAGGCAGCGAGCGGCCGGTGGCGGCGGCCGAGAGGCACGCCGTGCACCCGCGTGTAGGCAATCGCCAGCGGCTGGATGAAGACCTGCTCGGCCGCGCCTTCCGAAATCGCCATCGAGGCGGCGCCGAACAAGGTGCTCTTGAACGGCAGGATGGTGTTGCCGTCGCCGGTAGAGCCCTCGGCAAACAGCACCATGGCGTCGCCCTTGGCCATGCGGCTGGCGATCTCGCTGGCCTGGTCGCCAGCTGTCCGCTTGCGCTCGCGTTCGATGAAGACCGTACGCTGCAGTTTCGACAGCCAGCCGATCAGCGGCCATCCCTCCATGTCCGCCCGGGCGATGAATGTCACATCGGCAAAGGAGCCGAGCACCATGATGTCGGTCCAGGAGATATGGTTCGAGGCGACCAGCAGCGGGCGCTGGCTGGACAGTGCGCCTTTGACATGGATGCGCAGGCCGAGCGTCCGGACGATGAGGCTGTGCCAGACCTTCAGAATGACCGTCTCGCGCCAGATTCCGGTCTTCATCGACAGCAGCTGCAAAGGCACAAGGACCAGCGAACCGACGACAACGAGGCTCAGCGCCAGGAAAATCCTGATTTTTCCGATCATGCAGCTTGGCCCTGCCCCAAAACTTTGGCTAGCGAAGATCGCGGCGCATGACAAGCGCGCCGGTAGGACCATGTTCGGTCGAGCGGTAATAATTGGCGCGGTGGCCCACCTGGCGGAAGCCGAGCCGCCGGTAGAGGGCGATGGCAGCGACATTGGTCTCATCGACCTCAAGGAACAGCGCCTCGGCGCGCTGCGCATGCAATTCGCGCAGCACGGCGTCCATCAATTGCCAGCCGAGCCCCTGGCGGCGATGCGAGCGCGCCACCGCCACGGTCAGAATCTCGCCCTCGCCGGCTGCAAGCCTGGCCAGCACGAAGCCGACCGGCGGCTTGGCGCCCTGGCCGATTTCGCGCGCGGCATAGCCGAACACGGTTTCCTGTTCGAGCAACGCGGCGAACTCGCCATCGGTCCAGGGCCGGACGAAATCCTCGCGGTGCAGCACCGACGCTGCCGGGCTGTCGGCGATGGTCAGCGGCTCGAGCGCATAGTCCCTGCGGCGCGGCTGGAGGAAAGGGATGCGCATCACTTTTCCTGCCTCAACAGGATGAACCCGGCCTGCGCCTTGGCATCGGCGCCGCGCAGATAGAGTGGCTTCGGCTTGTCGCCCTCGGCTTCTGCAGCGGCGAGCCGGGCGTAGACGGCAATGTCGGCGGTGGCAGCCATCGGGCCGATATCGAAATCGCGACCGGCCGCGGCTGCGATCTGCACGGCGGCCGTGCCGGCAAGCACCGGACGATTGTCCGCCGCCATTCCCGCGGCTTGCGCAAGTGTGGTCACCGCCGGACCATAGCGCAACATCGCTTCCGCATCGTAAAGCGCGGCATGGATTTCCTCGCGGCCGGCATCGAGAGCGGCCAGGACCGGGCGGCCGGGAAATGCCGCCCTCGCCTCGGCCGCCAGCGCCTCCAGTGTCGTTACCCCGATCGCCGGGATCTTCAGCGCCAGCGCCAGGCCGCGCGCCGCCGAGACGCCCACCCGCAGGCCGGTGAAGGAACCCGGACCGATGGAAACCGCAACGGCGCCAAGGCCGGCATAATCGGTGCCGTCCGCTTTCAGCGCTTCGTCAATGACAGCCATCAGGTGTTCGGCATGGCCTTTGCCGAGATCGAGTACCGAGCGGCCAAGTTCTCTGCCGCCCGATGCGTCATAGACGCAAGCGGCGCAGAGATTGGCGGCACAGTCGATGGCGAGCAGTTTCATGGGCGACCGGTTCGAAAAACAGTCTCCCTCTGCCCGCCACGGCGCGCCGCCGCAAGAGCCAGCGCGTAAATTGTTAAGCGGCTTCGCTTCGGTGCAGGCCGGACGGCTTACGCCGCCGGCGCGATGCGCAGCATGTGGTTGTCCCAGACATAGTCGGGCTCGGAGCGCGTCGCGCCGCTGCCTTCGATGATTTCGCCGGCACCCGTGGTTGCCATGAAGCCCGGGCCGTCGGGCGCCAGGCCGCAGACCTCGACCAGCGCCTTGGTGGCGATGATCTTGCCGCTGGCGGCGTCGATGACGGCCAGCGAATTGCCTTCCGGCGAAGACACCGCGACCGTGCCGGCAATCGGGTTGGCGGCGACCGAGCCGATGTAATTCCGGAAGCCGGATAGCACGTCCTGCGGCATGTCGAGCAGCTGCAGCCCCTTGCCGCGCGTGGCGCGGCCGACCAGCGGTGGCCGCTCGGTGCCCGGCCCGCGGTACTGGCAGCCGAACCAGATGGTGCCTGTGGGGTCGGCATCCATGTGGCGAATCGACAGCTGGTGCAGAGCCGGCGGCAGTTCGTGCTTTTCGATGAGATCGCCGGTTGTGCGATCGACCAGCACATAGGACGGCTTCATGGTGGCGATGTTGAGCTCGGCGCGGCCATAGTCGGGATGGGTCTCGATGCCGCCATTGGCGATGGCGATCGTCCGGCCGTCTCCGAGCAGCAAGAGCTCATGCGGCCCCATGCCATAGGTCGGAAACTCGCCGATGCGGCTGAACTTGGCCCGTGCGTCGTAGATCCCGACCACGCCGGCGGCATTGTCGAAATTGTTTTCGGTGGCGTAAAGCAGCGCGCCGTCGGTGGAAAACACACCGTGGCCGAAGAAATGCCGACCGGTGATGCTGGCGATGGTCAGCGGCGGCTCGCGGCCGGCATGGTCGAAGACCACGGCGAAGGTGCCGGGTTGCCGGGCGAAGACCACGGAGCGCTTCGAGACCGGATCGAAGGTGACGTCGTGGCCACGGTCGGGCAGGTCGATCGCATGCAATACTTTTCCGGCTTCCGACAACACAGCGGCGCCAAAGCTGCCGTCGCGCTTGACGAAGGCGGTGGCAAAGACGGCATCGGCGGCAAGCGTGTCCGCCCAGGCCCGCGGCGCCATTGACGCGACCAAGCCGGCGCCGGCAGCCCTGAGAAAATTGCGGCGGTCGATCAGTGGCGTCCTCATGATCAGTCTCCGTCGAGCGAGGAGAAGCCGGCGGTCAGGCCGAACTCGGCGGTCAGCCTGGTGCCGATCAGGCCCGACAGGCTGGAGGTGATCAGCGCGAAATGCTCGAGTTTTCCGCGCTCCGCGGGATCGGCCAGCGTCTTGTCGATCGGACCCTGGATGGATTTGGCAGTGGCAACGCCATTGATGAGCTGGATATGGATGGATTCCGCCATCCATCTGCTATCCTCGGGCAGCGCGTCGCCGAGCTTCGAGGCCTGGAACAGCGCATCAATGCCGGAGAGGTTGCCGGCTAATGACAGGCCGGTGTTTTGCGACCGCCAGTAGATCGCCTGCCTTGGCTTGTCAGCCTCCGGCTTGGCGCCGAAAAAACCTTTGAGGCGCACGTCGCGGACCATTTCCAGCTCGTTGATGAAGACGCCGACCAGTTCGGTCACCGCTTCGGTGCCGTCGCGGTAAAGCGCATTGTCGGGTCCGGGATTAGCCCACAAGGCTGCAAAACCGTCCGGTTTTTTCCAGGCCGCGTCGACATCGGCCGCCATGGTCTCGATGTTCTTGGCGACTGCCGCGCCATAGGCGCAGCGATAGGGCTCGTCCTTGCCGACGAGCGTCTCGGCGCCGTCGCCGTAAAGCACGAACTCCAGCGCCCCTAATCCCTGCATCGCGACACTCTTGCCCGCCAGCTGCGCCGGATCGGTGGCGGTCGGATCCTTGCCGGCCAGCGCCGCCTGCACCTGCTTCAGGCCGATGCTCTTTCGGTCCGGCCAGTAGAGCATGCGCTCCAGCCGGTTGTTCTCCTTGATTGGCCCGAAGCCGATGATTTCAGCCGACGACCAGGCTGCGACCGTGGCCGAGAATCCGGCATGCGCGGCATCGAGGTTGCCCTGCGACGGCGCCTGGCAGAGCGCGTCCATGGCCTTCGCCAAGGTGCCGGCATGGCCATGCAGGCTGGCATAGGCGGGGCGGACAAATCCGTCGATCGCTCTTTGAATGACATCGGAGGCTTTCACCGAGGCCGATGCCGGGGACGCACCGAACAGAGCCAATGGGAGGAGTAGAACAGGCAAAACCCGCTTGAGCATCAGAATGACTCCAGGAATTTGATGAGAGCATCGCGGTCGGCCGTATTGGCGGCGGCAAAGCGATCGCGCGCCTTCTGCCCCTCGCCGCCATGCCACAGGATCGCTTCGGTAAGCGTGCGCGCACGCCCGTCATGCAGGAAGAAAGCGTTGCCGTTGACGGTCTTTGTCAGGCCGATGCCCCATAGCGGCGGGGTGCGCCATTCACTGCCCGTGGCATCGCCCACCGCCTGGCCGTCGGCAAGGCCAGGCCCCATGTCGTGCAGCAGAAAGTCGGAATAGGGCCAGATCAGTTGGAACGCCTGCGCCTTGTTCCCGCGCATGGTGACGAATTTCGGCGTATGACAGGCAATGCAGCCCATCTCGTAGAACAGCTTCTTGCCGGCGAGCACGGCGGGTGCGCCGACATCGCGCCGCGCCGGCACCGCAAGGTTCTGCGAATAGAAGGTGACGAGGTCCATCACCGGTGGTGGCGCCTCGATCGGGCCAAGCCGCTTCTGCACGCCGTTCGGCATGTCGAGGCAGGCCTTTTCAGCCGCAGTGCAATCGCCCCAGTGACTGGGCTCTTCCGGCGTCGAAATGCCGATATCGGCAAAGGCGTCCGCCGCCTGCTGGCGGATCGACGCGGTCTGGGCCTTCCAACCGAAGCGGCCAAGCGTCAGTTGCCCACTGCTGAGGTCACGCACCATGTTGGGCTTGCCGGAAATGCCGTCGCGGTCGTCGGGATCGGCATGGGCAAGGAGGTCGGCCGGCGCGATCTGCTCGATCAGGCCAAGGCCGATCATTGGCGGCGTCAGGCGCGGCGACAGCGTGGTGCGCGGGTCAAGCGGGCCGTAGCCAAGCCCGTCGACCGAATAGCTCGGCTGGCGCAGCCAAACCACGCTGCCGTCGCCGAGCGTGACCTTTTCCTCGCGATAGTCGACATACATGCGGCCTTCGCCCTTGAGGCCGGGCACCGCCAGTTCCTGCAACTGCGCACCGTAGACCGGATCGGGGAAGTTCAGCACCTTGTGCGCGGCGATCTCGGTCTTTTCCTCGGCCGTGCTCGCATCGCGCGCTAGCCGCAGGAACATCGACGTGGTGCGGCTGTCGGCGGCCGGCGGGCGGCCGCGGCCATCCTTCAAATGGCAATTCTGGCAGGCGCGCTCGTTGAACAGGGGTCCGAGACCGTCCGAGGCCTGGGTCGAGGATGGCGACGACACCCAGTTCTTGCGGAAAAGCGCATTGCCGAGCTTGAAATTGCCCTGTTCCTCGAAGGTAATGTTTTCAGAGGGTTGCGAGAAGGCGTCGCGGTCGACCTGCTTGCGCGACGTGCCGGCGCCGCCTTGCATCGTTTCGAAGGATTCGGGCTTGGAGAAATCCTGGGTTGGCCTGGTAACGGCAAGGACGCGGGCCTGGTCCTTCGGCGTCAGGTCGGTGCGGCTCGTGGCGAGGCCGACCGGTTCCGACGATCCGGCCAGGGCCGGGGCCAAAATTGCCGCCAGGGTTACAACCGAAAGCCCGCGAAAGGCCTGATATCGCGGGTTTTTGAGGAGCAGCGGGCCGGCGGCCCGCCGCAAGCGGCGCAGAATATCTATGGGGCGCCGCATTCCTGCATGGTCCTATTCCGCCTCGTCCGCCGATGCGGCGTTGAGCTGGCCGTATTTTTCCTCGCCGATCGAGGCAAGGAGGTCGAGCTGCGTCTCGAGGAAGTCGATGTGACCTTCCTCATCCGCCAGCAATTCCTCGAACAGCTTCATCGTCACGTAGTCACCGGCTTCGTTGCAGATCTCGCGCGAACGCTTGTAGGCGGTGCGTGCGTCATATTCGCCGGCGAGATCGGATTCGAGCACTTCCTTGACGTTCTGGCCGATGCGCAACGGCGCCACGGACTGCAAATTGGGATGCCCTTCGAGGAAGATGATACGGGCCACCAGCCGGTCGGCATGGTGCATCTCCTCGATCGATTCGGCGCGTTCCTTCTTTGCCAGCTTGGCATATCCCCAATCTTCGAGCAGGCGGAAATGCACCCAGTATTGATTGACGGCGCCAAGCTCCAGGAACAGAGCCTCGTTAAGCCGCTCGATGATCTGCGGTTCGCCTTTCATGGATTCTGCTCCCATATTGGACGCGCAGGCCTCTGACGCGATCCAGGTGTGAAACGATGTCCACGCCGCTCGCCTCCGTACGGGCGTGGTAATTTTCGGTGACCCGAATGATCGTTTCGACCACATTTGGGAAGCAGCCGCAACAGCGACCGCGCTTTTGCATCGTGTGATAGACCTTCGCCGGCACGATCAGTTGCCAGGGGTCCTGATCCAGCAGATCGACGATCGTCTGCTCAATCTCCTTTTCGGTGATGATGTTGCAATGGCAGATCAGCATGGATTGGCTCTGGCTGACGGCGCCCCTCCGCGCCGTTTGGCTGGTGGTTGGTTGGGGTGCTACTTGAACACCTTGTTCGGTGCGTCGAGGCTGTCGGACCCCTCGAAGGCTATGTTGTTCAGCTTCAGCGCGCCGACGGCGCGTTCGATCGACTTGGTCTGGTCGACCAGCGCGTCGATTGCCGCCTGCACGGTAGCATTGCCTTCGGTGTTGCCCTCGGCGATCTGCTGGTCGTAGGCATCGCCGGCCACTCCCCGCGCCTTGATCGCCTCCATCTTGGCGACCGAGACATCGAGCTTGTCGGACAGTTCCTTGTCGATCGCCGGATCGGCCGCCTTGACCATATCGTGCACCGACGGGCCTGAAACGACGGTGCCGTCGGCGCGCGTGTAGCTGGCGAGATAGGCGGCGCGGATGCCGATGGCGTCATAGAGATGCGAGTTGTAGGTATTATCCGAGAAGCAGTCGTGCTCCTCTTCGGGATCGTGCAGCAGCAGGCCGAGCTTCATGCGCTCCCCGGCCAGTTCGCCGTAGGACAGCGAGCCCATGCCGGTGAAGATCACCGAGATAGCGGTGTTCGGCTGGCCATCGACGAGGTTCTTGCGGGCGGCGCCGTCTTCCTTCCAGTTGCCGACCATCTCCTGCAGGTCGGAGACCAGAAGATCGCTGGCCGACTTCAGATACTCGGCCCGGCGATCGCAATTGCCGCCGGTGCAGTTCTTGAGGTCATAGTCGGTGTACGGACGCTCGCCGGCGCCCGGGCCGGTGCCGTGCAAATCCTGGCCCCAGAGCAGGAATTCGATGGCGTGATAGCCGGTGGCGACATTGGCTTCGATGCCGCCGGCCTCCTGCAGCGTGCCGGAGAGGAATTCCGGCGTCAGCCTGGAGGCGTCGACCTTTTTGCCGTTGATCTCGATTTCCTTGTTGGCGATGACATTGGCGGTGTAGAGCGCGTTGGCGTCGGACTCGGTGCCGTAGCTCTTGGCGACATAGTCGATCAGCCCTTCGTCCAGCGGCCAGGAGTTCACCTTGCCTTCCCAGTCGTCGACGATCTTGTTGCCGAAGCGGTAGACCTCGGTCTGCTGGTAGGGCACGCGCGACGCCTTCCAGGCATCGCGGGCGGCATTCAGCGTGTCCGCCGACGGGTTGGCAAGCAGCGCGTCGACAGCCTTGTCGAGCGCCTGCGCCGTGGTCAGCGAATCCTCGTACTTGGCCAGCGCGATGTCGGAATAGGTCTTGATGACCGCCTTGGCATCGATCTCCGCCGCCTTGGCCGGCAGGATGAAAACCGCCGCCGTCAACATAGCCGTGGCACCGATCGCAGCCAGTCTGCCGCCATACCGCGCTGTCATCATCAGTCTCCAGTTCAAAGGGGATTCGGTAAAAGGCGCGCGTGCCAAACGGTGCCGGGACATGGGCATGCCGTAGGACACCACAGATGCCGCGCCGCTCTGCGGCTCACGGGAGAAAGACACCAAATGCCTCCAATCGAACGGGTTCAAGGCCCAAACATCAAAGGGATGCGCTGACGCGCGAGCCTCCATAAAACGATGGCGAGGCCGGAAGTCAACTGGTGAACCCTAGAAAATTCAATTGAAACAACAGTTTAGAATTATTCTAAACTAGCACTATCAACTTTAAATCGTAGCCAGCAGCCAAGGTGAGAGACGCCGCGATTGACAAGCGACCGTTCCGGGTGCGACCCGGACCGGGGCTCTTGCGACGGCGGCAGACAATCGCCATCTGGCGGAACGGCTCACAATCAAAGCATGATGTCGTCCGAAAACCGCTTCACACTTTTCGGCATCATGCTCCAGATTTGAAACAGGAATTCGGGTTACGATGAAGAACGGGGTCGTCATTGTCGGTGCGGGTCATGCGGGCGTGCAAGCGGCCGCCAGCCTGCGCGAGGAAGGCTATGACGGGCCTGTCATACTGATCGGCGACGAAACCGATCTGCCCTATCACAAGCCGCCGCTGTCGAAGACCTTCATCAAGGACGCCGATGCCAAGCCGCAACCCTTGCGCGGCGAGGCCTTTTACACCGGCAGCGCCATCGACTTCAGGCCGAGCATCCGAATAGACAGCCTCGATACGGCAGGCTGCAAGCTGGAGGTAGCGGGCGGCGGCGTGCTGCCGTTCGACCGGCTCATCCTGGCCACCGGTTCGCGGCCGCGGCTTCTGCCGCTGCCGGGCGCCGACCTCTCGGGCGTGCTGTCGCTGCGCTCGATCGCCGATGCGCGGCTGATCCGCGCGCACAGCGCCCAAAGCGAAGACGTGGTCATCCTCGGCGGCGGCTTCATCGGGCTGGAGATCGCGGCAACGCTGAGGGCCGCCGGCCGCAACGTCACCCTGGTCGAGGCTGTCGACCGGCTGCTTGGCCGCGCCGTGGCGCCGGTGGTGGCGAGCCATGTCCGCCAACGGCTGGAGGCGATCGGCGTGCGTATCCTCACCGGCACCACCATTGCCAGGCTGGAAGGGGAAAACGGCCATGTCTGCGCTGCCATCACCTCCACCGGCGAAAGGCTGCCCGCGCGCATGGTCATCGTCGGCATCGGCGCCGTGCCGAATGTCGAACTTGCGCAGGCTGCCGGACTGACTGTCGCCAATGGCATCCGCGTCGACCAACAGATGCGCACCTCAGTGCCTGATATTCTGGCCATCGGCGACGCCGCTTCCTACCGCCACTGGTCGACCGGCGGCGACGTGCGGCTGGAATCGGTGCAGAACGCCACCGACCAGGCGCGGCTTGCCGCACGCACGATCACCGGCCATACGGACGCCTATGCGGCGGTGCCGTGGTTCTGGTCTGACATCGGCGACATGAAACTGCAGATGGTCGGGCTGACCTCGGGCGGCGACAGCCATGTCGTGCTGGGCGACCTCGCTGAGAACAAGTTCTCGATCTACCACTATGCTGGAAGCCGGCTGCTCGGCATCGAATCCGTCAACAGGCCGGGCGACCATATGCTGGGCCGCAAGATGCTCGGGGCCGGGTTTTCGCCGATGGCGCAGACGATTGCTGAGGGACCTGACGGGCTGAAGGCTGCACTGGCAGCGTTCCAGCAGGATGAGCCGGCACGGGCTGCGGGCTAGACGCACTTACCCTCCCCCTTGTGGGGAGGGTCGCTACGAAGCAGCGGGGTTGGGGTCGGCGCGAGGCCCCCCACCCGGACGTGCGGTCCGACCTCCCCACAAGGGGGAGGTAGGGTTTGCGCTAGGCAGCGCAGACTTCGCGGATCGAGCTTTCCAGAATGTCGAGCGCCTCGTTCATGACATTGTCCTGGATGGTGATCGGAGCCAGGAAACGGATGACGTTGCCGTAGACGCCGCAGGTCAGCAGGATCAGCCCCTTGTCGAGCGCCTTCAGCCGGATCGCATTGGCGATCTCGGCCGACGGCAGGCCCTTCTTGACGTCGTTGAACTCGACCGCGTTCATGAAGCCGAGACCCCTGATGTCGACAATCTCGGGCACATCGTCGCGGATCGACTGCAGCCGCTGTTTCAGCCGGGCGCCCAGCGTATTGGCGCGGTCGCACAGCTTTTCGTCCTCGATTACGTCGAGCACGGCGTGTGCTGCGGCGACACCGATCGGGCTGCCGCCATAGGTGCCGCCGAGCCCGCCAGGACCGGGCGCATCCATGATCTCGGCGCGGCCGGTGACCGCCGCCAGCGGGAAGCCGCCGGCCAGGCTTTTCGCCATGGTGGTAATGTCGGCCGCGACCTCATGATGATCCATGGCGAACATCTTGCCGGTGCGGGCAAAGCCGGTCTGCACCTCATCGGCGATCAGCAGCATGCCGTGCTGGTCGCAGAGCTTGCGCAGCGCCGTCAGGAATTCGCGCGGCGCGTCGTAGAAGCCGCCCTCGCCCTGGACCGGCTCGATGATGATGGCGGCAACGCGAGCCGGATCGACATCGGCCTTGAACAGTTTGTCGAGTGCGGCCAGCGAATCGGCTGTAGACACGCCGTGCAGCGGCACCGGAAACGGCGCGTGGTAGACGTCGCCCGGCATGGCGCCGAAGCCGACCTTATAGGGCACGACCTTGCCGGTCAGCGCCATGCCCATGAAGGTGCGGCCGTGGAAACCGCCGGCAAAGGCGATGACGGCTTGGCGGCCAGTGGCGTTGCGGGCGATCTTGATGGCGTTCTCGACGGCTTCAGCGCCCGTGGTGACGAAGATGGTCTTCTTCTCGAACTTGCCGGGCAGCATGCCGTTCAGCCGTTCGGCCAGCCGCACATAGCTCTCATAGGGCACGACCTGGTGGCAGGTATGGGTGAAGCGGTCGAGCTGTGCCTTGACCGCCTCGATCACCCTGGGATGGCGGTGGCCGGTGTTGACGACGGCGATGCCCGAGGAGAAATCGATGTATCGGCGGCCTTCTACATCCCAGATCTCCGAATTCTCGGCGCGGTCGGCATAGATCTGCGTCGTCATGCCGACGCCGCGCGAGATCGACTGGTTCTTGCGCTCGGAAATGGCTGCGTTCTTCATTTCGTCCCTCATCGGGCCGACGCCCGTTCTCGTTAGATGAATGCCAAGGCCTCTTCTGACCTTATTTCACGTTTTCCTCAAGTTGGCACCGCCGCCGGGCGATTGGGCCTGTCGTCGATGCGGGCCACTTCGACAGACCGGTCTTAACCAGCCGACCGATACACGTACGGGGCAGTCCGTGACAGCTCACCCGTCACCGGGAACGGCGAAGCGATCCCGCTCGCCGCGGTGGCGAACTTCCGCTACGACCTCGAACAGCCGACGGTGTGGCGGCGCAACCGCATCCCGACGATCACCGTTCGCGCGGGCCTCGTTGGCGACGTGCTGCCGGCCACCGTCGTCAACGAATTGATGAAGCCGTCGGTCGACGCCTTCATCGCCAAACTGCCGCCCGCTATTCCGTTGCAACCGCCGGCTCGGTCGAAGAAAGCGCAAAAAGCCAGGGACCGATCGCAGCGGTGGTGCCGCTGATGCTGTTCGTGATGGCGACCATCCTGATGATCCAGTTGCAAAGTTTTCAGCGCCTGTTCCTGGTGGTGGCGGTGGCGCCGCTCGGCCTGATCGGCGTGGTCGCGGCCCTGGTGCCGAGCGGCGCACCGCTCGGCTTCGTCGCCATTCTGGGCGTCCTGGCGCTGATCGGCATCCTGATCCGCAACTCGGTGATCCTGATCGTGCAGATCGAGGATCTGGTGGCCGAGGGCAAAGACCGCTGGGAAGCCGTGATCGAAGCGACCGAGCACCGCATGCGGCCGATCGCGCTGACGGCCGCGGCCGCCAGCCTGGCGCTGATCCCGATCGCGCGCGAAGTGTTCTGGGGCCCGATGGCATACGCCATGATGGGCGGCATCATCGCCGGCGATCACGCTGCTGTTCCTGCCGGCGCTTTATGTGACGTGGTTCAGGATCAATGAGCCTAAGCAGGGGGACGAACCATCTGTTCCGGAGAACGGCGAACTGGCGCAAGACCCCGCTTAACGCTTTGCGGATCATTCGTTATCGTTAGAGGGTTCGGGGCGCGATTTCGCTCGCTGCCATGGCGATGATTTTGAGGTCCGCCAAGCATGCCAGCCTTTTGGCAAGTCGGCCAATGCCAGGATGCTTTCATCCTGCTGCACCACCTCTTGCAGGCCAACGAGCATTATCTCGCGTTCATCCCAATCTCGAGAGTCGCTGCTATAGAATTGCCAACTGCCGCCTTCATCGTTGTAGTTCTCGTCATCGTCAGCTTCATGCACAACGTATGCGATCCAGTCGCCCCGTTTGAATATGCTCTTGTCCGATAGCACCGCGACATTGGGCGGATCTGCAAACTTCCATTCTTCCATGGAATTCCCCAAGCGATTGTTCTGCGGAAGAAACTAGTTCACGCCGTCCGAACAAACCCCTCGCTCGCCCTAAGCAAATTGCGTGTGTAATCCTTCTCCACGCGGTGCCCGATCAGCTGGCCCGCCGTCAGGTTCTCCACCGCTTCGCCATTCTGCATCACCATCAGGCGCTCGCACATATGGGTGATGATGGCGAGGTCGTGGCTGACCATCAGGAAGGTCAGCTTGCGCCGACGGCGAACCTCTTCCAGCAGGTTGAGCACTTCGGCCTGCACCGAAGCGTCGAGCGCCGAGGTTGGTTCGTCGAGCAGCAGGATCGACGGTTCGAGGATGAGCGCCCGCGCGATCGCCACGCGCTGACGCTGACCGCCGGAGAGCTGGTGCGCGTAGCGGAAACGGAAACCGTTGCCTAATCCGACCTCGTCGAGGGCGCGCTGGATGCGTTGCTCGCCATCGGCAAAGCCGTGAATGGCGAGCGGTTCCTGTAGCAGGCGGTCGACGGTCTGACGCGGGTGCAGCGAACCATAGGGGTCCTGGAAGACCATCTGCACTTCGCGATAAAAAGCCTTGTCGCGGCGCGCTCCCAGCGTCTTGCCATTGACCGTGATAGTACCGGATGCGACAGGCACCAGGCCGGCAATGGCTTTGAGCAGCGTCGACTTGCCGGAACCGCTCTCGCCGACCAGGCCGAAGGATTCGCCGGACTTCACCTCGAGGTTCGCCCCTTTCAGCGCGCGAAAACGGTCGAACACCACCTCCAGCCCTTCAATCGAAATGGCTGGCGTCATGCCGCCCACTCCGGCTTGCGGTCGAGCACCGGCAGCGGGTGGCGTTCGTAACCGATCCTGGGCATGCAGTTGAGCAGGCCGCGCGTGTAGGGATGTTGGGCGTCGCGCAGCTCCGACGCCTTGAGCTGCTCGACCACCTTGCCGGCATACATGACGATGACGCGGTCGCAGAAGGAGGCGACCAGCCGCAGGTCGTGCGAGATGAAGATCAGGCCCATGCCGCGCTCACTGACCAAGCGGTCGAGGATGCCGAGCACATCGAGCTGCACGGTGACGTCGAGCGCCGAGGTCGGCTCGTCGGCGATCATCAGTTCCGGTCCGGCGATCAGCATCATTGCGATCATGGCGCGCTGGCCCATCCCGCCGGACACCTCGTGCGGATGCAGGTCGAAGACACGCGAGGGATCGCGGATCTGCACAGCTTCCAGCATGGCCAGCGCCCGCTCGCGCGCTTCGGCCTTGGAGACCTTTTCATGCGTGCGCAGCGTCTCGACGATCTGGCGGCCGATGCTCATCACGGGGTCGAGCGAATATTTCGGATCCTGCAGGATCATGGCGATGCGTTTGCCGCGCAGCGCCCGGCGCTGGCGGGCGGGTATGTCCAAAAGATCGATGCCGTCCAAGGCGAGCTTCTTGGCCGAAACCAGAGCCTGCGGCGGCGTCAGCCCCATGATGGCGCGGCCGGTCTGCGACTTGCCGGAGCCGCTTTCGCCGACAATGCCCAGCCGCTCTCGGCCGAGCGAGAAGGTGACGCCACGCACCGCCTGGATGAGGCCGGTCCGAGTCGGGAAGGTGACGCGCAGGTCGTCGACATCGAGAAGTGCACCGCTCATTGGTCACCACTCATTGGTCGCCACTCCGGGGATCGAGCGCATCGCGCAGGCCGTCGCCAAGCAGGTTGAAGCCGAGGCTGACGATGAGGATGGCGAAGCCCGGCGCGCCGGCCACCCACCATTGGTCGAGTACGAAGCGGCGGCCGGACGCGATCATCGTGCCCCATTCGGGCAGCGGCGGCTGGGCGCCGAGGCCGAGGAAGCCGAGGCCGGCGGCGGTGAGGATGATGCCGGCCATGTCGAGCGTCACCCGGATGATCAGCGAAGAGATGCAGAGCGGCATGATGTGGCGCAGCACGATGCGGAACGGCGAGGCGCCCATCAATTGCACCGCCTTGATGTAATCGGAATTGCGCACGGTCATCGTTTCGGCGCGGGCAATTCGGGCGTAAGGCGGCCACGAGGTGATGGCGATGGCCAGCACCGCGTTTTCGATACCGGGTCCAAGGGCCGCGACAAAGGCCAGCGCCAGGATCAGCTTGGGGAAGGCAAGGAAGATGTCGGTGATGCGCATCAGAATGGCATCGGTCCAGCCGCCGGCATAGCCGGCGACGGTGCCGACCAAAAGGCCGATGGGGGCTGCGATGACGGCGACGAGAATGACGACATAGAGCGTCCAGCGTGAGCCGAAAAGAATGCGCGAATAGATATCGCGGCCGAGATCGTCGGTGCCGAACCAATGCGCCGCACTCGGCGCCAAAAGCCGGGCATTCTTGAGATCGCCGATGGTCGGCGAATAGGGCGCCAGCACATCGGCAAAGGCGGCGACCAGTAGCAGCGCGATGATGATGAGCAGGCCGAGAAACGCCAGCCGGTTGGCGGAAAAGCGCCGCCAGGCGACATAGGCGCGGCCGAGCCGTGCCTGCATGCGCGAGGCCGGCCGATCGCTGAGCAGCCAATCGCGGCGCGTTTGGATTGCTTCGGCGCTCATCCTGTCTTCGTCCTCGGATCGAGCACCTTGTAGAGAACATCGGACAGGAGATTGATGCCGATGAACACCGAACCGATGACGATGGTGCCGCCGAGCACGGCGTTCATGTCGGCGTTCTGCAGCGAATTGGTGATGTAGAGGCCGATGCCGGGCCAGGAGAACACCGTCTCGGTCAGCACCGAACCTTCGAGCAGCCCGGCATAGGACAGCGCGATCACCGTGACCATCGGCACCGCGGCGTTGCGCAGCGCATGGCCCCAGATGATTCGCGTTTCAGACAGGCCCTTGGCGCGCGCGGCGACTATGTATTCCTGCGACAGCTCATTCAGCATGAAGGAGCGCGTCATTCGGCTGATATAGGCGAGCGAGAAATAGCCCAGCAGCCCTGCGGGCAGGATGATGTGGCGGTAAGCGTCGTAGAAGACATCCCACTGGCCCTGCAGCGCGGCGTCGAGCAGGTAGAAGCCGGTGATCGGTGTGAATGTGTACTCGTAGACGATGTCGAGGCGGCCGGGAAAAGCCACCCATTGGAGCTTGGCGTAGAACAGGACAAGCCCCAAAAGCCCGATCCAGAAGATAGGCACGGAATAGCCAATCAGGCCGACAATGCGAACGATCTGGTCGATGAGACTGCCGCGTTTTACCGCTGCCAGCACGCCGAGCGGCACGCCGATCAACGAGCCTATCAGAGTGCCCAAAGTCGCCAGTTCGATCGTTGCCGGAAAGGCACGGCGGATGTCGGTCATCACAGGATTGGTGGTCAGCACAGAGGTGCCGAAATCGCCGTTCAGCGCATGCTTGAGATAGATATAGAATTGCTCGATCAACGGCAGGTCGAGCCCCATCTCGCGGCGGGTGCGCTCGACGACATTGGCCGGTGCGCGGTCGCCGAGCACCGCCAGCACCGGATCAATCGGGATGACGCGGCCGATGAAAAAGGTCACCGCGAGGAGGCCGAGATAGGTGGTGACGGCGATGACCAGGAAGCGGCCGATGGCCAATAAAATAGCGACGGCGCGGGCGCTTCCCTGCCCCGCCGTCGCCTGGTTTTCAATCGCGCTCATCAGGCGCGTCCGCCGTCGCTATTCCTTGGAGACCGGGCCGACGAAGTTGGAGTCGAAGCTCGGACCGAGCGCAAAGCCTTTCAGGTTTTTGCGCAGGCCTGCCACTTCCAATTGCTGGTGGATGATGACGAAGGGACTGGTGTCGAGGATCGTCTTTTCAAGGCTCTTGTACATATCGGCGCGCTTGCCGGCATCCTTCTCCAGCAAGGCTGCTTCGGTCTGCTTTGTCAGGTCCGGGATGTCCCAGGCATTGCGCCAGGCCAGCGTCTTGGTCTTGCCTTCATCCGAATTGTCCGGGTTTGAGGCAAAGGTCTGGGCGTTGGAGTTCGGATCGAAATAGTCCTGGCCCCACTGGCCGATATAGATGTCATGATTGCGGGCGCGGTATTTGGTCAGCGTCTGCTTGCCGTCGCCCGGGATAATTTCCAGCTTGATGCCGGCCTGGCCAAGCGTCTGCTGGATCGATTCCGCCATGCCCGTTGTCGGCTGTCCCGTGCGTACATCCATGGTTACGCTGAAGCCGTCGGCCAGGCCGGCCTTGGTCAGCAGTTCCTTGGCCTTGGCGACGTCGAACTTGAACGGATTTTCGTCCAGTTCCCCCAGCACGCCCTTGGGCAGGAAGGTCTGGTGAATCTCGCCAATGCCCTTGAGGATGGTCGTGCTCAGCGCATCGTAGTCGACCAGATATTTGAACGCCTGGCGAACCTCGGGCTTGGCGAGGTTCGGATTCTTCTGGTTGAGGCTGATATAATAGACCGTGCCCTTCGGCGCGCTGGTCGTGGTGAGATCGGCATTCTTGGCGATGGCGTCGAGATCGTTCGGCTCGAGGTTGCGGGCAACGTCGATGTCGCCTGCTTCGAGCGCCAGGCGCTGTGCCGAGCTTTCCTTCATGTTGCGGTAGATGACGCGGGCGAGCTTGGCCTTCTCGCCATTGTAATTGTCGTTGCGCTCGAGCACGACGACCTCATTGGCCCGCCATTCGCGCAGCTTGTAGGCGCCGGATCCGGCATAACCGGTCTTCAGGAAGGCGTTGCCGAAATCGTTGTCCCATTTGTAGTCGGCACTCGGCGTCACCGCGGCGACATGTTCCTTGACCAGCTTTGCGTCGACGACCGAAGCGACCGTTGCCGACAGGCAGTTTAACACGAAGCTCGGCGCATAGGCCTTGTCGACGGTGAACTGGAAGGTGGTGTCGTCGACGGCCTTGGCCTTGTCGGCAACATTGTCGCCGCTGATGCCGAACTGGTTGATGATGAATGCCGGCGGCTTGTCCAGCTTGATGGCGCGCTCGAAGGAATAGGCGACATCGGCGGCGGTCAGTGGATTGCCCGAAGCGAACTTTAGGCCGGGCTTGAGCTTGAACGTATAGACCAGGCCGTCGTCGGAGACGGTCCAGCTCTCGGCAAGGTCGCCCTTGACCTTGGAGGTGTCGCTGAGGTCGAGGCGGACCAGCAGATCATAGGTGTTGCCGGTGACTTCGGCGGTCGACAGTTCGAACGCCTCGCCCGGATCCATGGAGATGATGTCGTCGATGGCAAAACCTTCGACCAGCGTGTCGGCGGGGGTCACGGCAAAGGCCGGCGCGACGCCAATGAGCAGAGCGGACATGGCAGCACCTGCGAGCCAGACGCGCGAACGTAGAGCAAACTTTTCCATCATCATGATGATTGTTCCCTGTTTTGTTGATTGTTGACCCCGAGTTCCCGGCTCAGGGCTGCAGTAATCTTTTTCGCGGCCGGAGGACGACCGTTAGAGCCCATACCGTGTTGATTTTTTTCCAGTTGGTCAACACCCTATCCGGCAGCCCTCCAACCGGCAACGGGCATTTTTGCGAGCCGGCATACTGGACCGGAATATGCTGTGCGCGTCGAAGCATGGGCGAGCCAATTGCAGCCGCCGATGGGGAAAAATCTGCTCTTTTCGGTGTTACTTGATGGCAGCAACCAGATCGGCGTCGGGGAAGCAGGTGGCGGGGCGGCCGTTCTTTTCCTGCCAGCTGCCGATCGAGCGGCGGGTCTTGAAGCCGGGCAGGCCGTCGGCGCTGCCGACATCGTAGCCCTTGGCCTCCAGCGCCCGTTGCAGCGCGGCGATGTCGGAACGATGCAGGCCGCCGACCGCACCCCAGCTGCCGACGAAATCAGCATCGCCATGGGCGATGCGGTCAGCGCCATGGCCGATGAACAGGGCGTAGAGGTCGCTGGTGTTGTATTGCTTCAGCAGGTAGAAATTTGTCGTGGCGATGAAGGCCGGACCGCTGCGTCCGGCCGGCATCAAAAGGAACCCTTCCGCCTTCAGTTCGTTGGCCGGAAAGGCTTTGCCGCCGACGCGGCTGATTCCCATCGCCGCCCAGGCTGAGATCTTCTTGCCCTGGTCGGGACCTTCGAGCGAGCAGGAAACGCTTTCCGGAACCGTCACCTCGAAACCCCAGCCACGCCCCTTCACCCAGCCATAGTGGACGAGATAGTTGGCGATCGAGGCCAGCACGTCCGGCGTCGAATTCCAGATGTCCGGGTGCCCATCACCGTCGTAGTCGACGGCGTGCTTCAGGAACGAGGTCGGCATGAATTGCGGCTGGCCGAGCGCGCCGGCCCAGGACGATTTCATGGCGCCGACCGGCGCCAACCCATGCTCGACGATCTCGAGCGCCGCCAGTACCTCGGTGCGGAAGAAGTCCTTCCTGGTCGACATGAACGCCTTGGTGCCGAGAACCTCGAAGGCGTCGTAGGGCATTTTCGCCGCGCCGAAGCCGGTCTCGCGGCCCCAGATCGCCAACAGTATCTCGCCCGGGACACCGTAGCGCTTTTCGATCGCAGCCAGCGTCCTGGCGTTGGCCGCCTCGCGCGTGCGCCCACCTGACGTGACGGCGCGCACCGTCTTTTCGGCGAAATAGGCGCCGGGCGAACCGAACTCCGCCTGATGCTGTTTTTGCGGGGTTTTGGGTTTCTCGCCGGGCAGGACGAGGTCGGGCAATTTGAGGTTCGGCTTCACGCCATCGAAAGCGGCGTCGAAGGTGGATTTGGAGATGCCTTTGGTCTGGGCTTCCGGCCAGAGATCGGTTTGCAGCCAGGCGCGGAACTGGTCGTCGATTTTGGCGGCGGAGGCGGGGGCTACAAAAAGCAGGGCAACAAGGGATGCGAGAAGCGCAACGAGCGCCAATCCGAAAGGTCCGCTTTCTGTCGCGCCCCCCTCTGTCCTGCCGGACATCTCCCCCACAAGGGGAGAGATTGGCTGTCGCTTCGGTTTTCGCCAACCACCAGCGTTGAAAGAAGAATGCCGCCCGAGAAGCTGCTGATCTCCCCCCTTGAGGGGGAGATGTCCGGGAGGACAGAGGGGGGTGTTTGGCGCAAACCTCGAAGAATGCGAAGCTTTCATGTCGCACATCCTGCCCGCCAATTGCGTCAAAACGCCGTCCGCGAGCGCAAGGCCGCCGCCAGCGTACCCTCATCCAGATAATCAAGCTCGCCGCCAACCGGCACGCCATGGGCAAGTCGTGTCACCTTGACCTCGAAGCCCGACAACTGGTCGGTGAGATAGTGCGCCGTCGTCTGGCCCTCGACCGTGGCGTTGACGGCGAGGATCACCTCCTTCACCTCGCCGCCGGCGACGCGGTCGACCAGCGAGCGGACATTGAGCTGGTCGGGGCCGATGCCGTCGAGCGGCGACAGCGTGCCGCCGAGCACATGGTAGCGCACATTCATGGCCGCCGCCCGCTCCAGCGCCCAGAGGTCGGAGACATCCTCGACGACGATCAGCGTCGAGGCATCGCGGCGCGGATCGGTGCAGATCATGCAAGGGTCGGAGGTATCGACATTGCCGCAGGTCGTGCAGATGCGCACCTTGTCGGCGGCTTCAGCCATGGCGGCGGCGAGCGGCGACAAAAGCTGCTCCTTCTTCTTGATGAGGTGCAGTGCCGCACGCCTGGCCGAACGCGGCCCTAGCCCCGGCACCTTGGCCAGGAGCTGGATCAGGCGTTCGATCTCGGGACCGGCGATTCGCTTCGACATCGCACTGATCTAGGATTTTTCCGCGCGCTTTGAAACATGCCGCATACGCACCGAGCCCGCCATGCTGCCATGGCGGGCTCGGAAAATGTTCTGGGCGTCAGTAGGCTGAGAGCGGCCGGGTTTGATCGACGATCATTGCGCCGATAGCGTCGGTGTTCTCAGGCGTCGACTGGAAGCCCATCGACGCTTCCTGCGTCGCCGATGGAACCGAGGTGATGTAGCGGGCGTTCAGCGTGCCGCCGAAACGCGAGGCATCCGGCTCGGCCATCGGCTCCTGCATCGCCACCTCCGTCTGCTTGGCGGCGACGCGGGCGCTCTTGGCGGGCGCCGCGAAAGCCGTCACATAGGTCTGCTCGGCCGGGGCACGTGTCGCCTTGGCTGCGCGAACCGCCGCGGCCTGCTTGGCAGGATCTGGACGGACAATGGTCTTCACCACCGGCTCGGCGTAGGCAACCTGCACCGGCGCTTCGGGCACAGGCGCGCGCGGCGTCCCCGAGGCAACCATGGTCGTGGATTCATCCGGCAGCGGCTGCCAGTTGCGGCCGCGCTTCTCGTAGAAGGCGTTGCCGCCGGCAACCATGGTGTAATGCATGTTCTTGTAGGGGAACCTCAGGCCGGCGGTGTGGAAGTACATCGTGTTCTTCAGCTTGGCCTTGCGCTCGCCCTTCAGCACCGCATCGGCGGCCTCCTCGACATCGGGCATCGCTTTCGAATTCATCGCCCGCGTCATCACGCCGGGCGCGAACTGGCCCGGTTCGCCAACCACTTGGCAAATGGTGCTGCCATGATTGCCGGAGCGCAGCCGGTTCATCACCACCGTGCCGACGGCGATCATGCCGTCACGGCTCGAGCGGTTGGACTCGAAGAACATCGCCCGCTCCAGGCATTCCTTCTCCTTCGGCGTGTTGCGGTAGGCGCGCGTCGAAAGGAAGCTGGGCGTGATGGCGTCGGTCAGGCTGGCGACCGACAGGCCGTGCGAAGACGTGGTCTGGCTACAACCGGCCAGGAACATAGGGGAGAAGATGATGCCGAGCAGAAGCGGCGTCTTCCATCGCGTCGCGATCAACAAAAATGCCTCATTGTCCAGATGCCAGCCCGCCCCGAGATGTGGCAAGAATGAGACTCTTAAAGGCAAAAAGATGGCTAAAGGATTAGCTTTCGTGCAGCATAGGTAAAACTTTATAAATGCCCGGATATGTCCGCGTGAGCAAAGCCGGAGAAAGTCTTAACAACAGCCTCCGCAGCCGATTTCCCTTCGTAATCAATTAACTGCTTGGAGCCGGCTCAGAACGGCAATTTCATTCCGGGCGGGATCGGCAAGCCTGCCGTCAGCGCCTTGGTCTTCTCCTGCATAATCTGCTCGACCTTATTTTTGGCGTCATTGTGAGCGGCCAGCAGCAGGTCTTCGAGAATCTCGACCTCGTCCTCCTTGAACAGCGAGGGATCGATCTTCAGCGACTTCATCTCGAACTTGCCGGTCAGCGTGACGCTGACCAGGCCGCCGCCGGCCTGCCCGCTTGCTTCTATCGTGGCGATCTCGTCCTGCATGGCCTGAAACTTGGCCTGCATTTCCTTCGCCTTGCCCATCAGGCCGAGAAGATCTTTCATGGTCGGGTCCTTTGCGGATTCGTACTGTGGTCAGGTTTCGTCGTCGTCGGACGGCGGCTCGACCGGCACTTCGGCCTTGTCCGTGTCGACTTCCGGCGCGTCGGGAATGCGCACGTCGATGATCTTGGCGCCGGGAAAGCGCGCGAGGATGGCGGCCACCGCCGGATCACTTTTCGCATCGGAGAAAGCAGTCTCGCGCCTGGTCGATTCCATCTCGGCCAACGTCTGGCCGCCCTCTTCCTTCGACAGCGACACCAGCCAGTTGCGGCCGGTCCAGGCCCGCAGCTTCGCCGTCAAGTCGTTGAGCAGCATCTTGGGCGCATCGGCGGTCAGGCCGACGTCGATACGGCCGGGTTCGATGCGCACCAGGCGAATACAGCTCTTGACCAGCACCTTGAAGGCGATGTCACGCTGCGCGTCGGCAAGAGCGACAATATCGGCCAGCGATTTCAGCGGCGGCGATTGCGGCTCCACGACCGGCTGCGGAGGCGCGACAAAGGCGACCGGGGGCGCGCCGACCAATCGCATGGTTTGCGCACCGGCTGGCCCGGACGGCATCCGGGTCTGCGCTACCGCGCTGGCGCCGCCGCCATTGCCGGCATTTACCGGCGCACCATTCGGGCGTGAAACACTACCGGACGCCGGAGCGCCGCTCTCCAGAGATTTCAGCGCCTCGTCCAGCGTCGGCAGGTCGGCGGCATGCGCCAGCCGGATCAGCACCATCTCGCCGGCGCTGACCGGTCGGCTGGATGACTGCACCTCGGGAATGCCTTTCAAGAGCATCTGCCAGGTTCGCGACAGAACCTTGACCGACAGCGTGCTGGCGAAGTCGGCGCCGCGGCGGCGCTCATCCTCGGACAGGGAAGCGTCGTCGGCAGCCGTCGGCACGAAGCGCAGCCGGGTGACGAGGTGGTTGAATTCGGCCAGATCGGTCAGCACGGCAGTCGGATCGGCGCCGGTGTCGTACTGGTTGCGGAATTCGGCAAGGGCGGCCGCCACATCGCCCTTCATGACATGTTCGAACAGGTCGACGATGCGGGCGCGGTCGGCGAGACCCAGCATGGCGCGCACCGCTTCGGCGCTGACGGCGCCGCCGCCATGGGCGATTGCCTGGTCGAGAATGGAGAGCGAATCGCGGGCCGAGCCTTCGGCGGCGCGCGCGATCATCGCCAGCGCGTCGTCGTCTACCGATATGCCTTCCTTGCCGGCAATGGAGGCGAGATGCGCGACCAACGCGCCGGCATCGATGCGTCTCAGGTCGAAACGCTGGCAGCGCGACAGCACGGTGATCGGCACCTTGCGGATTTCGGTGGTGGCAAAGATGAATTTGACGTGCGGGGGCGGCTCTTCCAGCGTCTTCAACAGGCCGTTGAAGGCCTGGGTGGAGAGCATGTGCACTTCGTCGATGATGTAGACTTTGTAGCGCGCCGACACCGGGGCATAGCGCACGCGCTCGATAATGTCCCTGATGTCGTCGATGCCGGTATGCGACGCGGCGTCCATCTCGATGACGTCGACATGGCGGCCTTCCATGATCGCCTGGCAGTGCTCGCCCAGGAGGGCGAGGTCGACCGAGGGATGGTCGACCGTCGGCGTCTTGTAGTTGAGCGCCCGCGCCAGGATGCGCGCCGTCGTGGTCTTACCGACGCCGCGCACGCCGGTCAGCATCCAGGCCTGGGCGATGCGGCCTGTGGAGAAAGCGTTGGTCAAAGTGCGGACCATCGGCTCCTGGCCGATCAGTTCGGAGAAATTCGACGGACGATATTTGCGCGCCAGCACGCGATAGGCGACGGCCTTTTGCTTCTCCAGGTTTTCGGGGTCCGAATTTCCGGCTTCGCTCATTCGCCCGTAAAGCTCCAAAAGGCCGCGTCTCAGCGTAGCCGATTCCTGCTAGATCGTTTCACCGTTTTCTGAAACGGCAAACCGCTCTACCCTTTGCTTTAACGCAATTCCGGACGGGAAACCGCTCACACTTTCCCTGGAATTGCTCCAATAGTCTCGCCCGCGCTGCAATGCGTCGTCAATGTCGCGAGAGGGGCCGATGAGGTGGGAGGCTGGAACAATGACCCGTTCCGGGCTCGTTAGGGCTGCTTCCTTCCGGACCTGACCCGGTTGGCGAGTGGATCGTCCACCACCAACCTCCCGCGTTCCATATCGGCAATTCAGCGATCAAATGCAAGGGTGCATTGAGAATCGGATGCCCGTGAACTCCGCCGCTCAATGAATCGCTTGCAGCCCCCGTGCAGCCGCTCTAGCGTCATGAGTTTGGGAATAATGCGAGAAGCGCAAGGGAAACGCCAATGCTACCGGGCCTCAAGGCCGGATTCACGCTCGACTCCAGGCTGGAGGCGGATAGCGAGCAGCTGATGTGGCTCGGCCTGTGCGAGCTCAGGGTGATGAACGATAGCCGCTGGCCATGGCTGGTCCTGGTGCCGCAGCGGCCGGGGGCCGAAGAAATCCACGACATGACGCCGCTCGACCAGGCGATGTTGACCTTCGAAACCAACATGGTGGCGCAGGCGCTGAAAAGAACCACGGGCTGCACCAAGATCAACACCGGCGCGCTCGGCAACATCGTTCGGCAATTGCATGTCCACGTCATCGCCCGCTCGGAAGGCGATCCGGGCTGGCCGGGGCCGGTGTGGGGGCACGGCATGCGCGAGCCCTATGAGCGTTCAGGCATCCGCCAGTTTGCGCAACAGATCAAGGCGGCGCTATAAGCCGCCTGTGTCCATTCCTAGACGTTCGAGCTTCCATGACCTTTCGCCTTTTTGACGCGCCGTTGCGCGAACCGAGCCAGTTCGTCGGCTTCGCCGGAAACACGATTGATCGGCAATCCGAGAACCGCGCCGACGATTCCGTCGAAAGGGCGTTGGCCGATCCCTCGGCACGTCTTCTGCCGATGCATGGCGGACGGCTGTATCTGAAATTGCACGATGGCAGCTTCGACCCTTGGTTCGATCTGGCTGAGAGCCAGAAGCTGCAGCCATCACTCGCACAAGGCGTGCTGCTTGGCTTTGCCGAGAGCGGCCCGGTACTTGCCGTGCCGGTCGGCCTCGATCCCGAACAGCTACCGGAGACCATGAAGGCGATCGATTATCGCTCGGTCTATATTCAGGGGCTGATCGACGAGGCGGCAGCGGGCGCGCTGGCGCAAGGCGCCGCCCTGCTTGCCTGGCATGCCACCCATCGCTTCTGCAGCAAATGCGGCCATGAATCGCAAATGCGGGCCGGCGGCTACAAGCGCCATTGCCCAAATTGCGGCACCGAGCACTTTCCACGCACCGATCCGGTGGCGATTATGCTGACGGCGACGCGGGAAAAATGCCTGCTCGGCCGCGGCCGGCATTTCGGGCCCGGCATGTACTCGGCGCTTGCCGGCTTCATCGAGCCGGGCGAGACGATCGAGGCGGCGGTGCGCCGCGAAACGCTGGAGGAAGCCGGCATCCGGCTCGGCCGCGTCGTCTACCATGCCAGCCAACCCTGGCCGTTCCCCTATTCGCTGATGATCGGCTGTTTCGGCGAACCGCTCAATGACGACATCCAGGCCGATCTCAACGAGTTGGAAGATTGCCGCTGGTTTTTTCGCGACGAGGTGCGTTCCATGCTGGAGAGGACGCACAAGGACAATCTGGTCACGCCGCCGAAAGGCGCGATCGCGCATCATCTGATCCGCGCCTGGGTCGACAGCGAATAAGACTTGTTATTTTACGCAATTCCGGACGGAAAACCGCTTCACACTTTTCCTGGAATTGCTTAACGGGAGCAAAAAATGATCCGTCACACCGTGGTTTTCACCCTGAAGCACCCGCAGTACTCGCTGGAGGAAAAGCGGTTCCTCTCCGATGCCAAGCGCATCCTCAGCGCAATCAAGGGCGTCACCCATTTCGAGCCGCTGCGGCAAGTCAGCCCGAAGAACGACTATCACTTCGGCTTCTCGATGGAGTTCGTCGATCAGGCCGCCTACACCAGATATAACGAGCATCCCGACCACGTTGCCTTCGTGCGCGACCGCTGGATTCCGGAAGTCGAAACCTTCATGGAAATCGACTATGTGCCGCTGACCCTGCTGGTTTAGGGGAACCTTAGTCCGCGACCTTCCACTGCTCGCGCGACTCGCTGGCGGGATAGACACCCAGAATGCGCACTTCGCGCGAGAAGAAGCGCAGTTCGTCCAGCGCCAGCTTGACCAGCGGATCGTCGGGATGGCCCTCGATATCGGCGTAGAACAGCGTCGCGGTGAAGGCGCCCAACTGGTAGCTCTCCAGCTTCGTCATGTTGACGCCGTTGGTGGCGAAACCGCCCATTGCCTTGTAGAGCGCAGCCGGCACGTTGCGGACACGGAACATGAAGGTCGTCATCATCTTGGTGTCGGCCGAGGGCCGTTCGGCCAACCGCTTGTCCTTGGTCAGGACGACGAAGCGGGTGACATTCGAGTCCGTGTCCTCGACATTTTTCTCGATGATGTCGAGGCCATAGAGTTCTGCGGCGAGCGCAGGCGCCAGCGAGGCCATGGTGCGGTCCTTGAGCTCGGAAACCAGCTTCGCCGAACCCGCCGTGTCGCCGGCAATCACCGGCTTCCAGCCATTCTTGCGGATGTATTTGCGGCACTGTCCCAGCGCATGGATATGGCTGTGCACGGTCTTGATCTCTTCGCGTTTGACGCCGGGCAGCACCATCAGTTGGAAATGGATCGGCAGGAAATATTCGCCGACGATGTGGAGTTTCGATTCCGGCAAGAGATGATGGATGTCGGCGACGCGGCCGGCGATGGTGTTTTCGATCGGGATCATGGCGAGGTCGGCCTTGTTGGTCTCGACCGCGTTGAAGGCATCCTCGAAGGTGGGGCACGGCAACGGCTCCATCGAAGGGAACATGTTGCGGCTGGCGGTGTCGGAATTGGCGCCCGGTTCGCCCTGGAAGGATATTCTGTTGGTCTTGTCAGGCATGCCGATATCTCAGATTGAAGGTCTCAGGAAAGAATTTGTCGGGCGCGTTCGAGGTCTTCCGGCGTGTCGACGCCGAGCGGCAGCGATTGCACGATCTCGGCATCGATGCGCATACCGGCCTCCACCGCCCGCAACTGCTCCAGCCGCTCGCGCCGTTCGAGCGGCGACGGTTTTAGCGCGACGAAGCGTTCGAGGGCTGAGCGCCGATAGGCGTAGAGGCCGACATGGTGATAGAGCGGCCCCTCGCCCCAGGGCGCGGTGGCGCGGGTGAAATAGAGCGCCTTCAGCCGCGTCGCCGACAACGGCGAACCGACGATCTTGACGACGTTGGGGTTGGCCTTTTCCTCGTCGCGGACGATCTCGACGCCGAGCGTGGCGATGTCGACCGCAGCGTCCTCGAACGGTTTCAGCGCCGCACCGATGATCTTGGGATCGATGGTCGGCAGGTCGCCCTGCACATTGACGATGGTTTCGACCTTGCGATCGGGGTCGAGCGCGGTCAGCGCCTCGAAGATACGGTCGGAGCCGGATTCGTGGTCGGTGCGCGTCATCACCGCCTCGAAACCGTGCGCGCGCACCGCTTCGGCCACGTTGCGCGTGTCGGTTGCCACCACCACCCGGCCAAGCCCAGCCTCAGCGGCGCGGCGGGCGACATGGACGATCATCGGCGCGCCGGCTATGTCGGCCAGCGGCTTGCCCGGCAGGCGCGTCGAGGCCATGCGGGCCGGGATCAGGATGAGCGTGGACATCGAGGTTGCAAGGCGTTCGAAAGAGGATGGGGAAAGTGGCAAAAGGTCTCACTGGAAGCGCCCTTATAGGTGTTGCAACGCCCAAGCAAAAGACCTAGTTTCCGCCCGATTTGACCGGCTCGACGGGGTGGGTCACGATACCGACGGACGGAGTGGACGGAGAGGTCCGCCGGAAAAGGGAGCCCTGGGGCGTATGGATTCCAACGAAGTCAACAAACTGCTCGCCGGGTTGCTTGGAACCTGTTTCGTCGTCTTCTCGGTCGGTTTGGTGTCCGACGCCCTGTTTGCCTCGCCGGCGCCGGAAAAGCCCGGCTTCGCCATCGAGGCGACGGAGCCTGCCGAAGGCGGCGCCGCCGGACCCGCGGCAGAGGCCAAGCCGATCGCCGACCTTTTGGCCACCGCCAATGTCGAGCAAGGTGCGGCCGTCTTTAAGAAATGCCAGGCCTGCCATTCCGGCGAAAAAGGCGGCCCCAACAAGGTCGGCCCGGATCTCTGGGACATCGTCGACCGCCCCGTCGCCGAGCATGAGGGCTTTGCCTATTCGGCCGGCATGAAAGAGTTTTCCAAGGGCGGCGCGGAGAAGTGGACCTATGACAACCTCAACCACTTCATCACCTCGCCGAAGAAATTCGTGAAGGGCACTGCGATGGGCTTTGCCGGCCTGCCGAAGGACGAGGACCGCGCCAACGTCATCGCCTATCTGCGAACGCTGTCGGACAGCCCAAAGCCGCTGCCGACGCCAGGTGCCGCCGCTGATGCAACCGCGCCGGGCAAGCCGGCCGAGGGTGCTGCTCCGGCCAAGCCGGCTGAAGGGGCAGCTCCAGCCCCTGCGACGCCGGCACCGGCGCCCGCCAAATAACCGAATTGTCATCTCCATGATCTCAAAAAAGCCGGGTTCAGCCCGGCTTTTTGTTAGGAAAATCGCATATGCGGCGACAAAGCCGCCGCATGGCGGTTTCCACCGGCGTCAAATCATTTAGGATTGCCGGGCATCGCGAAGAGGAGAACGCATGACGGTTGGCCGAACGCTTCTGAGGTCCTTTCTGGTTGTGGGCGCCCTCGCAGGCGGCCTGCAGGCAGCCTTCCCCCAGGAATGGCACACCACCTCTTCGCTGATCGGCCCCTCCAAATATGGCGAGAACTTCCAGCGCTACGATTATGTGAATCCGGATGCACCGAAGGGTGGCACCTACAATTCGGTCGTTTCCGGCACGTTCGACAGCTTCAATCCCTACATCGTGCAGGGCTCGCCGGCGGCCGGCCTGCAGCCATTTGGCGGCGGCCTGCTCTACGACACGCTCATGGATCAAGCGACTGACGAAGGCAGCGTCAGCCACCCGCTCATCGCCGATGCCTACAAGTACCCTACCGACTATTCCTCGGCCACCTACCGGCTCGACCCACGGGCGAAATGGCATGACGGACAGCCGATCACCACTGACGACGTGATCTGGTCGTTCCAGGTGCTGAAGGCCAACAGCCCGATGTACAGCCGCTATTTCGAAAACGTCACCGACGCCGTCGCTGTCTCGGACCGTGAGGTCGAGTTCCACTTCGACCAGAAGGGCAATCGCGAACTGCCCAAGATCCTCGGCGACCTTGTCGTGCTGCCCAAGCATTGGTGGGAAGGCACCGACGCCAATGGCAAGAAGCGCGACATCACCAAGGGGACGCTGGAGCCGCCGCTGGGCTCGGCTGCATACAAGATCGCCAGCTTCAAGGCGGGGTCGGAAATCGTCTGGCAGCGTGTCCCCGACTATTGGGGCGCCAAGCTGGCTGTGAAGATCGGCCGGGAGAATTTCGACACGCAGCACTTCACCTACATTCTTGACGACAACGCCTCCTGGGAGGCGTTCAAGAAAGGTGGCCTCGACGATATCAAGCCGGAAAACAGCTCGAAGCGCTGGGCGACATTTTATGATTTCGCGGCGATCAAGGCCGGCGATGTGATCAAGCAGGAGTTCAAGACCACCTCGCCCGAGCCGATGCAGGCTTTCATGCTCAACCAGAGACACAAGCTGTTTGCCGATCGTCTGGTCAGGGCCGCGCTCACCTATCCCTTCGATTTCGAATCGATGAACCGCACGCTGTTCTTCGGTTTCAACACCCGCACCCACAGTTATTTCCAAGGCACGGAACTGGCCTCGAGCGGCCTGCCGCAAGGCAAGGAACTGGAGATCCTGGAGAAGTACCGCGACAAGCTGCCGCCGGAGCTGTTCACGCAGGAATTCAAGCTGCCGGTCTACGATTCGCCGCAGGCCGAGCGCAAATATCTGAAGCAGGCGGTCGACCTGTTCGCCCAGGCCGGCTGGGTGATCAAGGGCGGCAAGATGGTCAACGCCAAGACCGGCGAGCCATTCAAGTTTGAAATCCTAGGCTCGAATGAAACCGACCAGGTCATTTCCAGCCCCTGGATCGCCAATCTGCGCAAGATCGGCGTCGATGCGACACTGCGCATCGTCGACCCGAGCCAGTACACCAACCGCGTCAGAAATTTCGATTACGACGTCATCACAGGACAGCTCCAACAGTCGGAATCGCCCGGCAACGAGCAGCGCGATTTCTGGAGCTCCAAGGCCGCCGACACACCGGCATCGCGCAATTATTCCGGCATCAAGAACCCGGTCGTTGACGCCCTTGTCGACCGCATCATTTTTGCCACGGATCGCGATGACCTCGTCGCCACCACCCATGCGCTCGATCGCGTGCTGCTGTGGAATTACTATGTGGTGCCGCAATACTATCGCGCCGTTGTGTGGCTGGCTTACTGGAACAAGTTCGGCATCCCGGAAAAGCAGCCCGGCTACCGTGGCGCCGATATCGATTCCTGGTGGATCGATGCGGACAAGGAAAAGGCCCTGGCCGCCAAGTACAAGGGCAGCAATTGATGGCGGGGCTCCCTCGCCGCGATTTCCTGGCCCTCAGTGGCGCCGCGGCCGTTGCTGCGCTGCTGCCGGGCAAGGCTTTCGCCGCCAGCCCAACCGGCGTGAAACTGCATGGACTGTCGGCTTTCGGCGACCTCAAATACAAGCCGGACTTCACTCATTTCGACTATGTCAATGTCGATGCGCCGCAAGGTGGCATCTTCAACTTCCTGCCGCGCAACTGGCTTGCAAACCAGACGCCGCTGACCTTCAACACGCTGAATTCGTTCGTTCCCAAAGGCGATTCGCCCCAGCGTACGGAGATGTGCTTCGATTCACTGATGGTGAGAGCGTACGACGAACCTGACGCCGTTTACGGGCTGATCGCTGACGGCGTGACGATTTCCGACGACCGCAACGACTTCACCTTCTCGCTGCGCCCGCAGGCCCGCTTCCATGACAGCACGCCATTGACGGCAGAGGATGCCGCCTTCACCTTCAAGCTGCTCAAGGACAAGGGGCACCCGTACTATTCCCTGCCGCTAACGCATCTGGATGACGCGATTGCCGTGGATGCCCACACACTGCAGCTTAGGTTTTCCGGCAAGCAGACAAGCCGCACCATCCTCAACGTGGTCGAGTTCCCGGTCCTGTCGAAGGCGTTCTACACGGCCAACCCGTTCGATTCCTCGCAGATGAACCCGCCGTTGGGGTCAGCCGCCTACAAGGTCGGTCGCTGGTCGGCAGGGGCCTGGATCGAATATGAGCGTGTGGCTGATTATTGGGGCAACGACCTGCCGGTCAATCGCGGCCAGAACAATTTTCAGCGGATCCGCGTTGAGTTCTATCAGGACCGTAGCGTTGCCTTCGAAGCGTTCAAGAAGGGAGAAATCCTCTACAGGGAGGAATTCACCTCGCGCGTCTGGGCGACCGGCTACGACTTCCCAGCCTTCACTGCCGGCAAGGTGGTGAAGCACGAATTCCCGGCCGAAACGGTGCCTTCGATGCAGGGCACCGCCGTCAACCAGCGGCGCGAGCAGTTTCGCGACTCGCGCGTGCGGCAGGCGATCGGGCTCTGCTTCGACTTCGAATGGACGCGGCGCAATTTCTTCTACGGTTCCTATGAGCGCTCGCAATCCTGCTTCGAGAAATCCGAATTTCGCGCCGAGGGCAGACCGTCGCCACAAGAATTGGCTCTTCTTGAGCCGCTGCGTGAGCAGATTCCCGCCGAGGCTTTTGGCGAAGCCGTGATCCAGGACGCGTCGAACGGCTCCGGCCGCGACCGGCAGTTGCTTGGCAAGGCGGCCAAGCTTCTGGCCGAGGCCGGCTGGAAACGGTCCGGCAATTTCGTCGTGAACGACAAGGGTGGTCGGTTGTCCGCAGAGTTTCTTGTCGACGACGAAGTCTTCGAACAGGTCTACTCGCCCTGGGTCGAAAACATGAAGGCGGTCGGCATCGATGCCTCGATCCGGCTGGTGGATGCCGCGCAGTATCAGCTGCGGCAGAATTCGTTCGACTACGACCTCGTCTCGGTCGCGGCCTCGTTTCCGGCGACGCCAACCCGTGATGACCTCGAAACCATTTTCCATTCGCGAGCAGCTACCGTATCGGGCTCTCGCAATCTGCCGGGAACGTCGAGCCCGGCCATCGACGCCCTGGTTGACGCCGCAGGTGCCGCCGAGGGTCGCGAAAGCCTGACAATTGCCATGCGCGCGCTCGACCGGGTCTTGCGTGCACGGAGGGATTGGATTCCAAGTTGGTTCCTGGCGAATCATCGAAGCGCCTATTGGGACATGTTCGGTTTTCCCGAGCGGAAACCCGATTTCGACTTCCCGGTCGAAGCGCTGTGGTGGGTCGACAAGGGCAAGGCGGCAAAAATTGGCAAAGGGTAGGCTGTTGCGCGGCACTTTACCCTCCCCCTCGTGGGGAGGGTCGGTGAGCACTTCGTGCGCAGCGCGAATGGTGAACCGGGGTGGGGGTGTGACGGCGTACGCCGGATCGAGACTACCCCCACCCCGCTCCGCTTCGCGGATCGACCCTCCCCACAAGGGGGAGGGTGAAAGCTGATGGGCGCCTACATACTGCGCCGTATCCTGCTGATGATACCGACCCTGTTCGGCATCATGGCTGTTGCTTTCGTCGTCACTCAATTCGCACCGGGTGGACCGGTCGAGCAGGTCATCGCCAGCCTGACCAACCAGGGCGGCAGCGACCGCCTCGGCAGCGGCGGCGGCGATGCAGGAGGCGGCGGCAATTTCGATGTGGCCGGTGACGTCGGCTCGAAGTATCGCGGCGCGCAAGGGCTCGATCCGGAATTCATCAAGAAGCTGGAAAAGCAATTCGGCTTCGACAAACCACCGCTCGAACGCTTCGGCATGATGCTGTGGAACTATGCCCGCTTCGATTTCGGCGACAGCTATTTCCGTGACATCTCGGTGCTCGATCTGATCCTGGAAAAGATGCCGGTGTCGATCTCGCTTGGGCTGTGGATCACGCTGTTGTCCTATCTGATCTCGATTCCCCTTGGCATCCGCAAGGCGGTCAAGGACGGCTCCGCCTTCGACGTCTGGACCAGCGGCGTGATCATCGTCGGCTATGCCATACCGGCCTTCCTGTTCGGCATATTGCTGATGGTGCTTTTCGCCGGCGGCTCGTTCTGGGACTGGTTCCCACTGCGCGGCATCGTCTCCGACAATTGGGACCAATTGTCGTGGCCTGACAAGATCGTCGATTATTTCTGGCACATGACCTTGCCGCTGACGGCGCTGGTGCTGTCGGCCTTCGCGACGACGACGCTGCTGACCAAGAACTCCTTCCTGGAAGAGATACGCAAACAGTATGTGGTGACGGCCCGTGCCAAGGGCCTGTCGGAGCGGCGGGTGCTTTACGGACATGTGTTCCGCAACGCAATGCTGATCGTCATTGCCGGCTTTCCAGCGGCCTTCATCTCGGCCTTCTTCACCGGCTCGCTTTTGATCGAGAACATCTTTTCCCTCGACGGTCTCGGGCTGCTCGGTTTCAGGTCCGTGTTGGCGCGCGACTATCCGGTCGTGTTCGCCAACCTCTATATATTTTCGCTGCTTGGCCTGTTCGTGACGCTGTTGTCCGACCTGATCTACACATGGGTCGATCCGCGCATCGATTTCGAGCGGAGAGACGTCTGATGACGCAGGCTGCAGCCGAGATCACACCGACAAGGATCGCCCGCCCCTGGCTGTCGCCGCTCAACAAGCGGCGCTGGCAGAACTTCAAGGCCAACAGACGCGGCTACTGGTCGTTGTGGATATTCCTCGCTCTGTTCGTGCTGTCGCTGTTTGCCGAACTGATCGCCAACGACAGACCGATCGTCGCCTACTACAAAGGCGAGATCCTGTTCCCGGTCGCGGTCGCCTACCCCGAGGAAAAATTCGGCGGCTTCTACGCCGTCACCGACTATCGCGACCCGGTCATCCGCGACGAGATCAACGCCAATGGCTGGATGATCTGGCCGCCAATCCGCTATTCCTACCGCACCGTCAACAATGCGATCCCCGACGCCGCTCCCGCAAAACCGTCATGGGAATACGACGCGCAGAGGCGATGCAGCCAATATCCGCAAGGCGCTGCCGATCCTGACTGCATTGTCGGCAACTGGAACTGGCTGGGTACCGATGACCAGGCGCGCGACGTGCTGGCGCGCATCATCTACGGGTTTAGGATTTCCGTGCTGTTCGGGTTGATCCTGACTGCGGGTTCGTCGGTTATCGGCGTCGCCGCCGGCGCGCTGCAAGGGTATTTCGGCGGCTGGACCGACCTTCTGTTTCAGCGCTTCATCGAAATCTGGTCGGCGATACCGCTGCTCTATCTCTTGCTGATCGTTGCCGCCATCCTGCCCCCGGGCTTCTTCATCCTGCTCGGGCTGATGCTGCTGTTCTCCTGGACGTCGCTGGTCAGCGTGGTGCGAGCCGAATTCCTGCGCGCTCGCAACTTCGAATATGTCAACGCTGCCCGCGCCCTTGGCGTGTCCAACCGCACCATCATGCTGCGCCATCTTCTGCCCAACGCCATGGTCGCGACGCTGACCTTTATGCCTTTCCTGGTCAGCGCCTCGATCTCGACGCTGACCTCGCTCGACTATCTCGGTTTCGGCCTGCCGCCAGGCACCGCTTCGCTTGGCGAACTGCTTAAACAGGCGCAGAGCAATCTCAACGCTCCCTGGCTTGGTATATCCGGCTTCGTCGTCATCTCGCTGATGCTGTCGCTGCTGGTGTTCATCGGCGAGGCGACGCGCGATGCGTTCGATCCGCGCAAGGCGTTCCGATGAGCGAGCCCCTGCTCTCGGTCCGCGATCTCAGCGTTGCCTTCACGCAAGGCGGCAACCAGTCGATAGCCGTCGACCACATCTCCTTCGACCTCGCCAAGGGCGAGACGGTGGCGCTGGTCGGCGAATCGGGCTCCGGCAAGTCGGTCTCCGCGCTTTCGGTGCTGAAGCTGCTGCCCTACCCGACGGCCAGCCATCCCTCGGGCAAGGTCCTGTTCCAGGGCGCCGACCTTTTGGCGATGAACGAAAAGCAGTTGCGCAGCGTGCGCGGCAACAAGATCACCATGATCTTCCAGGAGCCGATGACTTCGCTCAATCCGCTGCACACGATCGAGCAGCAGATCGTCGAGATCCTGGCGCTGCACCAGGGCATGGGCGATCGCCAGGCCAAGGCGCGCACGCTGGCGCTGCTCAACGAGGTCGGCATACGCGAACCGGAAAAGCGGCTCGACGCCTATCCGCACCAGCTGTCCGGCGGCCAACGCCAGCGCGTCATGATCGCCATGGCGCTGGCCAACGAGCCTGAACTGCTGATCGCCGACGAGCCGACGACGGCGCTCGACGTCACTGTCCAGGCGCAGATCCTCGAATTGCTGGCGGGGCTGAAGAGCCGCAAGGGCATGTCAATGCTGTTCATCACCCATGATCTCGGCATTGTCAGAAAGATCGCCGACCGCGTCTGCGTGATGACCAAAGGCAAGATCGTCGAGACCGGGCCGACCAGGGACATCTTCGCCAACCCGCAGCACGCTTATACCAAGCACCTCTTGGCCGCCGAGCCGAAGGGCAAGCCGCCGGCCGCCAACGACGCCGCCAAACCGGTTATGACCGGCAAGGACATCAAGGTTTGGTTCCCGATCAAAAAGGGTTTCTTTCGCACCACCGTCGACAATGTGAAGGCGGTGGACGGCATCGACGTCACCGTGCGCGCCGGCCAGACCCTCGGCGTCGTCGGCGAATCCGGCTCCGGCAAGACGACGCTCGGGCTGGCGCTGGCGCGGATGATCTCATCGACCGGCACCATCCAGTTCAATGGCAGCGACATCAACCAGCTTTCCTTCAACGCCATGCGGCCGCTGCGCCGCGAGTTGCAGATCGTTTTCCAGGACCCGTTCGGCTCGCTCAGCCCGCGCATGTCGGTCTCGGAGATCATCGAGGAAGGCTTGAAGATCCATGAGCCGAAGCTGTCGCCCGACCAACGCGACGACAAGGTCGTCGCCGTGCTGAAGGAGGTCGGGCTCGATCCGGCGACCAGGAACCGCTATCCGCATGAATTCTCCGGCGGCCAGCGCCAGCGCGTCGCCATTGCGCGCGCCATGGTGCTCAATCCGCGCTTCGTCATGCTGGACGAACCGACCTCGGCGCTCGACATGAGCGTGCAGGCACAGGTGGTCGACCTCTTGCGCAATCTGCAGGCCAAGCACGACCTTGCCTATCTGTTCATCAGCCACGATCTGAAAGTCATTCGCGCCCTTGCCAATGACGTCATCGTCATGCGCAATGGCAAGATCGTCGAAGCCGGCCCTTCCGAACAGATTTTCGAACGGCCGCAGACCGACTATACCAAGGCGCTGATCTCGGCCGCGTTCAAGATCGAGACGGCGCCGGTCGGCATCGTCAGCGAATAACAGGGAATACAATCCGCAAATGGAAAAAGGCAAAATCCTGCTTGCCGTCACCGGCTTTCATCCGCAGCGCTGGCGCGAGCTGCTGTCGGCCGAGCGCGAAGTGGTGCTGGAGCCGGACGGCGCTTCGGATCCGTCGATCACCTATGCGGTGGTGTGGAAGCAGAAGCCGAACCTACTGAAATCGCTGCCCAATCTGCGCGCAATCTTCTCGATCGGCGCCGGCGTCGACCACATCTTCGCCGATCCCGGCCTGCCCGATGTGCCGATCGTCAAAGTGGTCGCCGAGAACCTGACGCAGTACATGACCGAATATGTCGTCTGGCGCGTGCTCGACCATCACCGCCAGGGCATGCTCTATCGTGCGCAGCAGCCGAAGAAGACCTGGCACGAACCGCCGCAGCGGCCGGCCGGTGACATCTCGGTCGGCATTATGGGGCTCGGCAATCTCGGCCGCGCGGCGGCATCGGTGCTGTTGTCGCTCGGCTTTGCCGTCAATGGCTGGTCGCGGAGCGACAAGGCCATGAAAGGCGTTGCGACCTATGCCGGAGAGGCCGGGCTGATCCCCTTCCTCAACGCCACCGACATACTGGTGGTGCTGTTGCCGCTGACGCCGGACACGCACGGCATCATCAATTACGGCGTGCTGAAGGAATTGCGCAAGCGAAACGGCCTCGGCGGCTCGGTGCTGATCAATGCCGGGCGCGGCCGGCTGCAGAAGGACGCCGACATCTTGCGAGCGCTGGACGACGGCACGCTGAAGGAGGCGAGCCTCGACGTGTTCGAGGTCGAGCCGCTGCCGAAGACCAGTCCGCTTTGGAGTCACCCGAAAGTGTTCGTGACGCCGCACGCGGCGGCGACCTCCGACCCTGTCCACCTGGCGCCGAGCATGTTGCGGCAGATGGATGCCTTCGAGCGCGGCGAAAAGCTTGATAACGTGGTCGACCGCAAGGCGGGGTACTGAGGAAGTTCAGGTTCAGCTCGGCAGGGTGAACTTCTTCTGTTTGTTGGGCTTGCCGCAGTCGCGGCGGACGATCGAGCGGTTCATGGCGTAGATCTTGCCACTTGCCAGATCAGTATCGCGCTTGCTTTTGGAGCGCATATCCGGCGTGAACGGGCCGAAGCCCATCGCCGGATTGGAGAAGCTCGGCTTGGCGTCCGTCGACAGATGGTATTGCTGCGCCAGTTCGTTGCGCTGCGCCAGCAACTGGTCGCAAGGCACGTTGTCATATTGCAGCGACGATTGCACGTCCTGGTCCTGCCGCTCCGACATCGAGCTGCTGCAGCCGGTCATTGCCAGGCAAGACACCAAGACCATCATGTTCCAGCGCATGTGTTCCTCCTCAATGGCAAACCGAGCGGACCTTCTCTCCGCTGGCATCCTATCTGATGCCGCGCCGTCGCAAAAATCCTATTCACATTTTCGAACAGGACGAGATATCAGTTAGACGAAGGCCAGCGGGACAGCACCCCCCTCTGGCCTGCCGGCCATCTCCCCCGCAAGGAGGGAGATTGGACGTCACACTGGCTTTCGCAATCTCCAGCGTTGCAGGACGAGCGGGTAGTGTGCTGAGAGTTCTGCAAATTCGCTGAGAGGGGGCGGTCATGGCAGGCTGGTGATTGTTCACGT